>NZ_CP083239.1:1750000-2410429 GCF_022836935.1 Ancylobacter polymorphus | reverse complement strand
CGCGTCGAGCGAGGCGCCATGAGGTCGGACCCGCCGATTCTGGAAATCGAGGGTCTCGACGCCTGGTATGGCGAGGCTCAGATCCTGTTCGACCTGTCCTTCCAAGTGGCGCCCGGCGAAGCCGTCGCGCTGGTCGGGCGCAACGGTGCCGGAAAGTCGACCACGCTCAAGGCGATCATGGGTCTTGTCCGGCGGCGGGCGCGCCGGCTGAGCTTCGGCGGCACCGACCTTATCGCGCTGCCAACCCACGCCATCGCCCGCCTCGGCGTCGGCTATGTGCCGGAGGATCGCCGCATCTTCACCGAACTCACCGTCCGGGAAAATCTCGACCTGGGCCGCCGCCCGCCTCTGCCCGGCGCCGGCCGCGCCGCGTGGACGCTGGAAGCCGTGTTCGAGCTGTTCCCTCAGCTCGGCGACATGCGCGAGCGGCGCGGCGGACAGATGTCGGGCGGCGAACAACAGATGCTGGCCGTGGCCCGCGCGCTGATCGGCAACCCGGCGCTGCTGCTGCTCGACGAGCCCTCGGAAGGGGTGGCGCCGATCGTGGTCGAGCAGATGGGCCGGGCGCTGGCGCGGCTGAAGGCGAGCGGCCTGTCGCTGCTGATCTGCGAGGAGAATTCGGACCTCTGCGCCGGGCTCTGCGACCGGGTTCTGCGGATCGAGCAGGGCGAACTGCGCGGACCGGCGCCGGCGCCACCGCCCTAGGCCGCCCCACCACCACGCGAGTGCTTCTATACGCACAATTTGCTCTTGCGTGATGGCCGGGCTGTGCTCTGATGCGATGACGGTATCAGAGGGAGGCATCGTCATGAACAGCGAGGGCGCGTACCAGCCGGACGGCGCCAGCGTCCGACCCGGCGCTGCCTATCACGTCGACGCACAGGTCGGCTTTCTCATCCGCGTCGCCAGCCAACGCCACACCGCGCTTTTCGCGGCGCGGATGGTCGAAGGGCTGACGCCGCCGCAATTCGCCGCCCTCGCCAAGCTGCGCGAGATCGGCCCTTGCTCGCAGAACCAGCTCGGGCGGCTGATTCATCTCGATGCCGCCACTATCAAGGGCGTGGTCGACCGGCTGGAGGCGCGCGCGCTGCTCTCTATAACCGACGATCCGCGCGACCGCCGCCGCCGCACGCTCGACCTGTCCGCCCGTGGCCGCGAGGTCGCCGATGTCGCGATCCGGGTGGCCGAAGAGATCAGCGCGGCCACGCTCGAACCGCTAACCCCGAGCGAACGCGCGGAAGTGCTGCGGCTGCTGCGCAAGCTCGGCTGAGCCGCGCCCTCGCGGTCAGGAACGTCCAGTGGCGGCAAGCAGAACCTGCCGCAGCGATTTTTCGATCTCGCCGCCGCAATAGGCGTCGCCATAGAGCTGGCGCGAACGCTCCCGCAATGTGGTGAGGGCGGGAATGGCGGCGACACGCCGCGTCAGGCCGGCGATTTGGGGTGCATTCTCATCCAGTAGCGCCTCAATGGCAGGAAAGCGCTCGCCCATCGTGCACCATAGCGTGCTGGTGACAATGTCGGCGACGCCCGGCTCCGGGGTGCCGAGCAGCGTGCCGCGCTCCGCCGTCAAGCCGTGACGCCGGCCCATCGCCTCGCCGATCCGCATCCAATGGATCAGACGGGGAATGAAAGCCTCCCAACGCGCGCGCGTCCACATCTGCCGACCGCCATCCAGCGTCACCTCGTCCAGCACGTCATTGGCATCATTGACCACTTTCGCCGTCAGCGCCCGCCGGGCGGGATCGTCGGCGATGAGGCCGAGACTCTCGCCGAGATAGATCGCGATGGCCGGCATCTGCGACAAGGCAAGGCCAGTGGCGCGCTCGACAAGCACCGGTGGTCCCATGAAGGCAATGGGCTGGTCGGTCGGATCACGCTGCATCAGCGCTTCGATCTCCCCCGCCCCATGCTCGTCCCAGCTCTTGCCGGCATGGGCCAGAAGCCCCCGGATGAACTGGCCGCGAAACGGCAGCGGCCAGTAGTAGAAATCATAATCGCTCACGCCAACGCCTCCTTCTGCCGGCAATCTCCGGGCAGAAAACGACGGCCGGCGATGTTGGTTCGATCCGGCCGGCGCTCGCACCGTGCGGCCCGGTGCCGACAAGAAGCGGCCGCCGCTGCGGCACAGCGACGGCCAGGTGGGTCTTCGGGGAGGAAGCAGGCAGCGCGCGGCGGCTCAGCCCCGCGCCTCGTCGTGGCGGCCGGATTCGTAGAGGAACCAGGTCCGGCGCTCGGTCTCGTCGATCCAGTTCTCGATCAGGCTGGCACTGGCAACATCACCATGCTCGTCGCACAGCGCGTGGGTGGCGCGCAGGAAGCCGGCGAGCGCGATATTGTCGCTGCACAGTTCGGCCAGCATGTCCTGGGCGGTGACAAAATCGGCGTCATTGTCGTCGAGCCGCGACAACCGGGCGATGTGGCCGACCGAACGCAGCGTTACGCCGCCGAGCTTGCGCACGCGCTCGGCGATGTCGTCGGTCATGGCGAAGAGCTGATCGCCCTGCTCGTCGAGCATGAGGTGATAATCGCGGAAGTGCGGGCCCGAGAGGTGCCAGTGGAAGTTCTTGGTCTTGATGTAGAGCGTGAACACGTCGGCCAGCAGCGTGGTCAGGGCACCGGCGATGTCGGCGACGGCGTTGGAAGGCAAGGCGGTGGGAGTCCCCAGCGGGGCGAGGCGGCGCTTCTTGGTAGCTTCGATGTCCATAACAGGCTCCTGAGGCTCGGTGCGGGGGCGCATGGGTCGAATACAGGACAAGCGTCAGCATGCGCCCCGAAGCGGCGCTCGTCTTGTCGGTTTGAACGGCGGCGGCGGACCGGCGCTAGCGCGGTAGCGGCTGGCCCTTGAGGGCTTCGAACACGCAGCCCATCATGGTGTCGGCGTCGAACGGCTTGGCGAGGAAGCCGGCGGCGCCCGCCTCCTGCGCCCGCCGCTTCACCCGCTCCTCGGGAAAGCTGGTGATGAAGATCACGGGAAGGGCGACGCCCCGCGCCCGCAACGCCTCGAACAGTTCGATGCCGCTCATGGTCGGCATCTGCACATCGGTAACGAGGCAGGCCGTGCGCGGCATCGTCGGCGAGGCGAGAAAATCTTCCGCCGACGCGAACACCGTCGTCTTGAAGCCGAAGGACCGGACAAGGCTGGAGGTGGCCACGCGCACCGACTCATCATCATCGACGATGGCGATCATCGGAACTTCAGACACGGGGGCATTCCTTTCGCGGTCAAAGCGGCACGCCTTGGCGCGTTCCCTGAAGGATGGCGCGAATGGTCCGGGATGCAAATCATACGGAGGTTTGCAATTTAAGCCTTTGTGATGCCAAGGCCGAGCGTTTCGGCCATCCGCACCAGATCCGCCAAGGACTTAGCGTTCATTTTGCGCATCACATGGCCCCGGTGGATCTTCACGGTGATCTCCGACAGATTGATCTGCGCCGCCACCTGCTTGTTCATCAGCCCTGAGGTGACGAGCGCCATCACCTCCTTCTCGCGGGCGGTGAGCGACTGATAGAGATCCCGGATGTCGGTGGCTGCCTTGTTGGCCTCGCTCTGCCGGCGGTCATGCTCGAGCGCCGTCGTGACCGCATCGAGCATGTCCTGGTCGCGGAACGGCTTCGTGAGAAAGTCCACCGCGCCCGCCTTCATCGCCCGAACGGTCATCGGGATATCACCGTGACCGGTCATGAAGATGATGGGCATGTTCATGGGCGAGGCGGCGATCTGGGCCTGGAAGTCCAGCCCGCTCACCCCCGGCAGGCGGATGTCGAGCACCAGGCAGCGCGGCGCGGCGGGCGGCTTGGCGGCGAGCAGTTCCGCCGCCGAGCCATAGAGTTCGACCCGCAGCCCGACCGAGCGAAACAGGCTGCTCAGCGCCTCGCGCAACGCCTCGTCGTCATCGACGACGATCACTGTCGGCGCGGGCGCGGCGGCGGGCGGGCGGCTGGACGAGGTATGCGAAATCACGGCGCCGGCTCCTTCAGTGCGGGCAGCTTGACGGTGAACTTCATCCCGTGATCGGGATTGGCGGCGAAGGCTATGCGCCCGCCATGGGCCTCGATGATCGAGCGGCAGATCGACAGCCCCATACCGAGCCCCTCCTTCTTCGTACTGTAGAAGGCGGTGAACAGATGTTCCGCCCCATCGCCGTCCACGCCGATGCCGGTGTCGCGTACCTCCACCGTCACGCAGCCGGGGCCGCCGGCCATCGCCTCCTGCCGGGTCGTGACCGCAAGGCGCCTTGCCCGGCCGGAAACGCTGGCCATCGCCTGGATGGCGTTCATCATCAGGTTGATGACCACCTGCTGCAACTGCACGCGGTCGCCGGAGATGGCCGGCAGCGCAAGCTGAAGGTCGAGCTGGACGGCGACATGGTGCGAATCCGCCTCCCGCTCCACCAGCGTCAACGCGTCCTCGACGACGTCGTTGAGGTTGAGCGCGACATGATCGGGATCGTCGCGGCGGGCCAGCGCCCGCAGCCGGGCAATCACATTGCTGGCGCGCCGTCCGTTGCTGATCATCCGCTCCACCGAGGCACGCGCCTCACCAAGGTCCGGCACATCGCGCCCCAGCCAGCGCAGGCACGCCTCGCCATTGGTGACGACCGCGGCAAGCGGCTGGTTCACTTCATGGGCAATGGAAGCGGTAAGTTCGCCCATGGTCGCCACGCGCGCGGCATGGGCAAGCTCGGTCTGGGCCTTTTGCAGCATGGCTTCGGAGCGTTTGCGTTCGGTGATGTCGTTATTGGTCTCCATAACAGCAACCGGGCGGCCGGATTTGTCGCGTTGCAACGACCATCGGCTGAGCACGGTGACCTGCGCACCGTCGCGCTTGAAATGGGTCAGCTCGCCTGCCCATTGCGAGTCCGCCAGCAGCGCCGCGTGGATGCGCGCCGGCGTGTCAGGAAAGCGGGTGCGCAGCAGGCTGGCGACCGTCTGGCCCAGTGCCTCCGCCCGGCTCCAGCCATAGAGCTCCTCGGCGCCGTGATTCCAGTAAGTGATCCGGTCGGCGAGATCGCGCACGAAAATGGCGTCGTGGGTGAGATTGAGCAGGTTGGCCTGCTCTCGCAGCGCCGAGGTCACTTGCTGGTTGCGCAAGGTGAGCAGGCTGGTGATGAGGATGGCGGACAGGCTGACGATCAGCCGCACCAGCGCCGAGCCCTCCCAGTCGTCCTGATGCACGATGAAGAAACTGGTGAGCGTCAGCGCGATGCAGGTGCCCGAGACCGCCAGCACGCCGCGACGGCCAACGAAATGCGCCGATGGCATGATGACGGCGACGTAGAGAACGGCGATGGCGGTATCGAGCGGCGTGAGCGTGTCGACGGCGAAGATCGGTGCCGCCATGACGACGGCCAGAGCCGGAAAGAAATACGGTGATTTTCCCGTCATGCCGCCTGGTACCTCCCGCCGCCCTGACGTTCCGTCAGACGGCGCATGACGGTTGAAGGTGCTGATTAAAGCTATCCTGTTCGCACGGTCCAGCGCAGATGCGGCGCGGCCGCCGGTATCTTCCCGCGCGCAGCTCCTGGGCTTAGAGGTATTTTTATAGTCTATCCCGCCCCGGCGCGGTGCCGTCGCGGCGATGCCTCCTTCGGTATCTCCGGGCGGCTCGCCGTACATACCAAGGTATGAAAGCGGACACCCAAGAGCATAGCGAACGAAACGCTGGTACGATTTTGTCTGGCGTCCAGCCGTCTACTCTCAACTCATCGAATTGCCTGATGATCTTGAGAGGATTTCAGATGCATTCCCCCGCAGCCAACACCACCGACAGCGGCGTGTATTGCGAGAGCGCAGAACGCCTTCAGGAAGCAGACGGCGCGATCACCGCCATTGACCGCAATGCGCGGGTCAAGTCGGCGCTGCCGAAATGGCGCCTCAAGCGCGTCGTTGAATATGTGAAGATGAACATTGGCGAGCGCATCACCCTCGCAGACATGGCTGGCGCCGCCGGGCTGAGCCGCATGCATTTCGCCGCCCAGTTCCGTCTCGCCACCGGACTGCGCCCGCATGACTATCTCCTGCGCTGCCGGATCGAAGCCGCGCAGGAATTGCTGGCGGGCACCAACCAGCGGGTGATCGACATCGCCCTCGCGGTCGGCTTTCAGACGCAGGCGCATTTCACCACGGTGTTCAAACGTGTCGTGGGTGACACGCCGCGGCACTGGCGGGTGGCCGAAGCCCGCCGGTTCAAGGTGGAAAAGGCGCAGATGGCGGCGCGCCGCGACCACGGGGCGAGCGCATCCCTTACGTTCATGGCCGCCGGCTGGCCGGGCCGAGCGGCGGCAACCGAGACGCGCGCCGCCATCGGCTTCTGACCTACGCCGCGCTCGCCCCCCTGCCGGTGCCCCCTGACCGGCCGGCGGTTTCGCGAAAGCGCCGCGCCTATCTGCCATGCACGACTGCACACACAAAAAGGCGCCCGCGCCCGCATTTCGTGCTTTCACGAAAAAATATATCGCGCTATATATTATCGCGAACGATGCAACGGCGCCTCACGGACGCCGGCCGCGCATCACGGGTTTCCCGCGCCCTCCCGCAGGAAGCGCAGGAAGAGACTGGTTTCTACCCCTCCATCAAAGGAATAGCGCTATGGGTTACGTCACGACCAAGGACGGCGTTGAGATCTTCTTCAAGGATTGGGGTCCGAAGGATGCCCAGCCCATCGTCTTTCACCATGGCTGGCCGCTGTCCTCAGACGATTGGGACGCGCAGATGCTGTATTTCCTCGGCAAGGGCTTCCGCGTCGTCGCCAGCGACCGCCGCGGCCATGGTCGCTCGGCGCAGGTCAGCGAAGGCCATGACATGGACCACTACGCCGCCGATGTCTCGGCCGTGGTGGAGCATCTCGACCTGAAGAACGCGGTGCATATCGGCCATTCCACCGGCGGCGGCCAGGTGGCGCGCTATGTCGCCAAGTTCGGCGAGCCGCAGGGCCGCGTGGCCAAGGCGGTGCTGGTCTCCGCCGTTCCCCCGATCATGGCCAAGACCGAAGCCTATCCCGGCGGCCTGCCGATCGAGGTGTTTGACGGCTTCCGTTCCGCGCTCGCCGCCAACCGCGCGCAGTTCTTCCTCGATGTCGCCTCCGGCCCGTTCTACGGCTTCAACCGCGAGGGTGCGCAGGTCTCGCAGGGCGCGATCAATAATTGGTGGCGCCAGGGCATGATGGGCAGCGCCAAGGCCCATTATGAGGGCATCAAGGCCTTTTCCGAGACCGACCAGACGGAAGATCTCAAGGCCATCAGCGTGCCGGTGCTGGTGATGCATGGCGAGGACGACCAGATCGTCCCCATCGGCAACTCCGCCCATCTGTCGGTGAAGCTGGTGCAGAACGGCACGCTGAAGACCTATCCGGGCTTCCCGCACGGCATGCTCACCACCCATGCCGATGTCATCAACCCGGACCTGCTCGCCTTCATCCAGGCCTGAGCGGGCGGCGAACGAGCCATTCCAGACGGCGGCGATGCCTTTGCGGGCATCGCCGCTTTTTTCGCGTGCGGTCAGCCGGAATTCCCGGCCATACCAAAGCGCTAGAGGCAGGAACGGGCGTATAATTTCCGCCGCCGACGCACCGCCTATGCTGGGCTCAATCAACTCTCCCGGCAGGCGACACGATGAGCGACGCTCACAATGCACCGGCGCTGAATCTTGGTAATCCGCCGCCCGCTCTGGCGGCGCTACTGTCGTTCTTCGCCCCGCTTCGGCCGCGCCTGCTCTTCGGGCTGCGCCTCGCCGCCTCGGTCAGCCTCGCGTTGTACATCACCTATTATCTCGAACTGCAGAACTCGTTCTGGGCCGCGACCACCGCGGCCATCGTCTGCCAGCCCAATCTCGGCGCCTCGCTGCAGAAGGGCCGCTTCCGCGCCATTGGCACCCTTGTCGGCGGGCTGATGATGGTGGCGATGCTGGCGGTGTTTCCACAACAACGCGACGCGCTGCTGTTCTGCCTCGCCCTCTGGTGCGGCCTGTGCGGGGTCGCGGTGGTGCTGCTGCGCAACTTCGCCTCCTATGCGGCGGCGCTGTCCGGCATCACCGCGGTGATCATCTTCGCCGACACGCTGGCGAATCCGGACACGGCGTTCTTTCTCGCCGTCATCCGCGTCGGCGAGATTTGCATCGGCATCGCCTCGGCCGGCTTCGTGATGGTGCTGACCGATTTCGGCGCGGCGCGCCGGCAACTGGCCGGCACACTGCGCGGCACGGCGGGACAGCTCAGGGACGGCTTCCTCGCGACGCTGCGGCAGGGCGGCGAGTCTCCCGACCTCATCGCCGCGCGGCGCGGTCTCGCGGGCAGCCTCGGCCTGCTGCACGCGCAGATCGACGCGGCCATCGGCGAATCCTCCTATCTCCGCTCCCGCTCCGGCAATCTGCAGCGGATGATGGACGGGCTGGTTGGCGCGCTCGTCGGCTGGCGCAATGCCGGCGCGCATCTCACCCTTCACAGCGAAAGCCGCACGTCGATCCGCGACCTTCTTGTTCCGCTGCTGGAGCGCCTCGACCCGGCACAGCTCGACCATGCCCCCCGGCAGCTGCGACAGGCGGCCGAGGAAGTCGTGGCACAGCTTGAAACGCTTCCTGCCAGCGACGGCGCCGGCCGCATCGCGCTCGACGCCACGCGCGAGGTCGTCTGCGGCCTCGCAGGCCTCGCCGACGCCATCTTGCTGCTGCGAGAACGCAACAGCCCGCGCCTCCCGCCGCCCCGCCGACCCTTCGTGATTGCCGACCCGTTGCCGGCGCTGCTCAACGGGCTGCGCGTCTTCCTTGCGGTGCTGCTCACCTCCGCCTTCTGGGTGGTGTCGGCCTGGCCGAACGGGGCTTTCGCCATCGTCTTCGCCGCCATCGGCACGCTGGTCTTCGGCTCCTTCGGCGATAAGGCTGCCCCCCTGTCGAAGGACTATGCGCTCGGCGCCGCCGCGATGGTGGGGCTGGGAAGCCTTCTGTATTTCGGCGTGCTGCCGGGCCTCTCGACCTTTCCCGCTCTCCTCGCCGTCATCGTGCTGCTCTACCTCCCGCTCGGGATGCTGCAGGCGGGCAGCTGGCACAATGTCTCCTTTCTCGGCATGTCCATCGCCGCGCTGCCGCTGCTCGGGGTAGGCAATCCGACCAGCTACGACGCCGCCGCCTATTTCAACCTTGCTCTGGCAATCGTCACCGGCACGGTCATCGGCACGCTGTTCTTCACCATTCTGCCAATGGTCCCGCCACCGCTCCGCGCCCGCCGGCTCATCGACCTGTCGCTGCGCGACTTCCGCCGCCTCCCCCGCTCCCCCGGCGCGACCACCTCCCTGCGCTGGACCGAGCGACTAACCCGGCGGGCCGAGGCGCTGCCGGTGCAGGCGACGCCGGAGCAGGCCGGAAGCCTGATGGCGCTGCTCGCCCTCGGGCAGGCTGTCCTGCAACTGCGGGCGCTGGCGACCGACGCCCCGACGGGCCGCGCCCTGCAGCATGCCCTCGACGCGCTCGCCGCCGGGCAGGTCGCCACCGCGCGGGACGCGTTGTCGAAGGCCGTTCTCGCGGGAGCGATCACGGACGATCCGCTGGGCCGGCGGCAACTAAAGGCGCGTGCCGCGATCGATGTGATCCGCGACACGATCGACCTGCACACCGAACTGCTCAGCGCCGGGGCCGTTGCGCGCTCCCCGCTCCTTTGAAAAGGCCGAACGACATGTTCAGAGAAATCGACATTCTCGGGGTCTATGTCGCCCCCTTCGCCGTGATGATTCTGGCGGCCTGGGTGGCGACCTTTCCGCTCAGCCGGATCGCCAATCATTTCAGCCTGTCGCGCCATGTCTGGCATCCCGGCCTGTTCAACCTCTGCATCTACATCATCCTGCTTTCGCTCATCGTCCTTTCTGTGGGGCCACGGCCATGACCATGCTCACCCCGGCCGCAGAGCGGCCGTCGACCTTTCGCGCCCTGCTGTCTGTGGGGCTCACTCTCTGCGCGCTCGCCGCCGCCGGCCTGCTCGGCTGGTGGACCTGGCGGACCTATATGGATACCCCCTGGACGCGCGACGGCACGGTGCGCGCCTATGTGGTGACCGTCACCCCGCAGGTCTCCGGCCGCATCATCGAACTGCCGGTCAAGGACGACCAGTTCGTACACAAGGGCGATGTTCTCATGGTGATCGAGCCCGACGACTACCAGATCGCGCTCGCCAATGCCGACGCCGCCGTGACCCGGGCCAAGGCCGATCTCGACAACAAGCAGGCGCAGGCGCAGCGGCGCGCCGATCTCGATGCCCTCGCCGTCTCCAAGGAGGAGCAGCAGGCATTTGCCGCCGCCGCAGAGATGGCGCAGGGCGCCTATCAGCAGGCGCTAGCCAATCGCGACCAGGCACGGCTCAATCTCAGCCGCACGCGGATCGTCTCGCCAGTCAATGGCTACGTCACCAATCTCCTCGCCCAGCCCGGCGACTACGCCACCAGCGGCCAGCGCGCCCTATCGGTGGTGGACAGCGACAGCTTCTGGGTCGACGCCTATTTCGAGGAATCGGTGCTGAGCGGCATCCATGTCGGCGATACCGCGCGGGTGGCGCTGATGGCCTATCCCGGCACGTTGAACGGCAAGGTCACGGGCGTCGGGCGCGGCATCGCGGTGCCCAACGCACAGCCCGACGGTTCCGGCCTCGCGACGGTGAACCCGGTCTTCACCTGGGTGCGCCTCGCCCAGCGCGTGCCAGTGCGCGTGGTGCTCGATCCTGTGCCGCCCGGCATCACCCTCGTCGCCGGGCTCACCGCGACCGTCTCCATCACCGGCGACGGGTCGGGCGGCTGACGGGCCGTGTGCCCGCCATCATCGCCGGCGCGGCGGCCGCATATGTTGCAGGCCGCGCACCATGGTGCGGCGGAGACGGGATAACCCGTTCGATGGGCAGTCGCTGAAGGTGAAGACACCCAAGGACGCCAATGCCCCCTGGAGCTCGGAAGCCTTGAAGGCCGTTCTTGCCCTGGAAAGCTCCCCAGGCACTCCTGGAGAGCCCACTCCGCTCCACTGGTTGCCACGGATCGCACTGCTGTCGGGCATGCGCCTCAACGAGATTTGCTCCCTGGAGGCCGTAGACATCCAGGAAGCGGATGGCGTCCGCTACTTCAACATCCCCGCTGGCAAGACAGAGAGCAGCGTCCGCGTCGTGCCCATTCACAGCAGCCTGCAGGCCTTCGTGGAGCTGTGTCCGCCGTCCGGTTTCCTATTCCCCAATCTCACACCGGGAGGCCCGGACAGGAAGCGCAGCTGGTACATCGGCAGAGACTTCGGGCGCAGCACCAAGCAGATCGAGGGGTGATCTACCTTTCACGGCTTTCGGAAGAACGTGGTCGAGACCTTCGAGCGCAGCCGCATCCCGGAAACCGAAGTCGCCCAGATCGTGGGGCACGGCAAGAAGGGCCTCACCTACCGGGTGTGCTCGCCCAACGGCCTCACCATTCGGCAGAAACAGGAGCTTGTGGAGTTGCTAAGGCTGCCGACGTGAACGCGCCCCGATTGCAGGCATCGAGAGGATCGCTACGGCTCCCAAAAGTGGTCGTTACCATTGCCGAATTATCAATGCGCGCGCGCAAAAGCACCCTCGGCATACCGCCGCAGCACGAAATCCCAAACCTGCGTCACTTTCGCGTCCCATAGCGCCTGCGGATAAGGCTCGTCGGGTAGTTCGTTCAGGCGCACCCGGATTTCGCTGAACACGGCGCTCCGCGTTTCCTGCCCCCGCACCCAATCAATCGTCTTTACCAGCCCATCCAGCTTCGTCAGCAGTTCTCGCGCAACCCGCTTCACCTCAACCTCCTGAGCCTGAGTCAGCTTCGGTTCGGGGGTGGTGAGCAGATCAAAAATTGCCAGCTCTTCCTCATTCAGGCCCTCTCGCGCGTCTCGCTGTTCCTCCTCGTCGAGGTCGGCAACGAAACCCTTCAGCGCTTCAAAGAACCGTTCCGTATCGATGGACCCGGCTTTGTATTCGGCAACGAGCTTTTCCAGCTTCTCGACCAAGTCGATGCGTGGGGGGTTCGCTTCGGCCATCTTCCGGGTCTTCCCCTCAGCCTCCTCTTTCTGCATCCGCTCCCGGTGGGGCAGGATGTTGAGGCCCTTCTTGCGACGGTCGTCCACCTCGTTCTGGCCCTGGCTGACGACCACCGCCATATCTAATTCGCGTAGCCATTGCAGCCGCTCTGCAATGGCCGCGCCTTTTGGAGCTGCGCGCGTCGATCCACGCCCCTGTTTTTTGGCCGTCTTCGGTAAAAGAGCTCCCAGCACAAGCTGTGAGGGGCCAGCTCTTCCTGGCATCCCGCATGGCCAGACGAACCCGGTCAACTGCGGGTCTAGGGCGTGTACTAGAATTCTGTACTAGAGCCGACCGCACAAACCCACATAAGCCATTGAAATATAAAAATTTATGGGTGGTGGCTGGGGCGGGAGGATTCGAACCTCCGCATGGGGGAATCAAAATCCCCTGCCTTACCGCTTGGCGACGCCCCAATGGTCGCGCCGCTAGCGGCGCGTTCCGTGGGGGCGGACATAGCCACAGCTTGACGCGGCTTTCAACCTCGACGCACCCGCCGGCCACAACAGGCTTATCCACTGCTCGCTGCGCAAGTGGTGGTGGGGCCCTTGCCGGGCGGCTCATTGCCATGTTACAGGCTGCGCGCCGCGGCGGAGTGTAGCGCAGCCTGGTAGCGCACCTCGTTCGGGACGAGGGGGTCGCAGGTTCAAATCCTGCCACTCCGACCACGCGGACCCAAGACATCTCGATGTCTGGGGACATGGGCACACCAGGGCCCTGAGAGATGCGCTCACAAGGGTGCAGACAGACCTAAGCCCTTATTCGAGATCGTCCGGCACGTGGCCGTAACGCACGATCTCGACCGCCGGCTGAAAATCCCCGACGTTCGGGTCCCCTGTCCGCGAAAAAGCGACCACACCCGCCTTCTGGCCCTTGAGCGCGCGTGCCATGGCTTCCGCCTGCCCCCGGCTCTGCGCCTCGCGCGGCTCTTCGGGGATGAGGTCGCCTTCTTCATTGGCGACGAAGGACAGCACGACATAGTAGGTGGTGGACATTTGGCGGGGCTCCTCGCCGCGGACCGGACGCCGTCAGATCAGGCGGCGGCAAAGCCCCCAGCCGCCTCCCCATCCGCGCCTCTTCCGCCCTCGTGAACGCTCTGGCCGCGCGGGTCAAGCGTGCACTAGGCGGGGAAGGCCCCTGGCCCGTCCGGGGCCGCAGCGTGTGCGGCCCCGGTTCCGGTCAAACGTTCAGCCCGCGCGCAGGTTCTGCACGAACTCGGCGACTTCGCGCTGCAGTTCGCCCGCGCGCGAGGACAGCGACGTCGACAGCGAGGAGAGCTGCGTCGACGCTGCGCCCGTCATCTCCGCCGAGCGTCCGACGCCGGCCATGTTGTCGTTCACCGCGCCGGTGCCGCTGGCCGCCATATGCGTGTTGCTGGCAATTTCGCGCGTGGCGGCAGCCTGCTCTTCCACCGCCGTGGCGATGGCGGTGGTGACATCGCGAATCTGGGTGATGGTGCCGACGATCCTCTCGATCGAGCCGACGGTGCGGCTGGTCGATTGCTGGATGCCTTGCACCTTCAGGCCGATCTCCTGCGTCGCGCGGGCGGTCTGCTCGGCGAGTTGTTTGACCTCCTGCGCCACGACAGCGAAGCCGCGGCCCGCCTCGCCCGCCCGCGCCGCCTCGATGGTGGCGTTGAGCGCGAGAAGGTTGGTCTGCGCGGCGATGTCGGTGATGAGGTTGACCACTTCGCCGATCTTGCTGGCGGCGTCGGACAGCTCACGGATCTCGCTGGCGGCGCGGGTGACTTCGTCCGAACCGGAGGCGGCGAACGCGGCGGCCTGCGTGACCTGCGAGCCGATTTCGCTGATGGACGAGCTCATCTCCTCCGTCGCGCTGGCCACCGTCTGCACATTGGTGGAGGCTTCCGCCGCCGCATTGGTCACCGCGACCGCCTGGCGCGAGGTTTCCTCGGCCGTGTCCGAGAGATTGCGCGCCGCCACTGACACCTCGCTCGAAGAAGAGGCGACTTGGTTGACGATGCTTTCCATATTGGCGACGAAGGATTGCGCCAGCCGGTCGCGCCGGGCCATGGCGGCGCGCTCAGCTTCGGCGCGGGCGGTCGCCTCGCGGCGGGCGGCTTCGGCCTCGGCAAGGCTGTCGCGGAAGGCGAGCAGCGCGTTGCCCATGGCGCCGATCTCATCCTTCCTTTCCGTGTAGTCCACAGCCGTGGCGTAATCGCCCCCGCGGATGCGCTCCATGCCGGCAACAGTGGCACGGATCGGCAAGGCGACGAGTTTGTTCAGCGCAAAGGCCGCCACCACGCCGATAAGAAGGATGATGACCACCGACAGCACGACGGCGTAGAGAATGACGTGTTCGGCGGACTGCATCTCCTCCTGACGGACGGTGAGCAGCGACGCTTCGGCCTGACTTAGCTCGGCGACAAGACCGCGGATCTTGTCGAAATACTCCTTGCCCTTGCCGGCATACTCCACTTCACGCGCGGCCTCCGCCTGCCCCGCCTTCATGAGACCGATGGCATAGGCCGACACATCGCGCTGCCAGGCCTCGACCTGCTGACGAACGGCATCGAGCCGCTGCTGCTGGACGGGATTGTCGCTGGTGAGCGACTTCGCTTCCTTCCAGTTGGTGACGAAGGCGCCTTCGCCGGCCCGGAGCGGATCGAGATTGCCATCCTTGCCGGTGATCAGATAGCCGCGCAGGCCGGTTTCCTGATCGACCATAGCGGCCATCATCCGGTCGACACGGTCCAGCACCTCATAGGTGTGGACGGTCCAGCCGACATTCTGACTGACGGTCGACTGCGCCTTCAGGATGACTCCACCGGTGACAAGGCTGGCAATGAGGACAAGCCCGAATGCCAGCATGATCTTTGTGCGGATCGCGAGATTCTTCACGTTCATTCGAGGTCTCCGGCGCTGCGGGCCAGGCCGCGCAGCCACTGTTTGGCTGTATCGGGGGTGGGTTGACACTGATGCGGACGATGAGAGGCGATGCGGCGAAACGAAGAGGCGGAGACGCAATGGCGCTCACGCTCCTCCCCTGCTCCAAGATCGGAGACATGGCTTGCGCGAACCTGACGCGTATCGGGGAGCGTTTCACTCTGTCAGGCAGGCGCCTCTGGCGCAGCGATCACCATCTGGAAACGGCACGCTTCTTCCCCATATGCCGTCGATGAACCCGCCACCTTGGTGCCGCGCGTGAGCGCGCCTTCCCTGCTATTTCAGCCCCTGCCCGCGCCGCTGACCCGAGATGGCCAAGCGCGGCTGGTCGGCGTCGAGATCGAATTCACGCGCCTGTCCGAGCGCGGGGCGGCGCAGTGCCTTAGCGCGCTCATCGGCGGAACGGTGGAGGAGGAAGACCCGCACGCCTTTCGGCTCACGGGTTCACGGCTCGGGGACATCGGCATCGAGCTCGACATGCGCCATGTCCATCCCGGACGCGAGGGCCCGGCCCGGCGA
Source organism: Ancylobacter polymorphus (assembly GCF_022836935.1). Lineage (NCBI taxonomy): Bacteria > Pseudomonadati > Pseudomonadota > Alphaproteobacteria > Hyphomicrobiales > Xanthobacteraceae > Ancylobacter > Ancylobacter polymorphus. The sequence goes on along the minus strand of NZ_CP083239.1, from coordinate 2,394,955 downwards.
CTGGGGCCACTCTCGCTCTGGCTCGGCGCGGTGGTGAGCCCGCTCGTGCCGCGCGAACTCATCACCGGGCCCTTGCCGGTGGAGAGGCTCAGCGAATTGGATGGGGTGGTTCAGGCGCTGCGCACAGCGGGAGCGAGGGGCGAAGGGGTGATACTCACCGATTCGCTCGGCCTGCATTTCAACGTCATGCCGGAAGCCACGGATGCCGGGACGCTGCTGCGGCTGCTGCAAGCCTATCTGGTGAGCGAACCGGCCTTGCGCCAAGCGACACTGACGAGTGGGCTAATGCGCTTCCACGCGCCACCGCCCTACGCCGCTGACTATGTCAGGCGGGTCCTTTCAGCCGACTACCGGCCCGACCTCGCCACGCTCTGCGCCGACTATGTCGCGGCAAACCCGACGCGCAAGCGCTCGCTCGATCTGCTTCCGCTGTTCCTGGAGCTGTTCCCGGACATCGGGCACCGCATCAGCGGCAAGGTGAAGCCGCGCGCCGTGCTGCATTACCGGCTGCCTCTCGCCTATGTCGGCCGGCCGGGCTGGAGCCTCGCGGCCGACTGGAATCACTGGGTGGCGGTGGAGGCGCTCGCCGATGACCCCGGCCGGCTCACCGAGGCGTGCCGGCAGGCCCTTCGATAGGCTGGCGGCTTGCTGCCGGTCAGCTGGCGATCGCCACCGGAAGCGGCCCGCGCCCGCCACGGCCCAGCGCACGGGGATTGAGGCGCTTCTCGGCCAGCAGGCGCAGCATGTCGGCGACGCGCTGGTGATGGGCCAGCCCTGCCTGAAGCAGGCGGCAGCAATCCGTCCGGCCGACGCCCGCGAGGCTGGCAATGAGGCCAGCATAGCGCGCGGCGGTATAGGCCGCAGATGCCTGCACCGCGCCGGCGATGGCGATGTCCAGCACATGATCATCGTCGATCTCGCCGGCCAGCTCTTCCGCGCTGATGAAGATGCCGTCGATCGCCGGGGACTCCGCGACATGCGGGCGGCAGTCGCGGCGGCGGCAGACTTCCTCGATCTGCACAATATTGCCGTTGCTCGCGGCAAGACCGTCTTCGAGATCGCGGCGCAGCGCCGGATCGGACACCTTGCCGGCCAGCGCAGCGAGCGTCTTGGCGATCCGGCGCTCGGTGTAGAGAAGCTCGCCGAGCCCCTGGATCAGAAGGTCGTCAAGCGACCTGATGTCTTTTGAGAGCAGTCCCACGGCACGTCCTCCCGCCTTTTGGCTGATGGACCAGCATCGCCGGTCGAGCGCCAAACGCGGGTGCGGGGTGGAAGTTCCGGCCGTCTCAACCGAAAGTATCAGGCCGGGGCGAAGGTGCCGTCCGGACCCAGTCGCTCCAGAACGCCGGTGGCCACGGCAAAATAGGCGCCCTGCAACGAAAGCCGGCCATCCTCAAGCCGCTCCCGCACCCAGGGGAAGGTCGCGAGATTGCGAAGGGACAGCCTGACGCACTGGTACTCCACAATGGTCCGCCGCTCGGCCGGATCGTCGCTGAGATTGAGGGCGATGTCGCGGGCCGGAGCGCCGATGCGGATCCAGTCCGGCAGGAAGTCCTGCGCCTGGGGCGGAGCGCCGTCGATCAACGCGCCGGCGCCGCCGCACAGCGCATGGCCGAGCACGACGATCTCCCGCACCTCAAGCACCCGCACGGCGAATTCGATGGCGGCGCTCGTGCCATGGTGCTGGTGGTCCGGCGTCGAATAGGCCGGCACCAGATTGGCGACGTTGCGCACGACGAACAACTCGCCCGGCCCGGCGTCGAAGATCATGGACGGGTCGACGCGGCTGTCGGAACAGGCGATGACGAGGGTCTGCGGCTTTTGCCCCAGAGCCGCCAGCCGTTCAAAGAGCGCCTTGCGCTCCGGCCAGCCGGTGGCACGGAAGCGGTGATAGCCGTCGAGCAGTTTGTCCATCCCTCACCCTTGCGATAGGCAGTCCGCGCAGTAGCTGAATAGACGTGCCGGGGCCGGCGTGCAAACGCCATGCCCGAACCGCACGCGCGCGCAAGCCGGAGGCATTGATGGCGGACGACATTCCCTTCGAGCGGCGCTTCACCGCTGTGCCGGGGGTTGTGGAAGAGGTGGCGCCGGGCGTGCGCCGGGTGCTCGCCCCCAATCCCGGGCCATTCACCTTCACCGGCACCTGCACCTATATCGTCGGGCGCGACGCGGTGGCGATCATCGACCCCGGCCCGGACGACGCCTCGCATGTCGCTGCCGTGCTGGCGGCGGTGGAGGCGGAGACGGTGACGCATCTCTTTCTCACCCACACCCATCGCGACCACAGCGGCGCGCTGGCGGCGCTGAAGGCGGCAACCGGTGCCCCGACCTATGGTGAGGGCCCCCACCGCGCCGCCCGGCCTCTGCACGCTCAGGAGGTCAACACGCTCGATTCCGCTGGCGACCGTGGCTTTCTCCCCGATGTGGCGCTGGCCGACGGCGCCCGGGTGGAAGGGGCCGGCTGGACGCTCGCGGCGCTGGCGACGCCCGGCCACACCGCCAATCACATGGCCTTCGTACTGGAGGAGGCCGGGGCGATCTTCGTCGGCGATCATGTGATGGGCTGGTCGACCACGGTGGTGGCGCCGCCGGACGGGTCGATGAATGACTATATGCACTCGCTGCGGCGGCTCAGGGAGCGGCCGGAGACGCTCTATTTCCCCGGCCATGGCGGCGTGATCACTCAGGGGCCGGCGTTCGTCGAGCGCTTCCTGCGCCACCGGCTGGCACGCGAAACCGCAATCATGCGGGCGCTGGAGCGGGGGCCGCGCGCCATTCCGGACATTGTACGCGCGATCTATTTTGGCCTCGATCCCCGGCTCGCCGGCGCGGCGGGGCTCTCCACCCTGGCGCATCTCGAAGATCTGGTGGAGCGTGGCGACGTGCTCACTGACGGCCCCGCCGTGCTCGCCGGCTTCTACCGCCTGCCCTGAGCCGCCACGGCGTCAGCGGCGCAGCGGGCGGCCCTGCTGGTCGGCCAGTTCGGCGAAGAGCTGGGAAATGCGCCGTGCATTGGAGCCGAAATCGGCATCGCCGCTGCGCGCGGTGGAGCGGATATCGACCCGCGTGCCGGTGGCGATGGGGCGGATGCGGATGACGAGATCATCACGCAGGCCGAAAGGCAGGCTGCGCGCCACCGCTTCCAGCCGCCCGTCGCGCCCGTCGCGCGGCGGCACCGCCTCGACCACCAGCCATTTGTGCCGCTTCGCCAGCGCCAGCAGGCCGCGGAAGATCTCGTCCGGCGGCGCCTCGAAGCTCATCGGCTTGATGCCGGGATAAAGGTCGAGCTGCAGCGCCGCCATCCGGTCGCCGGGATAGGCGAGGCTGTTGGCGGCGCGCGAGCGCACCGTGCCGAGGGTGACGAAGGACGGCGGGTCCTCGGGGTCTGTCGTCACGTCGGGAAGGTTGCGCACGCCCATGCCGAGCGCAGCGAGCGTCGCCGTCGGCATGATCAGCACCAGCGCCAGCGCCGCCGCGCCGATCACCCGCCACAGCCCTTTCAGCCCGTCATTCCAGATCACCACAAAGCCCGCCAGCGCCAGCACCAGCGCCAGCACCGCCACGGCGACGCCGGCCAGCACGGTGTAGAGCGCGCTGCGGAAATCCAAGGTCTCGGTGGCGAACAGCGCGGCGCCGATGAAGGTGACGGGAAAGGCGAAGATGGCGGTGCGCAAGCTCCATATGGCGAGCCGCGACATGCGTTCCTCGATGTAGAGCCGCCGCCGGATCATTGCTGCCCCTCCCCCGCCCGTCTCAGGCCACCGCCGGCTGGGCAGCGTCCGCACCGAGGATCAGCGCGGCCAGTTCCTCCACCGAATCCACCACGAGATCGGCCTCATGCGCGAAGTCGTCCACCGGCGCGGGCCCGCAGCGCACAAGGATCGCCATCGCCCCCGCCGCCCGCGCGGTTTCAAGATCGTGCCGGGTGTCGCCGACCAGCGCGATGGCGCAAGCCGGCAGGCCGGTGAGCGCGGCGAAGGCAACGACCATGCCGGGGTTCGGCTTCGAGCCATAACCCGAATCATGCCCGTACACGGCGCTGAGATAGGGCGAGAGGCCGAGCCGGTCGGCCTGCAGCCGCGCATTCGGCTCGGCGTCATTGGTGGCGATGCCGAGCGGCAGCCCCACCGCGTGCAGCCGCGCAAGTGTTTCGGCCGGCCGGCCGATGGGGGTGAGGTAGCGCGCGCCCTCTTCGCAGAACAGGTGATCGACCTGTTTATAGAAGGCGGCATCGGCTGCTCGCGCGAGGATGTCGGCCCAAAGCGGCCCATATTGGCGCGAGGACCCGGCGATGAGCGGCGAGGTCTGCAGGAAGCGCCGTTCCTCGGCGACATAATGGCTGGCATCAAACAGCCGTGCCAGCGTCGGGCCCTCGTCGCCGGCCAGACGCCGCATCACCGCACCGGCGGCAGGTCCCCAAGTGTGGTCGAAGTCGACAAGAGTACCATCCTTGTCGAACAGAATGGCGCGAGGAGCGTTCACAGTTTGTCGCAATCCAGTTCGTCCGGGCAGGCAAGCCGGCAATGGAGGCCTGATAGCATGGATTTTCCCCGGCTCCCATCCGCCCACCGCAGCGCCCTGTCCGGCATTGCCGGGCTCGCCTTGCTGGCCGTCGGCGCCGCGCCTCTGGCTGCCGAACCAGTGCAGGAGCTCAAGCGCTCGATTGACGAGGCCGGTACGGCGGTTAATCGCCAATTGGGCGACTGGCTCGGCGTGGCGCCGAACAGGTCGGCGCGCGCACGCAACGCGACGCGCGCCAAGGCGGCGGCCATTCCCCTGCCGCCGCCGCGCCCGCAGGACATCGCCGCCGAACCGTCGGCGGCACCCGCCGAAGGCGACGCGAGCAAGACAACGAGAGTACCGTCTGACGACGCCGCGCCCGTGGCCCCGGTGGCGGTGGCGCCCGCCCTACCCCCGCGCGATCCCCGCCCCGCCCGAGGCGACGCGCCGACGGAGCCCGCAGCCACCGCAGAGACAGCGGCGGCGATACCCGCGCCGGCAGAGCCGCCCGCCCCGGAATCCCCACCCGCCGCTCCCGAGCCGCCAGCGGAGAAGGCGGCAACGGACGAGGCGACGATAGGGACGGCTCCCGTTCCCCTGCCCCCGCCGTCTCCCGAGCCGCGCCTTGCCGCTCTGCCGCCGCCGGCGCCAGCCGCGCCGGCAGCCGCCCCCGCGCCGCCGGCCGGCACGCCGGAGCCCACCATCTGCCCGGAACTCTCCAACGAATCGCTCGGCGTGTTCACGCCCGTCGCGGTGACGGCCACCAACACCGCCTGCACGGTGGACCGGGGCGTTTCCCTCTCGGCCGTACGGATGAAGGACGGGCGGCTGGTGACGCTGGAGCCGGCGGCGACGCTGCGCTGCGAAATGGCCGCCGCCGTCGCGCGCTGGGTTCGCGAGGGAATCGAGCCGGCGGTGGCAACGCTCGGCGCGCCGCTCGATAAAGTGCTCGTCGCCGGCTCGCAGCAATGCCGCCCGCGCAACCGCGTTGTCGGCGCCCGCACCAGCGAGCACGGGCGCGGCAATGCGATGGACACACGGGGCTATGTGCTGAAGGACGGGCGGCGTTTCGTCATCGGCGCCCCAGTACCCGGCAGTGGTGACGCGGCCATGCCCGTCGCCTTCCAGGAATTGATCAAGGCCAGCGCCTGCGCCGACTTCACCACCATCCTCGGGCCCGGCTCGGACGGTTATCACGAGCAGCATCTGCACGTGGACCGCGCCGAGCGGCGCAGCGGCGCGGTGCTGTGCCAATGGTCTGTGGCCGAAGCGACGGCCAAGGTGCCGAGCCCGCCGCGCAAGCCGGACGCGCCCGCCGCGATGGACGCTACGGAAGGGGCGGATGAGGAGGCGCCGCCCGCCTCCTCCGCGGTCGAAAACCCCGGCACAAGTCAATAGGTCGGGGGTTCCGACCAAGGGCCCGCTTCCGGCGCGCCCGCCGCCGCTCTAGGGTGGGGCCGGTTCAACCCGGCCGGCGGAGTAGCTGCCATGCTTACCAATCTTCAGGCTCGCGACGTCGAGACGCTGATCCATCCCTATACCAACCTTGTCGCCGTGCGCGAGACCGGGCCGTTGATCCTGGAACGCGGCAAGGGCGTGTGGGTGCACGATGTCGACGGCAAGCCCTATCTCGAAGGCATGGCCGGCCTCTGGTGCACGGCGCTCGGCTACGGCAATGAAGAGCTGGTCGAGGCGGCCGCGACGCAGATGCGCAAGCTGCCCTTCACCCATATCTTCGGCGGCAAGAGCCACGACCCCGCGATCGAACTGGCGGAAAAGCTCAAGGAGATTGCGCCGGTGCCGATCTCCAAGGTGTTCTTCACCTCGTCCGGCTCCGAGGCCAACGACACCCAGATGAAGCTCGTCTGGTACATGAACAATGCGCTGGGTCGGCCGAAGAAGAAGAAGATCATCGCCCGCATGCGCGGCTATCACGGCGTGACCATCGCCGCCGCCTCGCTGACCGGCCTCGCCGGCAACCATAATGATTTCGACCTGCCGATCGCTGGTGTGCGCCACACCACCGCGCCGCACCATTATCGTCTGGCCGAGCCGGGCGAGAGCGAGGCGGATTTCGCCACCCGTCTCGCCGCCGATCTCGAAGCCCTCATCATCGCCGAGGGACCGGAGACGGTCGCCGCCTTCATCGCCGAGCCTGTCATGGGCGCGGGCGGGGTGATCGTGCCGCCGGCGACCTACTACCCGAAGATCCAGGCCGTGCTGAAAAAGTACGACGTGTTCTTCATCGGCGACGAGGTAATCACCGGCTTCGGCCGTCTCGGCACCGCCTTCGGCAGCGAAGCGATGGAGATGCGGCCCGATTCGATCTCCGTCGCCAAGGCTCTGTCCTCGGCTTACCAGCCGATCGGCGCGGTGATGGTGCCCGAACTGATGTATGAGGCGATGCTTACCGAGAGCAGCAAGCTCGGCAGCTTCGGCCATGGCTACACCTATTCCGGCCACCCCGTGGCCGCCGCCGTGGCGGTGAAGACGCTGGAAATCTACGAGCGCGAGAGCATCTTCGAACGGGTGCGGGCGAAGATCCCGCAGTTCGACGCCCGCCGCGCCGCGCTGGAAGACCACCCGCTGGTGGGCGAGGCACGCGGCAAGGGGCTGGTGGGCGCCGTCGAGCTGGTGGCAGACAAGAAGACCAAGCGCCAGTTCGACCCCAAGCTCGGCATGGCGGCGAAGTGCGTGGCTTTCTGCCAGCAGGAAGGGCTCATCCTGCGCAACGTGTTCGGCGACGCGGTCACCATCTGCCCGCCGCTGGTCATCTCTCCGGCGGAGATCGACGAATTGTTCGACCGCCTCACCCGCGCGCTCGACAAGACGCTGGACTACGCCGTGCGCGAGAACCTGCTGGCCGCTTGACGCGACAGGGCCCCGGCCGAGCGCCGGGGCCCTGCCCTTTTCGACATAATGGCAGGCGGCAAGCTCCTAAAGCACTGCACCGACAAACAAAAAGGGCGCTGCCAGCGGCAGCGCCCTTTTCATTTGAACCCGTCGCGGTCGTCAGAGAACGACGACGTTGGCGCCCTGCGGCACGCGGGTATAGAGGTCGATCACGTCCTCATTGAGCATGCGGATGCAGCCCGAGGAAATGGCCCAACCGATATATTCGGGCTGGTTGGTGCCATGGATGCGGAACAGCGTGTCCTTGTTGCCCTGGTAGAGATAAAGGGCGCGGGCCCCCATCGGGTTATGCGGACCGGGGCCGACAAAGTTCGGAATGCCGGCGAGGCGCTGCTTGATTTCCGGGGTCGGGGTCCAGGTCGGCCATTCGGCCTTGCGGCCCACCTTGGCTTCGCCCTTGAAGGCGAGGCCTTCTTCGCCGACGGTCACGCCGTAGCGGATCGCCTTACCGTTATCCTCGACCAGGTAGAGGAACTTCTTGTCGGTATCGACGACGATCGTGCCGGGCTTCTCGGTGCCGGCATAGTCGACGATCGCGCGCTGATACATCTCCGGCGGCTGAACCTTCTTATAGGGTGCGTCCGCCAGCAGCTTCTTGTCCCGCGGCGTCAGCGACGCCTCGGGAGCCGGCTGCCGCTGCGCATTGCTGCACGCCGCCAGAAGAACCGCCAACAGGACCACCGCCGCCCCGCGCAAAACCATATCCAAAGCTCCGAATCCCGCCACGCGCCATGCGCGTCAAATCGCTCGCTGTCCGTCGATTAACCCATGTAGGACCCGCCTTGAAGGGGCCACATGACTGCCACCGGTTCGTCGCCATAAGTTGTTGCGAAAAAACATCACTTCCGTTGGAAGAGGTCGAAAAAGCCGGGATGAAGCCGGCTAAGCGCCAAGAGGCCTTATCTCCGACCGCGACTTTGCATATTTTTGACGCAGTCGACGCCCACTTCGTCGGCATCCGCCCGCAATGGCGGGGAGTTCAACCTGGAGAGTGTCATGTCTACCGAAGAAGAAAGCCCGGCCCAACAGAGCCGCGCCCCCGAATCCCGACCGAGCGAGCGCTGGGACCGCGCGGAACAGAGCGCACATTGGCGCGAGATCGGCATTTCCGCGGTTGCCGCTGCGGCCCGTTACGCCTCCTCCAAGAAGACGGTATCCGATGCCCCCGTTTCGGGCGCGGCGCGGACCGATGATGCGGAAGCCAAAATCGTCACGCTTCGCGACGTAGAATATTTCGCGGCCTGAGGCCGCCTCTTCCCCCAGAGACGCTGAACGACGAACCGCCCTCCTTCGGGTGCTGCACCGATGTGCGCCCGGACGGGACAGGCTCGCCTGATTCGCGCCGCGATGACGGCTACGACACGGCCCTGCGCCTTTGGCGGGGGGCCGGCTGGCATCTGTTTGCGATCCAGAGCATGGTCGGCGCCGCCGCGACCCGTGCCGGAGGAGCTATGATCACCGCCTATTGCGTCCGCGACGGACTGCTCGCCCCCGTCGCCGTGCGGACCGTGGACGACATGCCGGACGACGCCGTCTGGGTCGACCTGTTCCGCCCCTGCGAGGGCGAGGACCGGATCATCGAGCAGGCGCTCGGCCTTTCCGTGCCGACGCGCGAGGAAATGGTCGAGATCGAACCGTCGAGCCGCCTGCGGGTGGAGAACGGCGCGCGCTACATGACCGGCGCCATCGTCTGCAACAGCGACGGCGAACGCCCCACACTGGCCGAAATCTCGTTCATCCTCGCCGGCAACCGGCTCACCACGGTGCGCTATGACGAGCCAACGCCCTTCCGCCTCGTCGTGGCCAAGCTCGATCGCGCCTGCCCGCCCGGCACGCGCGGCGACCGGCTGCTGCTGATCATGCTGGACACCATCATCGACCGCGCCGCCGACATCATCGAGCGCCTGTCGAGCGACATCGATGCCGTGTCACGCCAGGTCTTCGAGGAGGCCACCGACCGGCCGAGCGATAGCCGGCGCTTCCGCACCATATTGAAACTGCTGGGGCGGCGCGGCGATCTTGCCTCCAAGGTGCGCGAGAGCCTCGTGTCGATGGGCCGTCTCATCACCTTCCTGTCCACCGAGGGCGAGGCGCAGCGATTCGACAAGGAGCAGCGCGCGCTCTTGAAAAGCATGCAGCGCGATGTCGGCTCGCTGAACGACCACGTTTCCTATCTCGGCAACAAGATCACCTTCCTGCTCGATGCCACGCTGGGCATGGTCGGCATCGAGCAGAACAACATCATCAAGATTTTCGCGGTGCTCTCGGTGGTGCTGATGCCGCCGACGCTGATCGCCTCGGTCTATGGCATGAACTTCCAGCACATGCCGGAGCTGGACGAGCGCTGGGGTTACCCGCTGGCGCTGGCGGGCATGCTGGCGGCGGCGGTGGTGCCGTATCTGTTCTTCAAGTGGAAACGGTGGCTGTAGCGCCGTCATCCCGGACGAACTGGCGCCTTCCGGGATGACGGGGTGTCCGGCACGGCTCAGACGTGCTGGCCACCATTGATGTGGATTTCCGCCCCGTTCAGATAGGACGAGGTCTCGGTGCACAGCACATAGATGATCTTGGCTACCTCATCGGGCGTGCCGAGCCGCTGCATCGGGATCTGCTCCACCAGCTTCTCCGTGCCGGGCGACAGGATCGACGTGTCGATCTCGCCGGGGGCGATGGCGTTAACCCGCACGCCGAGCGGGCCGAAATCGGCCGCCATTTCGCGCGTCAGGCCGGCCAGCGCCGCCTTGGAGGTCGCGTAGGCCGCGCCGGCGAAGGGGTGCACGCGCGAGCCGGCGATGGAGGTGACGTTCACCACCGCGCCATGGGTGCGCTTCAGCTCTTCCAGCAGGCCGCGCGCCAGCAGGATGGGGGCGAAGAAATTCACCTGGAACACGCGCCGCCAGTCTTCCTCCGGCGTGTTCAGCGTGCCGAGCCGCGCTCCGCCCGCGCCCTTGGGCGAGATGCCGGCATTGTTGACCAGCGCGTGGAGTTGGCCATCGGGCAGGCGGTTCTTGATTTCCTCCACCGCCCGCAGCGTGTCGGCGGGGTCGGACAGGTCGACCTGGATGTGGTCTTCCGGCCCCATTTCCCAGGGGCAGTTTTCCGGGAAAGCGTGGCGCGAACAGGTGATGACGCGCCATCCGGCGGCGGAGAACCGCTTGACGGTGGCGTGGCCGATGCCGCGGGAGGCGCCGGTGAGCAGGAGAGTGCGGCGAGGCTGGTTGTTCATGGGCGATGTCTAGCTCAGCGACGGGGCGGTGTCAGGGGACGAGGCCGCCGGGGAAAGGCCGATCAGGGGTAGAGTCTCGTCTTGGTCCATTCCGGCGCCTCAGCCGTCTCGCGCGCGAAGACGACGCGATCATGCAGGCGGAAGGGCCGGTCGTGCCAGAATTCGATTTGCAGGGGGCGGATGCGGAAGCCGGTCCAGTGCGGCGGACGCGGCACCGTGCCGAGCGCGTATTGCGCCGTCACCTTGGCCACCGCCGTCTCCAGCGCGAAGCGCCCTTCCATCGGCCGCGACTGCTGGCTCGCCCAGGCACCGATCTGCGACAGGCGCGGACGGGAGGCGAAATAGGCGTCCGCCTCGGCTTCGCTCACCTGCTCCACCGGGCCGCGCACGCGCACCTGCCGGCGCAGCGACTTCCAGTGAAACACCACCGCCGCCTTGGGCGTGCCAGCAAGTTCGCGCCCCTTGGCGCTGCCGGTATTGGTGAAGAACACGAAGCCGCGCGCATCGCGCTGGTTCAGCAGCACCATCCGCACATCCGGCAGGCCGTCGGCGTCCACGGTGGCGAGCGCCATGGCGTTGGGGTCGTTGGGCTCGCTCTCCTTCGCCTGCGCAAACCATTCCTCGAACAGCAGGAAAGGTTCGGTGGCGGCGGTGAAATCACCGGATGTTAACGGTTCGGACGCTTCCATAACGACAACTTCGGACGGTCGAGTACGGGACCCATGGAAACGTTCCACAGGTGGCGAGAGCAGGCGGCGCGCGAACGGGACAGCGCGCGTCCTCCATATACGCTCCCGGCATCCTTCCGCACAGCACCCAGCGTGCTGACTTTGGTCGGCGCGGCGCTTCTCGTCGCCGGCTGCTCCACCGGGCCGGACCTCGACACGCTGGCGACCGGCTCGGTGCCCCCGAGCGCCTATGCCCGCGAGCCGGTGCCGAAAGGCATCGCCCCCGATGACTGGGCCGCCGCCCGCAACGCCCTCGCCGAAGCGCTGCGCGAGAAGCAGGCCGCTCCCAGCGTCCCTTGGGAAAACTATGCCAGCGCCACGCGCGGCACCGTGACGCCGCTCGGCGAGACCGGCGACGACGGCAAGTGCCGTGAGTTCCTGATGAGCTTCGTGCGCGAAAAGCAGGAAGACTGGCTGCAGGGCGAGGCCTGCCGCGCCGGCAAGAACGGCTGGAAGGTCGATCAGGCCCGCCTGCTCGACCGCTGAGCCCTCACCGCCCGCGATCTCCGCGCCAATGGCCATGGTGAGCCGTTGCATCCCCGCAACACCCTCCCTACATGAAGGGAAGCCGGAACCGCCGGACGAGATTACCATTCATGCGCGATCCCTATGACATTCTCGGCGTGGCCCGTAACGCTGACCAGAACGACATCAAGCGAGCCTTCCGCAAGCTCGCCAAGAAGCTGCATCCCGACGCCAATAAGGACAACCCGAAGGCGCAGGACCAGTTCGCCGAACTGAACGCCGCGCACGAAATCCTTTCCGACGTGGAGAAGCGTGGCCAGTTCGACCGTGGCGAGATCGACGCCGAAGGCAAGCCGCGCGGCTTCGAGGGCTTTCCGGGCGGCGGCTTCGGGCGCGGATTCCGTCGCCCCCCGCCGGGGGACGCCGCCTATGAGAGCTTCTCCTTCGGTCCCGAGGGCGCCCGCCGCTCCGGCCATGGCCCGCATGACGCGGGCGGCTTCGACGACGTGATCGCCGACATTCTCGGCGGCCTTGGCGGGCGCGGTCGGGGACGCGGCGCGGGTGGAGAAACGCCGCGCGGCGGCGATGTCGACATCACCGTGCCGGTGGCGCTGGAGCGCATCGTCGAGGGCGGGTCGGTGAAGGTCCACCTGCCCAACGGGCGTGTGGTCGAGGTGAAGATTCCCGCTGGCGCTGTCGAAGGCCACCGCATGCGGCTGAAGGGACAGGGCGAGCCAAGTCCGTTCGGCGGCGCCCCGGGCGATGCCTATGTGGTGGTGGCCTATGCCCCGCACCGGCATTTCCGCATCGAGGGCACGGATCTGCGTGCCGATGTGGCGTTGCCGCTCGCCGATGCGGTGCTGGGCGGCAAGGTGCGGGTGCCGACGCTGGGCGGCGAGGTCTCGCTCAGCGTGCCCGCGCACACCCAATCCGGCCGCACCTTCCGCCTGCGCGGCAAGGGCCTGCCCAAGGCGGACGGTAGCTTTGGCGATCTGCTCGCCACCATGCGGATCATGCTTCCCGAGGCGCCGGACCCGCACCTCGAAGAGCTGATGCGCAAGCGACGCGACGGCGCCGGCTGAGTTCCGCCGCCCGCGCACGCCTGTCGCGCGCGACCGCTCGCTTGAGCGGGTCCTGCTGCTGTGCGATAGGAACCTGCGCCCGGAAAGACGGGCAACGGTACGGAGCATCGTGACGAGCATGGCATCGGGCGGATTGATGAGCGGCAAGCGCGGCCTGGTGATGGGAGTGGCGAATAATCGCTCCATCGCCTGGGGCATCGCGAAGGCGGCCCACGCGCAGGGGGCGACACTCGCGCTCACCTATCAGGGCGAACCGCTGCGCAAGCGTGTGGAGCCGCTCGCCGCCGAGCTTGACGCGGCGATTGTCGGCCATTGCGACGTCACCGACCCCGCCACGATCGACGCGGTCTTCGCGGAGACGGAGCGCCAGCTCGGCGGTCTCGACTTCCTCGTTCACGCCATCGCCTTCTCGGACAAGAACGAGCTCGACGGGCGCTATGTCGACACCACGGCGGAGAATTTCAGCAAGACCATGCTGATCTCCTGCTACAGCTTCACCGCCGTCGCCCAGCGCGCGGAGAAGCTGATGACGAATGGCGGCTCCATGCTCACCCTCACCTATTACGGCGCCGAGAAGTGGATGCCGCATTACAATGTGATGGGCGTCGCTAAGGCCGCGCTGGAGGCGAGCGTGCGCTATCTCGCCGCCGATCTCGGCCCGAAAAACATTCGCGTCAACGCCATTTCCGCTGGCCCCATCAAGACGTTGGCGGCCTCCGGCATCGGCGATTTCCGCTATATCCTGAAGTGGAACGAGCTCAACGCCCCGCTGCGCCGCACCGTCACCATCGACGAAGTGGGCGATACGGGGATGTATCTGCTCTCCGATCTCGGCCGCGCCGTCACCGGCGAGGTGCATCACGTCGATGCCGGCTATCATATCGTCGGCATGAAGAACCCGGACGCGCCCGACCTCACCCTCGACCGGGACTGAGCCGACCCCCCAGCGGAGCACGCGCCATGATGAAGGCCCGCCTGATATCGCTCTTCCGCCGCAACGCCTTGCCCGCTCTGGCGGCAGGGACACTGGTGCTCGCTCTGGCCGGCCTGCAGCCGGCGGCGGCGCAGTCCGGCCCCATCATCGTCAACCCGCCGCCGGGGTCGGGGCTCTCCAACCTGCCCTATGTTCCCCCGCCGGACGCGCAGGACAGCGGCGTGCCGCCGACCTTCCAGCAATACCCGCTGATGAACCGCATCTTCGGATTCGGCGGCGCCATCTTCCCCGGCTATGTCAGCCCCAGCGACGGGCGCGACGACCAGGATCGGCGCGGCTATCTCACCGGCGGCCGCCAGGGGCCGGTGCTGTTCGCCGCCGGCTCGGCCGATTCGCTGTGCCAGATGACGCAGGCCCCGCAGGTGAAGGTGCTTTCTGCCCCGCCCGGCGTGAAGCTGAACTTCAGCATCGGCAAGTTCACCGCCACCGGCGTCGACGGCGGCTCGCATCGCTGCGTGGGTCGCACCGTGGGCGGCGTGCTGGTCACGGCCAAGGGCCGCGCGCCCGCCGGCTCCACGGTGACGCTTCGGGTCGCCTACCCGTTCAAGCGGATCAGCTACACGCATGTCGTGAGCCTGCCTTCCAAATGACCCGACGCATCTTTCTCGTTCGGCACGGCGAGACCGACTGGAATCTCGCCGGCCGCCTTCAAGGCTCGCATGACATCCCGCTGAACGATCTTGGCCGCGAGCAGGCGGCGGAGACGGCGCGGGTGGTGGAACGTCTCAGCGGCGGCGCGCGTCATCTCGACTTCGTCGCGAGCCCGCTCAGCCGTGCCGCGCAGACCATGGCGATCCTGCGCGCCGAGCTTGGCCTGCCGCCGGATGCCTTCCGCCGCGATCCCCGGCTGCGCGAAATCACCTTCGGCCGCTGGGAAGGCTCCACCTGGCCGGAACTGCGCCGGCGCGACCCGGTGAGCCTCGCCGCCCGCGATGCCGACCCGTGGAACTTCTCTCCCCCCGGTGGCGAGAGCTATGCCGAGCTTTCGACGCGGGTGCTGGAAGCGGTCGCCGAACTCACCGGCGATGCGGTGGTGGTGACCCATGGCGGCGTCGTGCGCGCCATGCTGCACGCCTTCGCCGGCATGCCGCCGAGCCAGGCGGTGGAGCTTCCGGTGCGCCAGGGGGCCGTCTATCTCATTGAAAACGGCGCGTTCGAACTCGCCGTCGCCTGACCTTCTTCCGGAGAGCCACGAATGGGCGCCCAGTTGATCCGTGCCGACGAGGCGCGCACTCCCCGTCCGATCTGGTGCGTCACGCCGCAGAACTGGCGCGAGGTGGCAAGCGGCCTGCCGGCACCGGCGCTCGCCTTTGGCGAGACCACGGGCTTCAAGGCCGAGGCCGGATCGCTGCTGGTGCTGCCGGCGGCCGATGGCGCCATCGCCGGCGTCCTGTTCGGCTGCGACGGCGCCCCGCGCGACCCGCTGAGCTTCGGCAAGCTCGCCACCGCCCTGCCGGCCGGCGACTATGTCATCGCCCATGCCCCCGTCGATCCCCGGCTCGCTGCGCTCGGTTTTCTGCTCGGCGGCTATCGCTTCACCCGCTACGGCAAGCGGGCGGGCGCCGATGTGCGGCTCGTGGTGCCCGAGGGGACCGACGAGGCCTATCTGCGCCGCACCGCCGAGGCGGTGACGCTGACCCGCGACCTCGTCAACACCCCCGCCAACGACCTCGGCCCCGCCGAAATCGAGGCGGCGGTGCGCACCCTCGCCTCGCGCTTTGGCGGACAGGTGAAGGTGACCACCGGCGACGATCTGCTGGCCGCCAATTTCCCGCTGGTCCATGCCGTCGGCCGTGCCTCTCCGCGCGCGCCCCGCCTCATCGACCTGTCATGGGGCGACCCAAGCGCGCCCAAGGTGACGCTGGTCGGCAAGGGCGTCGCCTTCGACACGGGCGGGCTCGATATCAAGCCGTCCAGCGGCATGCTGCTGATGAAGAAGGATATGGGCGGTGCCGCCAATGCCATCGGCCTCGCACAGATGATCATGGCGCGCGGGCTCAAGCTGCGGCTGCGGCTCATCGTGGCAGCGGTGGAAAACGCCATTGACGGTTCCGCCTTCCGCCCCGGTGACGTGTTCCCCTCGCGAAAGGGCCTCACCGTCGAGATCGGCAACACCGATGCCGAAGGCCGGCTGATCCTTGCCGACGCGCTCAGCCTCGCCGACGAGGAAGCACCGGAATTGCTGATCGACTTCGCCACACTCACCGGCGCCGCCCGCGTCGCGCTGGGGCCGCAACTGCCGCCGGCCTATACCGATGATGAGCCGCTGGCCGCCGACCTCGCCCGCCATGGCGCGGCGGAGGCCGACCCGTCCTGGCGGATGCCGCTGTGGCAGCCCTATGCCTCGATGCTCGACAGCAAGATCGCCGATCTGAACAACGCCCCCGGCAGCGGCTTCGCCGGCTCCATCACCGCCGCGCTGTTCCTGCAGCGCTTCGTCTCCCGCGCCGGGGCGTGGCTGCATCTCGACATCTTCGCCTGGAACCCCACCTCCCGCCCCGGCCGACCGGAAGGCGGCGAGGCGCAGACCATCCGTGCCCTCGACGCGTTGCTGGCCGAGCGCTACGGCTGACGCTGCGGCACAATCGAAACGCCGCTCGCGCGGGTGTTAATGGTTTCTTCGGCGCCGAGCCGCCATAGTCCCGAACAATCCGCAGCCGTAACGATTGCGGATCCGGGGACAGGCCAATGGCGGTCGAGCTGCGTCCATCGCAGGCGTTGCGTCTCCTGCACGAGCTTTCCCTCGCGCAGGTGCGCGACGACGCGCCCGATCTCAGCCAGCGCCAGTTGGCCATCCTCCTCAGCGTCTATCTGGAAGCCCCGCCGCATACGGTACGCGGGCTGGCCGCCCGGCTGGGCGTCACCAAGCCCGTCATCACCCGCGCGCTCGACACGATGGGGCAGCTTCGGCTTGTCTCCCGCCGGCGCGACGAGGCGGATCGACGCAATGTCATCATCCAGCGCACGGTGGAAGGCGCGCTCTACCTGGAGCGGCTCGGCGATCTTGTTGTCGCCACCGCCCGTGCCCTGCCACGCTGAACCTCGCCTCACCTCGCGCAGGAGCGCTCTGTGACCTTCGATCCCCGCCTCACCCCTGCCCGGCCCGACCTCGCTGCGCGCCATCTCCAGGGCGTGGTGACGGCGGAGCGCTTCGTCGAGGGCACAGCCGGCCGCATCGTCCACCCGACCGCACCGGTACGCGCCACGCCGGACCCGCTGGCGCCCTTGACCACGGAAGCGCTCTATGGCGAGGCGGTGACGGTCTATGAGACCACTGCGGAGGGCTGGGCCTGGGGCCAACTCGACGCGGATTCCTATGTCGGCTGGCTCCCGGCCGAGGCGCTCGCGCCAGCCGGCCCGGCGCCGACGCATAAGGTGAGCGCACTGCGCACGCCGGTGTTTCCCGGCCCCTCGATCAAGCTGCCGCCGATCGACCTCCTGTCTTTTGGCAGCCGTCTCGTCATCGCGAGCACGCGGGGGCGTTTCGCAGTGACGGCCGAGGGCGGCTTCGTCTTCGCCGACCATCTCGTGCCGCTCGATGCCTTCGAAGAGGATATCGTCACGGTTGCCGCCCGCTTCCTCGGCGCCGCCTATCTCTGGGGCGGGCGCTCCAGCCTGGGGCTGGACTGTTCCGGCCTGGTGCAGGCGGCGCTCACCGCCTGCGGCCATGCCTGCCCGCGCGACACCGACATGCAGGAGAAAGCGGTAGGGGCAGAAGTGGTGTTCTCCGGCGATCTCGGCGCGTTGCGGCGCGGCGATCTGCTCTACTGGCCCGGCCATGTCGGCATCGTCGAGGACGGCGCGACGCTGCTGCACGCCACCGCGCATTTCATGTCCGTGGTGCGCGAACCGCTGGAACCGGCGCTGGCCCGTATTGAAGCGTCCGGCACGCCGCTGCGCAGCGTTCGGCGGATTTAGCCGTTCGCCGCGACGAAGGCGTCCACCCGCGCCCGGTTCAGCGCGAACCATTGCAGGGCGATCAACACGAAGCCATTGGCGACGGGCGCGGGAGCCGGCGCTGAAAGCACCGCCAGCGCCTCGTCCACCGGCACCAGGAACGGCAGGGTCAGCTCGGTCTCGCCCGGCTCGCCGGCGATGTCGGGCACGGCAGCGGAATCGACCAGCCCCAGATAGATCGTGGCGTGCTCGTCCGTCACGCCGGGGCTGGGAAGGAAGCGGGCCATCGGCAACAGGGCGCGCGGGGCGACACCGATCTCTTCCATGCATTCGCGCCGAGCCGCCACCTCGGCCTCCTCGCCGGGATCGATGAGGCCGGCGGCGATCTCCACCAATTCCCCCTTCCCGGTCGCCAGCTCCGCCCCCAGACGGAACTGGCGGATCAGCACGAAACACGCCGCGCCGGGATCATAGGCCAGCACGCCCACCACCGGCCCGACGCGCAGAATGTCCCTGCGCTGGCGCAACGGTGCCCCGCCTGCCCCGGCAAAGGTGGCGATGAAACGGTGATAGGGGCGGAAGCCGGTTCCGACACTTTCCGGCTCGGTCAGGTCGAGGGCGATAGAGCGATCCGCGAGGTGACCGGCGCCGGCTTTCCCACTCATAGCGGCGCCGTCTCCATGTCGAAGGCCGCGGCGAACAGAGCGCGGGTGTAAGCGGTCTTCGGCTGGGCAAAGAGGTCGGCCGCCGGCCCCTCCTCCACCACCACGCCACCCTTCATCACCATGACCCGCGAGGCCAGAGCCGCGACGACGCGCAGATCATGGCTGATGAACAGATAGGTCAGGCCGCGCCTCTGCTGCAGATCGCGCAGCAGATCGACGATCTGCGCCTGCACGATCATGTCGAGCGCGCTGGTCGGCTCGTCCAGCACGATGAAGGAGGGCTCCAACACGACGGCGCGGGCAATGGCGATGCGCTGGCGCTGACCGCCGGAGAACTCGTGGGGATAGCGGTGGCGCGCCTCGGGATCCAGGCCCACATCGGTGAGCGCGGCGACGACGCGGGCATCGCGCTCGTCGGCAGACAGCCTCGGGTGATGCACGCGCAGCCCCTCGCCGATGATGTCGGCCACCGACATGCGCGGGCTGAGCGAGCCGAACGGATCCTGGAACACCACCTGCATCGCCTGTCGGTGGGCGCGCATCTGCTTGAAACCGAGCCGGTCGATGGGATCGCCCATGAACACGATCGGCCCCTCGCTGGAGATCAGCCGCAGAAGCGCCAGGCCGAGTGTGGTCTTGCCCGAGCCGCTCTCGCCCACCACGCCCAGCGTCTCGCCGCGCCGGATTTCCACCGAGATGCCATCCACCGCCTTGATGTGGCCGACCGTGCGGCGCATCACCCCGGCCTTGATCGGAAACCAGACCTTCAGGCCCGTGGTTTCCAGCACCACCGGCGCCTCGGGATGCGGCGAGGCGGGGTTGCCGCGTGGCTGGGCGGCGATCAGCGCCTGCGTATAGGGATGGCGGGGATGGGCGAAGAGTTCGCCCACAAGACCTTCTTCGACGATCTTGCCATGGTTCATCACGCAGACCCGGTCGGCGATCTTGCGCACGATGCCGAGATCATGGGTGATGAACAGCATGGCCATGCCGAGCCGGCGCTGCAGCTCCTTTAAGAGCTTGAGGATTTGCGCCTGCACGGTCACGTCGAGCGCGGTGGTGGGCTCATCGGCGATGAGCAGTTTCGGCTCATTGGCGAGCGCCATGGCGATCATCACACGCTGGCGCTGGCCGCCGGAAAGCTGGTGCGGATAGGAGCCAAGCCGGGTCTCGGGTTCGGGAATGCCGACCTCGGTGAGCAGTTCGATCACCCGCGCCCGCGCCGCCGGTCCGCGCATGCCGCGATGCAGGAACAGGATTTCGGCGATCTGCTGTTCCACCGTATGCAGCGGGTTCAGCGAACTCATGGGTTCCTGGAACACCATGGTGATGTCGTTGCCGCGCACCCGGCGGATCTCGCGCTCCTCCATGGCGAGCAAATTCTCGCCCTGGAAAAGAACCTCGCCGGAAGGGTGGCTGGCGGCGGGATAGTGCAGCAGCTTGAGAATGGAAAGCGCGGTGACCGACTTGCCCGACCCGCTCTCGCCCACCAGCGCCACCGTCTCGCCGCGGCGGACATCGAAGGAGACGCGATCCACCGCCAGCGTCGACCGCCCGCCCTGGGCAAAGGCGACGGAGAGATCGCGGACGGAGAGCAGGGGGATGTCAGTCATCGAGTTGCGCCAGCAGTTGATCGAGCAGAGCTATGTCGAGATCGACCTTGTTAAAGGCCGGGCGAACCGGCAATCGGAGATCGCCGCTGAGGAAATGCGAACAGCGAGCGATTTCGGCTGTGGCGATGTGGATGGCGTCGGGCAGCCTGACCGAGCGATGGTCGGCCCGAATTTGCGCTGTCGCGAGAAGAACGTCGCGACTGATGGACAGTGCTTCTATAGTGCCCACTGCCTCAAGCAAATCGCGGTAGACATAGACGCGATCGGCATTGTCTTCGCGAAGTGGTCGCACGAGCAGTTCAGCCAACGTCAGCTCACTGGTGACGATAGTTATTTCCTCATCGAAGGCTCGTTCAAGAAGCTCTCCCAACCGTTCCGATACGGGGCCGCCGTTTTCGACCAAGGTGATGAAAGCATTCGCGTCCCAATAAAGCCTCACGACGCTCAATCATCCCACTCGTCGCGAAGCTCCCGGATACGGCGAACGGCCTCCTCGACCGTGACCCCGGTCGGCTTAACCCGTGCCCTTATGTCAGCATAGGTGAGGGGCTTTTTGCGGAACGTCCCGGATTTTTCCTCCGGCACAACCGTCACCCGCACGTGCGTAGCTTCGAGCCCCTCTCGCAGGTCCTCGGGCAGTTTCTCCACCGGATAATGTTCGCGCACGATCTTGTTCATGGCTCTCGCTCCATCAACGACGATCCTACCACACCTCACTGGAAGGTCTTCCGCGGGTCGAAGGCGTCGCGCACGGCTTCGCCGATGAAGATAAGCAGGCTCAGCATGATGGCGAGGGTGAAGAAGCCGGTGAGGCCAAGCCAGGGCGCCTGCACATTGGCCTTGCCCTGCGCCAGCAACTCGCCAAGCGAAGGCGAGCCGGGCGGCAGGCCGAAGCCGAGGAAATCCAGCGCGGTGAGCGTCATCACCGAGGAGGAGACGATGAAGGGCAGCATGGTCAGCGTCGCGACCATCGCGTTGGGCAGCATGTGCCGCCACATCAGCACCGCGTTGGAAACGCCGAGCGCCCGTGCCGCCTGCACATATTCGAAGTTGCGCGCGCGCAGGAACTCCGCCCGCACCAGCCCCACAAGCGCCACCCAGGAGAACAGCAGCAGAATCCCGAGCAGCACCCAGAAGCCGGGGGCGAGGATGGAGGAGATGATGAGCAGCAGATAGAGCGCCGGAATGGCGGTCCATATCTCGATGAACCGCTGGAAGATGAGGTCGGTCCAGCCGCCGAAATAGCCCTGCACCGCGCCCGCCGCCACGCCGACGACGGACGAGATCAGCGTGAGGATCAGGCCGAACAGCACCGACAGGCGGAAACCGTAGATCAGCCGGGCCAGCACGTCGCGGCCCTGATCATCCGTGCCGAGCCAATTCCACTCCAGCGCGTCGCAGCCGCCGGTGCGGCCGAGCTTCTCCACGACAGGCGCGCATTGCGCCTCGGTCAGCATCCAGGTCGGGGGCGAAGGGGCCGGTGTCGGCAGGTCGAGATTATGGGTGGAATAGGAGTAGCGGATCGGCGGCCACAGCATCCAGCCGCCCTTCTCGCGGATCAGATTCTGCAAATAGGGGTCGCGGTAGTCCGCCTCGGTCTCGAAATCGCCGCCGAAGGTGGTCTCAGGGTAGGCGACGAGGCCGGGGAAATAATAGCCGCCGTCATATTCCACCAGGAACGGCTTGTCGTTGGCGATGAACTCCGCCCCGAGGCTGAGGATGAACAGCACCGCAAAAATCCAGAAGCTCCACCAGCCGCGCCGGTTACGCTTGAAATTGGCGAGGCGGCGCTGGTTCAGCGGCGAGAGCCACGGGCGGCGCGGCGCGGCGGAGGCGGCGGGGTTGGTCGGCACGGCGGCGTTGGCGTCCATGTTCAGACGTCCCGCGTATCGAAGTCGATGCGCGGATCGACCCAGGTATAGGTGAGGTCGGAAATGAGGTTCACCACCAGCCCCACCAGCGAGAAGATGTAGAGATTGGCGAACACCACGGGATAGTCGCGGTTGAGCACGCTCTCGAAGCCGAGCAGGCCGAGCCCGTCGAGCGAGAAGATGGTCTCGATCAGCAGCGAGCCGGTGAAGAAGGCGCCGACGAAGGCGCCGGGAAAGCCGGCGATGACGATCAGCATGGCATTACGGAACACGTGGCCGTAAAGCACGCGCCGCTCGGAAAGCCCCTTCATCCGCGCGGTGACGACATATTGCTTCCTGATCTCGTCGAGGAACGAATTCTTGGTCAGCAAGGCGGTGGTGGCGAAGGCCCCGAGCACCATGGCGGTGATGGGCAGCACCAGGTGCCAGAAATAATCGAGGATCTTTCCGGTCAGCGAAAGCTGCTCCCAATTGTCGGACGTGAGGCCGCGCAAAGGGAACCACGAGAAGAACGAGCCACCGGCGAACAGGATGACCAGCAGGATGGCGAACAGGAAGCCCGGTATCGCATAGCCGACCACGATGACCGCCGAGGTCCACATGTCGAAGCGCGAGCCGTCGCGCACAGCCTTGGCAATGCCGAGCGGGATGGAAATGCCGTAGCTGATCAGCATCATCCACAGGCCGAGCGAGATCGACACCGGCATTTTCTCGATAACGAGGTCGATCACCGAGACATCGCGGAAGTAGGAGCGGCCGAAATCGAAGCGGGCATAGTCCCACATCATCTTGAAGAAGCGCTCATGCGCCGGCTTGTCGAAGCCGAATTGCCGCTCCAGTTCCTTGATGAAGGCGGGGTCCAGCCCCTGCGCGCCGCGATATTTCGAGGAGACGGGATCGCCCCCCGGCGCGCTCTGCGGCATGCCGCCGAAATCGCCGCCGCTACCGGAGATGCGGGCGGTGGCCGAACTCCCCTGCCCGGTCAGCTCGGCAATCATCCGCTCAACCGGCCCGCCAGGCGCGAACTGCACCACCACGAAGGAAATCAGCATGATGCCGATCACGGTCGGCACCATCAGCGCGATGCGTCGGACGATATAGGCGAGCATTCGGTCGGGTTTCTCCGCGAGGCGGGTTCAAGGTGGCGGGCGGCCGGGGCCGCGTCAACTTAACGTCCGTTCATGCGCGACAACGGCGCCGCCGGCTTCACCCCGCCGAGCGCGTGCGCGGCGACCAGATGTCCGGTATGGCGCGGGCATAGGTGGGGCGCGGCGCGCTCGGCCAGCCGAACTCGTCCCAGAAGGCGATGCGGAACTCGGCCGAGTACCATTGCGGCACCCAGTAGCGCCCGGCCCGCAGGCGACGGTCGAGCACGCGGCAGGCGGTGCGCAGCTGGTCGCGCGTCGGCGCCGCGATCACCTCCTCGATCAAAAGATCAACCACCGGATCGGCGATGCCGGAGAGGTTGTTGGAGCCCGGAATGGAGGCCGCCGCCGAGCCGAAATAATTGCGCAGCGATTCGCCCGGTACGGTGGAGACGGAGAAGCGCCGCACCGTGGTGTCGAAGTCGAAATCGTTGAGCCGGCGCTGATATTGCGGCGAGTCGACCAGGCGGAAATGTGCCTCGATACCGAGCAGCTTGAGGTTTTTGATGAAGGGCGCGGTGTGGCGTTCCAGCCCGTTCTCGTCGTCGAGGAACTCGATGGAAAGCCCGTTTCCCTGTGGGTCGACGAGGCGGCCATCCTTGATGACCCATCCCGCCTCGCGCAGCAGCTGCGTAGCCTTGCGCAGCAAAGCGCGGTCCTGGCCGGAGCCATCGGAGACCGGCGGGCTCCAGGGGGGCGCCTTGAGCACGGCGATGTCTTCCGGGGTGAGCCGGCCGGCGATACGCTCGATCAGCGCGAGTTCGTCCGGCCCGGCCGGGCCTTCCGCTTCGAGGTCGGAATTCTCGAAAAAGGATGTCGTGCGCTTATAGGCATCGAACATCAGGTTCTTGTTGGTCCACTCGAAATCGAAGGCGTAGGATAGCGCCTCGCGCACGCGCGGATCGGCGAATTTCGGCCGGCGCAGATTGAGAAACCAGCCCTGCGCCCCGGAGGGCGTGCGATCGGGCAGGATCTCGCGCTTCACCTTGCCCTCGTTCAGCGCCGGGAAATTATAGCCCGTGGCCCAGCTTCGGGCGGTGAATTCCTGCCGGAACAGATAGGCCCGCGCCTTGAACGCCTCGAAGCCGACCTCGCGGTCGCGGAAATACTCGTAGCGCAGTACGTCGAAATTGTTCACACCGATATTCACCGGCAGCCCGTTGCCCCAATAGGCGGGGTCGCGGCGATATTCGATGTAACGGCCGACCTCGAACGGACCCACGCGATAAGGGCCGGAACCGAGCGGCACGTCCAGCGTGCTCGCGTCGAAGGGACGGGCGCTGTAATAGGCCTTGGAGAAGATCGGCAGCGAGGCCGCGAACAGCGGCACGTCGCGCGCCCGCGTCGGCGCGAAGCGCAGCACGGCGACCTCCTCGCCCTCCGCCTGCGCGCTCACGAGATCACGCAGATTCTGCGCGATGACGGGATGGCCCTTTTCCTTCAACAGGGTGAGCGAGAAGGCGACATCCTCGGCGGTGAGCTTCGAGCCGTCATGGAAGCGCGCCTGCGGGCGCAGGCGGAAGCGGTAGAGCGTACCGTCCTCCGACACGGAGACACTCTGCGCCACCAGCCCGTACAGCGCGTCCGGCTCGTCATAGGCGCGCGTCATCAGCGTGTCGAAGAGCAGTTCGACGCCCTGCGCGGCATCGCCCTTGAGGATGTAGCCGTTCAGCGTGTTGAAGGTCTGGAACGACTGGTTGAAGGCGATGGTGGGGCCGATTTGCGAGAAGGTGCCGCCCTTCGGAGACGCCGGATCGACATAGTCGAAATGGGCGAAATCGGCGGGGTATTTCAGATCGCCGAAAATGGAGAGGCCGTGGCGCTCCGGCCCGAGAGCCGCGGCCGGTGCGGCACTGGGCGCGCCGGGCGCCGGCTGCGCCACGGCGCGGCGGCCGAGCCAGGGCAAGGCTACGGTACCGGCCGCCAGCGCCATCAGAGCACGGCGGGAGAGCGGGGCCGACAGCAGCCCGCTCATCGTGCCGCCCCGGTCTTGGCCGCCTTCTCCGCGTCCCACCACCAGATGGCCGGGAAGGCGTCGCCGCCATATTCCGGCATCTTCTCGGGATGGCTGAAGCGGTTCCAGCGTGCTGTGCGGGTGTTGGGGTAGGTCCAGCTCGGGATCACATAGTCATGCGCCAGCAGCACCCGGTCGAGCGCATGGGTCGCGGCGACGAGTTCCTCGCGGTCCTTGGCGTAAATCACCTTCTCGATCAGGGCGTCGATGCCGGGGTCCTTGATGCCGGCATGGTTGCCCGATCCCGCACGGTCAGCGGCGCTGGAACCCCAGAAGTCGCGCTGCTCATTGCCGGGCGAGAGCGACTGTCCCCAGCCGGCGATGATCATGTCGTAGTCGCGGGCACGCAGGCGGTTGATGTATTGGGAGGAATCGACCTGACGGACGGTGACGGTGATCCCGAGCCGTTCCAGCGACGGCTTGTAGAACAGGGCGACGCGCTCGAAGGCCGGGTTGCCGATCAGAATCTCAAGCGTGAAGGGCTCGCCCTTGGCGTTCACCAGCTTGCCGTCCTTCACGTCATAGCCGGCCGCACGCAGAAGCTGCGCCGCCTCGCGCAGATTGGAGCGGCGAATACCCTCGCTGCCCGAGGGCGGGTTCTCATAAGGCTTGGTGAAGACGCTTTCAGGGATCTTGTCGCGGACGCTCTCCAGAATCTCCAGCTCCTTGCCTGTCGGCAGGCCCGAAGAGGCGAGCTCGGTGTTCTGGAAATAGCTCGAGGTGCGCTTGTACTGACCGAAGAACAACGTGCGGTTCATGCCCTCGAAATCGAGCGCAAAGTTCAGCGCCCGCCGCACCCGCTGGTCCTGGAACTTCTCGCGCCGCAGATTGGGGATGAAGGCCTGCATCGAACCGAAGGAACGGTTGGGGAACTCCTCGAGGATGACCTTGCCTTCCTTCACCGCCGGAAAATTATAGGCAGTGGCCCAGTCCTTGGCCGAGGACTCGATGCGGAAATCATATTGGTCGCCCTTGAAGGCTTCGAGTTCCACCGTTGAATCGCGGAAATACTCGTAGCGCTGCTCGGCGAAATTATTGGTACCGATATTCACCGGCAGGTCCTTGCCCCAATAATCCGGCACGCGCTCGAAGGAGATGGAACGGCCCGGCTGCACCTGCTTGACCTTATAGGGGCCCGAGCCGAGCGGCACTTCCAGCGTGCCCTGGCTGATGTCGCGCGGCTTGCCGTCCGGACCATTCGCCGTCCACCAGTGCTTGGGCATGATGCGCAGCTGGCCGACGATCTGCGGCAGTTCACGGTTGCCCGCCTGATCGAAGGTGAAGGTCACCTCACGCTCGCCGGTAACGGCGGCGCCCTTCACATGGCTGTAGTAATAGGCTTGGCGGGGGTTGTTCTTGGTCATCTGCTCGAACGACCACACCACATCCTCGGCGGTGATCGGCTGGCCGTCATGCCATTTCGCCTCCGGGCGCAGGCGATAGGTGACGGACGAGAAGTCAGCGGGATAGCGCACACTCTCGGCGATCAGGCCGTATTCCGTGGCCACCTCGTCAGAGGCCGGGCTCATCAGCGTGTCGTAGATGAGGTGCAGCCCAGCCGCCGCCGCGCCACGTGGAATGATGTCGTTCAGCGAATCGAAGGTGCCGTCGACGGACTGCCTCACGAGGCCAGTCTTCGGCGCGTCGGGGTTCACATAGTCGAAATGCTTGAAGTCGGCCGGGTATTTCGGCTCGCCCATCAGGGAGAGGCCGTGCTTCCACTCGCCGGCACTTGCCGTCGATGTGGCGGGGGCGGCAGGTGCCGCCTCCTGCGCCAGCGCCGGACCGGCGAGACCGATGCCGAGAAGGGCGACGGCGAGCGACCGGGTCATCGTCCCGCTCCATGCCGGAGGACGCCAGCCGGGGGCGGCGGGGCGGTCGGGGCGGTGGAGACGGATCATGCGCTTTCATCCCTCTGGCACGTCGGAAGGCGGGACCGTTCGGGTCCTCGCGACGGATTATGGACAGTGGCGTCGAATAAGAAGAGGTCAGTCCGGAAAAGAATAAGGCCGGCGACGCAAAGCGCCGCCGGCCTGACGTGATCGTGAAAGCCGCGCCCCGTGGGGCGCACGCCTCAGGGCGTGGCCGGCGCCGCCGGAGCGGGCTGGGCCGGAGCCGTTTCCGCCGGAGCGGGGGCCGCCGGAGCCGCGGGCGCAGGGGCCGCTTCGGGTGCAGGAGCAGCCGGGGCCGGAGCGGCCGGAGCCGGGGTCGCCTCAGGCGCCGGAGTGGCGGGCGCGGGAACGGTGGTCGCCGGCGCGGCGGAGCCAGCGGGCGGCGGCACGTTGCCGCCCGTCTCGCCGGAAGCCGGCTGGGTGGCGGCGGGCTCGGCAGCGGCAGGAGTCGCTTCCGGCGAGGGCAGCGGCAGCGGGCTGTGCGAGAGCGTGTTGAGATAGGCGATCAGGTCGGCGCGATCGGTGTCCTTGGCGATACCGGCAAAGCCCATCGCCGTGCCGGGAATGTCGGCCTTCGGATTCTTGATGAAGTCGCTGAGGTCCTGGAACGTCCAGTTGCCGCCATGGGCCTTCATCGCCGCGGAATAGGCGAAGCCCTCGACGCCACCGACCGGGCGGCCGACGATGCCATAGAGATCCGGGCCGACCTTGGCGCCGGCGCCTTCCACGAAATTGTGGCAGGCGGCGCACTTCTTGGCCTGGGCCTCGCCCTTCTCCGGGCTGGCGGCGGCGAGCAGCTGCGCGAGCGGAACCGCGGCCGGCGCGGCCTGCGCCTCGCCGGTCATTTCCTCCTGCACGGCGATCTCGTAGCCGGCCTTCTCAGGCCCGTGGCTGGAGAACAGAATGTCGGCGAACACATTCAGACCGAGCGTGAACGTGAGCACGCCCAGGACCGCACCAGCAACCTTGTTCAGCTCGAAGCTGTCCATCGAAATATTCGCTCCCTCACCCGGCACCGCGACCATCCGGCTGGTCCGCCGATACCCCGCGCGCAATGTATCAGCGCTCGCTTGCGACCGCCAATGGCGCGCGGGAACTAATCATTTTGACGGTTGACGTGCAACCCGTATAAGCGCGCTGCGGTGCTACGTTTCGCCACTCTGAGAGGGGCGCCGGCACCTTCCAGCACGATGACGGGGCTCCCGAATGTCCTCGCAGGACACAGTTATTCTTATTCCAGCCCGCATGGCTTCGACCCGGCTGCCGGGAAAGCCGCTCGCCGATCTCGGTGGCCGCCCGATGATCGTCGAGGTGGCGCGGCGTTCCGCCGCGGCGCAGATCGGCCGCGTGGTGGTGGCGACCGACGATGAGGGCGTGCGCGCCGCCGTGGAGAAGGCCGGCTTCGAAGTGGCGATGACCCGCGCCGACCATGCCAGCGGCTCGGACCGAATCTTCGAGGCGCTCGGGCGCATCGATCCGGCAGGCCGGGTGGCCCGCATCGTCAATGTGCAGGGCGACCTGCCGACCATCGACCCCGCGCTCATCCGTGCCGCGCTCGACCTGCTCGACGATCCGGCTGTGGATATCGGCACGCTGGCCGCCGAGATCACCGAAGCGGGCGAACGCACCAACCCGAATGTGGTGAAGGCGGTGGGCAGCCCGCTCAGCGCCACACGGCTGCGCGCCCTCTATTTCACCCGCGCCACCGCCCCCTATGGCGAGGGTCCGCTGTTCCACCATATCGGCCTCTATGCCTATCGGCGCCGCGCCCTTGAGCGCTTCGTCGCCCTGCCGCCCTCCGCGCTGGAGAGCCGCGAGAAGCTGGAGCAACTGCGCGCGCTGGAAGCCGGCATGCGGATCGATGTCGCCATCGTCGACACCGTGCCGCTCGGTGTCGACACGCCGGACGATCTCGAAAAGGCGCGCCTCATGCTCGCGCGCGAATCAACGTGAAGGACGCTGCCATGACGACCCGCCGCACCATCGTCTTCCAGGGCGAGCCGGGCGCGAACTCGCATATCGCCTGCCGCGAGGTCTATCCCACCCACGAGGCCGTGCCCTGCGCCACCTTCGAGGACGCTTTCGCTGCGCTGCAGAATGGCGAGGCCGATCTCGGCATGATCCCGATCGAGAATTCGGTCGCCGGGCGGGTGGCGGATATTCACCACCTGATGCCGACGTCCGGCCTCACCATCATCGGCGAGTTCTTCCTGCCGCTCTCCCATCAGCTTATGGCCGTTCCCGGCGCCACGCTGGCGACGGTCAAGTCGGCGGAGAGCCATGTGATGGCGCTCGGCCAATGCCGCAACATCATCCGCAAGCTCGGGCTGAAGGCCATTGTCGGCGCCGACACCGCCGGCTCGGCCCGGCTGGTGGCGGAAGCGCAGGACCCGAGCCGCGCCGCCATCGCCTCCCGCCTCGCGGCGGAGATCTACGGGCTGGATATCATCGCCGAGAACATCGAGGACGAGGCGCACAACACAACCCGCTTCGTCATCCTCGCCAAGGATGGCGACTGGGCGCCGGCCAATAACGGACCGACCGTCACCACCTTCGTGTTCCGGGTGCGCAACGTGCCGGCGGCGCTGTACAAGGCGATGGGCGGCTTCGCCACCAATGGCGTGAACATGACCAAGCTGGAATCCTACCAGCTCGACGGCGAGTTCTTCGCCACCCAGTTCTATGCCGATGTCGATGGCCACCCCGAGGACGCCAATCTCAAGCTGGCGCTGGAGGAACTGTCGTTCTTCTCCAAGGAAGTGCGCATTCTCGGCGTCTATCCCGCCCACCCCTACCGCGTGGCGCTGCGGGCCTGAAAAAGCAAAGGCCCGGCGCAGGACCGGGCCTTGTCTCATATAGAGCTATAAGGCCCCTACTCGGCGGCCTCGCCGGTCGCACGCTCGACGGCGTCCTCAATGGTCTTCAGCGCGTCCGGGTGCGGCATCGAGATGATGTTGTAGCCGGAATCGACGAAATGCACCTCGCCGGTCACGCCGGTCGAAAGGTCCGAGAGCAGGTACAGAGCGGCGCCGCCGACCTCGTCGATGGAGACGGTGCGGCGCAGCGGGGCGTGGCGCTTCTGATAGTTGAACATCAGCCGGGCATCGGCGATGCCGGCGCCCGCCAAGGTGCGGATCGGGCCGGCGGAAATCGCGTTCACCCGCACGCCCTGCGGCCCGTAATCGGCGGCGAGGTAGCGCACGCTCGCCTCCAGCGCCGCCTTGGCCACGCCCATCACATTGTAATTCGGCATCACCCGCGTCGAGCCACCATAGGTGAGCGTGATGAGCGAACCGCCTTCCGTCATCAGCGGCGCCGCGCGCTTGGCGAGCTCGGTGAAGGAGAAGCAGGAAATCACCATGGTGCGGGTGAAGTTCGCCCGCGTGGTGTCGGCATAGAGGCCTTTCAGCTCGTTCTTGTCGGAAAAGCCGATGGCGTGCACGAGAAAGTCGAGCTTGCCCCACTTCTCCTTCAGCGCCGCGAACACCGCGTCGACCGAAGCCAGATCCTCGACATCGCAGGCGAGCAGCGTGTCGCTGCCGAGGCTCTCGGCCAGCGGCCTCACGCGGCGCCCGAGCGCCTCGCCCTGATAGGTGAAGGCGAGTTCCGCCCCCTGCGCCGCCAGCGTCCGGGCGATGCCCCAGGCGATGGAATGATCGTTGGCGACACCCATGATGAGGCCGCGTTTGCCCTGCATCAGGTTGCCCTGAGGGGAAGTGCCCTGCGTCAGGCTCATGCTTGTGGTTCCTTCCGCCCCGCCGCCTCGATCACGCCTCGGGATGCTGGAACACCAGCACCGCATTGGCTCCGCCGAAGCCGAAGCCGTTGGAAAGCACCCGCTCCAGCCGCGCATTGTCGACGCGCTCGCGCACGATCGGCATGTCGGCGAAGGCCGGGTCGATTTCGTCAATATGGGCGCTCGCCGAGATGAAGCCGTTCTGCATCATCAGGATGGAGTAGATCGCCTCATGCACGCCGGTCGCGCCCTGCGAATGGCCGGTGAGCGACTTGGTGGCCGAGATCGGCGGCGCCTTGTCGCCGAACACGGCGCGGATCGCCTCGATCTCCTTGAGATCGCCGATGGGGGTCGAGGTGGCGTGCGGGTTGATATAGTCGATGCCGCCCTTCACGCCGGAGAGGGCCAGCTTCATGGCGCGGGCCGCGCCCTCGCCGGAAGGGGCGACCATGTCGGCGCCGTCCGAGGTCGCGCCATAGCCGATGATCTCGGCATAGATGCGCGCGCCGCGTGCCTTGGCATGCTCCAACTCTTCCAGCACCAGCACGCCGGCGCCGCCGGAGATGACAAAGCCGTCGCGATTCTTGTCATAGGGGCGCGAGGCGACCGCCGGGCGGTCATTATAATCCGACGACATGGCGCCCATGGCGTCGAACAGGCAGGAGAGCGTCCAGTCGAGATCCTCGCAGCCGCCGGCGAACATGATGTCCTGCTTGCCGTACTGGATCATCTCGGCGGCGTTGCCGATGCAGATATTGGTGGTCGCGCAGGCGGCCGAGATCGAATAGCTCAGCCCCTTGATCTTGAACCAGGTGGAAAGCGTCGCGGAAGCGGTCGAGCCCATCGCCTTCGGCACGGCGAAGGGGCCGACGCGCTTGGGGCTGGTGTTCTTGCGGGTGATGTCCGCCGCCTCGACGATGGTGCGGGTGGACGACCCGCCCGAGCCCATGATGAGCCCGGTGCGCTCGTTGGAAATCTCGTGCTCTTCGAGGCCCGCATCGCGGATCGCCTGATCCATGGCGACATGGTTCCACGCCGTGCCGCCGCCGTGGAAGCGCATGGCCCGGCGGTCGACCACCTCGCTGGCGTCGAGCTGGGGCGCGCCATGCACCTGGCTGCGGAAGCCGAGTTCGGCATAGGCGTCGGCCCGGCGGATGCCGCTCTTGCCCTCGCGCAGGGAGGCCAGCACCTCCTGGGTGGAGTTGCCTATGGACGAGACGATGCCCATTCCGGTTACAACAACACGGCGCATAGGCTTCCTTTCCTTCAAAGCACGCGAGAGGATCGAGACAGGCGAGATGGCCCCGCCCGGGTGGCGCCGCAAGGGCGCTGGGGTCAGGACTGGAACAGGCCGACCTTCAGGTCGCTCGCGCGATAGATCACCTCGCCATCGGCTTCCAACCAGCCATCGGCAATGCCGAGCACCAGCTTGGAACGCATCACGCGCTTGAAGTCGATGCCGTACACGACCTTCTTCACCGTGGGCAGCACCTGACCGGAGAACTTGATCTCGCCCGCGCCCAGCGCCCGCCCGCGGCCGGGAGAACCGAGCCAGCCGAGATGGAAGCCGACCAGCTGCCACAGCGCATCGAGGCCGAGGCAGCCGGGCATGACCGGATCGCCGATGAAGTGGCAGCCGAAGAACCAGAGGTCGGGCTTGATGTCGAGTTCGGCCCGCACATGCCCCTTGCCATTGGGGCCGCCATCCTCGGAAATCTCGGTGATGCGGTCGAACATCAGCATGGGCGGAGCGGGAAGCTGCGCGTTGCCCGGCCCGAAAAGCTCTCCGCGCCCGCACGCGAGCAGTTCCTCGTAAGTGAAGCTCGTCTGCCGCTCGACCATCGTCTCGGTATTACCCACGCTTGCTGTTTCCATGCCTTGAGCGGCCCGCAGCCGCCGGTTTTATGCGGCACGCGCGGGCACTCTCCGGCCCGGCCACCTGACGCAGCGCGCTTCCTATCACAGCGCCCCGCGCGCTCAAAGCCGGCCCGGCGCCTGCGGAGATGCCGAAAATGTCATCCCTATGACAATACCCCTGCACCGCTGCGCCGGAAAGCGGCAGAGGGTCGCCTCCGGCGCGGGCACGTAGGAAGGCTGCGCCATACCCCCCACAGATTGGAACTGTTACGATTATTCCGCCCGATATTGCCCCGGCGGTCACCGTACCGATATAATGCCAAGTGAAAAAGGTGCCCTGTGCCCGCTTCCGGCTCTGCCAGGAAGCGTGTCGCGGGGCCGGAGTTGCGGATCGACCTTGTCTCTCCCTTCGGGGGAAAGGCGGTAACGATGGTTCGGAAGACGAGATGAGCGAAGTTTTTCGCCCCCAGAACGTAGCCTTCTCCCGCATGGTGGTGGAAGAGGACGGCCCCGTGCTGCCGGTCGCCAAGCTGCGTGACGGCGCGGGCCGCACCGGCTGCCCGTTCCACGATGTGCGCCACATGCTGCGCGATGTCGGCCTGCGCCCCACCCGCCAGCGCCTCGCGCTCGGCTGGCTGCTCTTCGCCAAGGGCGACCGCCACGTCTCGGCGGAAATCCTGCACGAAGAGGCGATCAAGGCGCGCTTCCCGGTGTCGCTCGCCACCGTCTACAACACGCTGCACCAGTTTACCGAGGTCGGCCTGCTGCGCGAGCTGGCGGTGGACGGCTCGAAGACCTATTTCGACACCAACCCGTCGGACCACCATCACTTCTTCCTCGAAGGCGAGAACAACCTCGTCGACATTCCCAGCGCCTCGGTCGAGGTGGAGCGGATCCCCGAGCCGCCGGAAGGTTATGAGGTCGCGCGTGTCGACGTGGTGGTGCGCCTGCGCCCCAAGCGCCGCTCCTGATCCACGCCATTGCGCGAAATGTTCAAGGCCGGTCGCTCGACCGGCCTTTTTTCGTTTTGGCGGCACCGCCGGCTCACGCCCGCAGGAAGGCGGCAAGTTCGCGCAGCGCGGTTTTCGCCAGCGCATCGCCCGCGCGGGCGACCAGCATGACGGTCGCGGACGGCAGAGCGGGCAGATTCAACGCCGGGCCGACCTCGACGCTGCCCGCTGGCGCGAGATGGGTCGCCATGGGGGCGACCGCGAGCCCCGCCGCCACCGCCGCGCCGACGGAGGACACACTGCCGCCCGTGAAGGCTTCGCGCCAGCCAATCGCGGCCGAATCGAGCGCGGCGATCACGGCCGCGCGCACACCGCAGGGCGCCGCCAGCAGGGCGAGCGGCAGACGGCCGTCATCGGCGCGCCAGCCGGCGCCAGCAAACCAGCCATAGCGGTCCTGCCGTAGCATCTGACCGTCGCGTCGGTTGCCCTCGCGCCGGACCACGACGGCGTCGAGATCGCCGGCGTCGAAGGCATCCAGCAGGAGCCGCGAAAAGCCCATGCGGATGTCGAAGACGAGGCCGGGGCTCGCCGCCGCCAGCCGCCGCAACAGGCCGGGCAGCGTGTCGCCGGTGACATGATCGCTGATGCCAAGTCGTAGACGCTGCGGCGGCGCCACCTCCCACAGCCGCGCTTCGCGATCGGCCGCCAGCAGGCGGCGCGCCCGCTCCAGAAACGCCGCCCCATCTGCGGTGAGACGGACCAGGCGCGGCGTGCGCTCCAGCAGGGTGCGGCCGAGCCGGTCTTCCAGCTTGCGCAGCTTCAGACTCACCCCTGCCTGCGTGCCGCCCAGCGCCTCCGCCGCGCGGGTGAAGCTGGACAGCTCGGCGACATGGACAAAGGCGCGGACAAGTTCGAGGTCGAGAGGACGCTCATTCATTGCAAAATGCTATCATTGATATATTCAATGATAGCATTTTATCATGCTTCTCAGCGCGCTACGAGTCTCCGCACAGTGTTGCAAGGAGACCCGCCATGCCCATGATCCAGATAAAGTACGCGACTCCCACCGCCGCCGCCGGGCTGGACGCCGCCCTCGCCGCCCGCGCGTCGCAGCTTGCGCAGCAGCGGCTAGGAAAGGACCCGGCACTCACCGCGGTGCTAGTGGAGCGCGCCGACCCCGCGCATTGGTTCTGTGCGGGGCGCAGCCTCGCCGAAGCCGGCCTGTCCGGCTTCTGGCTCGATATCCGCGTGACTGAGGGGACCAACACCAAGGACGAGAAGGCGGCCTTCATCGCCGAGACCTTCGCCGCCTTCAGCGACATGCTCGGCCCCCTTCATGCGGAAAGCTATGTGCATGTGGTGGAAGCGCGCGGCGACGCCTATGGCTATGCCGGCCTGACCCAGGAACGGCGCTACATCGCCGCCCGGTCCGCCTAGGGCTCAAGCTGATAGGTGAGCGGCAGCCAGCGATACCCCTCGCCCTGCCGCTCGACATAGCCGAGCGAGGGGAAGGAGGTGTGATAGGCGGCCACCAGCACGCGGTCTGTCGACACCATGTCGTAGATTTTCCGCCGCGTGGCGGCGCCCGCCACCTTGTCCTGATCGAACAGCGCGTGCCAGTCCGGCCGCGCCAGCGAGGCGACCTCGTGATGGGCGCAGTCACCCCACACCAGAAGGCGCTTGCCCTGGCTTTCGACATGGAAGGCGAGATGCCCCGGCGTGTGCCCATGCGCCGCCACCGCGCGAATGCCGGGCAGCACCTCACCGTCCGCCGCAAGGAAACTCGTCTTGTCGGCCAGCGGCAGAACATGTGAGCGAAACAGGACGGCGGAGCCGTATTCGTTGCTCTCCTTCGGCGCCGCCAGCGGCCTGTCGCTCTTCCAGAAATCGAATTCGGTGGCGCCGATGACATAGCGGGCGTTCGGGAAGGTCGGCTTACCCTCGTTCATCAGCCCGCCGACATGGTCGGGATGGGCGTGGGTGATCACAACGACATCCACCTGCTCCGGAGCATAGCCTGCGGCGACGAGCGACTTCACCAGCTGACCGCCCGCAGGGGGCGGGACGAAGCCGTTGGCGCCATTGCCGGCGTCAAACAGCACCAGTTCGCGGCCCGTGTTGACCAGCGTGGGGGAGAAGCCGGGGCGGAAACGCCTTTCGGGCAGAAGGTTCGCCGCCATCAGCGCTTCGACCTCGCCCGCGAGCCGGTCCTCGCCGACGATGGGCCACGGCCCGTCAATCATCACGCTGGCGTCGAGCAGGCTGGTCACCTCGAACCCGCCGAGCCGGAAGCGCTGGAAAGTTGGGGTCGACGGCCCCAGCTCCGGCGCGGCCGCCAAGGCTGGAAACGCCCGCAGCACGGCCGGGGCGGCAAGGAGGCCGAGCGCGGCGGCGAGCGTCTGGCGGCGCGAGAATGCGAGCTGACGGCGCGCGGGAAGCGGAGACAAGCGGCGCATGGGCGTCCTCCAGGCCCGCTTCGCGGCGGACCATTTTGATGGTTGAATGCGCGCTTCGGGCGCGGCTTCGGGGAGGCTACAAATGGCGCCAGCGGATAGCTTGTACGAACGTGCGCCGACCGCCCCTCCCCGTCTCGCGGCCGGGCCGCTCTGGCATCTCGATGCGGCGCGCACCTGCTTCGTCGGTCCGCTCACCTACAACGCCCCGCACCAGCACGGCGCGCCGGTGTTTCTTGCCGGGCTGTACGGCCCCTTCGGCCTGCGGCTCGCCAGAGGCGACTGGCGCCGGGTGCGCACGGCGATGATTCCGGCCGGCCTTCTGCACGAGCTCGATGTGGGTGGAGAGCCGATCGGCGTGCTCTACATCGAGCCGTCGCTAGCGGGGGCCACCAGCCTTGCGGCTCTGACGGCGGGGACGGAGGAAAGCGGCGGTGCCGTTCTCGGCGCCAGCGGCGAATGCGCGCCGCTGCGCGCGCTCTGGGAGGATGCCGGCAGCCCCGACTGGGCCGGCGAGGCGCTGGACGATCTTCTCGGCTTTGGCGCCCGTCAGGCGCGGCGCGCATTGGATCCTCGCATCGCCCGCATCGTCGCGGGGCTGGACGCGACAGATCAAGCGCCGGGCGTGGCCAGCGCCTGCGCGCGGGTCGGTCTTTCCGCGCACCATTTCCAGCATCTGTTCACGCGGGAAATTGGCGTGCCCTACCGCCGCTACCGGGCGTGGCGGCGCCTGAGGCGGGCGATCGCGGCGGTGGCGGGCGGCAGCGGCCTGACCGCCGCCGCCCATGAGGCCGGCTTCTGCGACCAGGCGCATTTCACCCACGATTTCCGCCGCACCTTCGGCGCGCCGCCCTCGTGGAGTCTGAGCGGCGTGCGGATGTCTGGCGACCCAGCACGGCGGCGGGCCGCCAGTCAGGGGTGAGGCTCAAGCCTCTTCCATCGCTTCCAGTTCGCCGATCATGCGCTCGATAAGACCGAGGCCGGTCTGCCAGAAGGCGGGGTCGCGGGCATCGAGGCCGAAGGGCTTGAGCAGTTCCGAGTGATGCTTCGTGCCACCGGCCGCCAGCATGGCGAGATAGCGCTCGGCGAAGCCCTCCTGGGCGTTCTCATAGACCGCGTAGAGCGAGTTCACCAGGCAATCGCCGAAGGCATAGGCGTAGACATAGAAGGGCGAATGGATGAAGTGGCCGATATAGACCCAGTAATTCTCATAGCCGGGCCCGAGATGGATGGCCTCGCCAAGGCTTTCCGACTGAACTTCCATCCAGATGGCGCAAATGCGCTCGGCGGTTAGCTCGCCATTCTTGCGCTCGGTGTGGATGCGGCGCTCGAAGGTGTAGAAGGCGATCTGCCGCACCACCGTGTTGATCATGTCCTCGACCTTCGAGGCGAGCATCGCCTTGCGGGCTCGCGCATCCGGCGCCGCCGCGAGAAGCCGGCGGAAGGTCAGCATCTCGCCGAACACCGACGCGGTCTCCGCCAGGGTGAGCGGGGTCGGCGCCATCAGCGCGCCGTTCGGCGCCGCCAGCACCTGATGCACGCCATGGCCGAGCTCATGGGCGAGCGTCATCACGTCGCGCGGCTTGCCCATATAGTTGAGCAGCACATAGGGGTGGGCCGAGGGCACGGTGGGGTGGGCGAAGGCACCGGTGGCCTTGCCCGGACGCACGCCGGCATCGATCCAGCTCTTGTCGAAGAAGTCGCGGGCGATGTCGGCCATGCGCGGGGAGAAGGTGGAATAGGCGCCGAGCACCGTGTCGCGCGCCTCGTCCCAGCCGATGGGGCGCGTCTCCACCTTCGGCAGCGGCGCGTTGCGGTCCCAATATTCCAGCTTCTCCTTGCCGAACCACTTGGCCTTCAGCTTGTAATAGCGATGGGCGAGGCGCGGATAGGCGGCGTGGACGGAGGACACAAGCGCGTCCACCACCTCGCGCTCGACGCGGTTGGCGAGGTGGCGGGAATCCGCGATGTCCTCGAAGCCGCGCCAGCGGTCGGAGATTTCCTTGTCCTTGGCCAGCGTGTTGGTGATGAGGGTGAACAGGCGCAGATTCTCGCCGAACACCTTGGCCAGCGCCTCGGCGCCCTGTTTGCGCTTCTCCTCCTCCGGCTCGGCGAGGAAGTTCAGCGTCTGCTCCAGCGGCAGGCTCTCGCCGCCAACCTCGAAGCGCAGGCCCGCGACGGTCTCGTCGAACAGCCGGTTCCAGGCGCCACGGCCGGTGACGCCCTTCTCATGGAACAGGTGCTCGATGCGGTCTTCCAGCTGGTAGGGCTTCTCCGCCCGCACATCCTCGATCCACGGCCGATACTTGGCGAAGGCCGGGTCGGTGAGCGCCGTTTCCATCTTGGCATCGTCGAGCCGGTTCAGCTCCAGCGTGAAGAACAGAAGATGCGTCGAGGCGTCGGTGAGCTTTTCCTGCACGTCGCCATAGAATTTGGCGCGAACGGGGTCGGTGGTGTCACCGGAATAGACAAGGCCGGCATAGGAGTAGAGCCGGCCGAGCCGGTCCTCGATCTTCTCGTAGCGGGCGATGATGAGCGCCATCTGTCCGCCGGCATCCGCGCCGTCGAGCACCTCAGCCAGCTTGCCCTTATAGGCTTCCTCGAAGCCCGCCGACTCGGCGGCGACCGCGGCGAGGTCGGCCGTGAGCTCGGGCGAA
Source organism: Ancylobacter polymorphus (assembly GCF_022836935.1). Lineage (NCBI taxonomy): Bacteria > Pseudomonadati > Pseudomonadota > Alphaproteobacteria > Hyphomicrobiales > Xanthobacteraceae > Ancylobacter > Ancylobacter polymorphus. The sequence continues at coordinate 2,356,297 of NZ_CP083239.1, read as the reverse complement.
TCCATCGCCGGATAGAGATCCGACAGGTCCCATTGCGGCAGGGAGCCGAGAGCGGCGGCGGACGCCTCCGGCGAGCGGGGCGCGAAGGCGAAGGAATCGAAACGGCGCTGCATGGTCACTCCGGCGGGTAAGGCGAGGTGGCAGTGATATCGTGCGTCCCGGCGGGCTATCAACCGTCGCCTTGCGAATTGGCAGCGTCGACAAGGCGCGGCATTCTCTGCGAACCCTGCGCGTCCCGAGGAAAAAATGCGACCGCTGCTCCGAATTCTCGCCTGCCTGACCCTGCTCACCACTCTCGGCACCGCGCTGGCCGAGGCGGCGCCCCGCCGGATCGTGATCGTGCGGCATGGCGAGAAACACACGGCGCTGACCCTGTGCAGCCTCGGCAAGGAACGGGCGCAGGCGCTGGCGGCGCAATATCTCAGCCCGACCAGCCCGATGAGCCTGATCCGCAACGACCCGCCGGCCGCCATCCTCGCCATGACGCTGCATACGGTGGAGACCGCCCGCCCGATCGCCCGCGCCTGGGACATGCCCCTCACCGCGCCGCCGATCGGCTATGTGCCGATCCGCAACAACCGCTACTTCAATTCGAAGCTGAACGTGGTCAACCGCGACGTGGCGCGCGACCTTCTGGAAAATCCCCGCTGGCACGGCAAGACGGTGGTGATGGTGTGGGAGCATTTCCACATTGCCAGCGCGGCGCTGGAGGCGGAATTCGCCGGCGAGCAGGTGACGCTGCGCCAGCTGCTTCATCTCGACCGGGTGAAGGGCGTCAAGGGCGGCGTGCCGACCACCTGGCCCGACAGCAATTACAATTTCTTCTGGATCCTCACCTATGACCGCCCGAACGATACGGTGCCGAGCCGGTTCGAGGTCGTGCGGCAGTATTTCGCTGAGCCCTATGCCAACCTGCCCTCCAATGACTGGGGCGCGCCGGAGCCCCGCCCCGCGAACAGCGGCTGCTCCTGACAAAAAAAGAGCGCCACGGGGGCGCTCAGTCTTGGTCCATTTGGGATCGGCACGGTCAGTCGAAAGTGCGCTTCATCTTCTGCCAGGGCGAATTTTTGCCCTCATAGAGCGGGCCGAAGAAGGCGCGCGTCTTGGACTGGCCTTCGGTCTGGCGCACCTGCTGCTTGCGCACGCGCTCATGCTCGCGCACCTGGGTGCGGTCCACAGTGTCGCCAAAACGCGGCGTGTCGCGGGGACCGACGGACGTGGCGCCGGCCGGAGCCGCTGCAAAAACAAGGCCAGCAGCCACCAGAGCGGCAACGCCGACCGAACTCATCCGAGTCTTCGTCATGTTGACCTCCTCAAGAAACGATCTTCTGGCCTGACAACACGAGGCACTGAAAATAGTTTCCAATAGAGGCGGCGACGATCGACAAATTTCTCGGCACGCGACACGCCCACACGCGCGAGGAACCTGTCGCGCGTCCGGCCGTTGTTCGCGCGAAACCACGGGGGACGCCATGGCGATCACTTCTTCCACCACCGCCGCCTTCACCCCGCCGCTGCGCCTTAAGGACGAGGCCGAAGCGGTGGTGATCCGCACGCTCGACGAGGCGCTGGTCTTCGCCGAGCGCAACCCGCATCCCGAAGGCGACTATGAAGGGATGATCCGCCGCCTGCAGGGCGCCCATCGCGAGGAAGACGTTATCGAGGCCGCGAACGCCTTCCGCTGGTGGTGCGAGGCCAATGGGCTGCTGGGAGAGAACATCGGTTAAGCCTCGGCAACGCGCAGCACGACGATGCCGTTGCTGTTGCCGCGATTGCCGACGACGAGAACCTTGCCTTCCGGCGTGATGGCGACGGCGTCCGGCGGGCCATCCGCCTCATCGGCCGCGAAGCGCCGCCGAAGCCCGCCAAATCGCGGGCCAGTGCGTACGCGCAGCCGCAGCCCGTCCCGGTGATCGATGTCGTATGGGAAGGAATGGTGGGCGCGACAGGGATTGAACCTGTGACCCCCTCGATGTCAACGAGGTGCTCTCCCGCTGAGCTACGCGCCCATTCCGTGGTCTCTTGCGAGCGGGGCTCCCCTATAACCAGAAGCCCGGCTCGGTGCAAGCGGGGAATGGCGGCTGTGGATGACGCCGCCCTTCCCCACCGATCGGGCGCGCGTCAAGCCGCCAGCATCTTGCCGACCTCATTGACGAGATCGCGCAGATGGAAGGGCTTGGAAAGCACCTTCGCATCCTTCGGTGCCTGGCTGTCGGCATTGAGCGCGACGGCGGCGAATCCGGTGATGAACATCACCTTGATATCCGGGTCGAGATCGGTGGCGCGGCGGGCGAGTTCGATTCCGTCCATCTCCGGCATGACGATGTCGGTGAGGAGCAATTCGAACGGCTCCTCGCGCAGCCGGTCATAGGCAGAGCGACCATTGTCGAAATCGGCGACCTCATAGCCGGCATTCTGCAGCGCCTTCACCAGAAAGCGGCGCATGTCATTATCGTCTTCGGCGAGCAGGATCTTGAGCATCCCGGGCATCCTGATTGTCCTGAGGCGGCCATGGAGGGAGTCGGACGAACCGACCCGCGCACCGCGCCGCGTACACGTTCTCCTTGGGTACTCCAGCGCCCCTTAGCACATCGTGAACGCGCGCCCGTTTCCCTCGCGCGGACGTGTGCGCAAAAACTGGCGCGCCTCCGTGCGGCCGCATTCCGCCCCGCTATGCGTCATGTTAGACACGACGATCAGGCCCGCACGCGGCGGGACCGGAAGCGGATTGAGGAATGATGGCCGTCATTGCCGAGACGATCGACCCCGCCTTCGAGATCGTCCAACCGGCCGCGCTTCGTGCCCCGTTCCTGTTCAATTCGCCCCATAGCGGCATCGTCTATCCCCGCGCCTTCGTCAGCCAGTCGCGACTCGATCTGCCCGTGCTGCGCCGCTCCGAGGACAGCTTCGTCGACCGTCTGTTCGCCGAGGTGACGCGATTCGGCATGGGGTTCATGCGCGCACATTTCCCGCGCTGCTATCTCGACGTGAATCGCGAGCCCTATGAGCTCGACCCCCGCATGTTCGAAGGTCGCTTGCCCGCTTACGCCAATACGCGCTCCATGCGCGTCGCCGGCGGGCTCGGCACCATCGCCCGCATCGTCGGCGAGGCGCAGGAGATTTATGGCCGGCGCATTCCGGTGGACGAGGCGATCGCCCGCATCGAATCGCTCTACAAGCCCTATCATCGCTCGCTGCGCCAGCTGATGGCGCAGATGCAGCGCAGCTTCGGCGTCGCCGTTCTGGTGGACTGCCACTCCATGCCGTCCGGCTGCCAGCGGGACGGGCGCATCGACATCGTGCTGGGCGATCGCTACGGCACGAGCTGCGCCGGTGTCATTCCCGACACGATCGAAGCCGAGCTGCGCCGGCGCGGCTACAGCGTGGTGCGCAACAAGCCCTATGCCGGCGGCTTCATCACCGAGCATTACGGCAACCCCGCCTCCGGGATGCATGCGGTGCAGATCGAGATCAACCGCGCGCTCTATATGCGCGAGGCGACCTACGAACCGTCCGAAAATTTCGAGATCGTGCAGAACGATCTGCTCGAAGTCGCGCTCGCGCTGACCGAGATACCGCATCTCGACCTCGCGCCGCTGCGCACAGCGGCTGAATAACCCATATTTTTCAATTCATTGACGAGGCGTTTCAAATTTTTGATGGGGCGACGCAAAAAACCTCATCGCAGAGCCTTGCATTTTAAACATGCGAGCTATACCAATTCTGCACGCTCGGTTCCGGGCTGAAATCCACCACCGGTTGTTCGGTCAAAGCCGCTGAAAAAGCGGGGGGAAAGGTCGGTCCGAAAGGACGGACGGGCTCTCACAGAGAGACCACGGAACCGCAACGGGACGACCGGCAAGATGGCAGAAGCCACGGCAGGCGTTTTCGTCCGGCGCAAAAGAAAGAGGCCGCTTACGCAGCGCGCAAGCGGCCCAAGTCTAGGGAGGAAACGCCCAAGGAGGGCTGCACGGAGCGACGCCAATCGCTGCGTGCGAATGCAAGATGTAGGTGCATTGCGGAATAATCAAGGCAAGCCCTGTCAGTTTCTGGCATACCAAATACGGTGACGCGAGCGGTGTGACATTAATACCGCAACTTGCCGTATGAAATTACCTTTCAGGAGCGCTTGGCGCCCTGCCGGGCGTTGACGGAGCCGACCGGGGGGTCGCGGCACGTCAGCGCCCGTTTCCGTTTTGAGGCAGGCGCACGGCCGGTTGGCGGAATCCCGGCATCAGGAAACCGAGCCGTCTGTCCGGCTACCGCCTGAAGTTCGGCTGCCGAAAAAGCAGCAGAGCGAGCCCACCTCCCTTCTCGCCGCCCACCTTGATCCCGCACGCTTTCGCGCAGCGGTGGCGCGCTCTGTGCGACCAAGGGCGCATGAGGAGCCCGAACCCATTGAGCACGCGGGTGGGACGGGGAGAAGTGGCAGAAAAAGGCCTGCGTTCATTCGGGGCACCGTGCTCGCCCGGCACTCCAGACTGCGCCATTGAGGCCGAGCCGTCACGGCCGAGGCTGAACACTGCTCTTTCGCCGGGAGAACGGCCCTCCTCATCGCCAACCGACCGAGGCCGTTCCGCGCCCGGATGAGCTGCGCGACGCAGGAGCCGCGATGAACTCCCTTCGCGATAGTCCGGAGGTGATGATGGTGGCGCGATCAGCCTACTGAGATCGCGCGCAGGGAAACAGCGGGTCTGTCCGGCGCTGAAAAGAAAGAGGCCGCTTACGCAGCGCGCAAGCGGCCCAAGTCTAGGGAGGAAACGCCCAAGGAGGGCGGCGGCAGCGTGACGCCAATCACGCCGCCGCAACGCAATAAACATAGACCTGCGACGCCGCCGTGACAACGGCGAAACGAAAGAAACGAAACTGGCAATTGGTCGCAGGCGCTCAAATGATGACAATCGCGCATCCAGCGCGCGTGGCGCCGGAATCGGCACGCGGTGCTTTTAAGCGCCGCCTGCCATCGCCCTGAACCCGGCTTTCGTCGGGAGAACCCATCCCATGCGGAGCTGCATAGCGCGCCCGGGTCGCTGAAAATCTCATTGCTTTTCAAAAGGATGGCGAAAAAGAAAGGGGCCGCTCACGTTGCCGGAGCGGCCCAAGTCTAGGGAGGAAACGCCCAAGGAGGGCGGCGGTAAGGCGACGCCAATCGCTCTACCGCGCTGCAATAATATGGCAGGTTCACTTCTCCCGTGCAACGACGGAATTGCCCATTTCTTGACCCTGCCGGAATGGCAGCCATGCGCTTGGCGCGGGGCAAAATTGAGGGACGCCCCTCATCTCGCGCAGGAGTCGCGCCCGCCTCCGCCCCCTGCGCCACGCATAGGGCAATTGCCGTTCCCTGCGCTGCCCGGTAGGAAGTGAGGGCGCCGGACGGAACGTCCCGGCAGGGCAGCAGCAGGGGCAGGACCAGATGGGCGCGGTGGACTTCGAGAGCTTCGTCGACGAACTCGCCTCCGTGTCCGGGCAGGCCATACTGCCCTTCTTCCGCACCGCTCTGGGTGTCGAGGACAAGAGCCGCGGCGCGGTGTTCGATCCCGTCACCGCCGCCGACCGCGCCGCCGAGCAGGCGATGCGCTCGCTCATCCGCCGCACCTTTCCCAGCCATGGCGTGCGCGGCGAGGAGTTTCCCGATGAGGGCCTCGATGCCGATTATGTCTGGGTGCTCGATCCCATCGACGGCACAAAGTCCTTCATCAGCGGCATGCCGGCCTGGGGCACGCTGATCGGCCTGTGCCGGCAGGGCGAGCCGGTCTTTGGCATGATGCACCAGCCCTTCATCCGCGAGCGCTTCACCGGCGACGGCGCGCAGGCGCGCTATCGCGGCCCGGCCGGCGACCGCCGGCTCACCGTCCGCCCCTGCGCCTCCCTGGGCGAAGCGGTCATGATGACCACCAGCCCACTGCTGATGGAGGAAGGCAACCGCGTCCTCTACACGGAAGTGGAGAAGCGCGTGCGGCTGCCGCGCTACGGCGGCGATTGCTATGCCTATTGCATGCTCGCCGCCGGCCATGTCGATCTCGTCATCGAGACCAATCTGAACGATTTCGACATTCTGCCGCTCACCCCCATCGTTCAGGGCGCGGGCGGCATCGTCACCAATTGGGAGGGCGGCTCGGATCTCTCCGGCGGGCGCGTCGTCGCCTCAGGCGACCGCCGCCTGCATGAAGAGGCGCTGAGCGTGCTCAACCGCGGCTGAGGCCCCGTCGACGCCGATTCAGGCGGCCGCGCTGCCGGGAATGAAGGCATCGAAAGCGGCGAGCAAGGGCTCGCGGAACAGGTCGCGCTCCTGCAGCAATTCGTGTCGCGCGCCGGGAATGATAATGTGCGCGCCGGCGATCAGCCGGGTGCCGAGATGCTCGATGCTGGGCGTGGAGACGATCTTGTCCGCCCCCGCGCCGACCATCAGCAGCGGCTGGCGGATCGCCCGCGCCGAGGCCGGGTCGGCCAGCGTCTCCATCAGATCGAAGGCGGCCTTCACCCAGCCAATGGTCGGGGGGCCGACTTCGAGCTGCGGATGCTCCATGGATATGGTGAGGTTGCGGGCGAAGCGCGTGGCGTCGGAGGTCAGGCGATTGCCCTCGAAATGCACCTCGTGCAGCGGCCGCACCTTGCGGGTCGGCACATAGGCGCGCGACAGGCCGAGGCGCGACAGGGTGCGGGCAATGCGCCGCGCCGCGACATCGTGCTTCAGCAGCGAGAGGTCGAGCATGGGCGCGACCAGGAACATGCGCTCGAACGACTGCCCGCCCCGGCGCGCATGGTCGAGCAGGATGGCCGCGCCCATGGAATGGGCAAGGGCGAAACAGGGCCCCGGCATGTCCGGCAGCACCACCTCGCGCAGCAGCGCCTCAATGTCGAGCTGGTAGTCCGCGAAGTCCTTGATATGGCCCTTCATGGGGTTGGACAGCAGCCGCTGCGATCCGCCCTGCCCGCGCCAGTCAAGCGCGGCCACCGCGAAGCCCCGGCGCAGCAGGTCGCGCACGGTCTCGAAATATTTCTCGATCTTCTCGGTGCGGCCGGGAAAGACGCAGACAGTGCCGTGACACACGTCGCCCAGCGGCATCCAGCGGGCGAAACGCAGCCGGATTCCATCGGTGGCGGTGACCGCACCGCACAGGGCACCTTCCGGCACCGGATTATCCCGGGTCGAATAGAGAACGGGTTTGAAGCTCATGTCGCCGCGCGCTGGTTTTTGCCCTGCGGCTTATAGCGAAGCCCCGGCACCGGGCAAAGGCGCAAAAGCGCGCAAAGCGCCGCAACGTCAGGCCCGCCGGGCGGTGGCGCCTCTCAGTAGCGCTTGTCGCCGAAGCCGATCACCTTCATGCCGCTGATGGCGCCGGACGCGCCGTCCACCACCACTTGCACGCGCTCGCCGCGCGGGCCGTTGGCTTCCAGAAGAATGGTGGCCCCGCGCCGGCGGATCACGGAAATGTTGGAAAAGCCGCGCGCGCTCAGCATCCGCACCGCCGCGTCGGCATCCACCGGCCCGCCCGCCCGGCCGCCCGGCGGCGCGTCATAAGGCGCGTAGGGGCCCGGTCCCGGCGTATAGGGCCCGGGCGGCGGTCGATAATTCTGGGCGAACGCGGTCATGCTCCCCGGCAGCAGCGGGGGAAGCGTCCCGACCAGCAGTCCCACGGCGACGGCCAGCGCCACCGGTGCCCGCGTCCTCACTCCACACACCCCTTGATCGGATATTTACCGACCTTCGATCCCTTAACCCGTCGGCACTGAATAGGGTCCGAGCCCCTCGTTCATCCCGCGTTCATGTGCGATCCGCGCGGGCCGCGACAGGCGCGCCGCCGATTTCGCCATGAGGCTCTTGCGCGCCGCAAAGCCTTTCCTATCTCGCTGTTGTACCGGCCAGAAGGCGGTACGTGAACCGGGTTCGGCTCATTTGAGAGGACCCTTCTGCATGTCGCTTAATGTGAGGATATGCCATGCGTACGTTTGACCTTACCCCCCTGCACCGTTCGACCGTCGGCTTTGATCGCCTGTTCTCGCTGCTGGACCAGGTGAACAGCGTCGACACTGCCCCGACCTACCCGCCCTATAATATCGAGCGCACCGGCGAGAACGCCTACCGCATCACCGTCGCCGTCGCCGGCTTCACCGCGGACGATCTGTCCATCGAGGTGAAGGAGAATGGCCTGTCCATTCGCGGCGATCGCAAGGTCGAGGCCGGCAAGCCGGCCGATGTGCTCTATCAGGGCATCGCCGCCCGCGCTTTCGAGCGCCGCTTCCAGCTCGCCGACCATGTGGAAGTGCGCGGGGCCAGCCTCGCCAACGGCCTGCTGCATGTGGAACTGGTGCGCGAGATTCCCGAGGCGATGAAGCCCCGGACCATTCCCATCGCCACCGGCGCCAGCGCGCCGCGCGTGATCGAGGCCAAGACCAGCGAGGCGAAAGCCAGCGAGGCCCAAGCCGCGTGAGGCGGAGGCCGTACTAGCGAAGCCGACGGCCTGCTGCGGGTGAGGACCGTCCCCGCAGCGGCGCCTCAGCTCTCCATGGACAAAAAAGGGCGCCCCGGCGGACCACCGGGGCGCCCTTTGCGTTGCGGGCGGGAGATCAGTCCTCCGTCGGCGCCGGCTTGCCCGAGGCGCCGCGCGCATAGACCGAGGCGGTGCCGGCCGGCACGGTGCTGCCGGTGCCGACGCCGGTTCCCGTGCCGCTGCCGGCGGGGGGAACGGCAGGCGTTGCGGCGGCAGCCTTGGCCGGTTCGGCGGGCGGCGTGGCCGCGGGAGGCGCAGTCGATGCCGTCGCCGGGGGCATGGCGCTCGGCGGGACGGCGGTCCCCGGGATGATCCGCACCGGGGAGGCAGCGCCCGGCGCCGGCTCGCTCGCCCCCGTCGCAGCGGAGGGGGACGCGGGCGTCGTCGCATTGGCCGCCGGCTCGGGGGACGGCGGGGCGGAAGGCGGCGGGGAATCCGGGGCGGCGGCGGGCAGCGCCTCGGCCGAAGGCTCCGGCGCTGGGATGGCGGCGAGTTCCGGCGGCCGCGCGGGCGGCAGCGGCGCCACCGCCGGCAGCGCCTGACGGGCGGGTGCGGACGGCGCGGCGCCCACCGGCCCCTGCCCGATCGGGTGCATGGCGATCACCTCGCCGCTATAGGCATCGATACGCACGCGCATGCGCGCCCCCGAGCGCGCGGTGGCATCGACGAGATAGGTGTTGCCGTCGACGCGCGGCCGGCCGATGGCGCTCATGCCCAGGGAGCGCAGCATCGGGGCGACATCGGCGAAGGGAAAGCGACCCGGCGCCTGATAGACCGGCGGTGGGGGTGGATAGGCGGCCGGCGGGGGATAATAGACCGGGGGCGGCGGGTAATAAGCCGGGGGCGGGCCGTAATAGCGCTCCACATAGACCCCGCCATAGGGCCGGACATACATCTGCGCCTGCGCCGGCAGGCTGATGAGGGTGCACAAACCGGCCAGCGCCGGCACGGCCACCGCGAGGCGCCGGGGCAAGCGGGCGGTCGGCGCGCAGGGCATCGGCATGGACATCTCCGAAGCGGAAGGGCGAGTGGGCAGCGAAGCCGCAAAATGCGGCATCGGCAAGACCTTGGCGCATGTCCCCTCCCCTCCCCGCCCTCGCAACCACGCGGGCGGTAACGGCGACCTTCAGACGCAACGGCGTTGCGCACGGAGGCCAGGCGCCTTACCGTTCGTTTCGCTTCGCGCGCGCGCTTCGCAAGAAGAGTGAAAAAACGCGCCGGCGATTGCACGCGCGCCGCTTGTGCGCGGGCGTCAATTCTGGCATCTTCGCGGTTGATAGGGCAGGTATGCTGTCCTATAATTCGCGGCCCAGCCCTTCTGAGGGCGTGGCACGGCGGATGCTAGCGTAGTTCGGCGAGCGGGAACGCCTTGCGGGAGAGCGCCCCGCGGGAACAGACCGTTTCGGCGCCGGACATCAAAGCGACCCTTGAGGGAGTGACGGGAATGAATGAGGAATGGGGCGGCTCCGCCGCGCACGTTGTCCACGAGGCTCCGGTTCGTCCGGCCGCGGCGGATCGTGCCACCAAATCCATTTCCCACATCGACCCGGGCCTGCCGTCGGCGCAGGGGCTCTATGACCCGCGCAACGAGAAGGATTCCTGCGGCGTCGGCTTCATCGCCGACATCAAGGGCCGCAAGTCGCACCAGATCGTCCAGGACGGGCTGAAGATCCTGCTCAACCTCGAACATCGCGGCGCGGTGGGCGCTGACCCGCGCGCCGGCGACGGCGCCGGCATGCTGGTGCAGCTGCCGCACCGATTCTTCGCCAAGGAGGCGGAGAAGCTGGGCTTCACCCTGCCCGCGCCCGGCCATTACGCGGTCGGCCACATCTTCATGCCGCAGGACGCCGAGGGGCGGGAGATCATCCGCGCCACCATGGAGCGCGTGGTGGCGGAAGAGGGCCAGGTGCTGCTCGGCTGGCGCGACGTGCCGACCGACAACTCCTCGCTCGGCCACACTGTCCTCCCCACCGAACCGCGTCATGTGCAGGTTTTCATCGGCCGCGCCGAGGCGATCGCCAGCGAGGACGACTTCGAGCGCCGGCTGTTCATCCTGCGCAAGGTGATCTCCAACGCCGTCTACGACGCCAAGGACCCGCGCACGGCCGGCTATTACGTCGTGTCGCTGTCCTGCCGCACCATCGTCTATAAGGGCATGTTCAACGCTGACCAGCTCGGCGCCTATTATGCCGACCTGCACGACCCGGAGTTCGAGAGCGCGGTCGCTCTCGTGCATCAGCGTTTCTCGACCAACACCTTCCCCGCCTGGTCGCTCGCCCATCCCTACCGGATGGTCGCGCATAATGGCGAGATCAACACGCTGCGCGGCAATGTGAACTGGATGGCGGCCCGCCAGGCTTCCGTCGACAGCGAGCTGTTCGGCAACGACATCTCCAAGCTCTGGCCGATCTCCTATGAGGGCCAGTCGGACACGGCGTGCTTCGACAACGCGCTCGAATTCCTTATTCAGGGCGGCTACGAGCTGCCGCATGCCGCGATGATGCTGGTGCCCGAAGCCTGGGCCGGCAACCCGCTGATGAACGAGGAGCGCCGCGCCTTCTACGAATACCACGCCGCCATGATGGAGCCTTGGGACGGGCCGGCCGCCATCGTCGCCACCGACGGGCGGCAGATCGTCGCCACGCTGGACCGTAACGGCCTGCGCCCCGCGCGCTATCTCGTCACCAAGGACGACAAGATCGTGCTCGCCTCGGAAATGGGCGTGCTCACTTTCCCGGAGAGCGAGATCGTCACGAAGTGGCGCCTGCAGCCGGGCCGGATGCTGCTGGTCGACCTCGAAGAAGGCCGTCTCGTCCCCGACGAGGAGGTGAAGACCACGCTCGCCAAGGCGCATCCCTATAAGGAGTGGCTGCAGCGCACCCAGCTGGTGCTGGAGGAGCTGCGCTCGGTGGAAGCGCGCGAGGTGCGCACCGACGTATCGCTGCTCGATCGCCAGCAGGCCTTCGGCTACACCCAGGAAGACCTCAAGCTGCTGATGGCGCCGATGGCGACCACCGGCCAGGAAGCGGTCGGCTCCATGGGCACCGATACGCCGATCTCGCCGCTGTCGAAGAAGTCGAAGTCGCTGTTCACCTATTTCAAGCAGAACTTCGCCCAGGTCACCAACCCGCCGATCGACCCGATCCGCGAAGAGCTGGTGATGAGCCTCGTCTCCTTTATCGGGCCGCGGCCGAACATTTTCGACCTGGAAGGCAATTCCCGCCGCAAGCGGCTGGAAGTGCGCCAGCCGATCCTGACCAATGAGGACCTGGAGAAGATCCGCTCCATCGGCTTCATGGAGGAGCGCTTCGACACCCGCACGCTCGACATCACCTACCCCTCCGACAAGGGCGCGGCGGGCATGGGCGATGCGGTGGAGCGGCTGTGCGAGCGCGCCGAGGCGGCGGTGCATGGCGGCTACAACATCATCATCCTCTCCGACCGTCTCGTCGGGCCGGACCGCATCCCGATTCCCTCGCTGCTGGCGACGGCGGCGGTGCATCATCACCTGATCCGCAAGGGCCTGCGCACCTCGGTCGGTCTCGTGGTCGAGACGGGTGAAGCGCGCGAGGTGCATCACTTCGCCTGTCTCGCCGGCTATGGCGCCGAGGCGATCAACCCCTATCTCGCCTTCGAGACGATGATCGACATGCGCGTCGACATCCCCGAGGAGGTTGACGAGTACGAAATCGTCAAGCGCTACATCAAGTCGATCGACAAGGGCCTGCTCAAGGTCATGTCCAAGATGGGCATCTCGACCTACCAGTCCTATTGCGGCGCGCAGATCTTCGACGCCGTCGGCCTCAACCAGGAGGTCGTCGATCGCTATTTCTTCGGCACCGCCTCCTCGGTCGGCGGCATCGGCCTTGCCGAGATCGCCGAAGAGACCGCCATGCGCCACCGCGACGCCTTCAGCGACGCGCCGGTCTACCGCACCTCGCTCGATGTCGGCGGCGACTACGCCTTTCGCCTGCGCGGCGAAGAGCACGCCTGGGACCCCGAAACGGTCGCGGTGCTGCAGCATGCGGTGCGCGGCAATGCGCAGGACAAGTACCGCCACTTCGCCCAGCTGGTGAACGAAGCCGGCGCCAAGACGCTGAACATCCGCTCGCTGTTCCGCATCCGCGAGGCCGGCGAGATCGGCCGCGCGCCGATCGCGCTCGACGAGGTCGAGCCGGTGGCCGAGATCGTCAAGCGCTTCGTCACCGGGGCGATGTCGTTCGGCTCCATCTCGCGCGAGGCGCACACGACGCTCGCCATCGCCATGAACCGCATCGGCGGCAAGTCGAACACCGGCGAGGGCGGCGAGGAAGCGACGCGCTTCAAGCCGCTGCCGAACGGCGATTCCATGCGCTCGGCGATCAAGCAGGTGGCGTCGGGTCGCTTCGGCGTCACGGCGGACTACCTCGTCAACGCCGACATGATCCAGATCAAGATGGCGCAGGGCGCCAAGCCCGGCGAAGGCGGCCAGCTGCCCGGTCACAAGGTGGATGCGGTCATCGCCAAGGTGCGCCACTCCACCCCGGGCGTCGGCCTCATCTCGCCGCCGCCGCACCACGACATCTACTCGATCGAGGATCTGGCGCAGCTCATTTACGACCTGAAGAACGTCAACCCGGAAGCCGACATCTCGGTGAAGCTGGTGTCCGAGGTGGGCGTCGGCACGGTTGCGGCCGGCGTCGCCAAGGCGCGCGCCGACCACATCACCGTCTCCGGCTTCGAGGGCGGCACGGGCGCCTCCCCGCTCACCGCCATCAAGCATGCCGGCTCGCCCTGGGAGATGGGCCTCGCGGAAGCGCACCAGACGCTGGTGCTGAACAATCTGCGCGGGCGCATCGCGCTGCAGGTCGATGGCGGCCTGCGCACCGGCCGCGACGTGGTGATCGGCGCCATGCTGGGGGCGGACGACTTCGCCTTCTCCACCGCGCCGCTGATTGCGGCCGGCTGCATCATGATGCGCAAGTGCCACCTCAACACCTGCCCGGTCGGCGTCGCCACCCAGGACCCGGTGCTGCGCAAGCGCTTCAAGGGCACGCCCGAGCACGTCATCAACTACTTCTTCTTCGTCGCCGAGGAAGTGCGCGAGTTCATGGCGGCCCTCGGCGTGCGAACCTTCAACGAACTGATCGGCCGCTCCGACTGGCTCGACCAGCGCGAGGCGATCGAGCACTGGAAGGCCAAGGGTCTCGACTTCAGCCGCATCTTCGCCAAGCCGCAGGTCGGCCCCGACGTCGCGATCTACCACACCGAGCGACAGAACCACCCGATCGAGCATGTGCTCGACCGCACGCTGATCCACCAGGCCATGCCGGCGCTGGAGAGCGGCGAGAAGGTGGTGATCCACAGCCAGATCAAGAGCATCAACCGCTCCGTCGGCGCCATGCTCTCGGGTGAAGTGGCCAAGCGCTATGGCGATGCCGGCCTGCCGGACGACACGATCAACATCCATCTGACCGGCACCGCCGGCCAGGCCTTCGGCGCCTTCCTCGCCACCGGCGTCGCCATGACGCTGGTCGGCGAAGCCAATGACTATGTCGGCAAGGGCCTCTCGGGTGGGCGGATCGTGGTGATGCCGGCGGCGGACAGCGCCATCGTGCCGGAACAGTCGATCATCGTCGGCAACACGGTGCTCTACGGCGCCACCTCGGGCGAGGTCTATTTCCGCGGGGTGGCCGGCGAGCGCTTCGCCGTGCGCAATTCGGGCGCCATCGCGGTGGTCGAAGGCACGGGCGATCATGGCTGCGAGTACATGACCGGCGGCGTTGTCGTCGTCATCGGCCAGACCGGGCGCAACTTCGCGGCCGGCATGTCCGGCGGCGTCGCCTATGTGCTGGATGAGGACGGCACCTTCAAGAAGCGCTGCAACCTCTCCATGGTCGATCTCGAACCGGTGGAAGAGGAAGAGGACCTGCTGGAGCGCCTGCACCACCATGGTGGCGACCTGGAATTCAAGGGCCGCATCGATATCATGGCGGATATGGGCCATCACGACGAGGAGCGCCTGCATCAGCTCATCGCCAAACACCTGCACTATACGGGCTCGGCGCGGGCGCAGGCGATCCTCGACAACTGGGCCGATTATCGCGGCAAGTTCGTCAAGGTGATGCCCGTCGAGTACCAGCGGGCGCTGCGCGAAATGGAGAAAATGCGCGGCCTGCAAGCAGCCGAATAGGTCTGCCCGCACCCGCCGGGGCTCCCGGCGGGACCGGCCCTTCGGGAGGGCCGCGGCTCGGTCGCGGCGCGGTACGGTGCCGCGCCGCCATTTTCCAACTGGCATGTTTGATGTATCTGCACCGGGGGGTGGAATGCCTCCAAGGTGGCGGTGCTCCGCGAAAGAGGGCGCAATGGGCAAGGTTACGGGCTTTCTCGAAATCGATCGGCGCGAGGCGAAGTATCAGCCCGCCTCCGACCGCATTCGCCATTTCCGCGAGTTCACCCTGCCGCTGCCGGACGCCGAGGTCGCCAACCAGGCCTCGCGCTGCATGGATTGCGGTGTGCCGTTCTGCCATGGCCCGAATGGCTGCCCGATCCACAACCAGATCCCGGACTGGAACGACCTCGTCTATCACGGCAATTGGGAAGAGGCGGCGCGCAACCTCCACTCCACCAATAACTTCCCCGAATTCACCGGCCGCATCTGCCCCGCCCCCTGCGAGGAAGCCTGCACGCTGAATCTCGAGGACGTGCCGGTCACCATCAAGACCGTCGAACAGGCCATCGCCGACAAGGCGTGGAAGGCAGGCTGGATCAAGCCGGAGCCAGCCGCGCACAAGACCGGCAAGAAGGTCGCCGTGGTCGGCTCCGGCCCGGCCGGCCTCGCCGCCGCCCAGCAACTCGCCCGCGCCGGCCATGAGGTGCATGTCTATGAGCGCGAGCCGAAGGCTGGCGGCCTGCTGCGCTACGGCATCCCCGACTTCAAGATGGAGAAGCACTATATCGACCGCCGCGTCGCCCAGATGCAGGGCGAAGGCGTGACCTTCCATTACGGCGTCAATGTCGGCGTCACCACGCCACTGGAAGAATTGCTGGAAGGCCATGACGCGGTACTGATGTGCGGTGGATCGGAAGCCCCGCGCAACCCGGCCCTGCCCGGCCAGGAACTGGAAGGCGTGCACTACGCCATGCCCTATCTGGTGCAGCAGAACCGCCGCGTCGGCCATGAGGATGTGTCGCGCGAGCAGCCCATTCTCGCCGCTGGCAAGCATGTGGTGGTGATCGGCGGC
This sequence comes from Ancylobacter polymorphus, assembly GCF_022836935.1. Classification (NCBI taxonomy): domain Bacteria; kingdom Pseudomonadati; phylum Pseudomonadota; class Alphaproteobacteria; order Hyphomicrobiales; family Xanthobacteraceae; genus Ancylobacter; species Ancylobacter polymorphus. The sequence continues at coordinate 2,340,582 of NZ_CP083239.1, read as the reverse complement.
GGCGACACCGCCTCCGACTGCGTGGGCACCGCCTTCCGCCAGGGCGCGCTGTCGGTACACCAGCTCGACATCCGCCCGGTGCCGCCGCTGAAGGAAGACAAGCTGGCGGTGTGGCCCTATTGGCCGACCAAGTTCCGCACCTCTTCCTCGCAGGCCGAAGGCGCCGAGCGCGAATTCGCCGCCGCGACCCTCGGCATCGAGGGCAAGAAGGGCCATGTCACCGCCGTGAAGTGCGCCCGCGTCGACGCCAAGCGCCAGCCGATCGCCGGGACCGAATTCCTGATCAAGGCGGATCTCGTCTTCATCGCTCTCGGCTTCGTCCATCCGGTGCGCGAAGGCATGCTGGAGCAGGAGGGCCTCACCCTCGACAAGCGCGGCAATGTGGCGGCTACCGATCTCGATTACGCCACCACCGTGCCGAAGCTGTTCGCCGCTGGCGACATGCGCCGCGGCCAGTCCCTCGTGGTGTGGGCGATCCGCGAAGGCCGTCAGGCGGCGCAGTCGATCGACACCTTCCTGATGGGCAGCTCCGTCCTGCCGCGCTGAGGGTCCTCGCCTGCCAGAAGCAAAAGCCGGGCCTCACGCCCGGCTTTTTCATGCGGCCATGTCTAAGGGGTAGGCGCCGTTCCCGGCAGCGGCGCCTGCGGCATGGCGGGAACCAGCGGTTCCGCCGGCTGGCCGGGCGGCCAGCGGAAATCGTCTGTGCGGCCGGCCACCGCTGGCGGAGCCGTGCCCTCGACCAGAACACTGGCCGGCTCCGGCTTGGCCTCCTCCGCCAGCGCCGAGCGGCGGCTATCATTGCCCGCGGCCAGCGCCGGCGCCCCGGCGAGCGTGCGCGCATTGCCGGCCGGCGGCCCTCCGGTCAGCATGATGATGGAAGGTCGCGTGTCCGCCGGGTCGGCGGCAGCGGCGGGAACGTCCTGCCCGGAGAGCAGATCGTCGAGCTTCTGGTCGACGAAGAAGGCCAGCTTGCGCGCGCCGGCGCGGGTGAAGCCGACACCGTCGGCGGTGCGCAGGCGGCGGCGCTGGCCGTCCACCGCCGGGCCGGACATCATGAACTTGCCGTTCTCATCGACGAAACCGTCGGTGGCGTCGACGAAGATGAAGCCGTTGCGCTCCACCATTTCCTTCAAAAGGGCGTTGTAGCGGGCGATCTGCTCGCTGCGCACGCTGTCTTCCACCGGCGGCAGACCGACCACGACCACGTTGCGGCGCTGCAGCTTCAACGCCAGCAGGAAGTCCTCGAAGCGACGCGAATAGAGTTCGCGCCAGCGCTCATCGAACAATTCTGCCCGCACGCCGGACGCATCGGTGATCGGCTCCAGATCGTTGGCGCCGGCGAGGACAACGATCACATCGGCCTGATCATTGCCCGTGGGCAATTGCCGCGCGCCAGCGAGAAGGTCCACCGTGCGACCCGGGGCAAAGCCGGCGCCGGCTTCCGCGCGACCGACTACCGCCGCGCTTTCGCGGTCGGCAGCGAAGGCATCCGCCAGCCCCTGAGCCAGCGTGCCGGCCTGCTCGTCGCCGAACACCAGCACCACGTCCTTCACCTTGTCGGACGCCGCCCGCGCCTCGCTGGACGAGGCATAGACCTTGCCGCGCGGCTCGGCCGGAGGCTGCGCCACCACGGGCGGCGGCGGCGCTAGCTGGGGTTCCATCGGCATCATACGCCGGGGGCGGGCGTCATTGCCGCCGAACAGATTGATCAGCGGCTGGAAGGGCGACCAGGAACGGCTCGGGGCGGCAGCCTGCGGCGGCGCGCCGCGCTGCTGCGGACGCGCCTGCTGGCGCTGCTGGGGGCGCTGCTGCTGTTGGGAAGGCCGGACGGAGGGCTGGCCGACATCGGCTGGCGGGCGGAACCAGTCGCTCTGCGCCTGCGCCAGCGCGCAGCCGGCCAGAAGCAGACCGGCCGCCGCCAGTGCCTTCGCTCCGATCCGATAGCCGAGCCTGCGGCCCATGCGCCGATTTCCCAATGGTGACACCCAGAACGGGTGGCCCATTATCGCGGCTGATTCAAGACCCTCCGGCCCGGTTCCGGTATCAGGAGCCGCCGCGCAGGCTGTCCAGCACCTCGCCGCTGGCCATTCCGTCCGGCGGCAGGCCGACCGCGACCTGATAATCGCGCACCGCCGCCCGCGTCTGCGCGCCGATCGCGCCATCGGGCGTGCCGACATTATAGCCGCGTGAGGCGAGGCGCTGCTGAAGCTCCGAGCGCTCATTGCGCGAGAGCGCGCGCTGCTCCGGCCAGGGCTGGACGAAAGGCCCGCCGCCACGCAGACGGTCGGCCAGATGGCCGATGGCGAGCGCATAGGCATCCGCCGGGTTGTAGCTGAGAATGGCCTTGAAATTGTCGGTCATCAGGAAGGCCGGGCCTTTGGCCCCCGCGGGCAGCAGCAGATAGGCCATCTCGTCGCCCGGCGGCATCGCCCGCCCGTCGGGGCGGTGAATGCCGAGCGCCGCCCATTCCCGCATCGGCTTGCGGATGTTCTTGTCGGCCAGCAGATAGTCGAAGCGGCGCGGCAGCACGACCTCATAACCCCAGCTGCGGCCCGCCTGCCAGCCGCCGCGCTTCAGCTTGTTGGCGGTGGAGCCCATGGCGTCGGCCACCGAATCCACCACGTTGCGATGCCCGTCACCGTCGAAATCCACCGCATCGCGCTGGAAGGCGGTGGGCATGAACTGGGTGAGCCCGAAAGCGCCGGCCCAGGAGCCGCGCAGATGGCTCTCCGGGATGTCGCCGCGATCGACGATGCGCAGGGCGGCGACGAATTCGTCGCGGAAATAGGCCTTGCGGCGGCCGACGCAGGCGAGCGTACCGGTCGCCTGGATCACGGGATAGGAGCCGCGCGCGCTGCCGTAATTGGTCTCGATGCCCCAGATGGCGGCGACGACATAGCGGTCGACACCATAGCGGCGCTCGACTTCCGCGAACACGGCCGCGTTCTGCGCCATCGCCTCGCGGCCCTTGCGGATGCGGGTCTCGGAGACGAGCATCTCGACATAGTCGCCAGCGGTGCGGCTGAATTCCGGCTGGGTCTGCAGCTTCTCCATGATGCCCATATCGGGCTTCAGCCCCGCCGTGTAGCGGCGGAAGCCGGCGGCGGAGACACCGGCGGCGCGCGCCTTCGGTTCCAGCGCGGCGATGCAGCGGCTGAAATTCGCTTCGTCGCGCGCCAGCGCGGCCGGGGTCATGTCGGGATGGCTGGCGGTGGTGGCCGGCGAGGCGGGAGCCGCCTCCGCCCGCGCCTGCGGACGCACGGGTGCCGGGCGGGCCGGTGCCGCATTGGCATAGGCGGCCGGCGGCGCGGAAAGGGCGCCGGTGATGTCGTCGGTGCCGGCACAACCGGCAAGCCCGAGACAGACGATGGCGACGCCGGCCGCGCGGCCGGCATACCCCCGGTCGGAGGCCGTGCGATGAACCATGACGCTTACCCTAACGCGGAAACCGGCGATGATTAGGCCGGCCGCATGGTTTCGGTGATGTTAACGCCGCGTCACTTTCCGCTGCGGCATTGCGCTTCTTTCGCGTCGTTTCGCGGAAGTGACTGCCCTTGGAACCTATTCCGCCACCTCCGCGTTAACCCACCGGTGCATTGACAGGAGCGAAGCGTTAAGTTCGTTGCGCTACGAGTTCGCCCGTCTGCCTGAACCTGCGTCATCAAGAGCGGCATATTCCCCCGATGGTAAAACCTATTCGCAAAGCGATCCTCCCCGTCGCCGGCCTCGGCACGCGCTTCCTGCCCGCTACCAAGGCGGTGCCGAAGGAAATGCTCACCGTGGTGGATCGTCCCGTCGTGCAGCATGTGGTGGACGAGGCGCGCGCCGCCGGCATCGAGCACATCGTCTTCGTCACCGGCCGCAACAAGGGTGTGATCGAGGACCATTTCGACCGCCAATATGAGCTTGAAGACACGTTGAACGAGCGCGGCAAGACCCAGATGCTGGCGATGCTGCGCGAGGAAACCATGGGTCCCGGCGCCACCAGCTTCACCCGCCAGCAGCTCCCGCTCGGCCTGGGTCACGCGGTGTGGTGTGCCCGCGACATCATCGGCAACGAGCCCTTCGCGCTGCTGCTGCCGGACATGCTGCACAAGCCGGCTAACGGCAAAGGCTGCCTCGGCCAGATGGTGCAGGCCTATGCCCGCACCGGCGGCGGCAACCACATCGCGGTATATGAGGTGCCGCCCGAGCAGACCGACCAATACGGCATTGTCGGCCTCGGCGAGGAGATGGCCGACGGCGTGCACAAGATCGCCCGCATGGTCGAGAAGCCGAAGAAGGAGGTTGCTCCCTCCAACCTCGCAATTTCCGGCCGCTACATCCTCCAGCCGGAAATCTTCGATCTCCTCGCCACCCAGGAGCGCGGCGCCGGCAACGAAATTCAGCTGACCGACTCGATGCTGAAGCTGGCCCAGACGCAGGATTTCTACAGCGTCACTTTCGACGGCGCGATCTATGATTGCGGCTCGAAGCTCGGCTTCCTCATGGCCAATGTGGCCTATGCGCTGGACAATCCGGAAATCTCCGGCGCCTTCCGTCCCGAACTCGACGCGCTGCTGGGGCGGGGTTGAGCCCCCGTCCTGCCGCTGCAATCTCATAAAAAAGGGCGCCCGACGGCGCCCTTTTGCTTGCTTGGCGCGGCTTGGCCGGCGCACCTCGCTTTACACCTTCCAATAATCCGCCGCGCCCTCCGGCAACGTGGCCACTACCCGGTCGAACGCTTCTGTATCGACATGACGGCGCAGCGCCCGGGCGACATCGGACAGGCAACTGTCGGGCGCGAAATTATGGTGCTGCCGCAGAGCCTGCACCTCACGCGTCAGCGTCGCCCGGTCGGCGAAGGGCCGCACCGGCTCCGCGACATCCCAACGCGAGACGAAGATCGCGCGCAGGAGCGGCGGTAGCACATCGGCGAAGCGAAGCGCCTGCTGTACCTCCAGCCGGCGGCGGAAGGTCAGCAGCACGCCTTCAACCATGGTGTAGGTCTGGTTGCGGGTGGCAAGCCCCGAGAAATCGCGGGCATCGGCGAGGAAACGCTCGAAATCGTCGGAGGCGTGCTGCAGTTCCATCGGCATCGGCATTCTCAGCCCTCCCCTCATGAAAGAAGGGCCCCCGCAAGAGGGCCCTTCGATATCACGAGCGCATGGTAGATGCTGCGGGCCTGGTCAGGCCGCTTCGTCCACATTGCGCGGGCGGGTGTCGAACAGAAGTTCGTTCGCCCCGCGCTCGACCCGGACGACATCGCCATCCTTCACCGTGCCGGCGAGGATGCGGCCGGCCAGCGGATCCTGCAGCAGCTTCTGCATCACCCGCTTGAGGGGACGCGCGCCATAGGCCGGGTCGTAGCCCTTGTCGGCGAGGAAGTCCCGCGCCTCGGGGGTGATCTCCAGCGCGATCTTGCGCTCTTCCAGCAGCTTCTCCAGCCGCTTGGCCTGGATATCGACGATGGCGCCCATCTGCTCCCGCCGCAGCCGGTGGAAGAGGACAATCTCGTCGACGCGGTTGAGGAATTCCGGGCGGAAATGCGCACGCACCACGCCCATCACCTCCTCGCGCACCGCCTCGCTGTCCTGCCCGTCGGGCTGGTTCACCAGATATTCGGCCCCGAGATTCGAGGTCATGATGATCAGCGTGTTGCGGAAGTCGACCGTGCGGCCCTGCCCGTCCGTCAGGCGCCCGTCGTCGAGCACCTGCAGGAGGACGTTGAACACATCCGGATGCGCCTTCTCGATCTCGTCGAACAGCACGACCTGATAGGGCCGGCGCCGCACCGCCTCGGTGAGCGCGCCGCCCTCCTCATATCCGACATAGCCGGGAGGCGCGCCGATGAGCCGGGCGACCGAGTGCTTCTCCATATATTCCGACATGTCGAGACGCACGAGCGCGGTATCGTCGTCGAACAGGAACGAGGCCAGCGCCTTGGTCAGCTCGGTCTTGCCGACGCCGGTGGGGCCAAGAAAGATGAAGGAACCGATCGGCCGGTGCGGGTCCTGAAGCCCCGCCCGTGCGCGACGGACCGCAGTCGAGACGGCTTCCACCGCCTCCTTCTGGCCGACGACGCGCTTACTGAGCATGTCCTCCATGCGCAGCAGCTTCTCCTTTTCGCCTTCCAGCATCTTGTCGACGGGAACGCCGGTCCAGCGCGAGACGACGCCGGCGATGTGGTCGGGCGTCACCGCCTCTTCCACCATCGCGCCAGCCTTCACCTCGGCAGCGGTGTCCTTCGCCTCAATGGCGGCGAGCTTCTTCTCCAGCGCCGGAATGGTGCCATAGGCCAGCTCGCCCGCCTTCTGGTACTCGCCCGAGCGCTGGGCGATGGCGAGATCGGCGCGGGCCTTCTCAAGATCGCTCTTGATCTTCTGCGCATCGCCGAGCTTCTCCTTCTCCGCCTTCCAGCGCGAGGTGATGGAGGCGGATTGCTCCTCCAGATTGGCGAGCTCCTTCTCCAACTTCTTCAGCCGGTCCTTGGAAGCAGCGTCGCTCTCCTTCTTCAGCGCTTCCTGCTCGATGCGCAGGCGCACGATCTCACGGTCGATATTGTCGAGTTCCTCGGGCTTGGAATCGACCTGCATGCGCAGGCGCGAGGCCGCCTCGTCGACGAGGTCGATCGCCTTGTCGGGCAGGAAACGGTCGGTGATGTAGCGGTTGGACAGCGTCGCCGCCGCCACCAGCGCCGAATCGGTGATGCGCACACCGTGGTGCAGCTCGTACTTCTCCTTGATGCCGCGCAGGATGGACACCGTGTCCTCCACCGTCGGCTCGGAGACGAAGACGGGCTGGAAGCGACGGGCCAGCGCCGCGTCCTTCTCCACATGCTTGCGGTATTCGTCGAGCGTGGTCGCGCCGACGCAGTGCAGCTCGCCGCGCGCCAGCGCCGGCTTGAGCAGGTTCGAGGCGTCCATCGCGCCATCCGTCTTACCGGCGCCGACCAGCGTGTGCATCTCGTCGATGAACAGGATGATGCCGCCTTCGGCCGCCTCGACCTCGGAGAGCACGCTCTTCAGCCGCTCCTCGAACTCGCCGCGATACTTGGCGCCAGCAATCAGTGCGCCCATGTCGAGGGCAAGCAGCTGCTTGTCCTTCAGGCTCTCCGGCACGTCGCCATCGACAATACGCAGGGCGAGCCCCTCGACGATCGCCGTCTTGCCGACGCCGGGCTCGCCGATCAGTACCGGGTTGTTCTTGGTGCGGCGGGACAGAACCTGGATGGTGCGACGGATTTCCTCGTCGCGGCCGATCACCGGGTCGAGCTTGCCTTCGCGCGCCGCCTCGGTGAGGTCGCGGGCGTACTTCTTCAGCGCGTCATAGGCGTTCTCCGCCGTGGCGCTGTCAGCCGTGCGGCCCTTGCGCAGCGCCTCGATGGCGGTGTTGATCTTCTGCGGCGTGGCGCCGGCCTTGGCGAGGATCTTGCCCGCCTCGCTGTCCTTCTCAAGCGCCAGCGCGAGCAGCAGCCGCTCGACGGTGACGTAGCCGTCGCCGGCCTTCTTCGCCGCCTGCTCGGCGGCCTCGAAGACACGCGCCATGGCGGGCGCGAGATAGACCTGGCCGGCGCCGGAGCCCTGCACCTTGGGCAGCTTGTTCAGCGCCGCCTCGGTATCGGCGAGCACGATACGGGGATCGCCGCCGGTGCGGGTGATCAGCCCGGCGCAGAGACCTTCCGGATCGTCGAGCAGAACCTTCAGCAGGTGCTCGGGAGTGAATTGCTGGTTGCCCTCACGCAGGGCAAGCGACTGGGCGGACTGGACGAATCCGCGCGCGCGCTCGGTGTAGATTTCGAAATTCATTTCGCGTTGCCTCCTGGCCCCCCGTCCGCCCATGAAGGCGCGAACGGTCATTCGGGACGACGGCGCCCGTATCCCGGCCGCCGTAACGGACCCCGTTGCGGCAATCCGTCCGTCCTCATGTAGTGTGGCGAAACGGCAACGGAAGGGCGTTGCGCCGGATCAAACGCGGATTTTGCTCAGGCCGCTGCCGCCGCTGTGCCGGGCCCTGCGACGGGACGCCTCGGCGCGGTGCCGCCGGGGCAGCCACCGATCAGATAAGCGCCCGCCGCCAGCACTGCCACGCCGCCCAAGACGAGGAAGGCCGCGGGGTAGCCGAGCCGCTGCGCCACCACCCCGCCCAGCAGGGTGGAGAGCGAAGCGCCGATGCCCTGCGCCGTCATGGCGAAGCCGAGGCCAAGATTGAACCGCCCCGATCCGGCGAGAATGCGGGCCACAAGGCCCGGCGTCGCGACGCCCAGCAGGCCGGCGCCGACACCGTCGAGCATCTGCACCGGAATCAACGCCCAGGCGGCCCCGTAATGCACCGCCGCCGCAGCGATGACACCCCGGATCGGCAGCGCCGCCAGGGCGAGCAGCAGCACGAGCCGATAGCCGCTGCGCTGGCCCAGCCACGCCGCGACCAGCGCCATCGGGATCATCGTGCCCTGCGCCACCACCACGGTCGCGGCGGTGAGACCGCTCGGGTCGGCGCCTGCGGTTGCCACCATCGCCTGCCCGAACAGCGGCAGCATCGCCGCATTGCCGAGATGAAACAGGCCAAAGGTGATGGCCGCCGTCACCAGCGCCGGTTCCCGCAACAGCTTGCCGATACTCTCATGCCCCTCCCCCACCGCCGCGCCGCTGCCGCCGCGCGCCGCCTCGTGGTCGATGGCTGCGGCCGGGATGGCGAGGGCCGACAGCGCGCCGAGCAGCGCCATCGCGCCCAGCAGCGCGAACACCGCCGGCAGGCCGAACCACCAGCCGAGCACGCCCGCCAGCACGGCGGCGAGGATGTTGCCGGCATGGTTGAACGCCTCGTTGCGGCCGAGCTGGCGGTCGAAGCCCGCCGGACCGACGAGACCGAGGGTGAGTCCGGCAATGGCCGGAAGCAGCGCGGCAGCGGCGACGCCGTTCACCGCCTGCGCCGCCGCCACCGCTACGAATTGGGGAATGGCGAGGATGGTCAGCGATGCCGCGAGGATGGCCGCCGAGCCGATGACGATGATCGCCCGCTTGGCGCGGCTGGCATCGACGAGGGCTCCCATCGGCATGGTCGCCGCCATGCCGACAAGGCCGCCCAGCGTCATCACCAGTCCGATCTCCGCCGGTCCCCAGCCTTTTTCCTGCAGGAACACGCCGAGAAACGGACCGAGCCCGTCGCGCACATCGGCGAGGAAGAGGTTCAGCGCGGCAAGCGCCGCGAGCGGGGAGAGCAGCACGGCGGAGGTGGAGGTGCGCATGGAGATCTACCGGCGGTGGCATCGCACCGGAAACGGCCGGCCGCCGGAACGGTTCCGACGGCACGGCGCGATCTTCGCCGGTCAGCGAGACTAGGACGCGGCGGGGCGCTCCGCCACCATCATGTAGTTGACGGAAAGATCGCCCGAGCGCCGCCACTCATCCGCCAGCGGGTTGAACACGACGCCCTCGCGCTCGATCACCCGCAGGCCGCCCGCTTCCAGCGCCGCCTGCAATTCCTCCGGCGTGACAAAGCGCTGCCAGTCATGGGTGCCCTTGGGAAGCCAGCCCAGCACATATTCGGCGCCGACAATGGCGAGGGCGAAGGCGCGCTTGGTGCGGTTCAGCGTCGCCGCGACCAGGAGACCGCCCGGCTTTACCATCTCAGCGGCGCGGGCGAGGAACAGGTCGACATCGGCCACGTGCTCCACCACCTCCATCGCCATGACCACGTCGAATCGCTCGCCCGCATCGGCCAGCGCCTCGGCCGTGGTGGCGCGGTAATCGACGGGAACGCCGCTTTCCTCCGCATGCAGCGCGGCGATGCGGACATTGCGCTCGGCGGGATCGATGCCGGTGACATCGGCGCCCATGCGCGCCAGCGGCTCGCTCAGCAGCCCGCCACCGCAGCCGATATCGAGCAGGCGCAGCCCTTCCAGCGGGCGGATGGCGCGGGGATCGCGGCCGAAATGCGCGATGATCGTCTCGCGCAGATAGGCGAGCCGGACGGGATTGAACTTGTGCAGCACCCGCATCTTGCCGCGTGGATTCCACCATTCGGCGGCGAGCGCGGCGAAGCGCTCGACTTCACGGGGATCGACGGTGGTGGCGGTTGCGGTCATCGGCGCCTCATCTTCGCCCGGCCGTGCCGAGAGGGATTCCAAGCTCGCGCGCTGCCGTTGCGGGCGCGGCGCGAGGTGGATATGTATACGCGCCTTTTGGGCCGGGAGCCCACCTCCTCCCGCCCGGCCCCACAGAAGAACACGGTACGGTTTCCCGCAATGGCACGTCTGGTGATGAAGTTCGGCGGCACCTCGGTCGCCAACATTGAGCGCATTCGCATCGTTGCGCGGCACGTCAAACGGGAAGTGGAGGCCGGCCATCAGGTCGCCGTCGTCGTCTCCGCCATGTCCGGCAAGACCAATGAGTTGGTCGCCTGGTGCCGCGAGGCGGCCGTGCTGCACGACGCGCGCGAATATGACGCCATCGTCGCTTCGGGCGAGCAGGTGACCTCCGGCCTGCTGGCCATCGTGCTGCAGGACATGGGCATTCCGGCCCGCTCCTGGCTCGGCTGGCAGCTGCCGATTTCGACCGACGACGCCCATGGCGCCGCCCGCATCCTCGACGTAAACGGCGAGGAGATCATCAACCGTTTCGCCCAGGGTGAGGTCGCGGTCATCGCCGGCTTCCAGGGCATCCACCTGCCGACCGGCCGCCTCACCACGCTCGGGCGCGGCGGCTCGGACACCAGCGCCGTGGCAGTCGCCGCCGGCATCAAGGCCGACCGCTGCGACATCTACACGGATGTCGACGGCGTCTACACCACCGATCCGCGCATCGTGCCGAAGGCGCGGCGGCTGGAGAAGGTGGCCTTCGAGGAAATGCTGGAAATGGCGTCGCTCGGCGCCAAGGTGCTTCAGGTGCGCTCGGTCGAGCTCGCCATGGTACACAAGGTGCGCACCTTCGTGCGCTCCAGCTTCACCGATCCGGACGCCCCGGAACTCAAGACCGCCGGCGACCCGCCCGGCACCCTGATTTGCGACGAGGAGGAAATCGTGGAGAGTGAAGTCGTCACCGGCATCGCCTTCGCCCGGGACGAAGCCCAGGTCAGCATTCGCCATGTGCCGGACCAGCCTGGCATCGCGGCCAATGTGTTCGTGCCGCTCGCGGATGCGAACATCAATGTCGACATGATCGTCCAGAACATCTCGGCCGAGGGCTTCACCGACATCACCTTCACTGTGCCGAGCACCGATTTCGAGCGCGCCAAGGCGGCCCTTGCCGTGGTACGCGACCAGATCGGCTTCCAGAGCATCGAGGGCGCCACTGACGTGGTGAAGGTCTCGATCATCGGTATCGGCATGCGCAGCCATGCCGGCGTCGCGGCACGGGCCTTCAAGGCGCTTTCCGAGCGCGGAATCAACATCCGCGCCATCTCCACCTCCGAGATCAAGATCTCGGTGCTGATCGACGCCGCCTATACCGAGCTTGCCGTGCGAACGCTGCATTCGGTATACGGGCTAGACGCCTGAAGTCAGGCAACGGCGCGGCGCGAGTCGCGCCGTCTTAAGTGACGCTCCGGGATAGCGGCTCCCGGAAACCGAGGACGGCCCATGCGTGGCGCGCTCGGCGGCCCGCGCGTGCTTTTGAGGCGTCTCCGCGAGGTCATGGCGGAGCCGGTGAGCGCGCAGGACCGCCTCGACAAGATCGTGGTACTGATCGCGGCCAACATGGTGGCCGAGGTGTGCTCGGTCTATGTGCTGCGCGTCGACGGCACGCTCGAGCTCTACGCCACCGAAGGCCTGAACCGCACCGCCGTGCATCTCACGGTGATGCGGATCGATGAGGGCCTCGTCGGCACGGTGGCGCGCGAGGCCGAGCCGATCAGCCTCTCCAACGCCCAGGCGCACCCGGCCTTCTCCTATCGGCCGGAAACGGGCGAAGAAATCTACCACTCCTTCCTCGGCGTGCCGATCCTGCGCGCCGGCAACACGCTCGGCGTGCTGGTGGTGCAGAACCGCGCCCACCGCTCCTATACCGAGGAGGAGATCGAGGCGCTGCAGACCACGGCCATGGTGTTGGCCGAGATCATCGCCTCGGGCGAGCTCACCGCCATGGCGCTGCCCGGCGCCGAGCCGGCGGCGCGCCGGCCGCTGCACCTCAAGGGGCTGGCGCTGTCGGAAGGCATCGGCCTCGGCCATGTGGTGCTGCACGAGCCGCGCATCGAGGTCACCAAGGTCATCGCCGACGATCTGCCCGGCGAATTGAAGCGGCTCGACGGCGCGGTCGAGACGCTGCGCGCTTCCATCGACATCATGCTGGAGGATGAGGGCGTCGCCCGCGTCGGCGAGCACCGCGAAATTCTCGAAGCCTACCGCATGTTTGCGCATGATCGCGGCTGGATCGGCCGCATGCGCGAGGCGGTCATGACCGGCCTCACCGCCGAGGGCGCGGTGGAGCGCGTGCAGTCCGACACCCGCGCCCGCATGCTGCGCATGACCGACCCCTATCTGCGCGAGCGGATGCACGATCTCGACGATCTCGCCAATCGGCTGCTGCGCCAGCTCACCGGCCGTGCCGCCGGTTCCGAGCACACCAAGCTGCCGGACAATGCCGTCATCGTCGCCCGCAATATGAGCCCGGCGGCGCTGCTCGACTATGACCGCACCCGCATTCGCGGCCTGGTGCTGGAAGAAGGCGCGGCGACCAGCCACCTCACCATCGTGGCGCGGGCGCTCGGCATCGCCGCCGTGGGCCATATGGAGAATGTCGTCGGCCAGGTCGATGCCGGCGACGCGGTGATCGTCGACGGCGTCTCGGGCGAGGTGCATATCCGCCCGCCCGCCGATGTCGAGAACGCCTATGTCGACAAGGTGCGGTTCCGGGCCAAGCGGCTGGAGCGCTACGCCGCCCTGCGCGACGTGCCGACCGTCACCAAGGACGGCACGCCGATCGAACTGCACCTCAATGCCGGCCTGCTGGTCGACCTGCCGCATATCGCCGAGACCGGCGCCACCGGCATCGGCCTGTTCCGCACCGAACTGCAGTTCATGATCGCCTCCGCCTTCCCGCGCACGAATGAGCAGCTGAAGCTCTATCGCTCGGTGCTGGACGCGGCAGGAGAGCGGCCCGTGGTGTTCCGCACTCTCGACATCGGCGGCGACAAGGTGCTGCCCTATATGCGGGCGATCGAGGAAGAGAATCCGGCGCTGGGCTGGCGGGCGATTCGCCTCGGCCTCGACCGGCCCGGCCTGCTGCGCAGCCAGATTCGTGCCCTGCTGCGCGCCGCCACCGGGCGCGAGCTACGCCTCATCTTCCCCATGGTGTCGGCGGTCGAGGAATATGACCGCGCCCACCACATCGTCGAGCGCGAGCTCACCCATCTGCGCCGGCACGGCCACGGCTTGCCCGAGCGGGTGCTGGTCGGGGTGATGCTGGAAGTGCCGGCGCTGTTGTTCCAGCTCGACCAGCTGTTCAGCCGGGTGGATTTCGCCTCGGTGGGCTCCAACGACCTCGTGCAGTTCCTCTATGCCGCCGATCGCGGCAATGCCCGCGTCGCCGACCGCTTCGATCCGCTTGCCCCCTCGGCTTTGCGGGCGCTCAAGCTGATCATCGACAAGGCGGCGGAATACGGCAAGCCGGTCACGCTCTGCGGCGAACTGGCCTCGCGCCCGCTGGAAGCGCTGGCCCTCGCCGCCATCGGCTACCGCAAATTGTCTGTTTCCCCGGCGTCCTATGGCCCGGTCAAGGCGATGCTGCTCGAACTCGACCTGACCGCCGCTTCCGCCTTTGTCGAACCGCTGCTCGGCACGCGCGGCGAGGTGGCGTCGCTGCGTCCGCAGCTCGCCGCCTTCGCCGAGAAGGCCGGCCTGCCGCTGTGAGTGCCGCCGCGTGACCGCCCTGCCCGATGCCCGCCTCGACCAGCTCCTCGCGCGCCATGCCGAGATCGAGCACGCCCTCTCCGCCAGCCCGGAGGCGGAGACCTATGTGCGCCTGTCGCGCGAATTCGCTGACCTCTCGCCGCTGGTCGAGAGCGTGAAGGCGCTCCGCCGCGCCGAGCGTCAGCTCACCGAGGCGCGCAGCCTCGCCACCGAGGCGGCGGGCGACCGCGAGATGGCGGCGATGGCGCAGGAAGAGGCGGAGACGCTGGAGGAGGAGGTCGAGACCCTCTCCCACGCGGTGCGGCTTGCGCTGCTGCCCAAGGACGCGATGGACGAGCGCGGCGTCATTCTGGAAGTGCGCGCCGGCACCGGCGGCGACGAGGCGGCCCTGTTCGCCGGCGACCTTTTTCGCATGTATGAGCGCTTCGCCGGCCTGAATGGCTGGTCGGTCGAGGTGCTGTCGATGACCGAGGGCACGGCCGGCGGCTTCAAGGAAATCGTCGCCGGCCTGCACGGCTCCGGCGCTTACGCCAAGTTGAAATTCGAATCGGGCGTCCACCGCGTGCAGCGCGTGCCGGACACCGAGGCCTCGGGCCGCATCCACACCTCCGCCGCCACCGTCGCGGTGCTGCCGGAGGTGGAGGATGTCGATATCGAGATCAACGAATCCGACCTGCGCATCGATGTGTTCCGCGCTTCCGGTGCCGGCGGCCAACACGTCAACAAAACCGAAAGCGCGGTGCGCATCACCCACATTCCCACCGGCACCGTCGTCGCGGTGCAGGACGAGCGCTCGCAGCACAAGAACAAGGCGCGCGCCATGGGCATGCTGCGGGCGAAGATCTATGAGGCCGAGCGTGAGAAGCGCGACAGCGCCCGCGCCAGCGAGCGCAAGGTGCAGGTCGGCTCCGGCGACCGCTCCGAGCGTATCCGCACCTATAATTTCCCGCAGGGGCGCGTCACCGATCACCGCATCGGCCTCACCCTCCACAAGCTGCCGGAAATCCTCGCCGGCGACGCGCTGGGCGAACTGGTCGATGCGCTGACGACGGAATATCAGGCCGCGCTGCTGGCGGAAGCCGAAAGCGCCGGCTGGGGCGAGCGGTGACCACGCGCACCGCCCTTCTGCGCGCCTTTGCCGCAGCCTTCGCCGAAAGCGGGATGGAGGCGCCCGAGCGCGAGGCCCGCGCCCTGCTCCGGGGCGGCCTCGGCCTCACCGATCTCGACCTCGTGACACGGGGGGAACAGGAAGTCGCGGAAGACGATGCGACCCGCCTTCGCGCTCTCGCGGAACGCCGTACCCGGGGCGAACCACTGGCCCGGCTGACCGGGCGGCGGGAGTTCTGGAGCCTCGACTTCTCCCTCAGCCCCGAAACGCTGGTGCCCCGCCCGGAGACGGAAACGCTGGTGGAGGTGGCGCTGTCGCTGTTCCCAGACCGTACCGCGCCGCTGCGATTGCTCGATCTCGGCACCGGCAGCGGCGCCCTGCTCGCGGCGCTGCTGAGCGAGTATCCCACCGCTTTTGGCGTGGGGGTCGACCTCGCGCCGGGCGCCGCCCGGCAGGCGCGCGCAAACCTTGCGGCGCTTGAATTTGCGACGCGCGCGGCGGTGCTGGTGGGGCACTGGGGGGAGGCGCTCGTCGGTGGCTTCGATCTCGTGGTCTCCAATCCGCCATACATTCCCAGCACCGATATTCCGGCGCTGCAACGGGAGGTTCGGACGCACGACCCGCTGCTCGCGCTCGACGGAGGGCCGCAGGGGCTCGATGCCTACCGCGCCCTCACTCTCGCGCTGCCCGGCCTGCTGGTTGCGGGCGGCTATGCGGTGCTGGAACTGGGCATCGGGCAGGAGCGGCAGGTGGCAGGTCTGCTGACCGCCGCCGGCCTCACCGTCCAAGGCCCGGCGCGCGCCGATCTCGCCGGAATCGCCCGCGCGATCATCGCCCGAAAGGCTTGATTGCGCAGAAGGCGCCGCAAAAAAGGGCTTGGAACACGTTCCCGAACCGATTAGTGTCTTTCGCAGGAATCGTCCTGAGACATCAACTGCCTTTTGGTGATTGGAACGCCGGCCGCTCATTCGTTCGGGTAGCCGTGCTCGTCGCTGGCAGTGGCGTTCAGCGCTTTGCGAAGAGCCTGGATGCGACCTGTTTCATTAAGGGGCGAACGCTCCAAGAGTTTATCGGCGTGGCTTCGGTTGCGCGATGAAACATGGGGTCGGCCGCAGCGCATTCGTGCGCGCGCCGGGTCCGGGCCGGAGAAATGCGGTTCGGACGGAGTGTCGTCGGCATGGCCGGCGACGATGCATCGTCGAGATGCGCTCCCATGGAAGAAGCCCGATGGTCGAGGTCGACCTGCGGCATGACTGGAGCCCCTCTGGGGTCCCGGCCTGCGGCAGCTTTTCCCCGGCTGACGGCGAGATTTGCCGCCGTGCCGTTGATGATGGTTGAGGCCGAAGCAACGGCACAGCGGACACCGTGTGATTGACCCGCCCGTGTGGCACCGAACGGCACTGCCGTCCGGCATTGTGGGGCACCAGAGACCAGCTCGATGCGAAATAACAATCAGCAGAAGCGTACGCGCGGCCGCAACAACGGCAATCGGCGCAGCCAGAATCCGCTTACCCGCGTTTACGAGTCGAACGGCCCGGACGTGAAGGTGCGCGGCACGGCGCAGCACGTCGTCGAGAAGTACCAGCAGCTCGCCCGCGACGCGCAGGCCTCCGGCGATCACGTGGCCGCCGAGAACTATCTGCAGCACGCCGAGCACTATTTCCGCATCATCGCCGCCGCTCAGGCGCAGTTCGGGGTGCAGGGTCAGCCCTATCAGCGCAACGACGACGACGATTTCGACGACGAGATGGACGAGGGCGGCGCGGAGCCGCCGCAGCTCTATCAGGTTCGCGAGCCGCAGGCGCCGCGCGAGAACGGCTACCGCGAGAACGGGCACCGTGAAGGCGGCCAGCGGGACGGCCAGCGCGATTTCCCGCGTGACCGCGACAATCGGCGCGACAATCGCGAGCGCGGTGCCGACCGCTATCAGGACCGGAACCAGGATCGCAATCAGGACCGCGGCCAGGATCGGAACCAGGACCGCCACGCCGAGCGCGGGCAGGATCGTGACCGGGGCGACCGTCCGGAGCGCAATGAGGGCCGTGAGGGCCGCTGGTCGCGCGACAACCGCCCCTACCGTGACAATCGCGACAACCGCGCGCCCCGCGAGGGTGGCGAGGGCGGCTATCGCGACCCCGCCCAGCAGCCGCAGCCGCGCCTCGGGCCGGATGTGGAAGCCGAGATCGGCCTGCCGGCCTTCATCACCCAGAGCGGCGGCGCCGTCCCGGTGACCCCAGCCGCACCGCGCCGGAACGAGGCGCCGGCGGAAGCAACGGAGGCCAAGGCCACCGAAGCCCCGATCCCGGCCGCCGTGCCCGTGTCTCAGCCGGCGGCTGAGCCTGCGCCCGCAGAGGCAGCCGCCCCTGCGGCGCCGGCCCCGAAGGCACCCGGCCGCAGCCGTGCTGCCAAGGCGGCCGCCGTGCCGGCGCCCGAGGAAGCCCCGACCGAGGACAGCGAGGCCCGTGCGCCGCGCACCCGCCGCCGCCGCTATCGCCGCGCCGATGCGGAAGGTGAAGGCGAAGGCGCCGACACCGCCCCGGCGGAAGTAGCGGAGTGAGTTAGCCCCAAATGAAAAGGCCCGGCGCGTGCCGGGCCTTTTTCGTTGCGGGAGCGCCTTTGTGCGGCCCCGAGACGTTCAGACTGTGATGCGGACGGAATCGCCCTCGGCGATGAGCCCACCCTGCTCGATCTCGGCGAAGATGCCGCAGTCGGTATGGCCAAAGGTCCGCATCAGCGTGCCCGGCACATCCATGTCGCGTTTGGCCGTCACCGGATCGACATTGGTGGCGGCGCAGCGGAAAATGCGCTGGGTGATCTTGAGCCGCACCTGGCTGCCGACCTCGATCGTATGGCCGACAAGGTCGAACTCCTCCCACGGCTCCATGCCGTCGAGATAGAGATTGCCGCGGAAGCGCAGCGGATCCACCGGCCGGCCGATGATCTCGCCCAGCGCCCGGCAACTCGCCAGATTGATCAGCGACACATAGCCCTCGGTGGTGTCGACGAAGCGAAAGGCCGGCGGTGCCGCCAGCACGCGCGGCGCGCCGCGCAGCTCGTAGCGCGAATAGCGCTGGAAGAACGCCTCGATCGCCTCGCGCCCTTCCGCCGTGTCGAGCCGGCCGCGCGCCACCTCGTCGCCGTCGAGATGGATGACCAGTTCCGCCGCCGCGTCGTCATAGCGCGCCTCAAGCGCCGCGAGCCGCTCATTGCGCATGAGCATCAGGAACTTGATCTTGGGCTGGAAGGCCGGCGCTTCCGGGATGAAGCCGGAGGGGCCGTTCTCGATGGCGTAAAGCCGGTCGCCGGGAAAGTACCCGCCCGCCTCAAGCTCGACCAGATCGAGACGCTCCGGCGTCAGCCCTTTCACGGGGTAACGGTAGAGCGCCTGAATGCTGGCGAAGCTGAGAGACTTCGGCGCCTCGTCAGCCGCGGTGAAAAGGTCGGCGTCGTCGGTCGATTCGCTCATCATGCCTCACCATATCGGCTCCGGGCGCCCACGTCAGCCGCGAGCGGGGACTCCGGCGGCCCGTGTTTTGCCTGTCGCAATTTTAGCTTTTCCTCGGCTTACGAATCCGTCTCAATGGCTGGCGGGTTCCCTGCCGAAACCACCAGGAGGGGGTCATGCCGCGGCTCTTCACCGCCCTCGAAATTCCGGCCGATATCGCCGAACACCTGTCCATGCTGCGCGGCGGTCTTCCCGGCGCCCGCTGGATCAGCCCGGAATATTACCACGTCACGCTGCGCTTCATCGGCGATGTCGACCATGTGGTCGCCCGCGACGCCGCCGCCGCGCTGGATGAAATCGAACGCTTCGGCTTCGATCTCACTTTGTCGGGCGTCGACCAGTTCGGCAATCACAAGCCGCACTCGATCTTCGCCGGCGTGCAGGCCAACCCGGCGCTGAACGAGCTTCAGGCCGAGCATGAGCGGGCGATGAAGCGCATCGGCCTGCCGCCGGAAGGGCGCAATTTCCGCCCGCATGTCACCCTCGCCCGGCTGCGCGACGCCGCGCCCCGGCAGGTGGCGGATTATCTCGCCTTGCGCGGCTATTTCCGCAGCAGCACGTTCGAAGTCTCGCGCTTCGTGCTCTATTCCTCGCGCGATTCGGTGGGGGGTGGACCCTATCGGGTCGAAGCCGCCTATCCGCTGATGTGACGGCCCGCCCGTTGCGAAACGCAAAGCCGGCAACCATGTCTTGGTTGCTGGCCCAGCCATGGGTCGTCCGGAGACCGAGATGAGCCAAAGAGCCGACCCTGCCCTTGATGCCGACCTGCTCGATGCCGCCCCCCTCGGCACGGAGCGCGAGGGGCTCTCCGGCGCCAGCGCGGCGGACGAGGCCCGGGTGCGCGCCGGCTTCTGGCCGAAGCTGGCGGGGGCGCTCTCGCGCATCCCCTTCGCCGAGGACGCGGCCGCCGCCTATTATTGCGCGCTGGACACTCAGACGCCGACGCGGGTGCGGGCGCTGCTGTTCGGCGCGCTCGCCTATTTCCTGCTGCCCACCGATGCGGTCCCGGATGTCTTTGTCGGCCTCGGTTTCACCGACGACGCGGCGGTGCTGGCGACGGCGCTCAATCTGCTCGCCAGCCATATCGGCGCCGATCACCGCACGGCGGCCAAGAGCGCGCTGGCGCGGCTGCGCGCCCGTTGAAGGCGCGCCGCGCCGCGACCGGCGCCGATCTTTGCCGCGAGCGCCGCTTCTGCCATCAATTCGCCGCCGCCCTTTCGCCAATTGAGCAGCAAAGCCGTCCGATCGGGGGTCCAAGGGTTCACAGCCGCCAACAGCGCGGATATCCCTGAGCCGCTGAGACGGAGAATCACGCGGAACCGCCGCTGGCGGCCTTTTGGAATACGGAGGATGCAGACCATGGGACGACGCACCGTGCGCGCCGCACTCGCCGGCCTGGCAATGGCATTGATCGGCATCGGCGGCGCCAATGCCCAGGGTGCGCCGAAGCTCGTCACCCAGTCGGGTGACTGGGGCGTCTATCTCGACACCAGTGGCAGCGGCAAGATTTGCTACGCGCTCTCCCAGCCCAAGACCCGCATGCCGGCAGGGCTGAAACGCGATCCCGCCTATTTCTTCATCTCCACCCGCACTGCCGAGAATGTGAAGGGCGAGGTCAGCGTGGTCATGGGCTTCGCGCTCAAGGAAGGCACGGACGCCACCCTGACCATCGGTACAAACAATTTCGACCTCTATACGCGCGGCACGGGCGCGTGGGTGCGCAACGTCGCGGAAGAGGCGCGGCTGGTGGATGCACTGCGCAAGGGCAAGGACGTGGTGGTGAAGAGCACCTCGGCGCGCGGCAATGTCACAACCGACACCTATTCGCTCAGCGGCATCTCGGCGGCCATCGACCGCGCCGCCCAGGAATGCCGCTGACGCGCCATGTGCGCCTGCTAGAGTGCCGGCGGCGGCTTCGCGCCACGCCCTTCCCCGAGCGCCCATCTTCGAGGTCATCATGCCTGCCGAACTGCGGCTCATCCCCTGCCTCGCCGACAATTACGCGGTGCTGCTGCGCGACCCTGTGACCGAGGCCACCGCCGTCATCGACGTGCCGGAGGTGGCGCCCGTTCTGGCCGCGCTGGAACGCGAGGACTGGACGCTCACCCATATTCTCGTCACCCACCACCACACCGATCACATCGCCGGCGTCGAGGCGCTGAAAGAACGCTTCGGCGCGACGGTGATCGGCCCGCGCGCCGAGCGCGACACCATTCCCGGCCTCGACTTCGCTGTGGTCGATGGCGATCCCGTCGCCGTCGGCGGGCTGGTGGGGCGAGTGATGGAGACGCCGGGCCACACCAAGGGGCACATCGTCTTCCTGTTTGAAGAGGAGCGCCTGCTGTTCGCTGGTGACACGCTGTTCGTCATGGGGTGCGGCCGCCCCTTCGAGTGCGATCCGCCCGTGTTGTGGGAATCGCTCGCCCGGCTGCGCACCCTGCCGGACGACATCGCGGTCTATTGCGGGCACGAATACACCCTTTCCAATGCCCGTTTCGCATTGAGCGTCGACCCTGAAAACGCCGCCATCGCCGCGCGGCTCAAGGAAATCGAGGCGCAGCGCGCCGCCGGCATGCCGACCCTGCCGACCAGCATCGGCGCGGAGAAGGCGACCAATCCTTTCATGCGCGCCGACGATCCCGAACTCGCCGCCCACATCGGCCTGCCTGGCGCCGAGCCGGGAGCGGTGTTCACCGAGCTGCGCAGCCTGAAGAACAGCTTCCGGGGCTGAGCGATGCGGCTGAACGGGCTTTCCGCCGCCGACATCGTCGCCCATCTCGGCCTTGTCCCCCATCCGGAGGGCGGGCATTACCGTGAGACCTTCCGCGATTCCCACCTGACGCCGGACGGGCGCTCGGCCTCCACCGCCATCTATTTTCTGCTGGCGGCGGGGGAAGTCTCGCACTGGCACCGGGTGGATGCGGTGGAGGTGTGGCACTGGCACGCGGGCGCGCCGCTCGAACTCTCGATCGCGCCGGGCGATGCCGGGCCCGTGGTGCCGCATCGGCTCGGCCCGGGCCTCGACGCGGGCGAGGAGCCGCAGCGCATCGTCCCACGCGCGGCCTGGCAATCCGCGCGCAGCCTCGGCGACTGGACGCTGGTCGGCTGCACCGTGGCGCCCGGCTTCCATTTCGCCGGCTTCGAGCTGGCGGCGCCCGGCTGGTCGCCGGGCTGAGCCGGGATCAGCGCCGCGCCAGCAGTGTCGCCACCGCCGCACCGCCAACGATGAGCGCGCAGGCGAGCCCCAGAGACCAGCTCAGCGCGGCAAAGCCCGCCAGCACCAGCAGCAGGGTGGAGAGCACCGGCGCCGCATAGGACATGACGCCGAGCAGGCGGATGTCGCCGCGCTTCATGCCGATGTCCCAGGTGTAGAAGGCGATGCCGACCGGCCCGATGCCGAGCGCCACCACGGCCAGCCACTCCCCTGCCCCCGCCGGCCATACGGACGGCTCGAACAGCACATGGCAGAGCGCCGAGAGCGCGGCGGTGGCGAGGCAGAAGCCGGCCACCACCTCGGTCGGCACGCTGGCGAAGCGGCGCGAGGCGACCGAGTAGACCGACCAGATCACCGCGCACAGCGCGGCCGCGAGATAGCCCGGCACATATTCCGGCGCGAAGCCGAAGCCGCCCGCCCGGGCGCCGAGCAGCACCACCGTGCCGGCAAGCCCCATAAGCGCGCCGATAATGTGCGCCGGCCGCAGCCCTTCCCCCGGCAGGAAGGCGGACATCAGCACGATGAGCAGCGGCCAGAGATAGGCGATGAGGCCGGCCTCGGCCGGCGGGGCCAGCTTCAGCGCCGAGAAATAGAAGAAATGATAGCCGAACAGCCCGCCCACACCGTGCAGCCACACCGGCCAGGGCTGGCGCAGCACGCCGAGGCCGACGCCGCGCGCCACCGCCGTGACCAGCCCCACCGCCCCACCAATGGCGAAGGTGAGCGCGGTGAGCAGGAAGGGCGGCACCGCGCCGGTGGAGGAGGTCGTCAGCGCCAGCGTCGACCACAGGAGAATGGCGCTGAAGCCGATCAGCGTGGCCGTCCGGCGGGACAGGGAGCGGGCGGGAGTGGAAGCGGAAGAGGGCATGGAAACACCTGTGCGGACCCTCCTTATGACCGGTGCGGCCGCACACGCCAAGGGTCGTCTTCGGCCTGCCGCCGACCGGGAATCGCACCGCGCACGGGAACCTGCGGCGCGGGGGCCGATTACCAAACGTCACCCCTGTTCGGAGGAGTTCCCCCTGATGATCTTAGCTCGTGCCCTCGCCCCGGCCCTCGCCCTTGCCGCGCTCTTCGCCGTGCCGGCCTTTGCCCAGACGCCGGCTCCGGCCACCGGCATCGAGGAGGCGCTGCGCATCGCCCGCGACAATGGCGTGGCCCAGGTCACCAAGATCGAGCTCGATGACGGGAAGTGGGAAGTGGAGGGAATGAACGCTTCCCAGCGCAAGATCGAGATCGACATCGACCCGGCAACCGGCAAGGTCCTCAAGACCGAGACACGCTAAAGGGCATCAAGCCGCCCGCTGTCGCAGCGGGCGGCGTTCGGCCTCAACTCAGCAGCTGGCCGCCATTGGCGGAGAGGGTCGAGCCTGTGATGAAGCCAGCCTCGTCGGCGGCGAGGAACACCACGCAGCGCGCGATCTCCTCGGCCTCGCCGAGCCGGCCGACGGGGATGTTGGCGACGATCTTCGCCAGCACGTCCGGGGGCACCGCCATCACCATCTCGGTGGCGATGTAGCCGGGGCATATGGCGTTGACTGTGATGCCCTTGCGCGCGACTTCCTGCGCCAGCGCCTTGGTGAAGCCGATCTCGCCGGCCTTGGCGGCGGAATAATTGGTCTGGCCCATCTGGCCCTTCTGGCCATTGATCGACGAAATATTGACGATGCGGCCGTAATTGCGATCGCGCATGCCGTCGATCACGTTGCGGCACATATTGAACACCGATGTGAGGTTGGTGTTGATCACCGCGTGCCAGTTCTCCGGCGACATCTTGTGCAGCATGCCATCGCGGGTGATGCCGGCATTGTTCACCAGCACATCGATCGGGCCGACCTTTTCCGTCACCTCGGCAATGCCCGCCTGGCACGCCGCGAAGTCGGACACGTCCCATTTGAAGGCTGGAATGCCGGTCTTCTCGGTGAACGCCGCCGCCGCCGCGTCATTGCCGGCGTAATTGGCCGCTACCGTATAGCCCGCCGCCTTCAAGGCTTCGCAGATGGCCGCGCCGATACCGCGCGTGCCGCCCGTGACCAATGCAACTCGCGCCATGTCTCCCCCCTCTGGCGTCCCTTTCCCAAGGGAACTCGCGACGGTTGTACGTCGATTTGTGACGGCGGCAAGGCGTTATCCCCCCTGCCGCCGGGTTCGTTGGAGTCACGGCCGATGCCCGCCGCGACCGTCCGCCTCAGTCGCGCTGAAGGCACATGGCGATGCCCATGCCGCCGCCGATGCACAGCGTGGCGAGCGCCTTTTTGGCGTCGCGCTTCTCCATCTCGTAGAGCAGCGTGGTGAGGATGCGGGCGCCCGAGGCGCCGATCGGGTGCCCGATGGCGATGGCGCCGCCATTGACGTTCACCTTGTCGGTATCCCAGCCCAGGTCCTTGTTCACGGCGCAGGCCTGCGCCGCGAAAGCCTCATTGGCCTCGATCAGGTCGAGATCGGCGGCGCTCCAGCCGGCCTTTTCCAGCGCGCGGCGAGAGGCGGGAATGGGGCCCGACCCCATGATGGCGGGATCGACGCCGGCCTGCGCCCAGGAGACGATGCGCGCCAGCGGCTTCTTTCCCGCGCTCGCGGCCCGGGCGGCGGACATCAGCACCACGGCGGCGGCGCCGTCATTGATGCCGGAGGCGTTGCCAGCGGTGACCGTGCCATCCTTGGAGAAGGCGGGGCGCAGCTTGGTCATCGCCTCGATGGTAGCGCCGTGGCGCGGGTATTCGTCATCGGCGACGACGATATCGCCCTTGCGCGAAGCGATGGTCACCGGGACGATTTCGTCCTTGAAGCGGCCCGCTTTCTGCGCCGCCTCAGCCTTGTTCTGCGAACGGACGGCGAAGCTGTCCTGCTCATCGCGGGTGATCTGCCACTGGCGGGCGACGTTCTCAGCTGTCGTGCCCATGTGATAGCCGTTAAAGGCGTCCCACAGGCCGTCCTTGATCATGGTATCGACCATCTCAAGGCTGCCCATCTTGGTGCCGTTGCGCAGATGCGCGCAGTGCGGCGCCTGGCTCATCGATTCCTGGCCGCCGGCGACCACGATGTCGCTGTCGCCATTGAGGATCGCCTGGTAGCCAAGCGCAACGGCGCGAAGGCCCGAGCCGCAGAGCTGGTTGACGCCCCAAGCCGGACTTTCCACCGGAATGCCGGCCGCCACCGAGGCCTGGCGCGCCGGGTTCTGCCCCGCGCCGGCGGTGAGGATCTGGCCCATGATGGTCTCACTCACCTCG
Source organism: Ancylobacter polymorphus (assembly GCF_022836935.1). NCBI lineage: Bacteria > Pseudomonadati > Pseudomonadota > Alphaproteobacteria > Hyphomicrobiales > Xanthobacteraceae > Ancylobacter > Ancylobacter polymorphus. The sequence continues at coordinate 2,315,703 of NZ_CP083239.1, read as the reverse complement.
CCCGGCGCCACGCCAGCCCGCTCCAGCGCGGCGGCGATGGCGATCTTGCCCAGATCATGGGCGGGCAGCGACGAGAGCGCCCCGTTGAACGCGCCGACCGCCGTGCGCGCAGCGCCGACAATGACGATGCCGTCTTTCATGAATGACGTCCTCCGGTACCGTTCCTGGATGCGGGCTCGGCCTCCCGGCCGGCGCCTCACCTTGTTATTTAGGTGTGACAGCATCGTGGTGGCCACCTGTGATCCATGTCAATGGCAGGCGGATATTCTTGACGTCAGGTCAGGCGTGCGCTGCACCCTGCCTTCGCGCGCGCCGTGGGGCGCCACAATTCCTGTAGCCGGGCGGCGGGAAACGTCCTAGAGTTTTCAATGGGAAACGATCAAGGCGACTGGATCACAATGGCAAAATCCACCGAACCCGTCACCATCAAGAAATACGCGAACCGCCGCCTCTACAATACCGGCACGAGCACCTATGTAACGCTCGAAGACCTCGCGCAGATGGTCAAGAACGGCGAAGACTTCGTCGTCTACGACGCTAAGACTTCCGACGACATCACTCACTCCGTATTGACCCAGATCATCTTCGAGCAGGAAGGCAAAGGCCAGAACCTGCTCCCGATCAATTTCCTTCGCCAGATCATCCGCTTCTATGGCGACAGCATGCAGATGCTGGTGCCACGCTATCTCGACATGTCGATCGAGAATTTCAGCAAGGAACAGAACAACCTGCGGGAACACTTCACCAAGACGCTCGGCATGGGCGGCATGGGAGGTATAGGCGGCTTCGGCATGCTGGAAGAACAGGTGCGGCGCAACATGGAAATGTTCGACCGCACCTTCAAGATGTTCCTGCCCAACGGGCGCGACGAGGCGCCCACCGCACCCGCAGCGCCGGCCGCTCCGCAGGCGGGCGATTTCGACGAGCTGCGCCGACAGGTGGCGGATATGCAGAAGCGGCTCGACAAGCTCGGCGACGGCGGCAAGAAGGACTGATCCACCGGGGAAACGACCGAGCCGGCTCCCGGCCGGCCCGGCGGCGCCGGAGCGGTGCCGCCCCACGTCACGCGCGCGACCTCCCGCACCATTAGCAGTAGCGAGCCGAGATTCGGCGCCAGCGCCTGCGGGTCAGGGCTGCGCCACGGAATTGGCCGTAACGACGGCGGCATCGCCCGTGACCGCCCCATTCGCTGGCACCTGCACCACGGACAGCCCCGAGGTCACCTGCGCCGCGCGGACACGGTCCAGCCCAACGAAGCGGATGCCGGCCACCTCGACATTGGATGGCGGCGCCGACTGGCCCTGCGCGGCGCGCGCAATCAGGCCGCGCAGTTCCGGCGCCATCTCCGCCAGCTGGGCGAACTTGGCGTGGTTATAGCCGTCGACCGACTTCACCTTCGACATGTCGACGACGACGGCGCCCAGTTCCACCAGTTCGGTATCCTGGGTGTAGGCCCCGAGCCGCGGCTTGTCGCCGGCGATGAAGTTGGAGAAGGCCAGCGCCTTGTCGTCGCTCGACACGATGACGATGAAGGGCTTGGGCGGCTTGCCGAAGCGCTTGAGCTGGCTCTTGAACACGTCGACATCGATGTCCGGCGCGGCCAGCACAATGTTGCCGATCTTCTCCACCGGCAGGCGCTTGCCGGAAATCTGGATCTGCCGCAGCGCCTCGACCGTCACCCAATTGCCCATGGAATGCGCGACGATGCTCACCTGGTCGGCGCCGCTGTCGAAGACGAGGCGGATCGTCTCTTCCAGCCGGTCGCGCGCCGCCGTGGCACTGTTATTGTCATAGACATAGTCGGCGACTTCGCCGCGCGAGGCCCAGGTAAACAACACCGGTACGCCCGTGGCCTTGGAATCCTCGGCCATCTGGGTGAGGCGATAGAGCGCCTCGGAGAACAGCGTGTTGTAGCCATGAACGAAAATCACCGCCTGCCGCTTGCCGGCCGGGTATTTCGCCAGTTCGCTCTTGAGATCGGCGGTGAATTCCTTCGGCGTCTCGCGATAGACCGCCTCGCGCACCACCATGTCCGTGGCGGGGTTGGGCGGCGACTTGGTCGGCGCCTCCACCATGCCGGACTTGTGAGTGGGCGGAACGCTGACCTGAACCTTGGCGAAGCTCAGTTCCGGCGTGCGTTCACCACTGTAGAACACGCCCGGCCGTGGGTCGCGGGCACGGGCCGAGGCGACCAGCAGCGTGTGGGTGCTGATGCTGACATCCTCGTCGGCGATGACGGAGAGCGCGTCCGGCCCCGGACGCGCGGCACAACCAGCCAGAACAGGCGCGATCAGCGCCAGCGCCACGATCCAAACGAAGCCGCTGCGCGATCCGCGACGAGACTTACGCGACACGACAGGCTCTCCGTTCGATGCGCCCGATGCTCCCCCCTTCATAAGGGCAGCCGGCACGATAGCAGTGGCGACCCTACAAGGATACGGCACCAAGGCTTCTGGATCGTTACCGCCACGCGGGGCAAATGCCGGCCGAACACGCGAAAGCCGGCCCGAGGGCCGGCTTCAGACAGATCGACACGGGTCCGGGGCGATCAGGCCTCGGCCTTGACCTTCAGCACCTGACGGCCCTTGTACATGCCGGTCTTCAGGTCGAGGTGGTGCGGACGGCGCAGCTCGCCCGAATCCTTGTCCTCGATATAGGTCGGCTTGGCGAGGGCATCGGCGGAACGGCGCATGCCGCGACGCGACGGGCTGGTTTTCTTCTTCGGAACTGCCATGGTCTTCTCCTGTCCCGGCCTGGCTCACGCCCAGTCGGAAGGGCCGCGCCGGATGGTGCGTAATTCGAGTGGCGGCTTATACAGACTCATACGCGCGAGCGAAAGGGGCTGACGCAATTCTGTCGCACGCTTCCTGCGCCACGCGACCTTAGAGGCAGGAGGTCAGCTCCGGCCCCTCGCGCGGGATGCGCGCCTGCAGGTTTCCCGCCAGCCGGTTCAGCCCTCGTCCCGGCTTTCCGGCATTGCGGTTGTGCGGATTGGGCAGCATGACCGCGAGCAGCGCCGCCTGTCGTGCCGTCAGATCGCGGGCGGAGCGACCGAAGGCCCGCTGCGCGCCGGCCTCGACGCCGAACTCCCCATCCGGCCCCCATTCGGCGATGTTGAGGTAGATCTCCAGCTGGCGGTGCTTGGTCATAACCGCGTTGAGATACAGCGCCAGCGGCAGTTCCAGCCCCTTGCGGATGACGCTGCGGCCGTTCCATAGGAACAGGTTCTTGGCGAGCTGCATGGTGATGGTGGAGGCTCCGCGCGGCGCGTTGAGCCCGTCCGATTCGTCGATCACCCCCTGCAGTTCCACCATGTCGATGCCGGAATGGGAGCAGAAGCGCGCATCCTCCGAGGCCAGCACGGAACGGATGAGCGTCGGCGAAATCTCGTCGAGAGGCAGCCACACCCGTTCCACACGCTGGCCGGTGACCCAGCGGCCGAGCATCAGCGTGGAGGGCGCGGGCAGCACATTATAGAGAAGACCCAGCACGAGCGGTGTCGCCACCACCACGACTGCGATCTTCCACGCCCAGCTCCACACCCGACCCATGCGTTCTCCCCGCCCCGGGCACTGTAGCCGCCCCGCTTCCGCCGGTCGACCGGGACGGGCTGCGGCAATCGCCTCGCTTGACCCCACCGCCCGCCTCGGGCACGCAACGCATTACCCCTCTTGAACGATCCCTCGGTCCGATGCCCCCCGCCGAAAACCGCCCTCCCCTCGCCGTTGCACTCGCCGCCACCGCCGATTCCGTCGCGGCCTATATCGACGACGCCATCGCCCGCAGCGGAGCTCCGGGCGAGCGGCTAGCGATGGCAATGCGGCACGCGACCCTCGCCGGCGGCAAAAGGCTGCGCCCCTTCCTAGTGATCGAATCGGCGGCGCTGTTCGGTGTCCCCTCGCATGCGGCGATGCCGGCAGCGGCGGCTCTGGAGTGCATCCACTGCTACTCGCTGGTGCATGACGACCTGCCCGCCATGGACAATGACGATATGCGGCGCGGCCGGCCGACCGTGCACCGCGCCTATGATGAGGCCACAGCGATTCTGGCGGGCGACGGGTTGCTGACCCTCGCCTTCGAGATCCTGGCGGATGACGCGACCGACACGGATCCGGCGGTGCGCCTCGCGCTCATCGCCAGTCTGGCCCGCGCAGCGGGAGTGGCAGGGATGATCGGCGGGCAGATGCTCGACCTCGCCGCAGAGGGGCGATTCGCGAAAGGCGTGGCGCACGGCGTCCCGCTCGACCTGCCGGCCGATTCCATCATCGAGTTGCAAGCGATGAAGACCGGCGCGCTGCTGCGCCAGGCCTGCGAGGCCGGCGCGCTGCTGGGGCGGGCAAGTCCCCCTGAGCGCGCCAGCCTGGACCGCTACGCCCGCGCCGTCGGCCGCGCCTTCCAGATCGCCGACGACCTGCTCGATGTCGAGGGCGAAGCGGGGCTGGTGGGCAAGGCCGTGGGCAAGGATGCCGCCGCCGGCAAGGCCACATTGGTCGGAAAGCTGGGCATTGAGGGGGCGCGGGCAGAGCTTGCGCGGCTGGTTGGCGAGGCGGAAGCGGCCCTTGCCGGCTTTGGCAGCGCGGCCACACTTCTCGTGGAAGCGGCATATTTCATCGCCGATCGGCGCAATTAGGACTTTCATCATCTCGACGGAACGATAAGTTCCGGGCAATGTTGTACCGAACGAGACCGTCCGCGCCGCGCGACGCGACCGTTTCCTGGAGGTTGAGATGCGTGTCGCCCTGTTCGCCCTTGCCGCTCTTGTCGCCGGCTCAGCCGTCGTCGCCACGGCCCCTGCCCAGGCGCAGGACAGCAACCGCATCATTATTCGCAAGCTGCCGCCGCGCTCCTATCTCGATCCCGGCCCCGTGGTGAAGCCCGGCACGGCGCGCGACCTCAATTACATCTATGTCGCCCAGTCGGTGTATCCGCAGTATGGCAATGATGGTGGCATTACCGGCATTCGCTGGCCGCTGCCGAGCCGCTTCGATCTGCCGGGTTACTGATTCGCCCCGTCTTTTTCGGCGCCTCGCCTGACGACACCGAAGCCCGGCTTCCGCCGGGCTTTTTCATGCGCCGAACCGCGACACAAAAGCCCGGACAGGAAAAAGCCCGGCACGAGCCGGGCTTTTCATGAGCTTGGAGAGAGGTCCGGCGGCTCAGTTGGCCTTGTCGAGTTCGGCGAGGATGGCGTCGCCCATGCCTGACGTGCCGACCCGAGTCTTGCCCTCGGAATAGATGTCGGCCGTACGCACGCCGCCCGCCAGCACGCCGGCGATCGCCGCCTCAATGCGGTCGGCGGCTTCCAGCTCGCCGAAGGAATAGCGCAGCGCCATGGCCAGCGAGCCGATCATCGCGATCGGGTTGGCGAGCCCCTTGCCAGCGATATCCGGCGCGGCGCCGTGCACGGGCTCATAGAGCGCGCGACGTCGGCCGGAGACTTCCTCGACACCGCCCAGCGAGGCCGAGGGCAGCATGCCGAGCGAACCGGTGAGCATCGCCGCGACGTCCGAGAGAATGTCGCCGAACAGGTTGTCGGTGACGATCACGTCGAACTGCTTGGGCGCGCGCACCAGCTGCATGCCGCAGGAATCCGCCAGCTGATGCTCCAGATGCACGTCCTCATAAGCCGAGCCGTGCACCTCGCTCACCACCTGCTTCCACAGCAGGCCGGTCTTCATCACATTGTGCTTCTCGGTGGAGACCACCTTGTTCCGGCGGGTGCGGGCAAGCTCGAAGGCGACGCGGGCAATGCGCTCGATCTCGTAGGATTCATAGACTTGGGTGTCGACGGCACGCTTCTGGCCATCGCTGAGGTCGGTGATGGTCTTGGGCTCGCCGAAATAGACGCCGCCGGTCAGTTCGCGCACGATCAGCACGTCGAGCCCCTCGACCAGCTCGCGCTTGAGGCTGGAGGCGTCGGCGAGGGCGGGGTAGCACACGGCGGGGCGCAGATTGGCGAAAAGCTGCAGGTCCTTGCGCAGGCGCAGCAGGCCCGCCTCAGGCCGGTCCTCATAGGGCACATTCGCCCATTTGGTGCCGCCCACGGCGCCGAGCAGGATCGCATCCGCCGCGAAGGCCTTGGCCATCGCCTCCTCGGAGATCGGCTGGCCGCAGGAATCATAGGCGGCCCCGCCGACGAGGTCTTCCTCGATGGCGAAGGAGGCGACCCCGCGCCGGTCAAGCCAGTCGATGACCCGCTTCACCTCGGCCATCACTTCGACGCCGATACCGTCGCCGGGAAGAAGCAGGAGCTTGTGGGTCGCCATGGTTTCCTCGCATTCGCCTGTGGCCCGAGCCTCTGTCTCAGGCGAAGCGTTGCTAATCGCTAAGCCTGACGCTGGCAAGACATTGGCCGGCCCGGCGCGGGCGAGGCCCCCTCGCGCGAAAGAAAAAAGCCGCCGGCGCGCAAACGCCAGCGGCCTGGAGCCGGATCCGATTGAAGCAAGACGAGCGGATCGCGCTCGAGTGGGACGAGTTTAGGCGTCACCCCGAGAGGTGGCCGGGGGGCATGCCGGCACCCGTTCTACGCAGCCTCTGCCCCGTTAGATCGTCTTGCGCGACATTTCTCCGGCGATGAAATCCGCCTGGCGCAGCGCCAGGGCGACGATGGTCAGCGTCGGGTTCTCGGCACCGCCGGTGGTGAACTGGCTGCCATCGGCGATGAACAGGTTCGGGATGTCGTGCGTCTGCCCGTGCTTGTTCACCACGCCGTCGCGCGCCTTCTCGCTCATCCGGTTGGTGCCGAGATTATGCGTCGAGGGGTAAGGCGGCGTCGGGAAGGTACGAACAGCGCCGACCGAATCGTAGATCGCCGCCCCACGGCTATAGGCGTGGTTGCGCATGGCGACATCGTTGGGGTGATCGTCGAAATGCACATTGGCCACCGGCAGGCCGTACTGGTCCTTCACGTCCGTGTTGAGGGTGACGCGGTTGGTCTCCTGCGGCATGTCCTCGCCGACGATCCACAGCCCGGCCATGTTCACATAGCCATCCATGGCGGAGGTGAAGGAACGGCCCCAGCCGCCGGGATCGAGGAAGGCGGCCATGAAGGGCACGCCGAGCGAGAGCGTCTCCATCTCGTAGCCGCCGGCGAAGCCGCGCTTGGTGTCGTTCCTCGCCTCGTCGCGGACGATGCCGGCCATGGTGGTGCCGCGATACATGTGCACCGGCTTCTCGAAGATGCCGTAGACCGAGCCGGTCATGTGCCGCATGTAGTTGCGCCCCACCTGCCCCGAGGAATTGGCGAGCCCGTCCGGGAACATGGCGCTGGCGGAGTTCAGCAGCAGGCGCGGGCTTTCGATGGAGTTGCCGGCCACGGCAACGATACGCGCCTTCTGGCGCTGGGTCTTGCCGTCCTTGTCGACATAGACGACGCCTGTCACCTTGCCGGAAGCATCGTGCTCGATCTTCTGCACCATGCTCTGCGGTCGCACTTCCAGATTGCCGGTGGCCTCGCCGCGCGGAATCTCGGCGATCAGCGTCGACCATTTCGCGCCCGACTTGCAGCCCTGGAAGCAGAAGCCGATCTGCTGGCAGGAACCACGGTCGGCGCGCGGCTCGCTGTTGATCGCCATCCGGCCGGTCGAGACCTCCTGGTAGCCGATCTTCTTCGCCCCGGCCTCGAACACCTTGAAGTTGTTGTTGCCGGGCAGGCCGGGAATGCCGTTGGTGCGGGTCACGCCCATCCGATCCTCGGCCTTGGCGTACCAGGGCTCCAGCTCGGCCAGCGTGATTGGCCAGTCGAGCAGATTGGCGCCGTCAATGTCGCCATAGGTGGTGCGGGTCTTGAACTCGTGCTCCTGGAAGCGCAGCGACGCGCCGGCCCAATGCACGGAGGAGCCGCCCACCGCCTTGACGATCCAGGCGGGGAGGTTGGGGAAGTTTTTATGCACCCGCCATGAGCCGGAGGTGGTGCGCATGTCTTTCCAGGCGAGCTGGGAGAAGCTTTCCCACTCGTTGTTGACGAAATCTTCCATGTTGTGGCGCTGGCCGGCTTCAAGGATCACCACCTTGATGCCCTTGAGCGCCAGCTCAGTGCCGAGCGTGCCGCCGCCGGCGCCGGAGCCGACGATGACCACGACGGAATCGTCATTCAGATCGAAGGGTGCGGACATGGGTTGAGCCTCCCCTCACAGCCAGGCGATGTCGTTGAAGCCGCGGTCGATGTAACCGCCCTTGTCGGCCGAGGAGCCCTCATAGCCGAAGATCGGCCACACCTCCTCCTGGTTGTAGAGGCCGACCACGAGGCCGCCGCGCACCTTCTGGAAGAAGGCGCTGTCCTCGATCTCGCGCAGCACCGCCACCCGCTGGTCCTCCCAGCCGACATCGGCATAGGCAACGCCGTATTTGGCCTTGGACAGGGTATCGAGGGTGATGACGCCGTCCTCGACCAGCGCCTTCAGCGCCGGGTCCTTGGCCGCGTCCGCCTCATAGGGCTTCATGGCAATGGCGTAGAAGCGGTCGGGGATGCGGTCATGCGGGTAGACGTCGCGCGCCATGACGATGAGCGTCCGCATCGTCTCCGGCTTCAGCGCGGTGACTTCCAGCCCCCACGCCTCGCGCGGGTTGAGCACGGCCGCGCCGCTCACCATCAGCGCCCCGGCGGCACCGAGGCCGGCGAGCACGGCACGGCGTGAAGGGCCGCGCCTGTCGATCAGTGTTGGCATTGTTACCTCCCGGTACTTTTATCTATTATTTTGTGATATCGGCGCCGCTTGGCGTATCGGCGCGGTCGTTCAGCGGTAGCGGCCGTGTTTCTGCAGCACCTCGATCTTGTAACCATCGGGATCGGTGACGAAAAAGAACTTGGCCAGCAGCGCGCCCTCGTGGAAAAACTCCTTGACCGGCTGCGGATTGAGGCCAGCTTCTGTGAAGCGCGCGTGCTCGGCGTCAAGATCATCGACCACAAAAGCGATATGCCCGTAGCCGTCGCCCAGCACATAGGGCTCGGTGCGGTCGTGGTTGATGGTCAGTTCGACCTCGAAATCGGCTTCCGGATTGCGCAGATAGACCAGCGTGAAGCCGTCAAAGGGAAGCCGCTGCGCGATCGTCAGCCCGAAGGCCCGCGCGTAGAAATCCACCGAGCGCGCCTCATCCAGCACGCGGATCATCGAATGAATGGCCTTCGCCACCTGTACCTCCGACCTTGAACCTCACTTCGGCGACGCAGGTCGCCTTGAGGAGGATGCTAGGCCGCAGAGGGAGCGGCAGGTGGTAGACCGCTAACACATCACCACGATGTGCATTGCCGACGGACGGTGCCCGCGCGCTATTCGGCGGCGTGCAGATGCACCCGCCCGCTCTCGCAGAGATAGCGCTCGCGGGCGGCCGCAGGGGCGATGCCGGCAGGGCGCAGCTCGGCGAGATAAATCAGACAGGAGCAGCGCAGCAGCGAGGCGAAGTTGCGCACCTCGCCATGCAGTTCCAGCACCTCGTCATGCAGCTTGGTGACGAATTTGCCCAGACTCATGCCCTGATGGGCGGCGACCTCTTCGAGCACGGTCCAGAAGGCGGCTTCGAGGCGAATCGAGGTGGAATGGCCGCCGATACGCACCGAGCGCGTCTGGCTGTCATAGGTTTCGGGCGCCTGGCCGGCGAAGATGTGGCACATGGAGCGTCTCCCGGGGTGTTCTCGTTTTGAACGATTCCATCCCGAGACGCGGGCGCTGTAAAGCGAAAAGGCTTCGAGGCTGGGCTCAGCCTTGCCGGCGTGCCGTTACCTCGATCTCGATCTTCATCTGCGGTTGCAGCAACCCCGCGACGATGAGCGTGGCGGCGGGTCGGGCCTTGGCGAAATACTGGCCGAAGATCGGAAAGACGGTCGCGGCGTAGGCCGCTTCGGTCACGATGTAGCGCACGCGCACCACATCATCGAGGCTAGCACCCGCCTCCGCCAGCGCGGCGGCAATGTTGCGGAAGCAGCCATGGGTCTGCGCCACCAGATCCTCCGGCAGCTCCATGGCGGCGTAGTCATAGCCTGTGGTGCCGGAGACGAAGATGTCGTTCCCATCCACCACGGCGCGGGAATAGCCGGCCTCCGCCTCGAAGGCGGAGCCGGAAGAGATGCGGCGACGCTCGGCCATTCAAACCTCCCGCGAGGCGCCGCGACATGGCGGCGCCAGCACGCTCTGGCCCAGGGGCGCTCAGGCCCAAGGGCGCTCTTCGGCGAGCTTGTCCTCATAGGACGCGATCTTGTCCGCCTTCACCTGGGTGAGGCCGATATCGTCGAGGCCGTTGAGCAGGCAGTGCTTGCGGAACGGGTCGATGTCGAACGAGATCGAGCCGCCGTCCGGGCCGGTGATGGTCTGGCTTTCGAGATCGACGGTGATCTTGGCATTGGCGCCCCGCGCCGCGTCGTCGAACAGAGCCGCCAGTTGCTCCGGCGTCACCCGGATCGGCAGGATGCCGTTCTTGAAGCAGTTATTGTAGAAGATGTCGGCGAAGGAGGTCGAGATCACGCAGCGAATGCCGAAGTCGAGCAGCGCCCAGGGCGCGTGCTCGCGCGAGGAGCCGCAGCCGAAATTATCACCGGCGATCAGAATCTGCGCGCCCTTATAGGCGGGCTTATTGAGCACGAAGTCAGGATTGTCCGAGCCGTCTTCCTTGTAGCGCAGTTCTGAGAACAGCCCGGTGCCGAGCCCGGTGCGCTTGATCGTCTTGAGATACTGCTTCGGGATGATCATGTCGGTGTCGACATTGACCAGATGCAGCGGCGCCGCGACGCCGGTCAGGGTGGTGAACTTGTCCACGGCACTCTCCTCAGATTCCGGAGGCGGCGCGTGCCGCTCCCCGTCAGATATTCCGCCTTCGCGGCTGATGTGACCTGACGACGCGCCGTTGGCAACCCGCCCCCCTTGCGAGGTCAGCGGCGGGGCAGCATGCGGCGCAGCACGTCGTCCTTGAGGACGTGGTGATGCACCAGAGCCGCCGCCGCGTGCAGCAGGGCCAGCACGACCAGCGCATTCGCCAGAAGCTCGTGCCACTCGATGACCTGGCCGGCGGCTGTCCGGTCCACCTCCACCGGAGAGGGAATCGTGAACAGGCCGAAGAACGTCACCTCATTGCCGCGCAGGAAGGCGAGATAGATGCCGACCAGAGGTGTTGCGACCAGCAGGACATAAAGCAGCACATGAACCGTCGTCGAGGCCAGGTGAACCGGCCGCGACAAAGCCGCCGAGGGCGGCGGCACCGGCCCGGCAAGCCGCGCCACAAGGCGCAGGATGACGAAGCCGAGAATCGTCAGACCCACGGAGATGTGGGTCCACCAGATGAGCGCGCGTCCGGGCGTGCCGCGCGCGAAGAAATCTTCGAGATAGGTGACGCCATAGGTGACGACGATCGCGAGCACCGTCAGCCAGTGAAGCGCCCGCAGCGGCAGGCTGTAGCAGGGCTCGGCAGAGGGAACGGATGAATTTGACATGGGCTTTGCCTCGTCTCTCCATTTGGAGAGATTCTAAGCAGAGCCTTACTCCGTTCCCATGCGGTCCGCTACGTATCCGCCTCCTCCTCGATCCGCTCCATGTCCTCGTCCGACAGACCGAAATGATGGCCGATCTCGTGCACGAGCACATGGGTGACGATATCGCCCAGCGTCTCCTCATTCTCCGCCCAATAGTCGAGGATCGGGCGGCGATAGAGGAAGATCATGTTGGGCAGCACGCCGGTCGCCAGCTCGTAGCCCTGCGCCAGACCGATGCCCTGGAACAGGCCGAGCAGATCGAACGGCGTCTCCGCCTCCATCTCCTTCAGCACCTCATCGGTCGGGAAATCCTCGACCCGGATGACGAGATTGCCGCACAGGGCGCGGAATTCCTCGGGCAGGCGGGCATAGGCCTCCTCAGCCATGGCCTCCATCTCCGCCAGCGAGGGCGCCCCGCGCTTCAGCCAATCCGCACTCATGGTCTCACCGCAGATAGGTCACGAGAAGATAGACGGCGAGCGAGAAGGCGACGACCACGGCCAGCCCCCGCCCGATGCGACGGCCCCACATTTCCATGGGGTCGTCGGGCGGAGGTTCCCAGAACGGATCGCCCCTCATCGCGGCGCCCTCCCCCGTGCGTTCAGCCCGCCCGCGGCCAGCTGCGCACGTCGACGAAACGACCGGCGATCGCCGCCGCCGCCGCCATGGCGGGCGAGACGAGATGGGTGCGGCCCTTGAAGCCCTGCCGGCCCTCGAAATTACGGTTCGAGGTGGAGGCGCAGCGCTCCTCCGGACCGAGCTTGTCGGCGTTCATGGCCAGGCACATGGAGCAACCCGGCTCGCGCCAGTCGAAGCCCGCCGCCTTGAAGATGGCGTCGAGCCCCTCGGCCTCGGCCTGCAGCTTCACCAGCCCCGAACCCGGCACGATCATGCCGGAGACGCCCTCACGCACCTTGTGGCCGCGCACGATGGACGCGGCGGCACGCAGATCCTCGATGCGGGCATTGGTGCAGGAGCCGATGAACACCTTGTCGATGGCGATGTCGGTGATCTTCGTGCCGGCGGTCAGGCCCATATAGGCCAGCGCGCGCTTCTTGGCCTCGCGCTTGTCGGCGTCGTGGATCAGTTCGGGGTCGGGCACCGTGCCTTCCACCGAGATCACGTCCTCCGGGCTGGTGCCCCAGGAGACGATGGGCGGCAGGGCGGCGCCGTCGAGGCGGATTTCCTTGTCGAAGAAGGCGCCGTCATCCGTGCGCAGCGTGTCCCAATAGCGCAGCGCCGCGTCCCAGGCGGCGCCCTTGGGGGCGCGCGGGCGGTCCTTCACATAGGCATAGGTGGTCTCGTCAGGCGCCACCATGCCGGCGCGCGCCCCGCCCTCGATCGACATGTTGCAGACCGTCATACGGCCTTCCATGGTGAGGTTGCGGAAAACCTCACCGGCATATTCGATGACATAGCCGGTGCCGCCGGCGGTGCCGGTGGCGCCGATGATGGCGAGCGTCACGTCCTTGGCGGTCACGCCCTCGGGCAGCCGGCCATCGACCAGCACCCGCATGTTCTTGCTCTTCTTCTGGATCAGCGTCTGGGTGGCGAGCACATGCTCGACCTCGGACGTGCCGATGCCATGGGCGAGCGCGCCGAACGCACCATGCGTCGAGGTGTGGCTGTCGCCGCAGACGATGGTGGTGCCAGGCAGGGTAAAGCCCTGCTCCGGGCCGATGACGTGGACGATGCCCTGGCGCTTGTCGAGTTCGTTGAAATACTCGACCCCGAATTCGCGGGCATTCTCGGCCAGCGTCTCCACCTGGGTGCGGCTCTCGGGATCGTCGATGCCGAAGCGGCGGTCGGTGGTCGGGACGTTGTGATCGACCACAGCCAGCGTCTTCGACGGCGCGTGCACGCGGCGACCCGCCACGCGCAGCCCTTCGAAGGCCTGCGGGCTGGTGACTTCATGCACCAGATGCCGGTCGATATAGAGGAGGCAGGTGCCGTCCTCCTGGCGGTCGATGACGTGGTCGTCGAAAATCTTGTCGTACAGGGTGCGGGGAGCGGACGTGCTCATGCTGGGCGTCTCATGCGATGAGGAAAACAGGGGCGGGCAGCAGCGCGGCCGGGAGCACGAAGCCAAAAGGCGGCTCCGGGCGGCGCTCAGCTAAGCCCGGCGACCGCGCAGGCGGTGAAGCGTCCGAAAAAGCGCGCCGGCAGGCGGACATGGTCCGGCACGGCGGCGAAACCGATGGTGGTCGGCAGGCGACGGCGGGCCTCGGGTCGAGCGGCACCGGGCGCCGGCGAGGTCGCCGCGCCGCAAGTAGCCGTGATCGAGAAGCCCTGCGCCATCATGGAACCCTTCTAGCAAGTCTCGGCGCGGCAAACAATCGCTGCCAGCCAGCCCCGCCCGGATCTGCGCTGCACGAGGGCGTGAAGGCAACGGTCGGAATGATTGGAATAATGTATTCCAAAGTAAATTGCCGCGTTTAGTGCGGAAACCGCGTCATCTCTCGCCAACTATATTCGATGTGGCGCAACGTCATGCGTGGCGTTAAGCTGATTCGGGGAAGGGAGGGGAATGATGCGCCTGTCCGATATCGCCTTGATCGCCGCGACATTCGCCACTTTCGCCGCTGTGGAAGCCGGCAATCGCGTGGAAATGCGGCCGCAGGAAGCGGCAAAGATCCAGCATCCGCAATTGATTACCTGCCCGCTGCGCAAGCCGGACTTCGCCACCGTCATGCAGGCTGCGATGCTCGGCGACGGCACGCTGCTGGTCGAGCAGCAGACCAACACCCGCGTCTCCCATATCAAGGACTGCTGACGCGCGCCGGCACACCATTCCGTAACGGCATCATCCTCTGGACAGGGTCAGGCGTCGGTGGCAATCCCGTTCCTCGTTGCGAACGAGGATCATGCGATGCTCCGGCTCTTCCTGCTCATGCTGGCGCTTGCGGCGGCGCCGGCGACCGGCCGCAGCAGCGATCTCCCCGAGGGCTTTGTGCGGCTGCACAGCCTCGCCCCCACCATTCGCCATGAGATGCGCTATGCCGGCAGCCACAATTTCGTCGGCCGCCCGATCGCCGGCTATGACGCGCCGGACTGCGTTCTCACCCGTCCCGCGGCCGAGGCGCTGGCTGCCGCCGCGCGGGAGCTGGCGCCAGAGGGGCTCGGCCTGAAGGTCTATGATTGCTACCGCCCGGCACGAGCTGTCGCCGCTTTTGTCGCTTGGGCGAAGGACCTGTCCGACGAGACGATGAAGCCGGAGTTCTATCCCCGCGTGCCCAAGAGCGAGCTTTTTGCCCGTGGCTACATCGCCGAGAAGTCCGGTCACAGCCGGGGCAGCACGGTCGATCTCGCGCTGGTGAGGCTGGAGCAGGCCCCCGCCAAACCTTGGAGGCCCGGCGACCCACTGGCGGATTGCGCCCTCCCGGCCGGCCAGCGCTACGCTGACGCGACACTGGATTTCGGCACCGGCTATGACTGTTTCGATGTGAAGGCGCATCACGGCGCCGCCGGCATCGCGGCGGAGGTCACCGCCAATCGCGAGACGCTGAAGGCACTGATGCAGCGCCACGGCTTTAGGCCCTATGCCGAAGAATGGTGGCACTACACGCTGGCGAACGAGCCTTTCCCCGACACCTATTTCGATTTTCCCGTCACAGCTGCGCCCTGAACGGCACCCGGCGCGGGACAAATGAAAAGGGCGGCCGAAGCCGCCCTGAACGTCCTTCATCGCCCGGCCGAAGCCGGAGCCCGCCTCACTCGGCCGCGACCGGGGCGGCGCCCTTCTTGCGGCTGCCGGCGTTCTTGTCCTGGCGCTCGGCGATACGGGCCGACTTGCCGCGACGGTCGCGCAGGTAATAGAGCTTGGCGCGGCGCACCTTGCCGCGACGGACAACCTTCAGGCTGTCGATGTTCGGCGAGTAGAGCGGGAACACGCGCTCGACGCCTTCGCCGTAGGAAATCTTGCGGACGGTGAAGCTCTCATTGATGCCGCCGCCATTGCGGGCGATCACGACGCCCTCATAGGCCTGTACGCGGGTGCGCTCGCCTTCCTTCACCTTCACATTGACGATGACGGTATCGCCCGGCTGGAAGTCGGGGATAGCGCGTACTTCGGCCAGCTTGGCAGCCTGCTCGATGTCGAGCTCGCGGATAATATCGACCATTTCTATCACCTCAGGCAGGATCGTCCGTGGCACGTCAGGCCCGGACGCCCGCATCTTGCTGTTGTCAGTTGGTAGTGACGGCGCGCCCTATACGCGAAACGCGCGGGTTTGTCATTCCCCCTTCGTCGCAGAACCGTCACGCGCGGCGCGATAAGCCGACCACAGATCAGGCCGGCGCTCCCGCGTCACCGCCTCCGCCTGCTCGCGCCGCCAGCGGGCGACCTTGGCATGGTCGCCGCCGGTGAGGATGGCGGGGATCTCAAGCCCTTCGAAGCTCTGGGGGCGTGTGTATTGCGGATATTCCAGCAGGCCGGCGGAAAAACTCTCCTCGGTGCCGGATTCCGGATGCCCCATCACCCCCGGCAGCAGCCGCACGCAGGCGTCGAGCAGCACCAGCGCGCCAATCTCGCCGCCGGAGAGAACCACATCGCCGACGGACACCTCCTCCAGCCCGCGCGCGGCGACGAGGCGGTCATCGACCCCCTCGAAGCGGCCGCAGATGATGACGACGCCCTCCCCAGCGCTCAGTTCACGCACGCGCTTCTGGGTCAGCGGCGTGCCGCGCGGCGTCATCAGCAGGCGCGGACGGGTGTCGCCCTCCGGTGCGGCGGCATCCACCGCGCGGGCGAGCACATCCACCCGCATCACCATGCCCGGCCCGCCGCCGGCCGGCGTGTCGTCGACCGATCGGTGGCGATCAGTGGCGTGGTCGCGCGGGTCGACCGTCTCCAGCGCCCAGCCGCCCTGCGCCAGAGCGCGCCCGGCCAGCGACAGGCCGAGCGGGCCGGGAAACATGTCGGGGAAGATGGTGAGAACCGAGGCGCGCCACATGAGCGGGCCCCTAACCCTGGTCCGCCTCAGGCGGCGGGGCTTCCTCGCGCACCCATTCGCCGGGATCGACGACAAGGCGGCCCGCCTTGATGTCGACCTGCGGCACCACCGCCTTGGTGAAGGGCAGCATCAGCGTCTTGCCGCCGGCTTCCGGGGTGATTTCCAGAATATCGCCGGCGCCGAAATCATGCACCGCCACTACCTTGCCGAAGGGCGCGCCTTCCAGGGTCTCGACGGCGAGGCCGATCAGGTCGGCATGGTAGAAATCGTCCTCCTCCTCCGGCTCGGGGAGCAGGTCGCGGGCGATGAACACGCCCTGATTGGTCAGCGCCTCCGCCGCCTCGCGGGTATCGACGCCCTCCAGCCGGGCGACGAAATGCTCCTTGGCCGGCCGCAGCGTCTTGATGCGAAACACGCGCGTGCCCACCTCGTCGGTCAGCGGCGCGTAGTCCATCAGCGAAGCCGGATCATCGGCGAAGATGAACAGCCGCACCTCGCCGCGCACGCCATGCGGCGCGCCGATACGGGCGAGGAGAATGCGGTCCTGGGGCATGGGGTGCGCTCTGAAATGGCCATCCTTCGAGGCTCGCCCCGAAGGAGGCTCAAGCGGGGCGACGCAAAGCCGCCCCGCCCAAACTCACTCCGCCGAAGCGGCGGCAGCGGCGGCGGCTTCGGCAGCCTTGGCGGCCTCAGCGGCGCGCTCCTGCGCCTTCTTGCCGGGGACGGCCTTGTTCGGGTTGTTGCGCGGGGAGCGCTTCACCAGTTCGAGGCTGTCAAGGAAGCGGGCGACGCGGTCGGTCGGCTGGGCGCCCTTGGCGAGCCAGGCCTTGGCCTTCTCGGTGTCGAGCGTGAAGCGGTCGGCGGCGTCCTTGGGCTTCAGCGGATCGAAGGTGCCGATCTTCTCGATGAAGCGGCCATCGCGCGGGGAGCGCGAATCGGCGACGACGATGCGGTAATAGGGACGCTTCTTGGCGCCGCCACGGGCGAGACGGATCTTGAGGGACATGCGGGTCTTCCTTTCAGCAGTTTTGTTCGGTTCGTCGGTTGGTCGGCCGCATCCCGGATGATGAAGGCGGAGCGAACGGAGATCCGGGATCGCTGACCGCCAGGCGGAGAACGATCCCGGATCGCCGCCTGCGGCGCCGTCCGGGATGACAGGCTGGATTCAAGGCACGTCGTTCGTCACTTCTTCTTTCCCGGGAAGCCCGGCAGGCCAGGCAACCCGCCCGGCTTGGTTCCCAGCCCCGGCAGCCCGCCCGGCAGGCCGGGCATGTTGCCGGGGAAATTCGGCGGCAGACCGCCACCGGGCAGGCCGCCCGGCATCTTCTCGGCCATCTGCTTCAATTGCTCGGGGCTCGGCATCCCGCCGCCCCCGCCAAGGCCGAACATGGAGGCGAGCCCGGCCATCGGGCCGCGCTTGGCGCCGGGGGCACCCATCGCCTTCATCATGTCCGCCATCTGGCGGTGCATCTTCATCAGCCGGTTGACGTCCTCGACCTTGGTGCCCGAGCCGGCAGCGATGCGCTTGCGGCGGGAGGCGTCGAGCAGCTTGGGATTGCGCCGCTCCTTCTTGGTCATCGAATCGATGATCGCCTTCTGCCGCTTCAGCACGCCGTCATTCATGCCGGAGGCGGCGAGCTGGTTCTTCATCTTGCCGACGCCGGGCAGCATGCCCATCAGCCCGCCAAGGCCGCCGAGCTTCTCCATCTGGTCGAGCTGCATGCGCAGATCATTGAGGTCGAACTGCCCCTTGCGCATGCGCTCGGCGGCGGCCATCGCCTTTTCGGCGTCGAGATTCTCGACCGCCTTCTCGACCAGCGAGACCACATCGCCCATGCCGAGGATGCGGCCGGCGACGCGGCGAGGATCGAAATCCTCCAGCGCGTCCATCTTTTCGCCGGTGCCGAGCAGCTTGATCGGCTTGCCGGTGACGGCGCGCATGGAAAGGGCGGCACCGCCGCGCCCGTCGCCATCGGCGCGGGTCAGCACGATGCCGGTGAGACCGACGCGCGCGTCAAACGCCTTGGCAGTGTTCACCGCGTCCTGGCCGGTGAGGCTGTCGGCGACGAGCAGCACTTCGTGCGGCTTGGTCGCGGCCTTCACCTCGGCCACTTCCGCCATCAGCGCCTCGTCCAGCGTGACGCGGCCGGCAGTGTCGAGCATCACCACGTCGTAGCCGCCGAGACGGGCGGCTTCCATGGCGCGGCGGGCGATCTGCACGGCGGACTGGCCGGCGACGATCGGCAGGGTGGCGACCCCCACCTGGGTGCCGAGCGTGGCCAGCTGCTCCATCGCCGCCGGGCGGCGGGTGTCGAGCGAGGCCATCAGCACCTTGCGGTTGCCGCGCTCGGTGAGGCGTTTGGCGATCTTGGCGGTGGAGGTGGTCTTGCCCGAGCCCTGCAGGCCGACCATCAGCACCGGCACCGGCGGCGCGGCGTCGAGGTCGATCGCCTTGGCGTCGGAGCCGAGCATGGCGACGAGTTCGTCATTGACGATCTTCACCACCATCTGGCCGGGGGTGACCGACTTGATCACCTCGGCACCGACCGCGCGCGTCCTCACCTTGTCGGTGAAGGAGCGCACCACGTCGAGCGCCACATCGGCCTCGATCAGAGCCCGGCGCACCTCGCGCATGGCCTCGTTCACGTCGGCCTCGGTGAGGGCGCCGCGTCGTTTCAGCCGGTCGAGTATGCCGCCAAGGCGGTCGGTCAATGAATCGAACATGCGTTCGCTCCGGTGCTTTCCCACAGCTCACAGCGCAATGCCGAACGGCGCCCGAGGGCGCAAAGCGCTGTCGGGCGTTGACCTCCGGTCTCGGGGACCGGGCGGCGGATCGGCTCGCGGGTTGTGCGAGGATGCCGGCTTGGTAAGCGCCGCCCGCCGCCAAGTCAAGTTTTGACGGCCCTTTGCGGGAGAGTACGGAGGTCACAGCCGCGTAACAGCCCCATCCTATAGCGTGCCCACCCTCGCGAGGAACCCGGTCATGACCCACGACACCGCCCCCCTCCCCGTCACCAGCGAGAGCGCCGCCGATGACTGTGCCGCCCTGTTCGAGACGCTGCTCTCACTGCGCGCGGCGGTGGTCGAGGAAGCCGCCCCGCTCATCGAGCGATTCCGGCGCGAGGCCGGCCGCGAGGACGCGGCGCTGGACAATCTCGCCTATTATCTCGCGCTGCGTCGGCATGAACTGCGCCCGCTGCAGCGGCAGCTGATGCGGCGCGGCCTGTCCTCGCTCGGCCGGCTGGAGAGCCGGGTACTGCCGACTCTCGACGCGGTGCTGGCGGCCCTCGCGGCGCTGGCGGGTCGCCCCGCCCCCTTCGCCATGCCGGACGAGACCGCCTTTTTCGCCGGCGCGGACCGCCTCGACGCCGCCGCGGTGGCGAGCCTCGGTCCGGAGCGGGCGGGGCGCTACACCCGCATCATGGTAACCCTGCCCGGCGAGGCGGCGGACGATCCGGCATTCATCCTCGCGCTGGCGCGGGCCGGCATGGATGTCGCCCGCATCAACTGCGCCCATGACACACCGGATGCGTGGCGTCGCATGGCCGAACATGTGCGCGTGGCAGGCGGGGCGGTTGGGCGCCCCATTGCCGTGCTGATGGACGTTGCCGGGCCGAAGATCCGCACCGGCGCCGTGCTGCCGATGCGCAAGGGCAAGCCTTCCGGCCGGCTGCTGCCGGGCGACACGCTTCGCCTGGTCGCCGAGGGCGAACCGCGCGTAGACGAGGGCGCGCTGTTCAGCGCCGCCGTCTCGCTGCCGGAGATCGTCACCCGCCTCGCGGTCGGCCACCGCGTGCGCTATGACGACGGCAAGGTGGAAGCGGTGGTCGAGAGCGTGCGCGAGGGCGAGGCGATCCTGCGCACTCTCCACACGCGGCCCGGCGGCACCAAGCTCAAGCCGGAAAAGGGCATCAACCTGCCCGACACCGCGCTTGGCCTCTCGCCGCTGACCGACAAGGACGATGCCGATCTCGCCACCGTCATCGAATGCGCCGATCTCATCGGCTATTCCTTCGTCAGCCGGCCGGAAGATCTCGATCTGCTCGACGCCGCCATCGCCCGCCATGGCGCGGGGCGCGAGCGCCCGCTCGGCCTGATGGCCAAGATCGAACGCCCGGAGGCGGTGCGCAACCTGCCCGATCTGATCGCCCGCGCCGCCCGCTCCGGGACGTTCAGCGTGATGATCGCGCGCGGCGACCTCGCGGCCGAAATCGGCTTCGAGCGGCTCGCGGAAATGCAGGAAGAGCTGCTGTGGATCTGCGAGGCCGCCGCCGTTCCCGCGATTTGGGCGACGCAGGTGCTGGAGGATCTGGTGCGCGACGGCATTCCCTCACGCGGCGAAATGACCGATGCCGCCATGGCCGCCCGCGCCGAATGCGTGATGCTCAACAAGGGTCCGGCGGTGGTGGAAGCGGTTCAACTGCTCGACCGGCTGCTCGGCCGCATGGCCGACCATCTCGACAAGAAGACCCCGACCCTGCGGGCGCTGCGCTCCTGGTAAGGCCATCGGCCCCTTTGGCGGCGCTCACTGTCCCACGAGATAGTGGGCGCCCCATTCCGAGGTGGGGATCGCCGCGCCCAGCGTGTAGTGGAAGCTGGTCACGTCGAGGCCGTCATGCGCGGTCTCGCATTCATAGGCGATGTGGTACCAGGTACCGCCGGAGCGCACCGCCGCGCCGGGCGCCTTGATCTTCCAGCCCTTCACCACGGGATCGCGATAGGCATAGGCGACGAGTTCGTCGGGGCGCAGGCCCTTGCCCGCCCGCTGGACCTCGCCCATCGCCCGGGTGTTGCACACCTGCTCGATCCGCTCCGAGGGCTCCAGCTGCATCATCTCGTCCTGGGTCGAGCGCGCCTGCGCACTGGAGAGGGCACCGACCGGCAGCGCGACCAGCGCGAGCAGAAGGGCGGCGGGGGCGGCGGCGATGTGCGGCATAAGCGCTCGAATCCTGTTCGCTCGTTGATGCTCTCCTTCAATAGCGCAGATTTGGCGATGCTATGGCGTCCCATCCGCATTTCGACAGGGCGCCTGCGAGTTGCCGAGCGCCGAGCGGCAGATTAGAACCGCCCCATGGCGCTGATGGACCTTGCCAACCCCACCCGTTTTCTCGCCCTTTCCGGGCGCGTGCTGCCATGGCTGAGCGGCCTCGCGCTCGTGACGCTGGCGATCGGCTTCGTGCTCGCCTTCCGCGCCCCGGCCGATTACCAGCAGGGCGAGACGGTGAAGATCATGTACATCCACGTGCCTTTCGCGTGGCTGGCCATGTTCGGCTATTCCATGCTGGCGGTCTCCGCGCTCGGCATCCTCGTTTGGCGTCACCCGCTGGCGGATGTGGCGCACAAGGCGATGGCGCCCATCGGCGCGGTGTTCGCCTTTCTCTGCCTGTTCACCGGCTCGCTCTGGGGACGGCCGATGTGGGGCACCTATTGGGTGTGGGACGCGCGCCTCACCTCCATGCTGGTGCTGCTGCTGCTCTATCTCGGCCTCTTGGCGCTGCGCTCGGCGATCGAGGACCCCAACCAGGCCGGGAGGGCGGCGGCGGTGCTCTCGCTGGTCGGCTTCGTCAATGTGCCGATCGTCAAGTTCTCCGTCGACTGGTGGAACACGCTGCACCAGCCGGCCTCGGTGTTCCGCATGGACGGACCGACCATCCATTCCAGCCTGCTCTGGCCTCTGCTGATCTGCGCGCTCGGCTTCACCCTGCTGATGCTGGCGCTGCACATGGCGGCGATGCGCAATGAAATCTACCGCCGCAGACTGCGCGTTCTGGAAGCGCGCGCCGCCGCCGAGGCGGCCTATGCGTGAGGCCTCCTGAATGTTCGGCGAGCACGGCTTCTTCATCCTCGCCTGCTATGGCGTGAGCGCCCTCGCGCTCGGCGGGCTGGCACTGTGGATCGTCCTCGACGGTCGCTCCGTGCGCCGCCGGCTGAACGAGATGGAGGCGCGTGGGGTCCGCCGCCGCTCGGCAGGCCGGAGCGACGCATGAGCACGCCGCCGGACACCCCGAACGCGCCCCCGGCCGCACGGTCCGGCCGCCGGCTGCTGGTGCTTTTGCCCCTGGTCGCCTTCCTGGCGCTGGCCGGGCTGTTCTATGGGCGGCTGTTCTCTGGAGATCCCTCGCGCGTGCCCTCGGCGCTGATCGGCCGGCCCGCGCCCACACTCGACCTGCCGCCGCTGGAGGGCCTGACCCGCGACGGCCAGCCCGTGCCGGGCCTTGCCTCGGCCGGGCTGAAAGGCGAGGTCACGGTGCTGAACGTCTTCGCCTCCTGGTGCGTGCCCTGCCGGGATGAGCATCCTTTCCTCGTCGAACTGTCGCAAATGCCGGGCTTCCGTCTCGTCGGGCTGAACTACAAGGACGATGCCGGCAATGCCCGCCGCTTCCTCGGCCGCTTCGGCAATCCCTATGCCGCCGTCGGCGTCGACGCCAATGGACGCGCGGCCATCGACTGGGGCGTTTATGGGGTGCCGGAAACCTTCGTCATCGGCAAGGACGGGCGCATCGCCTACAAATTCATCGGCCCGCTCGACGCGGACGGGTTGAAGACGCGCCTGCTGCCGGAAATCGCCAAGGCGCAGGCGGCGCCCTAGAGCGCGATCCGATCAGATTGAATCAATCTGATCGGTAAATCGCCCTCTAACTCTAAAATAGAGAACGCGTTACCCGATCAGCTTGCGATGCAAGCTGATCGGCGCGTGCCCTAAGCGCCGCTCAGTTCCGCTCGTCCGGCAGCACCGGCAGCGGCAGGATCTCGATCTCGTCCTCGATCAGCGCACGCACCTCGTCCGGCGTCGCCTCGCCGCGAATGGCACGCTTTTCCTCCTCGCCCTCATGCATGCGGCGGGCAAGGGTGGCGAACTCGTCGCCGACATCGACCGAATTGGCGACCACATGGGCGCGCACCGCGCGCAGCATGGCGCGCAGCTGCTGCTCCTTCTCCGACACCAGCGCAACCGGCTGCGGCGCCGGCACCGCCACCTCCGCCGGCTCGTCAACGGGCACCTCGGCGGCCGGCTCGAGAGCGAATTTGCGCGTTCCCCGCCCGAGCGCCGGCGCCATCAGCGCCTTTTCCACCTCAGCGGAACCGCAGACCGGGCACGTGATCAGCCCCCTCGTCCGCTGCTCGTCATAGGCAGCCGAGTCGCGGAACCAGCTCTCGAAGTCATGGTTCGCGGCGCAGCACAGGCGGTAGAGGATCATGCCGCGCCACCGGGCACGAGATGCAGCCGGCTTTGATCGGCCGGCATCACCAACTCGAAGCGCCGGCCGTTCGACAGCGAGGGAATCCGCCCGCGCACCGCCGCCACCTGAGCCGGGTCGATCTCGGCGGCGATGATGCCGGGCTCGCTGCCGCCCTCGGCAAGGATCGTGCCCCAGGGGTCGATGATGAGGCTGTGGCCGAAGGTCTTGCGGCCATTCTCATGCGTGCCGCCCTGCGCGGCGGCGAGCACGAAACAGCCGGTCTCGATCGCCCGCGCCCGCTGGAGAATGTGCCAATGCGCCTCGCCGGTGGATTGCGTGAACGCCGCCGGCGTGGCGATCATGCCCGCGCCCGCTTCCGCCAGCGCGCGGAACAGCGCGGGAAAGCGCAGATCGTAGCAGATGGTGAGGCCGAGCCGAATCTGCGGCAGATCGGCGACGATGGCGAGCTCGCCCGGCCGGTAGGCGGCGGATTCGCGGTACACGTCGCCATTGGGCAGGTCGACATCGAACATGTGGATCTTGTCGTAGCGGGCCGCGATCGTGCCGTCCGGGTCGAGGAGATAGGAACGATTGGCCGCGCGGTGCTCGCTCGCCCGCACCGCCAGCGAGCCGATATGCAGATGCACCTTCAGTTCGGCCGCGAGCGCGCGGAAGGCGGCCAGCGCCGGGTCGTCCTCTTCCGTGTGCAGCACCTTGAACAGCGCCTCGCGGTTCTCCTCCATCGTGCCGGTCATTTCCGGCGTCTGGATGTAGCTCGCCCCCTCCTCCGCTGCCTGACGGATCAGCGCGGAGGCCGCCGCGATGTTGGCGGCAACGCTCTTGGCCGTGCGCATCTGGATGAGCGCCGCGCGGAAAGGGGCACCCAGTGGCGGGGCACCGGGCATTGAGGCGTGGTCGGAAGACGTCATGATCGCGGTCTCGTTCAGCTTGCCAGCAGCGCGTCCAGTTCGCCTGCTTCCTCAAGCGCATAAAGGTCGTCGCAGCCACCGACATGCCGCCCGTCGATAAAGATCTGCGGCACGCTGGTGCGCCCATTGGCGCGGTTCGACATGGCCGAGCGCCCCACCGGATCGCCTGTCACATTGACCTCGGAGAAATCGACGCCCTTGCGGCCCAGCAGCGACTTGGCCGCGTGGCAATAGGGGCAGCTTGACGTGGTGTAAATCTCGATCTTCGCCATCGGCTTGTCCTAACCGTCAGCCGCCAGCGCGGCCGTGATCCTGGTCGCTCATGATATGGGCGCGTCCGCCTCGTCAGCAACCCGGGCGAACACCAGTACATCCACCTGTCCCGCCCCGGCGCGCTGCAGCGCCTTGACGCAGGCGTCGATCGTGGCCCCGGTCGTGAGCACGTCATCGACCAGAACCAGCCGCCGGCCGCGCAATTCGCCCTTCGCCATATCGGGCACGGCGAAGGCACCCTGCACATTGCGCGCCCGCGCCGCCCGGTCGAGCCCCACCTGCGGCCGCGTCGCCCGGCGCCGCTCCAGCCAGCCCGCGCGCACCGGCAGGCCCGTCTCGCAACCGATGACCCCGGCCAGCGCCGCCGACTGGTTGAACCGCCGCCGCCACAACCGCAGCCGATGCAGCGGCACGGGCACCAGCGCCTGTGCATCCGCGAGAATATCCGCGCCCGCGCGCGCCATCATCCGCCCCATCGGCGGAGCGACATCCAGCCGGTCGGCATATTTCAGCGCATGGATCAGGTCCCGCGTCACGTCGCCGAACGCCGCCACCGCCCGCGCCCTGCCATAGGCCGGCGGCGCCTCCCGCGCGGCCGGCGAGAGCAGCCGCCCTTCCCCGAAGCCATAGGGCAGAGGCGTGCCGAAACGGTCGCAGATCGGCGGCGCGATGAAGGCAAGCTGGCTCCAGCACGCGCCGCACAGGCAGCCCGGCGCGTCTACCGCAGCACGGCAGGCCATGCAGCCCGGCGGCAGGGCGACATCGACCAGCCCGCCCCACAGCCGCCGCGCCAGGCCGCGCAGCCGCGTGGCCAGAGCCGGCGGCAATGCCTCGGCCTCACCGGCAGGCGCGGACCTTGGCTCCGGGAGCGGTGTCATGGTGGCAGATTAGCACGGCTCCGGTTTCCCCGCCCATTGCCTCACCGCTTTTGGCCGCGCCCTGCCTTTGACCTCTCCTGCCCGCCGCCCTATGGCTCTCATCCGAGGAGCCTTAAGCATGCCCGCTGCCCCGACCGCCGCCGCGCCGATGAACGTGTTCGACCCCGTCGCCCTGGCGCAACGCCGCCAACGCGCCCTCGCGCTCGGCCCGGAGACCTTCCTGCTCGACCGGGTGGCAGAGGACCTCCTTGACCGGCTGGGCGCGGTGAAGCGGCGCTTTGGTAATGCGGCCGATCTCGGCACCCCGACCCGCGTCCTTCGCGACGCGCTGGCCGCCTCGGGCATGGTTGAGACCTACAAAGCCTTTGGTCCGGCGGAACGGGCCGATGTCGATGTTGTCACCGACCCGGAAATCCTGCCCTTCGCGCCGGCGTCGCTCGATCTCGTCGTTTCCGCCCTCGCGCTGCAGAGCGTCAACGACCTGCCCGGCGTGCTGGCGCAGATCCGCCGCGCGCTTAAGCCCGACGGGCTGCTGCTCGCGGGTTTTCTCGGCGGCGGCACGCTTACCGAGCTGCGCGAGGCCTTCGCCATCGCCGAAAGCGACACGCTGGGCGGCATCTCGCCGCGCGTCGCGCCTTTCGTCGATCTGCGCGATCTCGGTGGGCTGCTGCAGCGGGCCGGCCTCGCCCTCCCCGTCACCGATGTCGACCGCGTGGTGGTGCGCTATGGCGACCCGCTGGCGCTGCTGCACGATCTGCGCCGCATGGGCGCCGCCAATCCGCTGACCGACCGGCGGCGGGCCCCGCTTTTGAAGAAGACGCTGGTGCGGCTGTTCGAGGTCTATGCCGAACGCTTCGCCGATCCCGATGGCCGCCTGCGCGCGACCTTCGAGATTGTGTGGATTTCCGGCTGGGCGCCGCATGAGAGCCAGCAGAAGCCGCTGCGCCCCGGCTCCGCCAAGACCCGGCTGGCGGATGCGCTGAAGGTGCCGGAAGGAAGACTGCCGGGCGAAGGATAGAGCGCGCCCGCCCGATCTCTACCGCCCGGGTCCCAGCAGATCCAGCAGCACCGGGATCAGCGGCTCGTCCGCCGGCGGCATGGGGTAGTCGCGCAGCGCGCCCGGCTTCACCCAGGCGAGGCGCTGGCCTTCGCGACCCTGCGCCACCCCGTCCCAGCGACGGCAGATCCACAGCGGCATCAGCAGTTGGAAGGTCTCATAGGTGTGGCTGGCGAAGGTGAGAGGGGCAAGGCACGGCTCCTTGACCGTGATCCCCAGTTCCTCGGACAGTTCGCGGATCAGGCACTCCTCCGGCCGCTCGCCGGGCTCCACCTTGCCACCGGGAAACTCCCACAGCCCGGCGAGCGACTTGCCCGCCGGCCGCTCGGTCAGCAGCACGCGGCCATCGACATCGACAAGCGCGGCGGCGGCGACGAGAACGAGTTTCATACCGGGAATCCCGCGCCGCTCACGAGCGATAATCGCCGTTGATGGCGACATATTCCTTGGTGAGATCGCAGGTCATCACCCGGTCCGACCCACGCCCGAGGCCGAGATCGACGGTGATGTCGATCACATCGTTCTTCATATAGGCGGAGACTTCGGCCTCATTATAGGCCGGGTCGCGGGCGCCTTCATGCGCCACGCGGATGGCGCCGAAAGAGATGGAAAGACGGTCGCGCTCCGCCGGCTCGCCGGCCTTGCCCACCGCCATGACGATGCGGCCCCAATTGGCGTCCTCTCCCGCCACCGCCGTCTTCACCAGCGGGGAGTTGGCGATGGACATGGCGATGCGCCGCGCCGAGCGCTTGGAGGTCGCGCCCGTGACATGGATCTTCACCAGCTTGCGCGCGCCCTCGCCATCGCGCGCCACCTGTTCGGCGAGATCGGCCAGCACGCCGGTCAGCGCCTTGCGGAAGCGGGCGAGGCGTGGGTCCTTCGCGTCATTGATGCGCGGCGCGCCGGAGGCTCCGGTGGCGAACAGCATCAGCGTGTCCGAGGTCGAGGTATCGCCGTCGATGGTGACGGCGTTGAAGCTGTCCACCACGCCCTTTGAGAGCAGGGTCTGAAGTGCCGGGGCCTCGATGGCGGCATCGGTGAAGACGAAGGAGAGCATGGTCGCCATGTCAGGCGCGATCATGCCAGCGCCCTTGGCAATGCCGGCGATCGTCACCTCGACGCCATCGATCTTCACCTTGGCGGTGGCGAGCTTGGGGAAGGTGTCGGTGGTCATGATCGCCTTGGCCGGCTCGATCCAGGGCAGCGGCGCGAGGCGCGCGGCGGTCTCTTCCAGCACGCCCTCGAACTTTGTCGCGTCCAGCGGCTCGCCGATGACACCAGTGGAGGCGAGGTAGATCTCCTCCTCGCGGCAGCCCAGCGCCTTGGCCGCGATTTTCGCGGTCAGCGCGGTCGATTCCCTGCCCTTGGCGCCGGTGAACGCATTGGCATTTCCGGAATTCACCACCAAAGCCCGCGCCGTGCCGTGCGGGAGATTGGCGCGGCACCACTCGACCGGCGCGGAAGGGCATTTGGAGCGGGTGAACACGCCCGCCACCGTGGTGCCTTCGTCCAGCGTCAGCAGCAGCACATCGGTGCGGCCCTTATAGCGGATGCCGGCCTCGGCGGTGGCGAAGCGCACCCCGGCAACCGGGCCGAGTTCAGGCGTGGTCTTGGGGGCGAGCGGAGAGACGGGAGCAGCGTGGGCCATCGGCGGGAACTCGATCGCGGGAAAGGGCTGCACGGGTGTGCCCGAGATGCGCAACATCCGCAAGACGATGGGCGGCGGTCACGCTCGAACCCGCCATGCCGAATGGCGGGGCTCGATCGGAGCGGCGGCACCGGGACGGGTTCGGACAGGAAACCCCAGGGATGTGACGCGGCCGAGCGCGGGCATGGAAACGCGCGCGGAGCAAGTCTCAGTCGGCAGACCCGAGAACGGCATCATGAGCGGCCTAGCAGCGCTCGGTTCCGGCGGGCCGCGGCAGGCGACAGGCGGCAGTGTGTGGCCCGATGCGGCGACGACGCCCGAACATCGGCAAGCAAGGAGGATCCGGGCGGGGCGGAACGTCGAGCGCCGCCGGAGCCGGCGACGCGACCGAAGGCGTGTTTGACCTGGCCAGGGCCGGGCGGCATCGACGCCGCCGCCAGTATGGTTCGAACGGGGGGCGAGCCGTGGACCGAGGCGATCCGCAGGTGACAGCCGAGACGGCCCCTGCGGCTTGACCGATGACGCGGAGCCCTGCAGGCAGACCGGAGGCATTGTTCGACCACGCGCAAGGGGCGAGGGAATGAGGCGAGGCCCGAACGCAGCCACCCGGCATGAAGGATCGTGCCCCGATTTCCGAAAAATGAGGCGCGGGTGGATGACCACCGACGGATCAGCGCGATCGCTGGCGGCCGCGCACCTCGCTTGGGCGGAATGTGCCCGAACGCTACGGGCCTCGAACAAGCCACCGAATCCCTTTCGCCCGCGGAAGGGGGCAGGCTCGGCCGCAAGCGGCTCGAATCGGTCTCCACCGCCGCCGGGGGATCATCCTTGTGATCGACGCCCCTGCGTGCGCTTGGTACCACAGAGCCAACGCCGAAAATGAGCCAGCGGAAATCAAGGCATGGGTCGCCTTCGGCATGGGCTGACGACCAGATGGTCGATCTGACGACGGCTCATCCCGGCTCATCGCCGTGCAGCCCGGCGATGTCGACGCGAGGCGTATGGCGGAGCCCGGCCCGCACGACCTTGTCGCCCTTCTTGATCTTAGCGGCCATCAAACCACCTCCGGCGCCAGCGAGATGATCTTCATGTGCGCGCATCCCGCGCGCCGGGAGAGCTTGCAGATCGGCATCATCCGCGCTCAGGCGGCGGTGGAGGCGCGCCAGTTCAAGTCGAGCATCCGGCCGTCCAGGCCGACCTGCGTGCGGTCGTTTTGGCCGAACCAGATGGCAGTGCTTCGGATCCGGCTGGACACGGTCGGCTTTGGACGAATGCTCGTCTTGTCTGGGTGGACTCATCACGCGGCGTGAGGAGAGGACTCGGTACCGTCCCGACACCGCATCGCACCATCTTTACCTTTTGCGTCTGCCGAGCGACAAGTTGTGGGGGGCGATCTGAAGTGATTCGCGCTCGTCCACCCTCTGCTACTCGGCATTGCAGGTCCGGCCGAGGACGCGGGCCACCTTGCAGCGCGCGAGCCGCGTCGCCCGAGATTACCCACAAAAAGATTAGTCGGATAAGCAGTCTAGTATTGTTACGAAACGTATCGTTTCATGTATCGAAACGTTTCGTATCGTTTTCCGGCGAACGCATCTGGGCTACTGCCGTCGAACAGCGAGCGAGGGTATGGGCGGCGCTCCGAGGATGCGCGCGGTGCAAGAAAGTTAACGGCGATGGTTAATAAAACCGCTCTTTCACGCTCGGGCGGAGTCCAAGGGAGCACGGCACGACGGGGCTCCGAGGGGCCGCGCCGGAGCAAGGCCGCCACCGAGGCGATCCTGGAAGCTGCGGAGGCGGTGCTCGCCGAGACCGGATATGCCGGTTTCACGATCGAGCAGGTGGCGCGCCGGGCGGGCGCGGGCAAGCCGACCATCTATCGCTGGTGGAGCGGAAAGCCGGCACTGCTCGTCGAAATCTATGCCCGCCAGCCTTTCGACATGTCGGAGACCAACACCGGCTCTCTCGAAGCCGACCTGGCGGCGGCGTTGCGGAAGCTCATCACCTTCTGGCGCGATACGCCCGCCGGTGAAGCTCTCACCGCGCTGCTGGTGGAGGCGCAGCAGGACCCGGCGGCCTTGGAAACCCTGCGCGCCTTCCTGGCTGAGCGCAGCTTTCCCGTTGCCGAACTTTTCGCAAGGGCCGCGCGACGCGGAGAACTGGTGGCGGATTTCGACGCTGCGGCCGGCCTCGATCTCGTCAACGGTTATGTGTGGGCGCGCCTGCTGACGCGCCGGCTTGAAGATGACGCCGCCGGCCTCGCCGCCGCCGCCCGTCTGATCGCCCGGGGATGCCTGCGTTCGTGAGACCCTCGGTCCGCGAAAGGGCTGCGAGAGAGGCTTCCGGTGCCGCGACGCGCGCCCATCGCGCCCGCATGGAATAGGCACGCTCTGCGCAGCCTCCTCACGGCGGGGGGTGTGCGCAGGCCGCACTCGCGTGAAAGGGCCCTGCCGCTCAGACGGCCTCGCCGCCGCCCGCCTGATCGCCTGATCGCCTGATCGCCTGATCGCCTGATCGCCTGGGATGCCTGCCCTGCCGAGAGCCTCAAGCTTTGTTGACGGGAGAAGCGGGTCTCCAAGCGCCGCCCCGCATATGGTGCGGCCGGCCGCAAACCGTTCGACCTCGATCCCCACGCGGGCAGCGAGCCCCATGCCAAGATCCTCGCCCGAGGCCAGCCGACACTCCTGCGTGCCCGTCATCGCACACGCACTTCTGTCCAGAGGCGGCGCGGCGACGGCACAGCGGCGCCTCGCGCCGGCAGACCTGCCGCCGGATCAGCGGCTGATTGCGGCGGGTTGGCGCCGGCGTCGCGGCCCGCCCGGGGGCGAGCACAGAGACGTGCCAGAAGGGCCCCTTGGCCCGTTCGCGCTCGCTGAGCTATTGAGGCACCATGCCGCCCTTCGTATTGTGGGCCCCCTACGCGCGGATCAAAGGTTGACCGCCGCATGGCTGGAAGTCTGTTCATCCCGATGGGCTCTTACGTCGTGACGCCTGCCGGCGGCACGCCGGAGGCGGGAGGGGCTGCCCCTCGTCAGGAGATCGCCCCGTGAGCATCCCGGTCCCGCGATGAAAATTGGCGGAAAGACGATCAAGGCGGGCGTGCGATCGCTGCTGTGCACGCATGCGAATTGCCCTCCGGCGCGGGCGATGCCCTGCTGGCTGCGTCGCCTCGCCGGCAAGAGCCTAGAGCCCGGGGTCGATATCGTCGGCTTTCTTCGATCGGAGATCGGGCTTGGCGAAGCGGCGCGCCTCATGGTGGCCGCCCTTGACGCCGGCGACATTCCCGCAGGTTTCGTCAATGTTCCCCTGCCGGGGAGGATGGCCGAACCGGCATTGGCAAACCGGCTGGCCGCTTCATCCCGCCACCACACCGCGCTGGCCATCTTCGGCGCCGCCGAAATCGGCATGTTCGCCCGCCGCACCTGCCGCGACCAGACCAACATCGCCTATCCCTATTGGGAGCTGCCCAGCTTTCCCACCGCATGGAGGCGCTGGTTCGAACGCTTCGACGCGTACTGGGCGCCGACGACGTTCATTCGTGACGCGCTCGCGAGCGTCCATTCGAGGCCGATCAGCGTGGTCCCGCAACCCGTCGACCTGCCGACGGAACCACCACAGCAGCTGTTCACGGGCCCTTTGAAGTTTCACACCTTCTTTGACGCCGATTCCTCCATCGCGCGAAAGAACCCGCTGGGCACGGTAGAAGCGTTCCGCCTCGCGTTTCCGAGCGGACGGGAGGACGCCCGGCTGCTGGTCAAGGCACGCGGCGGAGGCTCGGACGCGGCCCGGCTCTCAAGCCTGCTGGCGCTTGCCCGCCAGGATGCCCGTATCGAGATTATCGACGGCACGCTCACCAGAGCCGAGATGACGGCCTTGATGGAGGACTGCAACGTGTTCGTGTCCCTCCATCGGTCGGAGGGATTTGGCCTCGGATGCGCCGAGGCGCTGGCGCGCGGCAAGGGGGTCATCGCGACCGATTTTGGCGGCACGCGCGACTTCATCAATGAGCAAACCGGGTATCCCGTGCAGTTCGCCGAGGCCGCCGTGCCCCCCGAGGATTACTTTGGCGCCGAGGGAAGCTATTGGGCGGAACCGAGCATCGCCCATGCCGCGAGCATCATGCGGGCCATCTATGACGATCCTGGACAGACCACCGCAAAAGCACAGGCGGGGTTCGCCCATCTCAAGCGCCATAATTCCTTTGACGCCGTGGGACACCTTATCAAAGCGCGGCTCGGCTGACGGCGGGCTGCCCTCGCTCGCGTCTCTAGGTAGAAATACGAGGGTGCGGACCACCGTGGCCCTGGAGGATCAAAATACCACTCCGCCGCTCGACAATCCGCTAGAGCGGTATGTATGTAGGTCCCGTGACGTTTTGTAATGCGTGGGGTCCAAGTTGAAGAAGGCGCTGATCACGGGGATTACCGGGCAAGATGGTAGCTATCTCGCGCGTCTGCTGCTTGAAAAAGGCTATGAGGTTACTGGCACCGTCCGCGCCAATTCGCAAGCCAAGCTGACCCGCCTGCGGAAGCTGGGTGTTGCTGAAGACGTGCAGCTCGTCGACTTCGACCTGAGCGAGATCAACAGCGTCAACCGCGTGCTCCGCCGGACCACCTTTGATGAGGTGTACAATCTCGCGGCACAAAGTTTTGTCGGCTCTTCCTGGGACCAGCCGCTTTATGTCGCCGATGTCAACGGCATGGGCGTGGCACGCCTCCTCGATGCCATCCGCACCTATTGTCCGCAAACCCGCTTCTATCAGGCGTCGACCTCGGAAATGTTCGGCCGCGCCCGGGCGGTGCCGCAGAGCGAGGAAACGCCCTTCCACCCCCGCTCGCCCTATGGCGCGGCCAAGGTGTATGGCCACTACATCACCATGAATTACCGCGAGTCGTTCGGGCTTCACGCCTCGTCCGGCATTCTCTTCAATCATGAGAGCCCTGTGCGCGGTGCGGAAATGGTGACACGCAAGGTCACCTTGGGGCTGGCCCGCTTCGCCCATGGCGAACATGTTCCGGTCGAACTCGGCAATCTCGATGCACGCCGCGACTGGGGCTTCGCCGGCGACTATGTCGACGGCATGTGGCGCATGCTCCAGCAGGACGAGGCGGACGATTATGTCCTGGCCACCGGGGTAACGACGCCGATTCGCGACTTTGTCGGCTTCGCCGCCGAGGCGCTCGGCCTCGCGCTGGAATGGTCCGGCACGGCCGAGGCCGAACAGGCCGTGGACCGGCGCAGCGGCAAGGTGGCGGTCAAGGTCAATCCGAAATTCTACCGGCCGGCAGAGGTCGACCTGCTGCTCGGCGACGCGACGAAGGCGCGCACGCGGCTGGGTTGGGCACCCAAGGTCACCGTCCGCGAACTCGCGGACATGATGGCCCGCTCGGATTACGACGACTGGAGGGCCGACGCCCCCTCGCGCTAATCAGCCGGCCGTCGCTGCGGTGGCCGGTCCAACTGCTGCGGTGAACGAAACTTCTCTGGCGCGGCGACGCGCGGGCCAGCGCGCGGCAGGCTCGGGCTGTAGCGGCAGCGTCCGACTCCTCGGAGTTCCCAATGCCGTTCGTCTCCTTCGCACAGAATTATGAAGACGTGATGCTCTGGCGGGCGCTCGGCCATGTCGAGGCCGGCTTCTATGTCGATGTCGGCGCCTTCTCACCCGACGCCGACAGTGTCACCCGCGCCTTTTACGAGCGCGGCTGGCGGGGCGTGAACATTGAGCCGCTACCCCACAGGCTGGCCGAGCTTGAGGCGCGGCGCGCGCGGGACGTGAATCTCGGCGTGGTGGCGAGCGATCACGACGGCACTGCCCGGCTGCACATCGTTGGCGATACGGGGTTGTCCACCGTCGATACCACCATTGCCGAGAGGCACCGTACAAAGGGCTGGGCGATATCGGCCATTGACGTGCCCCAACGCACATTGACTGGCCTCCTTGACGCGCACCTGGCGCCGGGACAGCCCATCCACTTTCTCAAGATCGATGTGGAAGGCCATGAGACCGCCGTGGTGCGCGGGCTGGATCTCACCCGTTATCGCCCCTGGGTGATCCTGATCGAGGCCACGCACCCGAACTCACCGGAAGAGACAGCGAGAAACTGGGAGCCGTTCCTGACGGCTGCCGGCTATCGCAACATCTATTGGGATGGGCTGAACCGTTTCTACCTCGCCGCGGAACACGAGAATCTCGCGCCGGCCTTCTCCGCGCCGCCCAATGTGTTCGATCAGTTCGTCAAGACTGACGAAAACGCGCATGCGCAGTGGTTGCAGGCGCAGGTGGACGGTTTGGAGCGCCTCCTCGCCGCCGAGCGCACCCTTAACGGCGACCTCACGGCGCAGATTCGGCAGCGGGAGCAGACGATCGAGGCGCTGACCACGGAGTTGGCCCGCCAGGCCCAGGCGGCCGCCGTCGCCCTTGAATGCGCCACTCAGCGGAGCCTCTGGGAGACGCTGTTCTTCCGCCCATCGGGTCGCCCGAAGAAGATGTTGCGCCGGCTGATGTTCCACACCAGCGGCAAGCCTCGCAAGGCGTTCCGCCGTCTCGTCGTTCACTCCAGCGGACGGCCCCGCCGGCCGTTCAGGCTCTGGCTCCACAGCGCGGAATACCAAGCTCTGCGCGGCGCGGTGGCGATGGCGGCCGCTCCCGGCATGGCGCCGCACCTGCCGGAGCCATCGCAGGATGCGTCTTCCCTCAGCCCCGCCGCATCCCATCTGTCGCGACGCATCGCGGCGCGGCGCGCTCGTCAAACGTCCTGAAGCGAGAGAGATAACGTGCGCATTCTTGTCGACCTGCAGGCGCTTCAGTCACGATCGAGCGGACAGCGCGGCATCGGCCGCTATGCCCGCTCTCTGGTGGAAGGCCTTCTGCGCCTGGCGCCCGAGGACGACTTCGTCCTGCTTCTGAATGGCATGATCGGCGAGGACAATGAGGGTCTGCAACGCGACTTCGCCGCATGGCCCAATGTCACCCTGCGCCTCTGGACCGCGGCCCGGCCCGGCAGCTTCCTGGCAACGGCCGCGCGGAGACGGGCGGCAGAGGCGACCCGCGAGGCCGTGATCGCCGATTGCGCCGCCGATATCGTTCTCGTCACCAGCTTGTTCGAAGGCCTGTCGGAGGACTGCGTGACCGGGGTCGGCCACACCCCGACCGCCGTGGTGCTTTATGACCTGATCCCGCTGCTCTTTTCCTCGCTCTACCTCACCGACCCCAATGTCACGGGCTGGTACCAAAGCAAGATTGAGGCGCTGACAAAGGCCGATCTGCTGCTCGCGATCTCCGATTGCTCGGCGCGTGATGCGGCACTGCATCTGGGACGGCCGGCGGATCGGATCGTCACCATAGGCGCCGATGTCGACGCCCGCTTCGCCCCTCTCGCCATCAGCGAGGAGGAACGCGAACGGCACACCGCCGGGTTGGGCCTCACCCGTCCCTTCCTCATGTACACGGGCGGCATCGACCATCGAAAGAACATTCCCGCCCTGATCAGCGCGTTTGCCACCCTTTCCCCGTCGCTGATCGAAACCCACCAACTCGCCATTGTCTGCCGCGCCACGGCGGATGAGAAGGAGCAGCTGCTCGCCCATGCCCGCGCCGCGGGCCTGCCGGACACGGCCGTGATCCTCACGGGCTATGTGCCGGACGACACTCTGGTCGCCCTCTATAATCTGTGCGCCGCGTTCATCTTCCCGAGCTGGTACGAGGGCTTCGGCCTGCCGGTGCTGGAGGCGCTGCGCTGCGGGGCTGCGGTGGTCGGGGCGAACACGTCGAGCGTGCCCGAGATCATCGGGCGGGACGACGCGCTGTTCGATCCGCACTCCATCGACGACATGGCGCGGATGATGGCGAAGGTTCTGACGGATGAGACGTTCCGCCAGTCGCTGCGCGATTCCGCGCCAGCACAGGCGGCACGCTACAGCTGGGACGCGACGGCCGCGCGTGCGCTCGATGCGCTGCGTGCACGGGTGCGCGAGACGACTCAAGTGGGATCCACCCAAACCGCTCGCCCCAAGCCGCGCTTGGCCTTTGTCGCGCCGCTGCCGCCGGAACGCAGCGGCGTCAGCTTCTACAGCGCCGATCTTCTGCCCGCGCTCGCGGACCATTACGACATCGAACTCATCGCGCGGGAGCCGGATTGCGTCGCGCCCACACTCGCGGAGCGGTTCCGGATAAGGGATGTCTCTTTTCTCCGGAAGCACGCCGAGGCCTTCGATCGCGTCCTCTACCAGTTCGGCAATTCGCAGTTTCACGCGCATATGTTCGATCTGCTGGAGGAGGTGCCGGGCGTCGTCGTCCTGCACGATTTCTTCCTGTCCGGCATCGAGCGCGCCACCTGTCTGACGCGCTTCTCGCGGCTTCTGGCAGAGAACCACGGCTATGCGGCCCTCCTCGCCTGCCACACGGCAGCCGAAGGCCGCGATCCCGTGACTGAGGCCATCTACGCCTGGCCCACCAATGCCCGCGCCGTGCGCGAGGCGGAGGGCGTGATCGTCCATTCCGAGCATGCCCGCCGACTGGCGCGGCACTTTTACAATCCGGCAACCGTCGCCGATTGGGTGGTCGTCCCCCACCTTGCCATCCCCCGGGACAGGGCCAACGTGGGGCGGGCCGAGACCCGCGCGCGGCTGGGCATCGGCCAGGACGAGGTGCTGATATGCAGTTTCGGCTATGTCGCGCCCACCAAACTGCCGCTCCGCCTGATCGAAGGCCTGTGCGCGTCGGCCTGCTCCACGGATTCCCGCGTCCGCTTCGTCTTTGTCGGCGATGCGGAAAGCCTGGGCGCAGCGATCATGGACCGGGTGGCCCACTCATAATGGGCCGGACGGGTTCACATCACCGGCTGGGCCAGCGAGGAACTGTTCAGCGACTATCTGCTGGCAGCCGATTTCGCCGTCCAGCTGCGCACGCACTCGCGCGGCGAGAGTTCCGGTTCGGTCATTGACTGCCTGACCGGCGGCCTTCCGGTGATCGTGAACGCGCATGGAAGCCTTGCGGATCTGCCGCCCGACGGGGTGCTGCATATTCCCGATGCCTTCGAAGATCGCGAGCTCGCAGAGGCCATCGACCTTCTGGTGAATGATCCTGTCCTGCGGCAGCGCATGGGCACGGACGGACGCGAGCGGATTTTGGCGGAACAGGCGCCGGCCGATTGCGCCCGCGCCTATTACGCCGCGATCGAAGGCTTCAACCGCCGCGCCCAGGGCCGGCGCCGGCTTGTCGGCGAACTGGCGCGACTGGAAACCGATCCCGCCCTCGACGTCGAGCTGGCGCAGGCCGCGGCCGACAGCCTGCCGGCCGGCGCGCGGCTGCGGCAGCTGCTGGTCGATGTCGGGGAAATCGCGAAGTGGGATGCCAATAGCGGTATTCAGCGGGTGGTGCGTGCCCTGCTGGAAACCTTGTTGCGGGAGCCGCCGGCCGGCTGGCGAGTGGAGCCGGTTTTCGGCGATCCTGTCCTCGGCCGCTACCGCTATGCCCGCCGCTTCACCTGCGAATTTCTGGGAATGCCCTGTGTCTGGCCCGGGGACGACCCCATCGACATCTACGCCGGCGACATATTCCTCAGCCCGGATGCCTGCTTCACTCAAATCCCGGAAATGCAAGCCGCGCTGGACGCGATGGCACAGGCGGGCGTGCATCTCGCCTCCGTTGTCTATGATCTGCTGCCGACCCGTTTCCCTCACTATTTCCCGCTGGCCGACGGGCTGTTCGCACGCTGGCTCGACACCATCGCGCGTTTTAACCAGTTGCTGTGCATCTCGCGGGCGGTGGCTGCGGATCTCGCCGACTATCTCGCAGCGCATCCGCCGGCCAATGGCCGGATGCCGGCCATCGACTGGTTTCACCTTGGCGCCGATCTTGAGACCGCGACAGCGCCGGTGGCGCGGGGCGAGGATCTGCGCGAGGCGGCGCTGCGGACGCCCGACCGACCGAGCTTCCTGATGGTCGGGACCATCGAACCGCGCAAGGGCCACGCCCTGGCGCTCGCGGCGATGGAACGTCTGTGGGGCGCCGGCGGGGATGCGGCGCTGGTGATTGCCGGCGCGCGGGGCTGGATGGTCGACGACCTCATGGAGAAGCTGCATCAGCATCCCGAAAGCGGCAGGCGGCTGATCTGGATCGAACGGCCCAGCGACGCGGAGCTGCGGCAACTTTACCGCGCATGCAGCTGCCTTCTCGCCGCCAGCGAAGGGGAAGGCTTCGGCCTGCCGCTGATCGAAGCCGCCCGACACGACCTGCCCATCCTCGCCCGCGACATTCCGGTCTTTCGCGAAGTAGCCGGCGACCATGCCAGCTATTTCGACGGCACGGGACCGGAAACCCTGCACGCGGCGCTCGAAGCCTGGCTCGCCGCCTTCCAGGCCGGGCGCGCGGTGGGATCGCGCGGACTGCCCTGGCTGACCTGGCGCCAGAGCGTCGATGCGCTTTTGCAGCGCCTCCCCATGAACTGAGCCACGCGGGGCGACCGTCCCGTCCGAAGGCGCTGGGCCTCTTCACGCGAAAAAGCCCCGGATCCGTGCGGTCCGGGGCTTTTCTACTCAACGGCTCGTCGCGGCAGACCGCGCGGGGGCCGCGGCGATCACGGGGTCGGGGTCGCCGGGGCGGCCGGCTTCGCGGCGGGGGCGTTGATCAGGTCGCCCGGCTTCGGCGCGGCCTCGGTCTTCTCGACCTTCGCGGCCTCGCGGGTCTTCTGCACCGCATCGGCCTGGGCCTTCTGCGCCAGGAACTGCTCGATCTGCGGCTTGACCTCGTCGAAGGTCGGCACCGGGCGCTCGCGCACCTCCTCAAGCTTGATGACGTGCCAGCCGAACTGCGTCTTCACCGGCTTGGAGACTTCGCCCGGCTTCAGCTCGAAGGCGACTTCGGCGAATTCCGGCACCATCTGCTCCTTGGTGAAGAAGCCGAGATCGCCGCCATCATCCTTGCCCGAGGGGTCCTCGGTCAGCTCGCTCGCCAGCTTGGCGAAGTCCGCGCCCTTCTTGAGCTGGGCTTCGACATCCTGCGCCTTCTTTTCGGCGGCAGCCTGGGCTTCCTTGTTGTTGGGGTCGGCGCGGAACAGGATGTGGCGGGCGCGCACTTCCTTCTCCGGCTTCTGCTGCTTCACCGCCTCTTCATAGGTCTGCTTCAGGGCGGCGTCGGTCAGCGCGTCCTTGGTGGCCTTGGTGAGGATGGCCTGCATCAGCACGCGCTTGCGGATGAAATCCATCTCGCGCTTGAATTCCTCGGTCTCGTAGAGCTTCTGCGCCTCGGCGGCCTGCGCCATGGCGTTGAGGTCGATGAGGAAGCCGAGCACATATTCGTCGCGCGCCGCGCCCTGGATCTGCTGCGGCAGGTTCGGCGCCAGTTCGGCGGCAGCGGCGGTCACGTCGCTGCGGCGGATCGGCTGGCCGTTGACGGTGGCGAGCACGGGATCGTCCTGGGTCGCGGCAGCGGCCGGCGCGGCCGGCTTCGGCGCGGCGTCCTGGGCGAGCGCCGGCAGGGCGGGAAGCAGGGCGGTGCCGATCAGCGCAGCCAGCAGGCCGGCACGCAGCGGGCCGGCGGAGACCCGGCCGGCGACGGCGCGAGCGGACGCCTTGGGCGCGGCGAGCGGGAAATGACGGGTCATGGAACGTTCCTCAATTCGGTTTGGCCGCGTGGGCCGCGAAAGCTGGCCCAGCACGGCACAGGTTGCAAGCCGGTATGATGGCCAACGCCGGATATTTCGCCGCTTGCGCGCCGGTGGCATGGGCTACCTGCGCGACCGCCCGCTGATCGGCGAAACTGTCGTCCGGCCTGCGATTGACAACCCCCAAACCCGTTCATAAGTGTGGCACGCGGTGCGGGTTCTCGCCGGCACTCGCGCTTATGTGAGCCAAGAACCCGCAAGCCGTTCGCGGCGGCCCGGCCCTGAAGACCCATTTCGGCCGCAAATGGCGTCTCGATGAGGCTTCAGCCCGCGCGTTCGCGCCCGCAGCTTGCTCAAGAGGACGTGGCGGCCCGTCACCGCCCGTCCGACACCTGCCCTTGGCGGACTCGGATTGGAAGTCTCATGTTCGGCGCTCTCGCGCGAAAGCTCTTCGGATCGGCCAATGACCGCCGCGTGCGCGGTTACCAGCCCAAGATCGCGGCCATCAACGCGCTCGAACCCGAGGTCAAGGCGCTCTCCGACGAGGCGCTGCGCGCCCGCACCATTGCCTTCCGCGAGCAGCTGGCCAAGGGCGCGAGCCTCGACGATTTGCTAGTCCCCGCCTTCGCCACGGTGCGCGAGGCCGCGCGCCGGGCGCTCGGGCAGCGGCATTTCGACGTGCAGCTGATCGGCGGCATGGTGCTGCATGAGCGCGGCATCGCCGAGATGCGCACCGGCGAAGGCAAGACGCTGGTGGCTACCTCCCCGGTCTATCTCAACGCGTTGACCGGCAAGGGCGTCCACGTCGTCACCGTCAACGACTACCTCGCCAAGCGCGACGCCGAATGGATGGGGCGAGTCTATCGCTTCCTCGGCCTCACCGTCGGCATCATCCATCACGGCATGGACGACAATGAGCGCCGCGCGGCCTATGCCTGCGATGTCACCTACGCCACGAATAACGAGCTCGGCTT
This sequence comes from Ancylobacter polymorphus, assembly GCF_022836935.1. Taxonomy (NCBI): domain Bacteria; kingdom Pseudomonadati; phylum Pseudomonadota; class Alphaproteobacteria; order Hyphomicrobiales; family Xanthobacteraceae; genus Ancylobacter; species Ancylobacter polymorphus. The sequence goes on along the minus strand of NZ_CP083239.1, from coordinate 2,274,753 downwards.
CGATTATCTGCGCGACAACATGAAGTACGAGCTGAACCAGATGGTGCAGCGCCCGCACTTCTACGCCGTGGTCGACGAGGTGGACTCCATCCTGGTCGACGAGGCGCGCACGCCGCTCATCATTTCCGGCCCGCTCGACGACCGCTCGGATTTCTATAACACCATCGACACTTACATCCCGAAGCTGTCGAAGGAAGACTACGAGGTCGACGAGAAGCAGCGCTCCGTCGCCATGACCGAAGCCGGCATGGAGAAGATCGAGACCCTGCTGCGCGACGCCGGCATTCTCAAGGGCGAGAGCCTGTACGACATCGAGAACGTCTCGGTGGTCCACCACGTCAATCAGGCGCTGCGCGCGCACTCGCTGTTCCAGCGCGACAAGGACTACATCGTCCGCAACGGCGAAGTCGTCATCATCGACGAGTTCACCGGCCGCATGATGCCGGGCCGGCGCTATTCGGAAGGTCTCCACCAGGCTTTGGAAGCCAAGGAGCGGGTGCAGGTCCAGCCTGAGAACCAGACGCTGGCCTCCATCACCTTCCAGAACTATTTCCGCATGTATGAGAAGCTGGCCGGCATGACCGGCACGGCCAATACCGAAGCGGCGGAATTCCAGGACATCTACAATCTCGAAGTGGTCGAGATCCCGACCAACCTGCCGGTGCAGCGCATCGACGACGATGACGAAGTCTATCGGACGGCGGGCGAGAAATATAACGCCATCATCGACCTCATCACCGACTGCAAGACCCGCGGCCAGCCCGTGCTGGTGGGCACCACCTCGATCGAGAAATCTGAGCTTCTGGCCGAACTGCTGAAGCAGCGCGGCTTCAAGCAGAAGGACTTCTCCGACCCCGACGCCTTCCGCCCGCTCTATGACGGCGATCAGGGCACGGCGGACGACAAGGTGTTCGCGGTGCTGAACGCCCGCCACCATGAGCAGGAATCCTACATCGTCAGCCAGGCCGGCGTGCCCGGCGCCGTTACCATCGCCACCAACATGGCCGGCCGCGGCACCGACATCCAGCTCGGTGGCAATGCCGAGATGCGCATCAGCCACGAACTCGGCGACATGCCGGAGGGCGAGGAACGCGCCGCCGCCGAAGCCCGCATCCGCGACGAGATCGCCAAGCTGAAGGCGAAGGCGCTGGAAGCGGGCGGGCTCTACGTCATCGGCACCGAACGCCATGAGAGCCGGCGCATCGACAACCAGCTGCGCGGCCGCTCCGGCCGCCAGGGCGACCCCGGCCACTCGCACTTCTTCCTGTCGCTGGAAGACGACCTGATGCGCATCTTCGGGTCGGACCGGCTCGACGGCATGCTACAGAAGCTCGGCCTCAAGGAGGGCGAGGCGATCGTCCATCCTTGGATCAACCGCGCGCTGGAAAAGGCGCAGCAGAAGGTCGAGGCGCGCAATTACGACATCCGCAAGAACCTGCTGAAATACGACGACGTGATGAACGACCAGCGCAAGGTGGTGTTCGAGCAGCGCGTGGAACTGATGCAGGACGAGGACGTCGCCGAGACGGTCGCCGAAATGCGCCATGGCGTCATCGAGGACATCGTCACCAAGCATGTGCCGCCCAATGCCTATCCCGAGCAGTGGGACACGGACGGCCTTGACGAGCAGCTGCAGCGCGTGCTCGGCCTCGACCTGCCGGTCAAGGAATGGGCGGCCGAGGAAGGCATCGCCGACGAGGAGATGCGCGAGCGCGTGCAGCGCCGGGCCGATGAAGCGATGGCGCTTAAGGCGGCCAAATACGGCCCCGACATCATGCGCTATGTCGAGAAGTCGATCCTCTTGCAGACGCTGGACCACCTCTGGCGCGAGCATCTGGTGACGCTCGATCATCTGCGCCAGGTCATCGGCCTGCGCGGTTATGCCCAGCGCGACCCGCTGAACGAGTACAAGTCGGAAGCCTTCCAGCTGTTCGAGGCTATGCTCGCCAATCTGCGCGAGGCGGTCACCGCCCAGCTGATGCGCGTCGAGGTGATGGCCGCGCCGCAGACCGACGAGATGCCGCCCATGGCGCCGCACCATATCGACGCGGCGACCGGCGAGGACGAGTTCGCGCTCGCCGACGCCGAGATTGCCGCGGCGGCGACGCTGGCCCCGGCTTTCGACGCGGCGACGCCGAACCGTGACCCCAATGACCCCTCGACCTGGGGTCGGGTCGGCCGCAATGAGGCCTGCCCCTGCGGTTCGGGCCTGAAATACAAGCACTGCCACGGCAAGTTCGTCTGAGGCGGAGCGATGGGTGACGGGGCGCAGGGCGATCGAAATGACGACCTGCATCGCGTCGCCGCCGCCGAACAGCGGCTGCGCGACGCCGCTCTCGCGGGCGATGTCGCCGCGCTCGACGCGCTGCTGGCCGACGATCTGGTCTTCGTCAACCAGTTCGGCCATGTACTGAGCAAAGAGGACGATCTCGACCTGCACCGCACCGGTGCTTTCCGGCTGGAGCGGCTGACCTTTTCCGACTATCGGATCAGCCATCTCGCGCCCGGGCTGGTGCTCGCGGTGCTGCGCGCCGATGCCACTGGGACGGCGGGCGGAGCGCCCTTCGAGGCAAGGCTGCGCTTCACGCGGGTATGGCGGAACGAAGCCACGGGCTGGCGGGTCGCCAGCGCCCACAGCACCCCGCTCGCCTGAATCCCTTTCGGGACCTTACTGAACCGCTGAGAAGCTACCCGGCGCCAGAATGCCGGCAGCACCCGGGAGGGTCTGAACCGTGCCGGGCGTCGTCGCAGAGCCGGACGACACCACCGAAGGAGCCGAAGCGGCGGCGGCAGGCGCCGGCGGGTTCGCCCGCGTTGCCGCCTGCGGCGCCGCCGCCTGGCGCGGCACGGGCGGCCGGACGGGCGGAACCGGCACGTCGGCGATCGGCTCGGCCGCCGGGGCCGTCTCTGCCGGCGGCGCGCTGCCGCCGAACAGGTTCTTTAGGCTGTCGAGAAAGCCGCCATTGCTGCCGGCATCGAGCGCGGCCAGCTGCGGCAGCGGCGCCCGCTCAGCCGGCCGGGCTTGAACGTCGGCAGACGGCGAGCCGCCGGCCTGCGGCGGGGTCGGCGCCGAAGCGGGCGTCGCTGCAGCCACGGCCGGCGGCGCGGAAGTGGTCGGCGCAGACGTCAGCCCGCCGAAAAGATTGTCGAAGAACCCACCCGTGCTGGGGGCGGCGGCGGCAACGGCGAGGCGCGGCCCGCCCGGCGCATCGTCCGGACGCGGCGCCGGCAGCGGAACGGCGGCGGCCTCGGTCACCGTATCGGCGGTGGCGAGCGCGATGCTCTCCGCCGGCGCCGGCTCCGTGGTCGAAACTCCATAATCGCTGCCTGGCGGCTTCACCACCGGCGGCAGCGAACCGGGCGCGGACAGTTCGGGGTTTTCCAGCTTGGCGAGGAACACCTTATGCATGCCGCCATCCTTGCCGGTTTTGACCGGGGCGACGGGCTGCAGCGCGCCGGCGCTGGCGATCTTGGTGCTGACCTCCTTCTGCCGGGCGGCGACTTCTTCCTCCAGCCCCTCCGGCATCGTGTAGTCCGGGCAGGGAAGGCTCGCCTGCAGCTTCTGGTTCGGGTCGACCGGCGTGGCGTTGAACACATAGCGCTTGCCGCAATAATCCACCTTTGGCGGCGCCTTGGTGATCTCGAACACGTCGCTGCCTTCCTTCAGCATCTTCCAGAAGGCGAGATTCGGGTTGTTGCGGTGGCGGACCAGATTGTCCGTCGTCATGCGGAACGGATAGGCCTGCACCTGGAAGGAGCGCTGCCCGCCATAGAAGCTCTCGCGGCCGAGCGCGAAAATCTCCTGCACCTGCTCGTCGGTCATGGCGTAGCAGCCGCGCGAGGAGCAGTCGCCATGCACCATCAGATTGCTGCCGGAGCGGCCCCAGGCGCGGTCATAGGCATTGGGAAAGCCAAGGTCGAAGGCGAGGTAATAGCTGGAATTCGGGTTCATCTGGCCGGGGGTGATGGCGTAGAAACCCTCCGGCGCCTGCCGGTCGCCCTCCTTCACCTTCGGCCCCAATTCGCCGGACCAGCGGCAGATCGGGTAGGTCTTCAGCAGCGCATACTCGCCGCTGGTGGTTTCCTTCCAGACTTCGAGCTCGGATTCCTCCTTGAAGATCCGCACCACGATCGGGCTCGACTTGGTCATGCCCTTCTGGTCGATCAGCGCCAGAGTCTGCGGGGAGAGGCTCTTGCTCGCCTTCGACATGGGCGAGGAACTGTCGCCGCCATTGCAGCCGGCCAGCACCAGCGCGGTGCAGCCGGCCAATAGGGCCGCGCGCCAGCGCGCACCGAGTCCCCGGTCACGCGCCTGACGCGAGAGGCTCGAAATGGCCTGAAACCTCAACCCCGGTATCTCCCCGAAACCGCAGCGCACAAGGCGCCCGCGCCAAGCGTTATACCGCGTCCGGGGTCGGCGCAATCCCGCCGCGCATCACCGTCGATCACAGCCCGGCGAGGGGATCGCTTCGGCGCGCGCCCGTATCCGCTCAGAGATTGCGGCCGATGGCCAGGAACTTCTCGCGGCGGGCCTTGCGCAGCGCCGCCGGCTCCATCCCGTCGAGTTCCCCGAGCGCGGCCTCGATGGCATCGCCCGTCGCCCGCATCGCCGCCTCGGGGTCGCGATGGGCGCCGCCAGGGGGCTCGGGAATCACGGAATCGATGACGTGGAAACGGAGCAGGTCCTGCGCGGTGATCTTCATGTTCATCGCCGCTTCCTGCGCCTTGGCAGTGTCGCGCCAGAGGATCGAGGCCGCGCCTTCCGGCGAGATCACGCTGTAGATCGAATGCTCCAGCATCAGCACCCGGTTGGCGGTGGCGATGGCGATGGCGCCGCCGGAGCCGCCCTCACCGATGATGACGGCGACATTGGGCACGCCGAGCGAGAGGCAGGCATCGGTCGAGCGGGCAATGGCCTCGGCCTGGCCGCGCTCCTCGGCGTCGAGGCCGGGGAAGGCGCCGGCGGTGTCGACCAGCGAAATGACAGGAAGCGAGAAGCGGTCGGCCAGTTCCATCAGCCGCACCGCCTTGCGGTAGCCCTCGGGCCGCGCCATGCCGAAATTGTGCTTGATGCGGGTCTCGGTGCTGGAGCCTTTCTCCTGCCCGATCAGGCAGACGGCGCGGCCGCGAAAGCGGGCGAGACCGCCGAGAATGGCGTGGTCGTCGCCGAATTTGCGGTCGCCGGCCAGCGGGTCGAACTCCTCGAACAGCGCCGAGGCATAATCGGAGAAGTGCGGGCGCAGCGGATGACGCGCCACCTGCGTCTTCTGCGAGGGCGAGAGATTCGCGTAGAGCTGGAGCAGGGCGTCGCGCGCCTTGCCTTCCAGCCGCACGATATCGTCGCCAATGGCGACCGCGTCGCCCTGCGCCGCCATGGCGCGCAATTCTTCCAGCTTGGCCTCGAGTTCGGCCACGGGCTTCTCAAAATCGAGGTAGCTGCGCATTGGAAATGATTGAACCGGCTCACGGGAAAGGGGGGCCACCGGGAAGGACAGCCCGCGAAATCGGGCGGAAGCTGCCCCGAGAGGGTGGCGACGTCAAGGCAGGCGCGCATCTGCGCTCAATCGCCGCTGCCCTCACTGAGCGGATGCAGGTCGCGCACCAGGCTTTTCAACCGCTCATCGAGCACATGGGTATAGATCTGCGTGGTGGAAATGTCGCTGTGACCGAGCAGCGTCTGCACGATGCGCAGCTCCGCCCCATGCGCCAGAAGGTGGCTGGCGAAGGCGTGGCGCAGCACATGCGGCGACAGCCGCGCCGGATCGAGCCCGGCGGCCAGAGCGAGGTCTTTCAGGTCCAGCGCCACCTGCTGGCGGGTAATGTGCCCGCTCGCCGCGCCGGAGGGAAAAAGCCAGCGCCCGCGTTCGGCCGGTGCTTTGCGTCCGCCCGCCCCCGCCCGCTCCGCCGCGACCCTGTCCAGTGCCGCGCGATAGGCGGACATGGCGGCGCGCGCCGGCTCACCGAGCGGGACCAGCCGCTCCTTACTGCCCTTGCCGCGCACAATGATGGCGTCGCCGCGCGCATTCGCCGCCGAAGCCGGCAGCGCCGCGAGTTCGGACACGCGCAGACCCGTCGCGTAGAGAAGTTCGACGAAACAGGCGGTGCGCGCCCGCCGCGCGGCTTCAGCAAAGCTCGCCACCGCTTCGCCCGCCCGCTCATGGGCGGTGGCGATGAGACGGCTCACCTCCTCCTGCGACAGCACCTTGGGCAGCGGCCGGCTGCGGCGCGGCCCTTCCAGCACGGCGGCGGGATCGTCGCCGCGATGGCCCTCGGCATAGAGAAAGCGGTGGAACTGGCGCACGGCGGAGAGCTTGCGCGCCACGCTGGCGCTGGCGAGGCCGCGGGCGGAGAGCGCGGCGAGCCAGCCGCGCAGATCGGCGGTGGTGGCGCCCGCGATATCGCGGCCCTGCGTCGCCAGGAACCCTTCATAGTCTTCGAGGTCGCGCTGATAGGCGCCGAGCGTGTTCGCCCCGGCGCCCCGTTCAGCGGCCATCATGTCGAGAAACAGCTGCGCCTCGCGCGGGCTCATTTGGCGAACCGGTCCGGCGGCACCACGACGCTCATCTCGCGCATCTGCGGCTTCACCAGCGTGGCGAACGCCCACAGCGTGCCATAGCCGATGCCACCGAGGATGCCGAGAATGACGAGAAGGCGAATGAGGCTCGGCATGGTGAGCAGGCCCTGCACGATTCGAAAGGGGTTGTGCCGATCCTAAGGCCGTTCGGCGCGGCGGTGGAAGCCGGCGGTATCGTCCTCACCCTGCCATCTCTGTCTGAACGGAGCGTTACAGCGCCGCCACGGGCGCGCACGGGCCGCGCTCGCATTGCGTCACCCCCGCGCTGATGATAGTCCGCGCTTGAGCGAGCGAGCGCAGGGCGATGACGGCGGAACCCGAACAGGACGAGAAGGCGGAACGGCTGCGCGCACTTCTGGGTGCGCGCTCCGTCGTGCTCGTCGGCATGATGGGCGCCGGCAAGTCCTCGGTCGGCAAGCGCCTCGCCCGCCGCCTCGCCTTGCCCTTCGCCGATGCCGATACCGAGATCGAGCAGGCGGCGGGGATGACCATTCCGGAGATTTTCGCCCTGCGCGGCGAGCCGGCCTTCCGCGACGGCGAGAAAAAGGTGATCGCCCGCCTACTGGAAGCCGGGCCGATGGTGCTCGCCACCGGCGGCGGCGCCTATATGAATGCTGACACCCGCGCCGCCATCGCCGCCAACGGCATCTGCGTCTGGCTGAAGGCCGAGCTCGACGTGCTGCTGCGCCGCGTGCGCCGGCGCGACGACCGGCCGCTGCTGAAGAACGACCCGGAAGGCACGCTGGCCCGGCTCATCGACCAGCGCTACCCCGTCTATGCGGGCGCGGACCTCACCGTGGTATCGCATGACGTGCCGCAGGAAGTGATGGTCGACACGGTGATCGAGGCCCTGATCGGCCATCTCGCCGTGCCGGGATCGGGAGACGAGACGTGAACAAGCAAGCCACCCCTTTGGCCGCCGACCGCACCCAGCTCAGCGTCGGGCTCGGCGATCGCTCCTATGACATCGTCATCGGCCCCGGTCTGCTGGCAGAAGCCGGCGCGCGCATCGCCGCGCTACGGCCCGGCGCCCGCATTGGCATCGTCACCGACAGCAACGTCGCCGACCGCCATCTCGGCGTGGTCGAGGCCTCGCTGCGCGAGGCCGGCCTCACCCCGACACCGATCCTCGTCGAGCCCGGCGAGAAGTCGAAGTGCTTCGCCGTGTTCGAGCAGGTGGTGGACGCGCTGCTCGCCGCCCGCATTGAGCGGCGCGACCTCGTGCTGGCGCTGGGCGGCGGCGTGGTCGGCGATCTCGCCGGCTTCGCGGCGGCAGCGCTGCGGCGCGGCGTCGATTTCGTCCAGGCCCCGACCAGCCTGCTGGCGCAGGTCGATTCTTCCGTCGGCGGCAAGACCGGCATCAATTCGCGCCACGGCAAGAATCTGGTCGGTGCCTTCCACCAGCCGATTCTCGTGCTCGCCGACACCGGCGCGCTCGACACGCTGCCGCTGCGGGAGTTCCGTTCCGGCTATGCCGAAGTCGCCAAATACGGGCTGATCGACAACGCCCCGTTCTTCGGCTGGCTGGAGCGGCGCTGGGAAGCGGTGTTCCGCGGCGGGGCGGAGCGCATCGAGGCCATCGCCACCAGTTGCGCCTCCAAGGCCGCCGTGGTCAGCCGCGACGAGAAGGAGACGGGCGACCGCGCCTTGCTCAATCTCGGCCACACGTTCGGTCATGCGCTGGAAGCGGGCGCCGGCTTCTCGCAGCGCCTGCTCCATGGCGAGGCGGTGGCGGTGGGCATGGCGCAGGCCTTCCGCTTTTCCGCCGCGCAGGGGCTGTGCGCCACGGCGGATGCCGAGCGGGTGGAGGCGCATCTGCGCACGGTCGGGCTGCCGACGCGCATCGCCGACATTCCCGGCGCCCTGCCCGATACGGACGGGCTGATGGACCTGATCGCGCAGGACAAGAAGGTCTCGCGCGGCGCGCTCACCTTCATCCTCGCGCGCGGCATCGGCCAGAGCTACATCGCCCGGGATGTTGATCCCGCGCAATTGCGCGCCTTCCTTGAGGAGGAGCGCCGGGGCCGCTAAGAAGGGCGCATGACCCTTTATGACTGGATGGCCCTCGGCGCCGTCGTCCTCTGCCTCCTGCTGTCCTTCTTCTTCTCCGGCAGCGAGACCGCACTGACGGCCTCCTCCAAGGCGCGCATGCACGCGCTGGAGAAGAACGGCGACGCCCGCGCGGCGCTGGTCAACCGGATGATGGCGCAGCGCGAGCGGCTCATCGGCGGCATCCTGCTCGGCAACAACCTCGTCAACATCGCCGCCTCCTCGCTCACCACCGGGCTGCTGTTGGCGTGGTTCGGCTCGGCCGGCATCGCCTATGCGACGGTGGGCATGACCGTCGTCGTCGTCATCTTCTCCGAGGTGCTGCCCAAGACCATCGCCATCAACCATCCCGACCGCGTGTCGCTGCGGGTGGCGGGCCCGATCCGCTTCATCGTCGGCCTGTTCGGTCCGCTCACCCTCGCCATCGAGGCGCTGGTGCGCGCGCTGCTGCGCGCGATGGGCGTGCCGCTCGGCGCCACCACCAATGTGCTCTCCGCCTCGGAGGAATTGCGCGGCGCGGTCGACCTGCTGCACCGCGAGGGCAGCGTGGTGAAGGACGAGCGCGACATGCTCGGCGGCCTGCTCGATCTCGGCGAGCTGGAAGTCTCCGACATCATGGTCCACCGCACCAAGATGGCGAGTCTGAACGCCGACACGCCGCCGGAGCGCATCGTGCAGGAGGTGCTCGCCTCCCCGCATACGCGCCTGCCGCTGTGGCGCGAGCGGCCGGACAACATCATCGGCGTGCTGCACGCCAAGGACCTGCTGCGCGAATTGATGGCGCTCGGCAACGACACGTCCAAGCTCGACATCGAGAAAATCGCCCGCGCGCCGTGGTTCGTGCCCGACGTGACCTCGCTGCCGGACCAGCTCAAGGCGTTCCGGCGCCGCAAGCAGCATTTCGCCCTCGTGGTCGACGAGTATGGCGAGGTGATGGGTCTGGTGACCCTTGAGGACATTCTGGAAGAGATCGTCGGCGATATCTCCGACGAGCATGACCGCGCCTTCACCGGCGCCCGCCGCAACCCGGACGGCTCGGTCAGCGTCGAGGGCTCCGTGCCGATCCGCGATCTCAACCGCGCCATGGGCTGGCACCTGCCGGACGAGGAGGCGACGACCCTCGCCGGCCTCGTCATCCACGAGGCCCGCATCATCCCCGAGCCGGGGCAGGCCTTCATGTTCCACGGCTTCCGCTTTCAGGTGATGCGCAAGCAGCGCAACCGCATCACCCTTCTGCGCGTGGCCCCGCTGCGGCGGACGCAGGGGTAATCCCTCCGCCGCCGAGCGGGATCGCGGGTCAGCCCTGTGCGCCCCGCTTGGCGTCTCTCTTCGCCTGCGCGGCCTTGGTCCGCTGCGACACGCGGCCGACCTTCCCGGGATGAACGGCGGAGCGCCGGCGTCGGCTCGCGATAACCTCCATGCCCTCATCCGCCCGCGCCGCGCCGGGAGGCGGGCTGACGAAATTCTCCCGGCGCATCGCCAGCGCCTTTTTGGCGATCTCGGCCTGGCTTGGACGGGCGGCGAGTTCGGCCCGGCGCTCGATCTCGCGGTTGAGACGCTTTACCGCCGCCGCGAACACCTGCTTGCGGCGGCTCGGCCGCTCATGCGTGCCGGGAAAGCTGCCGCCGCGCGGTTCCGCCTTGCCGCGGGAGATGCGCCGCTTCTCCCAGGCAAGGGTGCGCTCCTTTGCGTGCAGGTCGCGCAGACGCTTGCGGGTCGATGAGAGATCGTCGTCGGATACGTCGTAGATTTCAGGATGATGAGTGAGGCGAACGACCTCATATTCGTCGCGGCTGATCAGGCTGCGCTCGGCACGACCCGCAATCGACATGAATATCTCCTCCATACACCAAAACAATTTGCGAAGCCGGAGGCCGTGCCCGACCGATCTACAGTGCGGGCGGCGGACACAACCATGGTTCCATTGGGCATATGGAAGAGACGAACGGGAAATCAAGAAAATGAACGCAGAGACGGCGCCCATGGGCGCTACGTTGCGCCGAAAACGTTAGGTAAACGCCATCGGAGACAGGCCTTACGCCGCTCTGGAAAAACGTCGCCGGCTCCCCATATCGGCGGAGCTTTCCTCTCCGGCGCGATGATCCGGCCGCTACTCGCCCGGTGCCTTGGCTTCGATGGCGAGGGCGTGCAGGCCACGCGCCAGTTCGTCCGCCAGCAGGCCGTTCACCAGACGATGCCGCGCCAGCCGGCTCTGGCCGGCAAAGGCCTGCGCGACAATACGCACGCGAAGATGCGTGAGCTGACCGGGACGATGACCGCCATGACCTTCATGCCGATGACTCTCATCCTCGAGTTCGAGAACGCTGGGCGAGAGTTCGGCCAGCGCCGCCCGCACGCGGGCCAGCCTCTGGGAGATCGCATCGTCGGTCGGCAGCGGGGGAACGGGCGTGCTCATGCCCGATGCGGTACGCCCGCCGCCTAGCCGCGTCAACAGCCCGGCGCGGCATCCGCCGACCCGATTGCACCGCAATCGCGGCGCACACTTGGCGGTTCTGCACCGTATAAGGCGCGGGACCGCATCGTTCCCGCCGCGTCATGGGGCCTCTGCCGCCTCGGAATGATGCGGTGGGGGCGGTGACGAACCCGCGGTTTCTTGTATACCTGCTCCAGCAACAGCATAATCGTCGGACCATGAAGCTCGACTCCCCCCTCTTCGATCGCATCCGGGTGAAGCCCGACCGTGATCGCCGCCTGAAGGCGGAAGGCCCTACCTGCGAATGGGAGGGCTGCTGCAATGCCGCGACTCACCGGGCGCCCAAGGGCCGGCAGATGGAAGGACAGTTCTGGCGCTTCTGCTTCGAGCACACACGCGCCTACAACCAGTCGTATAATTATTTCGCCGGCATGGGCGATGACGCCGTCGCCGCCTATCAGAAGGATGCCGCCACCGGCCATCGCCCGACCTGGAAGATGGGCTCGCGCGGCGCGGCCGGCCGCGCGGCCGAGCACGCCAAGCGCCATTCGACGGAGAATATCGGCGATCCCTTCGGCATGTTCGGTGAGGTCGGCGGCCGGGCGCGACCGGAGCCCGAGGCCCCGCGCGAAAGCCGGATGATCCGCAATGCCGAGCGCCGCGCCTTCGAATCCCTCGGCGTGGAGATTTCCGCCACGCCGGAGGAGATCAAGGCCCGCTTCAAGGTGCTGGTGAAGAAATACCATCCCGACGCCAATGGCGGCGATATTTCAACCGAGGACCGTCTGCGCGACGTGATCCAGTCCTATAATCATCTCAAGAACGCGGGCTTCTGCTAGGGAAGCGCGTGCCAGACCAGCCCGCGCGCATGCGCGGCAACGGAGGAAGAATGACCGCCCCGCTCACGCAAGCGCCCGCGCTGCCGGACATGAAGGTCTCTGTTCGTCAGGTGTTCGGCATCGACGTCGATCTCGAAGTGCCGGCCTACGCCGAACCGGACGCCTATGTCCCGGAGATCGACCCGGACTATCTGTTCGACCGCCCGACCACGCTCGCCATCCTCGCCGGCTTCGCCCATAACCGCCGCGTGATGGTCACGGGCTATCACGGCACCGGCAAGTCGAGCCATATCGAGCAGGTCGCCGCCCGGCTCAACTGGCCTTGCGTGCGCGTGAACCTCGACAGCCACATCAGCCGTATCGACCTGATCGGCAAGGACGCCATCGTGGTGAAGGAGGGCCTTCAGGTCACCGAGTTCCGCGACGGCATCCTGCCCTGGGCCTACCAGAACAATGTCGCGCTGGTGTTCGACGAATATGACGCCGGCCGCCCGGACGTGATGTTCGTCATTCAGCGCGTGCTGGAATCCGCCGGCCGCCTGACGCTGCTCGACCAGAACCGCGTCATCCGTCCGCACGGCGCCTTCCGCCTGTTCGCCACCGCCAACACGATCGGCCTCGGCGACACCACCGGCCTCTATCACGGCACGCAGCAGATCAACCAGGCGCAGATGGACCGCTGGTCCATCGTCACCACGCTGAACTATCTGGCCCATGACAAGGAAGTCGACATCGTCGTCTCCAAGGCCAAGAACCTGCAGACGCCGGAAGGCCGCGACACCGCCGCGCGCATGGTGCGCCTCGCCGACCTCACCCGCCAGGCCTTCATCAATGGCGACCTGTCGACGGTGATGAGCCCGCGCACCGTCATCACCTGGGGCGAGAATGCCGAGATCTTCCAGGATCTCGCCTTCTCCTTCCGCGTGACCTTCCTCAACAAGTGCGACGAGCTGGAGCGCCCGCTGGTGGCGGAGTTCTACCAGCGCTGCTTCGGCAAGGAACTGACCGAGTCCGCGGTCAACGTCGTCCTGTCCTGAGCGACACGCGCCCTCTCCCCGCCGGGGAGAGGGGCACCGCCCCGGCCTTTCGGGGCGCCCTCCCGCAAGGGAGCCGTGATGCCAACCTCCAAGGCAAGCCCATGTCCACGTCGAACCGCACCACCCGCACGCCGCCCAAGGAAGCCCCGACCGAGCCGCTCAAGCGCGCCGTCACCGGCTGCCTGCGCGCCATTGCGGGCAATCGCGAGATCGACGTGACCTTCGGCGCGGAAAAGCCCGGCTATGCCGATGGCCGCGCGCGGCTGCCGGAGCCGGCCCGCCGCATGTCGAAGCACGACGCCGCCATCATGCGCGGCCATGCCGATTCCATGGCGCTGCGCATGGCCTGCCACGACCCGAAGATCCACCAGCGCCTGGTGCCGATGGGCGAGCAGGCCCGCGCCGCCTTCGAGGCGGCCGAACAGACGCGCTGCGAATCCGTCGGCGCGCTGCGCATGGACGGCGTGGCGCTGAACCTCTCCGCCATGCTGGAGGACCGCTACCAGAAGGCCAATTTCGCCAATCTCGCCGACCGCTCGGACGCGCCGCTGGAACACGCGCTCTCGCTGATCCTGCGCGAGCGCATGACCGGCATGGCACCGCCCGCCGCTGCGCGCGAAATGGTCAATCTCTGGCGCGGCTTCATCGAGGAGCACGGTTCCGCCGCCCTCGATGAGCTGGCCGGCGCCGCCGAGAACCAGGCCCGCTTCGCCGAGGCGATGCGCGACCTGCTGTCCTCGCTCGGCATGGGCGAGGACATCGCCCCCTTCGACGAGAACAACGACCCCTCCACCGAGACCGACGACAGCCGCGACGACGACAACGGCAAGGGCAGCGACAGCGAGGAAGACGAGAACGCCGAGGGCCAGACCGAGGTTGATACCGATCTGTCCTCCGACCAGAACCCGGAAGAGTCCGAGGAGCAGCAGGACCAGCCGAATTCCGAACTGTCCGATGACGCCGAGCTCGGCGAATCCGACGATGCCTCCGAGCCATGGAAGCCGGAAAACGCGGTGCCGGCCGAGCCGCGCCCGCCGGAGTATCACCCCTTCACCCCGCGCTTCGACGAGACGGTGAACGCCGACGAGCTGTGCGATGCGGAGGAACTGACCCGGCTGCGCGCCCATCTCGACAAGCAGCTGGTGCATCTCTCCGGCATCGTCGCCCGCCTCGCCAACCGGCTACAGCGCCGGCTGATGGCGCAGCAGAGCCGCGGCTGGGAGTTCGATCTGGAAGAGGGCATGCTGGACCCGGCGCGCCTGCACCGCATCATTCTCGATCCGATGCAGCCGCTCTCCTTCAAGCGCGAGCGCGACACCGACTTCCGCGACACCGTCGTCACCCTGCTCCTCGACAATTCCGGTTCGATGCGCGGGCGCCCGATCACCGTCGCCGCCGCCTGCGCCGATATTCTCGCCCGCACGCTGGAGCGCTGCGGCGTGAAGGTGGAGATTCTCGGCTTCACCACCAAGGCATGGAAGGGCGGCCAGGCACGCGAAGCGTGGCTTTCCGCCGGCAAGCCGGGCGCGCCCGGCCGGCTGAACGATCTGCGCCACATCATCTACAAGTCGGCCGACGCGCCCTGGCGCCGCGCCCGGCGCAATCTCGGCCTGATGATGCGCGAGGGGCTGCTGAAGGAGAACATCGACGGCGAGGCGCTGGAATGGGCGCATAACCGCCTGCTGGCGCGCAATGAATCGCGCCGCATCCTGATGATGATCTCCGACGGCGCGCCGGTGGACGATTCCACCCTCTCGGTGAACCCCGGCAATTATCTGGAGCGTCATCTGCGCTGGATGATCCAGCAGATCGAGGACAAGTCCCCGGTGGAGCTGATCGCCATCGGCATCGGCCATGACGTGACGCGTTACTACAAGCGCGCCGTCACCATCGTCGACGCCGAGGAACTGGGCGGCGCGATGACCGAGAAGCTGGCGGAGCTGTTCAGCGAGCAGGGCGCGCGCGGGGTCGCCAAGGAAACCAAGGGCCGCAGCGCTGCGGCCTTCGCGCAGCCCCCCAAGGCGTCGCCGAAGCCCGCAGCTCCGGCCGGCCGCCCGTCCGCGACCCCGCTCTCAACCCGCCGGGTGCACTAAGCGGCGCGGAAGCGGCGGCGGCCGCACGATCCGCCGCCGTCATCCCGGCCGCAGCGAAGCGCAGAGCCGGGATCGGGCAGGCGGCAGGCGCGCGGCTTTCGTGGCGGCCCCCTTGAAAGCCGCCGGGCGTGCCCCATATAGGCTTCATCCCGGTCAGAACAGGGCTTCCGGCATGTTGGCACCTCGTCAGTGCCTCGCCGGATGGAGAGCGGTCAGGACGGATGTACTCCGGCCGCCCTTTCACCCTCCGGCCGCTTGACGAGCGGCCGGCTTCTGACCGGTTCTCTTCGAAGGAAGACAGGAAGCGCGCCCGCAAGGCGCGCTTTTTTGTTGCCGTCGGGCGACCCGGCGCGAGGCGCCGGCTGCGCCTCAGACGGGATAGGGCGGGCGGCTGCCGCCCTGCTCATCGCCAAAGGAGCCGCCGGGGCCGGGATCGTCCGGCAGATGCGGCATGGCGACCACGGGCGAGGCCTTCACCGCGCCTTCCCCTGTCGCTTTCGCGGCGACGGGCTTGATCGGCGCCGGCGCGGGGGACGCCGTGACATCCGTTTTGCCTTCCGCCTCGGGCGCCAGGCTGGCAGCGGCGCTGTCGGCGGACAGGTCGACCACAGGCTCCGCCGGCGGACGGCTCTCGATCGCGGCGGCGATCGCCAGTTTCACCCGCTCCGCCTCGTTCTCCAGCATCGGCGTCGTGGCGAGGCCCGGCGGCAGCTTCCACTCATAGGCGTCGAGCCGGCCGGTGACTGGCGACACCGGCCCCCAGGCTTCCGCCACCACGCCATCGGCGACCCAGGCCGGATCGCGCTGGGCGCGCACGGCGCGGGCGGTCCATTCGCGGGCCTTGCCGACATCGCCATGCTCGCCGGCCTCAAGCTCGGCCATCAGCAAACAGGTGCGCTGCGTCGGCGCCACCAGCAGCGGCGCCAGCGCGGTGCGGGCGACCTCATAATCCTGCGCGTCGAGCGCGGCGCGGGCGAGCGCCATGGCGCTTTCGGGATGCGCGGGCTGGTGCGCGGTGAGCGTGCGCACCCGCTTCAGCCGCTCGCGCGAGGCATCGCCGGGGCGCAGATGCAGATAGGCGTCGGCGAGGTCGGGATGCGGCGTGGCGGCATAAGCCGCCTCGATGATCTTGGCCGCCTTGCGGACATCGCCGGAGGCGCCGAGCAGACGGCCGGCGATCTCGGCCGCCGGCACCAGCGTCGGGGCGAGGCGCGCGGCTTCCTGCGCCTTTTCCCGCGCGCTGGCGGGGTCGGAGAGTTCGAGCGCCTGCGCCTGTGCGGCCAGCAGCACCGCGCGGCGGCGGCGATGAGTCGCGCGGTCGAGCGCACCATGCGCGGCCTCGCGCTCCAGCATGGCCAGCGCCCCGGCGAAATCGCCATTGAGGCAGCGCGCCTCGATCACCGCATCAGCCGCCCAGGCGAGGCCGGGCTCGTGGCGGGCGGCTTCTTCCGCCGCCTGCAGCGCCGCGCCCTGGTCGCCGCGCCGGCGCGCCTCCACATGCAGGCCGCGCAGGCCGAGCAGCCGCGTGCCGGGCGCCTCGGTCATCGAGCGGAACACCGCCTCGGCCCCGGCCGCGTCGCCGGAAAGCTGCGCCGCCTGCGCGGCGAGCAGCTTGGCGAGCGGTTCCTCGCCCAGGAGGCGCTGGGCGTCATTGGCCGCCCGGCGCGCACCGACCGCGTCGCCGGAACCCACCGCGACAAGACCCCGCGTCACCGCCGACCAGCCGCGATTGCGCCGCCGGCTGCGCCAGGAATGGGCGATGCTGTCGGGCGAACGGACGATCAGCCGCAGCAGCGTCCACAGCAGGATCGTCGCCGCCAGCAGCGCCAGCAGGGCGCTGGCCGCGACCAGAATGCTGGTCTCGATCTGCCAGCCCTGCCAGTCGATCACCACCGCGCCGGGCCGGTCCGCCAGCCAGGCGATGCCGAACGCCACGGCGGAAAGAACGAGGAGATAGACGACGAGCCGGATCACTGGCTTGCTCCCGCGAGAGTGGCGAGCGCCCGCCGATGCAGTTCGGCGAGGGTGGTGAGCGCCGCCTGCCGGGCGTCGAGCGCGGCGAGCATGGGCTGGGCCGCGTTACGCTCGGCTTCCGGCAGCGTGGCGATGGCCGTGCGCGCGCCCTCCGCATCGCCACGCGCCAGCGCGGCTTCCGCCTTGGCGAGATCGGCCGAGGCGGCGGCTTCATCGGAGCGGCGGATGGTGACGAGCTTCTGCGCGCCCTTCAACAGCGTGCCGACGACGCCCTCTTCCGTGGCAGCGGCTGGCGCCGCCTCGGCCTTCGGCGCGGTGGCGGCACGCAGCTGCGCGGCGAGCGCCGCATCGGTGGCATAGCCGGTGGCGGCGGCGGGCTGCAGCGTCGCGAGCGGCGCGCCCTGATCACCCAGCAGCGCCTGCGCCGCCTTCAGTTCGGTGGCGAAGGGGCGACCGTCGATCACCGCCTCGCGCAGGGTGCCGAGCACGACGATCTGCGCCGCACCCTGGCCACTGCTACGCTGAGCGGCGGTGGCCGCGCCGAGCTTTTCCTCCAGCGCGGCGAGGCGGGCATTGGTGGCGTCGAGCGCGGCCGGGGTGGCGGCCGGAGCCGGCGCCGGAAGCGCATTCACCCGCTGTTCCAGCGTCGCGACCTGTCCCTTCACCGCCGCGACATCCTCGGGCGAAGCCGCCGGCGCCGCGGCGGGCGCGGTGGCCGGAAGGGCGTCGACCTTGGAGCCGAGCGCGCCGAGCCCGCTTTCTAGCGCATCGAGCCGGGTCGCCAGTTCAGCGGGGGCGGCGAGCCCGGGCGCCGGCGCGTCGCCATTGCGCGCTTCCAGCATTTCCAGCCGCTGGCGCAGATCGAGCGCGCGCGCTTCCAGCTCGGTGATGGCCTCGACATTCTGCTCGGCGCTGGAAAAGGCGGAAACCACCGCGACGGCGAAAGCGGCGCCGATCACGCCGGAAATCAGCGCGACGAGGAGCGTGCCGAACAGGCCCAGCTGGCGCTTCGGCGCCGGCGCGGCCGGCGGCGGCACGGGATGCACCGGCTCCAGCGGGTCCGGTCGTGCGTCAGCAGGCGCGTCCGTCGACGCCGGCTCCTTCGTGTCGGGGGGCGTCGCACCGGCGTCGAGCACGGGGACCTCGCCGACGGCAGGCGCCTCGGGACCGGTTGGGGTTTGCGTCGACGTGTCCGGCGGGGCCGCGGAAGCGGCCTCATCCGCCGGCACCGGCGTCGTGGCCGCGTCGTCGGAAACCTTCTCCCCCTCGGGCGTCACGTCACGGGCGGAAAGGTCGAGCGTCGGCGGCTTGCGGCGCGCGGGCTTGGCCCCCGCCTCCGGCTTGTCGGTCGCGCTCTTATTGGGATCGTCTGTCGCCACGTCCTTACCTCCGCCTTGATAAAGCGCCGGGCTGGCCCCTGGTTCCGGGATAGACCGCCCGTCCCCGCGCCGCAACCTCGGGAGACTGCGATGGTTTACCGGCCGATGAGATCGAACAGCCCGTCCTCGGTCGGCTCGCGCGCGATCCGGGTCGGCCAGCCCATCGCCGCCAGCGGCTTCGCCACATTGGCGGAGAAGCACAGATGCTCGACATGGCGGAAATGCGTCGCCAGCCCCGCCGCTTCCGCCCGCCCCGCCAGCGTCGCCGCCGTGCGCGGCGAAAAATGGAAGGCCGCGTCGATCCGCCCCGCCCGCACCGCCTCCACGGTGGCCGGCGCCAGCGCCTCGGCCGGCACGGTGCGGTAGATCACGAAAAGTTCGGTGGAAATGCCGGCATCCGCCAGCACCGCGCCGATGTCCACCGCCCGCTCTTCGCCGGCGATATAGAGCAGACGCGCCCCGGCCGGCAGGCGTTCGCGCAGCAAGGCGCCCAGCGCCGCCCCGTCGCCGCCCGCCACATGCACCTCGGTGAACGCCTCCGGCGCCGCCGCCGCCGTGCGCCGGCCGACGGCATAGAGCGGCAGGCCGGCCAGCGCCGGCAGTTCCGGGCGGGTGCCCAGCAGCCGGGCGCTATTGACGCTGGTCAGGGTCACGGCGTCGAAAGTGCCGGCGGGCAGAAGCGCATCGGGCAGCGGCTCCACCGTCAGCATCGGATCGACCAGCGCGTCGCATCCGGCGTTGCGCAGCCGAGCGGCGGTGGCCTGCGCGTCCGGCTGCGGCCGTGTCACCAGCACCCGCATCAGTGCGGCAGCAGATCGGCCGGAACAATGGCGCGCATTTCCTTGCCCGCCGCGATGCCGAGTTCCAGCGCCCGGTTGATCGGCCCATAGCGCACGATCTCGTAGAAGCGCGAGCCGTCCGGCGCCAGCACCACGCCGCGGAAGCGGATCTCGTCGCCTTCCACCTGCGCCAGCCCGCCAATCGGCGTGCGGCAGGAGCCGTCGAGCTCGGCGAGATAGGCCCGCTCCACGCGCAGCGCGAGGCCAGTGGCGGGGCTGACCACCGGCACCACCAGCGCGTCCACCGCGATATCGCCAAAACGGGTCTCGATCGCCACCGCGCCCTGGCCGACGGCGGGGAGGAAATCCGTCGTCTCCAGCACCGAACTCACCTTGTCGGCGAGGCCGAGGCGGCTGAGGCCGGCATAGGCGAGCAGCGTGCCGTCGAACTCGCCGCTTTCCACCTTGGCGAGGCGGGTGTGTACATTGCCGCGCAGCAGCGACACGTCGAGGTCCGGCCGCAGCCGGCGCAGCTGCGCCTCGCGCCGCAGCGAGGCGGTACCGACGCGAGCGCCGGGCTTGAGGTCGCGCAGCGCCACGCCCTCGCGCAGGATCAGCGCGTCGCGCACATCCGCGCGCGGGAGGTAGCCGACAAGGTGCAGCCCGTCCGGCAGCCGCGTCGGCATGTCCTTGGCCGAATGCACGGCGAGGTCGATGCGCCGGTCGAGCAGCGCTTCCTCAAGCTCCTTGGTGAACAGACCCTTGCCGCCGGCTTCCGAGAGCGCGCGGTCGGTGATGGCGTCGCCCGTGGTGCGGATCACCTGCACTTCCACCGCCTCGTCCGGCCAGCGATGCGCCTTCAAGAGCGCGTCGCGTACCGCATGCGCCTGCCACAGGGCGAGCGGGCTGCCACGGGTGCCGAGCCGGAGTTTGGGAAGCGATTGCGTCATGCCGTCCTGCGGTGCTAGCGGTTCGTATGCGTTCAGTTCACCGGCCAACCCCGTAAAGTCAATGCGTGATCTTCTCCTGCTCGGCATCGAGACCACCTGCGACGAGACCGCCGCTGCGGTGGTGCGTCGGCGTGCCGACGGGACCGGCGCGATCCTGTCCAACATCGTGCATTCGCAGACCGAGGACCACGCGGAGTATGGCGGCGTGGTGCCGGAGATCGCCGCCCGCGCCCATGTCGAGGTGCTCGACCATCTCGTCGCACGCGCCCTGCGCGCCGCCGGGCTGCGGCTGGACGAGATCGACGGCATCGCCGCCGCCGCCGGCCCCGGGCTGATCGGCGGTGTCATCGTCGGCCTCACCACTGCCAAGGCGCTGGCGCTGGCAGCGAACAAGCCCTTGGTCGCGGTCAATCATCTCGAAGCGCACGCCCTCACCGCGCGGCTCACCGACAAGGTGCCCTTCCCCTTCCTGCTGCTGCTCGTCTCCGGCGGGCACACCCAGCTCGTCGCCGTCACCGGCATCGGTGAATATGAGAAGCTCGGCGGCACGATGGACGACGCCATCGGCGAGGCCTTCGACAAGACCGCCAAGATGCTCGGCCTGCCCTATCCCGGCGGCCCGGCGGTGGAACGCGCGGCGCTGCAGGGCGACCCCGAGCGCTTCGCCCTGCCGCGGCCGCTGCATGGCAAGCCGGTGCCGGATTTCTCGCTGTCCGGCCTCAAGACCGCCGTGCGCATCGAGGCGCTGAAGATCGCCCCGCTAAGCGAGCAGGATGTGAACGATCTGTGCGCCTCGTTCCAGGCGGCGGTGGTCGATATTCTCGCCGACCGCGTGCGCTGCGCGCTGCGGCTGATGCGCCATCAGGGGCTGAAGCCTTCCGCGCTGGTGCTGGCCGGCGGCGTCGGGGCCAACCAGTCGGTGCGCCGGGCGCTGCACAAGGTCGCGGCCGATGGCGGCACCCGCCTCGCCGTGCCGCCACCGGAGCTGTGCACCGACAATGGCGCGATGATCGCCTGGGCCGGCGCCGAGCGGCTGGCGCGCGGCCTTCACGACGGGCTCGACGCCTCCCCCCGCGCCCGCTGGCCGCTCGGCGAAATCGAGGGCGTGGGCGCGATGCGTGCCGCCGCGCAGGCGGCCGAGGCTGGCACCGACACCCCTGCCGCACCTCCGGTCGCGTCCGAAGGGATCGGCGGCTGATGCCGGCACGCTTCGCCTCCATCGGCGTGGTCGGGGCCGGCGCCTGGGGAACGGCGCTGGCCAATGCCGCCGCTCGCGCAGGGCGCGAGGTGGTGCTGTGGGGCCGCGACGCGGCGCTGATGGAGACACTGACACAGCGGCGGGCCAATCCCGCTCATCTGCCCGGCGTGTCGCTGGCCGATTCGGTGCGCCCGACGGACGATCTCGCCGCCGCCGCCGCCACCGATGCGGTGCTCCTCGTCGTGCCCGCACAGGCCAGCCGTGCGGTGGCGACCGCCCTCGCCCCGCATCTCGCGCCGGGCACGCCGGTCGTCACCTGCGCCAAGGGCATCGAGCGCGGCACCTCGCTGTTCATGACGCAGGTGCTGGGCGAGGCCTGCCCGCGGGCGGTGCCCGCCATTCTCTCCGGTCCCAGCTTCGCCGCCGATGTCGCCGCCGGCCTGCCCACCGCCGTGACGCTGGCCGCGCGGGACGGCGCGGTGGCGGAGGCGCTGGCCACCGCACTGGGCTCCGGCTCGTTCCGGCTCTATCACAGCGAGGATGTGCGCGGGGTCGAGATCGGCGGCGCGGCCAAGAACGTGCTCGCCATCGCCGCCGGCATTGTCGGCGGCCGCAGGCTCGGCGCCAGCGCCGGGGCGGCCCTGATCGCACGCGGTTTCGCCGAGCTGAAGCGCTTCGGCAAGGCGTATGGCGCGCGGGCGGAAACGCTCACCGGCCTGTCGGGCCTCGGCGACCTCATCCTCACCTGCTCCACCGCGCAGTCGCGCAACTACGCGCTCGGTCTCAGCCTCGGCCAGGAGGACGGCCTGCACCCGGCGGGCAAACTGGCGGAGGGCGCGCTCACCGCCAGCGTGCTGGTGGCGATGGCGCAGGCGCGCGGCGTCGACATGCCTATCGCCCGCGCGGTGGAAGACGTGCTGGCCGGGCGCCATGGCATCGAGCAGGCGATCGGTTCGCTGCTGGCACGCCCGCAAAAGGCGGAAGCGTGAGATATGGCCCGCCGGGCCCTGCGGGATGACGGAGGCGCGGCGAGGCGGTAAGTGAATGGGCCTCCCGGCGAGGCGACGAGGAATGGAAATGGCGCACTGGCTCTACAAGTCCGAACCCTTCAAATGGTCCTGGGAGCAGCAGGTCGCCGCTGCCGACAAGGGCACCCATTGGGACGGTGTGCGCAACCACTTGGCCAAGCAGCAGCTTCTCGCCATGCGGCTCGGCGATCGCGGGTTCTTCTACCACTCCAATGAGGGCAAGGAGATCGTCGGCATCGTCGAGGTGATCAAGGAAGCCTATCCCGACCCCTCCGATCCCTCGGGCAAGTTCGTCATGGTCGACCTCAAGGCGGTGGCGGCGTTGAAGAACCCGGTGTCGCTCGCGGCGGTGAAGGCGGAACCGCGCCTCGCCGACATGGCGCTGATGAAATTCTCCCGCCTCTCCGTCCAGCCCGTCACCGACGCCGAATGGGACATCGTGCTGGAGATGGCGGGCGGCACATTGTGACGCCGCGCGGCATCGCCGACCCCGCCGCCTTCATCCGCGCCGAGACGCAGCGCCTCGCCCCGCCGCTGGTGCCCGAAATCACACTGCACCTCGCCGAGGAATCGCTGCCGATCTGGCAACGGACCGAGGAGGAACTGGGCGAGATCGGCCTGCCGCCGCCATTCTGGGCCTTCGCCTGGGCCGGCGGGCAGGCGCTGGCGCGCTACATCCTTGACCATCCCGAGACAGTGCGCGGCAAGCGCGTGCTGGATTTCGCCGCCGGCTCGGGGCTGGTCGGCATCGCCGCGATGAAGGCCGGCGCGGCCCATGTCGCCTGCGCCGACATCGACCGCTTCGCCCATGCCGCCATCGCGGCGAATGCCGCCCTCAACGGTGCGGCGGTGGACGTGCTCACCGCCGATGTGGTGGGCACCGAGGGCGGCTGGGACGTGGTGCTGGCCGGCGACATCGCCTATGAGCGCGACCTGGCGACGCGGGTCTTCGCCTGGCTGGAAGCCCTCGCGGCGGGCGGCGTCGAGGTGTGGATCGGCGATCCCGGCCGCTCCTATCTGCCGCGCGAACGGCTGGAAAAGATGGCGGATTATGCCGTTCCGGTCTCCCGCGAGCTGGAAGACGCGGAGATCAAGGCCACCGCCGTCTGGCGCCCGAAGCCGCGCTGAAAGCCGGCGTGGTTCGCCCCTCCGCGCGACTACCTACCGACCAAAGTTGCGCGCCCGCGCGCTTGTCCCGCCCCGGCGGGGTCACCATAATCCCGCCGAAGCAAGAGAGGGCGCACAGCGCCGCCTGATGGGGAGAACGCCATGTCCGACAAGATTTACGACGTGCCCGCGGAGTGGGCGAAGCGGGCCTTCCTCGACGATCGCGCCTATCAGGCGAAGTATGAGGCCTCGCTCAACGACCCGCAGGCCTTCTGGGCCGACGAGGGCAAGCGCATCGAGTGGTTCGAGCCCTATACGGTGGTGAAGAACACCTCCTTCGACCCCGGCCATGTCTCTATCAAATGGTTCGAGGACGGCGTCACCAACGTCGCCTGGAACTGCATCGACCGGCATCTGCCGACCCGCGCCGACCAGGTCGCCATCATCTGGGAAGGCGACGACCCGTCCGAGCACCGCCACATCACCTATCAGGAGCTGCATGACGAGGTCTGCCGCTTCGCCAATGTGCTGCGCAACCGCAATGTGGAGAAGGGCGACCGCGTCACCATCTACATGCCGATGATCCCCGAGGCGGCCTATGCGATGCTCGCCTGCGCACGGCTCGGCGCCGTCCATTCCGTGGTGTTCGGCGGCTTCTCACCGGACAGCCTCGCCGGCCGCATCCGCGATTGCGGCTCCAAGGTCGTCATCACCGCCGATGAGGGCCTGCGCGGCGGCCGCAAGGTGCCGCTGAAGGCCAATGTCGACGCCGCCATCGCCAAGCTTGGCGATGTCGAGGTCGACCATGTCGTCGTCGTCCGCCGCACCGGCGGGGCGGTGAACATGGAGCCCGGCCGCGATGTCTGGTACCACGAGGCAGCCGATCTGGTGACCAGCCATTGCCCGGCGACGCCGGTGAACGCCGAGCACCCGCTGTTCATCCTCTACACCTCGGGCTCCACCGGCCTGCCCAAGGGTGTGCTGCACACGACGGGCGGCTATCTCGTCTATGCCTCGATGACCCACCAGTATGTCTTCGACTATCACGACGGCGACATCTACTGGTGCACCGCCGATATCGGCTGGGTCACCGGCCACAGCTACATCGTCTATGGCCCGCTCGCCAATGGCGCCACCACGCTGATGTTCGAGGGCGTGCCGAACTACCCGACCAATTCCCGCTTCTGGGAGGTCATCGACAAGCACAAGGTCAACATCTTCTACACCGCCCCCACCGCTATCCGCGCACTGATGCAGGGCGGCGATGCGCCGGTGACCAAGACCAGCCGCGCCTCGCTGCGCCTGCTCGGTTCTGTCGGCGAGCCGATCAACCCGGAAGCGTGGGAATGGTATTACCGCGTGGTCGGCGAGGAGCGCTGCCCGATCGTCGACACCTGGTGGCAGACCGAGACCGGCGGCATCCTCATCACCCCCCTGCCCGGCGCCACCAGGCTCAAGCCCGGCTCGGCGACGCGCCCGTTCTTCGGCGTGATCCCGGAAGTGGTGGATGCGGAAGGCAACCCGCTCAGCGGCGCCTGCGAGGGCAATCTGGTGATCGCCGACTCCTGGCCGGGGCAGATGCGCACGGTCTATGGCGACCATGAGCGCTTCATGCAGACCTATTTCTCCACCTATCCCGGCAAGTATTTCACCGGCGACGGCTGCCGCCGCGACGCCGACGGCTATTACTGGATCACCGGCCGCGTCGACGACGTGATCAACGTCTCCGGCCACCGCATGGGCACGGCCGAGGTGGAAAGCGCCCTCGTCGCCCATCCCAAGGTGTCGGAGGCCGCCGTGGTCGGCTATCCCCACGACATCAAGGGCCAGGGCATCTATGCCTATGTGACGCTGATGGCCGGTGTCGAGCCGACCGAGGCGCTGCGCAAGGAGCTGGTGGTCTGGGTGCGGCAGGAGATCGGCCCCATCGCCTCGCCCGACCTGATCCAGTTCGCCCCCGGCCTGCCCAAGACCCGCTCCGGCAAGATCATGCGCCGCATCCTGCGCAAGATCGCCGAGGACGAGTTTGGCAGCCTCGGCGACACCTCGACGCTGGCCGACCCGGCCGTGGTGGACGACCTCATCTCCCACCGACAGAACAAGAAGCACGCGGCGGTTTAGGCGGCATACGGTGGAAGCGGGGATCCGGGTAGCCCGGCTCCCCTCCGTAATCCCGGCCGGCGCGTAGCGCAGAGCCGGGACCGTTCTCCATTTGGATGACGATCCCGGATGGGCCTACGGCCCTCCGGGATGACGGTCATGGATGCGACCGCGTCGGGACCGGGTGCGGCCATTGTCCAGGGAATATGTTTGCGAGCCGGTCGCGCCACGCGTGGCCGGTCTTCCTTTGGGCGAAGGCAACCGCACTGGGCGCCCAAACGCCCGGCCTACCCCCGCACCAGATCGCCGATCAGGCTCGCCGCCACCGACAGCTTCGACACGCTGAGCCCCGAGCCGGCGATCTCGTGCACGCCATTGCGCGCGCGCTCCACCACCTCGCCGCGCGCCCGTGCCCAGCTCGACACCCCGGCGACGCCGGCGCCGTGCTCCTCGATCACCTCGGCGGTGAGCCGGCGCACCGCGCTCTCGAACGCCGCCAGCGCCCGCTCCAGCGCCAGCCGGTCGTAATAGTCCGTCACCGTCAAGGTCCGCGCAGGGCCGAGAATGCGCTCCAGCCGGAACAGCAGGGCGACGGCGAAGAAGGTCACGGCGGCATCCGCCAGCGGCGCGCGGGTGCGGTCGGCGATCAGCACGATATCGGTGGCGCTCTCCACCGCCGGCAGGCGGGCGATGCGGCGCGCCAGCGCCTCCGGCACGCCGGCCTGCGTCCACTGGCTGATGCGGGCATCGTGCAGCACCCGCGCTTCTTCGGGCAGCAATTCGCGCACCGGGCCGGCCAGCACCTTCTCCACCGGCGGGATGCCGGCGGCGTAATGGCCGACGAGGTCGTCGAGATTGCGCCGGAGGTCGACATTGCGCAGGAACCAGATGGCACGGTCGAGCAGCATGTCCTGCACGACGCCATAGAGGTCGAGCTGCACCGCGCCCGGCACCAGCCCGTCCAGCGCGTCGATCTCGCGGTTGAGCCCGGCGAGGCCGAAACCGTCGCGCACCACGGCGAAGGCCTTGGCGATGCCGTCAATGCCCGCGCCGGTCTCGTCCATCAGCCGGGCGACGAAGGCCGGCCCGCCATGGTTGATCATGGCGTTGGACAGCCGGGTGGCGATGATGTCGCGCCGCAGCCGGTGATGCTCGACGCCTTCCGGGAAATGCTCGCGCAGTTCGGGCGGGAAATAGGCCGCGAGTTCGCGCGCGAGATAGGGGTCGTCCGGCACGTCGGTGTCGAGCAGGTCGGCATGGACGGACAGCTTGGCATAGGCCAGCAGCACCGCCATTTCCGGCCGGGTCAGCGCCTCGCCGCGCCCGCGCCGCTCGGCGATCTCGTTGTCAGTGGGCAGATACTCCACCGCCCGGTCGAGCAGGCCGCGCGCTTCCAGCCGCTGCATCAGCCGCTGCAGGAAGCCGAGATCGTCGAGCCCGCGCATTTCCGCGAGCGAGAGCGCCAGCGTCTGCAGATAATTGTTGGTCAGCGCCAGCGCGGCGACCTCGGGGGTCATGCCGGCCAGCACCTGCGCCCGCGCCTGCGGGTCGAGCCGCCCCTCGCGCAGGGCCGGCGCCATGGCGATCTTGATGTTCACCTCGATGTCGGAGGTGTTGACGCCGGCGGAATTGTCGATGGCATCGGTGTTCAGCCGCACGCCGCGGCGCGCTGCCTCGATGCGCCCGCGCTGGGTGACGCCGAGATTGGCGCCCTCGCCGATGACCCGCGCCCGGATCTGGCTGCCGGTGATGCGCACGCCGTCATTGGCGCGGTCGCCGGCCTGCGCGTCGGTCTCGCTGGTCGCGCGCACATAGGTGCCGATGCCACCGAACCACAGCAGGTCCACCGGCGCGCGCAAGATGGCGCTGATCACTTCGGCGGGCGAAGCGGAGGCGGCCTCGAAGCCCAGAATCTCGCGCATCGCCAGGGTGAGCGGAATGCTCTTGGCGCTGCGCGGAAACACGCCGCCGCCGGGCGAGATCAGCGACTTGTCATAGTCCTGCCAGCTGGAGCGCGGCAGCGCGAACAGCCGCTGGCGCTCGCGGAAGGAGAGCTCGGGGTCGGGGTTCGGATCGAGGAAGATGTCGCGATGGTCGAAGGCGGCGACCAGGCGGATCGTGTTCTCCAGCAGCATGCCATTGCCGAACACGTCGCCCGACATGTCGCCGACCCCGGCCACGGTGAAGGGCGTGCGGCGAATGTCGATGTCGAGTTCGCGGAAATGCCGGCGCACCGCCTCCCACGCCCCGCGAGCGGTGATGCCCATCGCCTTGTGGTCATAGCCGACCGAACCGCCGGAGGCGAAGGCGTCGCCGAGCCAGAAGCCGCGCTCCAGCGACAGCGCGTTGGCGGTGTCGGAGAAAGTGGCGGTGCCCTTGTCGGCGGCGACGACGAGATAGGGGTCGTCCTCGTCGTGCCGCACCGTCTGCGCGGGGTGGACGGTCTGGCCGTCCTCGATATTGTCGGTCACGTCGAGCAGGCTGGAAATGAACAGCTTGTAGGCTTCGACGCCCTCGGCCTGGATCGCCTCGCGCGGCCCGGCCGGAAGCTGCTGCGGCACGAATCCGCCCTTGGCGCCCACCGGCACGATCACCGCGTTCTTCACCTGCTGCGCCTTGACGAGGCTGAGCACCTCGGTGCGGAAATCCTGCGGCCGGTCGGACCAGCGAAGCCCGCCGCGCGCCACCCGGCCGAAGCGCAGATGGATGCCCTCGACGCGCGGCGACTGCACGAAAATCTCGAACAGCGGGCGCGGCTGCGGCAGTCCCTCGACCTCGGCACTGAGGAACTTGAAGGCGATGGTCGGGCGGTGGCTGCCCTGCGGCGCGCGCTGGAAGAAATTGGTCCGCACCGCCGCACCGATGAGATTGGCGAAGCGGCGCAGGATGCGGTCCTCGTCGAGGCTCGGCACATCCGCCAGCGCGGCCTCAATGGCGGCGCGCAGTTCCTCCTGCCGCTCAGCCCGGCGCTCGCCCTGTTCGGGGTCGAAGCGGGCATGGAACAGCGCCACCAGCTTCTGCGCGATGCCGGGGTGGGCGTTCAGCGTCTGCCAGAGATAGTCCTGGCTGAAGGGAATGCCGACCTGCCGAAGATAGCGCCCCAGCGCCCGCAGCAGCGCGATGTCGCGCCAGCCGAGCTGGGCGGTCAGCGCCAGCGCGTTGAACCCGTCGCTCTCGCCGCCGCGCAGCACCGACATCAGCGTCGCGTGCAGCCGTGGCCCCAGCTTGTCGAGCGCGACATCGCCGCCGCCGCGCCGCGAGAGCAGCATGTCGTGCAGATAAACCGGTGCGCCCCCGCCGGGACGGACGGTGAAGGTGCGCTCGTCAATGACCACGAAGCCCATGGATTCGAGCAGCGGCACCCGCTCGGACAGCAGGCGCGGCACCTTGTAGCTGAACACTTTGAGCGCGAGGCGCCCGCGCTCGCGCAGCGTGGAGGGGCGGAAATCCGCCGCCACCGGGTTTGCCTCGCTCAGTTCCTCGATGAGGCGCAGATCGTCGATCGCCTCCGCCGGCGTCGCCGCCGCCTGATAGCCGGCTGGGAAGGCGCCGGCATAGCGTTCCATCAGTTCGCTCGCCTTGCTGGCCGGCACGGTGGCCGCCAGCGCCTCGGCAAAGCCGTCGCCCCAGGTGCGGATGATCGCGCCGATCGCCTCTTCCAACGTCGCGCGATTGATGTTCGGCACCTCGCCCGTGCCGCGCTCGATGATGAAATGCACCCGCGTCAGCGGGCCTTCCAGGAACAGCGGCCGGAACGCCACGACCTGCCCGCCGAAGCTCGACGCCAGCAGCGTGCCGATCTTGGCGCGGACCTCGCTGCCATAGCGTTCGCGCGGCACGAAGACGAGGATGGAGACGAAACGGTCGAACCGCTCATTCAGCGCCAGCACCCGCACGCGCGGGTGTTCGTCCAGCTGCAGGATGGCGAGCGAGAACTGGTAGAGCGCGGCAATGTCGATCTGGAACAGATCGTCGCGCGGATAGGTCTCCAGCACCTTCACCAGCGCCCGGCCGGAATGGCTTTCCGGCGCGAAGCCGGCGCGCGCCAGCACGGTGGCGGCCTTGCGCCGCAGCACCGGGATGGTGCGGACCGAGCTCGTATAGGCGGTGGCGGTGAACAGGCCGGCAATGCACAGCCCGCCGACCACACGCCCCTGCGCGTCGTAGCGCTTGACCAGCACCACATCGATCCAGGCCCGCCGGTGCACGCTGGAGACGGTGCGCGACTTGGTGACGATCAGCGGACTGGGATCGGCCAGCGCCTCGGCGATGTCGGCGCTGACCGAGCGCGGATCGCCGGTAGGACGGAACAGGCGGAAGGCCTCGTCCGCCATCATCCCGAGCGCATCCTCCATGCGCCGCTCGAACACCGTCGCTTTGGCGCCGGGCGTGCCGGCGGACTGATAGTGGCGGCAGCCGAGAAAGGTGAAGCGGCCGGCCAGCAGCCATTCCAGAAAGGCGATCGCCTCTTCCCGGTCCTCGCGCGGCACCATGGCGGGGGCGAGGGTGAGGTTGGTCACCGCCGCGCGCACCTGCGCCATCATCGGCTGCCAGGCGGCGACCACCACGCGCACCTGGTTGAGCACCACGCTGAGTTCGTCGATCAAGGCGAGCTGGCGCCCCTCATCCTCGATGCGCGGCACATGGATCTGGATCAGGCTTTCGCGCCGCATGCGGGCGCCGGCCGGGGTCTCGCCGGGCACGAGATTGGTCACCTGCCCGCTGGTGTCGCGGTCGACGCCCATGATCGGGTGGACAACGAAGCTCGCCGTCAGCCCCTGGGCGTTGAGCGCGCCCATGAGCGAATCAAGCAGGAACGGCATGTCGTCATTGACGATCTCGATCACCGAGACCCGGGCGAGCCGGTCGCCGCCCTCGGCGGCCGGGAGCTGTTCGATGCGGATGTCGAAACTGTCGCGGCGGCGGACCTTGAGATGCCCATAGGCGAGCCGGGCCAGCGCGGCGAGTTCGTGCGGCGTGTAAACCCGCACATCTTCCGCCACCGCGCGGCCGAACAGCCCCTGCGCGAACCGGGACGGCACGTCGCCGTCGGTCGCCTGCAGGATAAGGTCCGCCTGCTCGACGAGCTGGCGCGGCACGCGCTCGTCCTCGCTGGCCAGGAACCCTTCGACGCCCATCACTTCCCCCCGCCGGATGGCGCGGCCTCCGCCTGGGAGACCGCCCGCCGGCTGTAGCCGATTGTTCTATTATACGTCTATTCCGCCCACTGAAATGCGGGCGAGCCCTCTCTCGGCCGCTGTTGCCTGTTGGTCACAGAAAGACAAGACTATCGCCCGATTGATCTCGATCAAGCGCACGACTCGCCCGCGCCCTCACCAATAGGCCCGCGCCCTTGCACGGGGCTTAAGGGAATAAAGGGGTTTTGGGGCATGTCGTCCATCCGGTCATTTTTTGCTCGCACCGCCGCGCCGGCGGTTCTCGCGCTCGCGGGCGCCGCTCTGATGGGGGGCCCGGCGCTGGCCGCCGACATCTCCAAGGCCGCGCCGCTGGCCTACAAGGCGCCCGCGCCGGTGCAGGAACAGAGCCCGTGGCAGATTCGCCTGCGCCTGCTCGGCGTGTTCCCCGAGGATAATGGTTCGGTGCGCGGCGTCCCCGGCTCCGGGCTCGACATCTCGGATTCGGTGGTGCCGGAACTCGACATCACCTACTACTTCACCAAGAACTGGGCCGCCGAACTGATCCTCGGCGTCACCCCGCACGACATCAACGGCACTGGCACGATTGCCAGCCTGAACAAGATCGGCGAAGTCTGGCTGCTGCCGCCGACCCTGACACTGCAATATCACTTCACCGATTTCGGCGCTTTCAAGCCTTATGTCGGCGCGGGCATCAACTACACCTTCTTCTTCGATCAGAAGGCCTATTCGGCCGATTCGATCGACGTGAAGGACACGTTCGGCTGGGCGCTGCAGGTCGGCTTCGACTACATGTTCGACGAGCATTGGGGCCTCAACGTCGACGTGAAGAAGCTCTTCCTCAAGCCCGATTTCGACGTGGTCGTCGCCGGCCAGCCGCTGACCGGCAAGGCCGATCTCGACCCGTGGATCGTCGGCCTCGGCGTCACCTACCGCTTCTGAGGCGAGGGGCCTCACACGCAAAGGGCCGGCTCGCGCCGGCCCTTTTTCGTTGGCGTGTCCGTCCCGCTCAGTGGCGGAAATGGCGGATGCCGGTGAACACCATGGCGATGCCGGCCGCGTCCGCCGCCGCGATCACATCCGCGTCACGGATCGAGCCGCCCGGCTGGATCACCGCGGTGGCCCCGGCCTCGATGGCGGTGATCAGCCCGTCGGCGAAGGGGAAGAAGGCATCGGAGGCCACCACGCTGCCGCGCGTCAGCGGCTCGGCATTCCCTGCCGCCTCGGCGGCGTCGCGCGCCTTGTGGGCGGCGATGCGGGCCGAATCGACCCGGCTCATCTGCCCGGCGCCGATGCCGACGGTCGCGAGGTCCTTGGCATAGACGATGGCGTTCGACTTCACATGCTTCACCACGCGGAAGGCGAAGGCGAGGTCCGCCAGTTCCTTCGCCGTCGGCGCGCGCTTGGTCACCACTTTCAGCGCCATGTGGTCCACCACGGCATTGTCGCGCGACTGCACGAGATAGCCGCCGGCGAGCGACTTCACCGCCAGCCCGCCGCCGCGCGGGTCCGGCAGGCCGCCGGTCACCAGCAGGCGCAGATTCTTCTTGGCGCCGACAATGGCAGCAGCCTCCTCGGTCGCGTCGGGGGCTACGATGACCTCGGTGAAGATGTCGACGATGGCGCGCGCCGCATCGGCGTCCAGCGTGCGGTTCAGCGCCACGATGCCGCCAAAGGCCGAGGTGGGGTCGCAGGCCAGCGCCTTGCGATAGGCCTCGACCAGCGTTTCACCCTCGGCGACGCCACAGGGATTGGCGTGCTTGACGATCACCACCGCCGGGGCGCGGGCAGGGTCGAACTCCGCCACCGCCTCGAAGGCCGCGTCGGTGTCGTTGAGGTTGTTGTAGGACAGCGCCTTGCCCTGCAGCTGGCGGGCGGTGGCCACCCCCGGCCGCGCCGGGCCGCCGACATAGAAGGCCGCGCTCTGGTGCGGGTTCTCGCCATAGCGCAGCGCCTCCGCGAGGCGCCCGCCGAACACCCGGCTTTCCGCCGCCGCTTCCGCGTTTTCCTTCGCCTCCACCTCGGCGAACCAGGCGGCAATGGCGCCGTCATAGGTGGCGGTGCGGGCATAGGCCAGCTGCGCCAGCTTGCGGCGCGTGGCGAGGCTCGTGCCGCCCTTCTCTTCGATGTCGGCCAGCACGGTGGCGTAGCTCGCGGGATCGACCACCACGGCCACATCGGCGTGGTTCTTGGCGGCGGCGCGGATCATCGCCGGCCCGCCAATGTCGATGTTTTCGACGCAGTCGTCATAGCCGGCGCCGCGCGCCACGGTGGCCTCGAACGGGTAGAGATTCACCACCACGAGGTCGATCGGCAGGATGCCGTGCTCGTCCATGGAGGCGCGGTGGCCGGCATCGTCGCGAATGGCGAGAATGCCGCCATGCACGCCCGGGTGCAGCGTCTTCACCCGCCCGTCCATCATTTCGGGAAAGCCGGTGAGGTCCGACACATCGCTCACCTCCAGCCCCGCCTCGGCCAGCGCCTTGCGCGTGCCACCGGTGGACACCAGCGCGATGCCCTTGGCGGCAAGCGCCTGCGCGAAGGGCACGAGGCCGGTCTTGTCGGAAACCGAAAGCAGAGCGCGGGCGATGGGGCGGATATCAGCGGGCGTTGAACCAGACATGGGAGCGGCCAGTGCGTTTGAACGAGGAAGCCGCCGCCCCTACCACGTCTGGCCTTCCGGGTGAACCGCCCGGCCGGCAGGGCAGCCGTGCGCCGTCTATCCCCGCAGCGCCTTGAGCTGGACGAAGGTCCATTCCACCCGCGGCGTCTGCCGCGCGGTGCCTGTCATGACAAGCTGCGCGGTGCGGCGCGGGCCGGCGCCGCTGCCGAGGAAGATACTCTCCTCGATCGCCACGCTGCTGCCCGGCGCGGTGAAGGCCCAGTCATCGCCATCCGGCAGGCGCAGGATCACCGTCTGCCCATCCGAGGTGCGCGAAGGCTCGACCGAAGGGTGCAGGTGAAAGCGCACCGCGTAGCGGGCCGGCTGGTCGGCGGAGAATTCCTCGCCCTGCGCCACGCGGAACAGATCCTCGCCGTCGAGCCGCATGCCGTCGGCCGACAGACGCCAGGAGCGCTGATGCACCACGCCGAAGCGGCCGGCATATCCGTCATGGCTGGCGCGCAGCACATCCGCCCCGCCCCGCTCGCTACGGTCGACATGCAGGTCGCGGGGGCCGCTCAGCACCGGCGCGCCGCACAGGCGCGTCAGCGGG
This sequence comes from Ancylobacter polymorphus, assembly GCF_022836935.1. Lineage (NCBI taxonomy): Bacteria > Pseudomonadati > Pseudomonadota > Alphaproteobacteria > Hyphomicrobiales > Xanthobacteraceae > Ancylobacter > Ancylobacter polymorphus. Next base: position 2,240,841 of record NZ_CP083239.1, on the reverse strand, counting down.
CCGGCGGCGAGGAAGCGGCAGGAGGAGGCATCCTCCACCACCACGGTGGAATGCGCCGCCGTCTGCCGCGCCACCGCGCGCCATTCGTCGCGCCCGGCGGCCGGCAGGCCGCAATTCACCACGATGCGGTGCCGCCCGGCGGAAAGCTCGAAGGACAGGCAGCCCGCATGCGCCTCCAGGCTCACCGGCAGCGGCGGCGGCGCGCCGGTGTCGGCGATGACCACGGTGGCGCCGGCTTCCATGCGCTGATAGCCGGAATAAGGCGCGTTCGCCACCGGCCGCCCGCGCGCATCGTCATAGGCCAGCACGGTGGCGAGCACGTCCGCCGGCGTCGGCCCCATGCCGTTGAACAGCGCGAAGGCGCCGTCGACATGGCGGAAGAAGCGCAGCATCGGCATCATCCGGTCGAGCGCGTTGAGCAGCGCCGGCGGCGGCGGCACGTGCCGCGCCTCATAGCTCTGGCGCAGCGGCAGCAGGTCGAGCAGCACCTCGATCAGCAGGCCGGGATTGCGGCTGACATGGCCGCCATCGCCCAGTATTTGCCGGTCGAGTTCCTCCACCAGCCGCTTCTGCGCCGCGCGCATCAACCGTGTCTGGTCGGCCATGCACAGGCTGGCCAGCGCCAGGGCGAAGGCGCAGGAAAGCCGCGCCCGCCCGTCCGGCGCGCTGGGGCCCACGCTCTTGATGTAGCGCACCTGCGCGGTGAGGCTGCGGATGAAGCGGCGGTGGAAGCTCGGATCGGCATCCTGCAGGATCAAGGGCGCCTGGGTGAGCCAGCTCGTCACCCGCCGCGCCGCCACATCGGGGGCGGAGGCCAGCGGCAGGCGGTGGCCGCGCATGGCGATCCAGTCGCCGACCAGCGCGCGGGCATGGGCGCGGGCGACCGGTGAGGCCGCCGCCTGCAAATGCCGCAGCCAGCCGAAGGAATAGAGCTCGCGCGCCCATTCCGGCGAGGGCGGCTCCATCTCGAAAGGCGAGGCGCCGTCGGTCAGCACCAGCTTGCCGACGAAGCTGTAGCGCCCGGCATAGAATTCGGCCGCGCGGGCGGGGTCGCCGGTGCGCAGCTCATGCGGGGCGAACAGCAGGCGCGAGGGCACCGGCACGGCCGTCGCCCGCCAGGGAAACCAGGGATGCACCAGCGTGCGCGCCACCAGCCTGTTCCAGCCGGTCTCGATCGCGAACAGCGCCAGGCGGGCGCGCTTCGCGTGGATGTCGCGGGCCATCAGCGCCTCAGCCCCTCTCGAAGACGCCGGGAATCACCAGCTCTGCCATGGGCGCGAGCTTAGCGGAGCGAGTCCCGGCCTCCAACCGGGCAGCAGGGCCGAAGGCGGCGCGGTGGAAAAGCTCACCCCCGGCGCAGCCGCGCGGCGAAGAAGCCGTCGAGGCCGGCAAAGCGCGGGTCCTCGTCCGGCAGATGGGTGGGCAGGGTGCGCACCTCGCCCTCGGCATTGATCCATTCCGCGGGGATGCCGCCCTCGCCCGGCGTCACCGGGTCGCGGACGAAATCGGGCCGGCGCGCAAGAAAGGCCGCAACCTGCCGCTCGCCCTCCTCCGGCTCCAGCGAGCAGGTGGAATAGACCAGCACCCCGCCCGGCTTCACCATGTCGGCGGCGTGGGAGAGCAGGCGCGTCTGCAGGTCGGCGAGGCTGGCAATGTCGCCCGGCGCCTTGGTCCAGGCGACCTCGGGGTGGCGGCGTATGGTGCCGGTGGCCGAGCAAGGGGCGTCGATCAGCACGCCGTCGAACGGGCCGGCATTGAGGCGCGTGGCGTCGGCCTCAATGATGTCGGCGGAGAGGTTCAGCCGTGCCAGATTGGCCTTGAGCCGGCGCAGGCGCGGGCCGGAACGGTCCACCGCCACCACCCGCGCGCCGGCAGCGGCGAGCTGGGCGGTCTTGCCGCCGGGCGCGGCGCAGAGATCGGCGATCGTCATTCCCGCCGCCGGGCGCAGCAGCCGCGCCGGCAGCGCCGCCGCCGCGTCCTGCACCCACCATTCGCCCTCCGCGAAGCCGGGCAGCGCAGTGACATTGCCGGCCTCGACCAGGCGGATCGAGCCGGTCGGCAGCAACCGGCCGCCGAGCTTTTCGGCGAGGGCCGCCGGGTTCTCCCGCGCGGTGAGGTCGAGCGGCGCCTCCTGAGCCAGCGCGCGGGAGATCGCCTCGCCCTGCGCCGGGCCATAGGCCGCCGTCCAGCCTTCCACCAGCCATTCCGGCTGGTCGGCGGCGTCGGGCAGCACCGCCCCACCCTCACGCGCGATGCGCCGCAGCACCGCATTGGCGAGCCCCTTGAAGCCGGCGGTCGCCGCCTGCTCGCCCACCAGCGTCACCGTGGTGCCCACCGCCGCATGGTCGGGCACGTCCATGAACAGGATCTGCGCCGCGCCGGTGAGGATCAGTACCTCCACCCGGCGCGCCTTGTCGGGAATGCCGCGTTCCAGCAGCGTCTTCAGCAGCGCGCGCAGGCTGCCCAGCCGCCGCAGTGTCGTCGCCGCGATCATCCGCGCCAGCGCCCGGTCGCGGTCCTCCAGCCCACGGGTGAGCCGCTCCAGCGTCTCTTCGAGCGGGTGGCCGGTGTCCAGCACGGCGAGCACCGCCTCGGCGGCGGCGCGGCGGGCGGCGAGGCCCGGCGCCTCGGAGGCGGGCGGTGAACCGGCGGGGGAGCCCGAAGCCGGGCGGCGGGGAGACGAGCGCGTATCTTTCATCGCGATGGGACTAGGCCGAGGCGGGCGGGAAGGCAACCTTATCCGCAACTTCCCGCAAGCGGTGCATCCAAATGCCGGCATGGGGGTTGTCGAAGCGGGTCCGAATGGGCCCTAATCCTTGCCGTGCCGCCCACCCTCGGCCTCGTCCTGCAGCGAATGGAACATGCCCAGCAAGATCCTCATCGCCGATATCGGCGGAACCTCCTCCCGCCTCGCTCTTGTCGGCCCGGACGGCGTGCCGCGCGACATCCAGATTCACCGCAATGACGATTTCGCCGGCTTCGAGCGGATGATCGAGGCTGATCTTGCCCAGCGCGGCGCGGAGGCGCGGGCCTCGGTCGGTGGCGCGGTGCTGGCGGTGGCCGGACCGGCGGATGAGGAGGAGATCCGCCTCACCAACCGTGACTGGGCCTTCTCCAAGCGCGAGATGCGGCGCTATTTCGGCTGGCAGAAATTCAACGTGCTGAACGATTTCGAGGCGCTGGCGCTGGGCGTGCCGGCGCTCACCGCCGACGACCTCGTCGCGGTCGGCGGCGGCCATGCCGAGCGCGACGCGCCCATTCTGGTGTGCGGGCCCGGCACCGGCTTCGGCACCGCAATGCTGGTCAAGACCGGCCGCAACCGCATGGTGCTCACCGGCGAGGGCGGACGGGTGCGGCTCGGCGCCGCCGATTCGGAAGAGGCGCTGCTGCTCGGCCATATGGTGCGCGAGCTCGGCCCCGTCGTGGTGGAGCACGCGCTCTCCGGCTCCGGCCTCGCCCGCATCCACCGCATCCTCTCCGGCACCGCCCTCTCGCCGGAAGAGGTGATTGCGGCGGCGAAGCGTGACGACGACGCGGCCCGGCACAGCTGCCACGTGTTCCTGCGGCTGTTCGGCCGTATCGCCGGCGATCTCGCGCTGATCACCAATGCGCGCGGCGGCGTGTTTCTCGCCGGCGGCGTCTCGGTCGGCCTCGCCTCGCTGTTCGCGCAATCGGACTTCCGCGCCGCCTTCGAGGAGCACCCGCCCTTCGAGGGCCGGCTCGCCGAGATGCCGGTGCATGTCATCACCCATCCGACGCCGGGGCTGATCGGCTGCGGCCAGTTCGGAGGCCGGGTGGCGCGCACGCTCAAGCCCGGTTTGCGGGTGGTCTAGCCAAACGCAGGTTCCGATCGGGCGGGCTTAACCTGATCGGAACCTGAACGCGTGCGACAGCCAGCTTTGCTATTTTTCGCGCTTGAAGAGCGCGCAGGAGGCCACCGTCGGCGCCATCTGCGCATAGCACAACTCAAAGCTGTTCGGATCGATGATGTGGCCGACGGAGTTTCCGTCACTGTCCGCCGAGCGGAGCGTCTTCCGATCTTCGGACAGGATCATGAATTTTTCTTCGCGGTGGCCCGCAGAGACGATCGTGCCGATGTACCGGCCCTGGTCCTGCTTGGTGATCTCGATCACGAGATCGGCGGAGACGAACCGTGGCTCGTTGCCGCTGCCGGCGCTGCCATAGTGACCCGCCGGGCTCATAATGATCGCCCGGCTCTTACCCACCCATTTGCCGAGGAGATCGGGCCACGCGTCCTGCGCAACCGCCGGAGCCGTGAGACACATGGCAGCAAGAACAACAGGCACACTTCGACGCACAGGTATCTCCCGACAAACAGACCGCCGATCCGCGACGGTATGATCTTGTCTTATGCCTTGGGAGACGCAAGGGGGTACCCGCGTCGAATGCCCTTACCGGTCCGCCCGTGGCGTGAAGACGGCGGCGTCCGCCTGCGCTTCCAGCGTGGCGGGATCGAAGCCGGCGCGCTCCAGCGTGGCGCGCATGTGCAGGGGCAGAGGCGCCCGCACATCCACCGCCTCGCGCCCCTTCTTCTGCGGGATCACCGCCCGGCGCGAATGCAGGTGCAGGATCGGCCCGCCCGGCAGGCGCGAGGCACCGCCATAGATGGAATCGCCCAGAATCGGATGGCCGATGGCGTCGAGATGCACGCGCAGCTGGTGCGTGCGCCCGGTGAGCGGCGAGAGTGCCAGCACCGCCAACCCCTCGCCCTGCGCGATCATCTCCCACTCGGTGATGGCTTCCTGGCCCTTGGGGTCGACCGCCATCCACCAGCCGCGCGTCGGCGAGCGCTTGGCGAGGCGCAGCTCGATGCGCCCGCGCGTCTCGCCCGGCACGCCGCGCACCACGGCCATATAGGTCTTGCCCACTGTGCCGTCGGCAAACGCCTTGCCGAGGTCGGCCAGCGCCTTGCGGTGACGGCCGAGCACGAGACAGCCGGAGGTATCCTTGTCGAGCCGGTGCGCGAGTTCCGGCGCATTGGGCAGGCCGAAGCGCAGCGCGTCGAGATGGTCGGCCAGCGTCTCGCCGCCCTTCGGGCCTTTATGCACGGCAAGGCCCGCCGGCTTGTCGATGACCAGCATCATACCGTCGCGGTAGAGCACGCGGGCGGCGATGTCGAAGGCGGGCGGGGCGGGCGTGACGGTGTCGCTCATCGCGCCGTCACACCACAAAGCAGCCCGCGCGTCGAGAGGCGCTACTTCGCCACCCAGCCGCCATCCATCTGCTGCATAGCACCCGTGATGGAGCGTGCCGCGTCACTGGCGAGGAACACCGCCAGCGCCGCGACTTCCTCCACGGTGACGAACTGCTTGGTCGGCTGCTCCGCCAGCAGCATGTCCTTCACCTGCTGCTCGGTCATGCCGCGCGCCTTCATCGTGTCGGGAATCTGCTTTTCCACCAGCGGCGTCCAGACATAGCCGGGGCAGATGGCGTTGACGGTAATGCCGAACGGCGCCGTCTCCAGCGCCACGGTCTTGGTCAGGCCGGCGATACCGTGCTTGGCGGCGACGTAGGCGGATTTGAACGGCGAGGCCACCAGCGCATGGGCGGAGCCTGTGTTGATGATGCGGCCCCACTGCCGCGCCTTCATGCCGGGCACGGCGGCCTTGATGGCGTGGAAGGCGGCGGACAGGTTCAGCGCCAGAATGAGGTCCCATTTGTCGTCGGGGAATTCCTCCACCGGCGCGACATGCTGCATGCCGGCATTGTTCACGAGAATGTCGACCGAACCGAGTTCCTTCTCCGCATAGGCCACCAGCCCGGCGCAGGCCGCCGCCTTGGTGAGGTCGGCGTCGGAATAAAGCGCGCGGACGCCGAATTCGCTTGCGATGCCGGCGCGCAGCGCCTCGATCTCGGCCGCATCGCCGAAGCCGTTCAGCGTGACATTCACCCCCTCGGCGGCGAAGGCGCGGGCGATGGCGAGGCCGATGCCACTGGTGGAGCCGGTGACGACGGCGTTCTTACCCTTCAGGGACATAGTCTATTCCTCATGCGACGGGACGGGCGGCCAAGGACAAGCAGCATCAGCCGCCCGCTGGAATCTAGGGCGGAGCGGTGACGTGCCCATCACCGCCCCGCCTCGACCAAGGCTCGGTCGCGGCTCAGGGCTGCTTGAGGCAGACCGCGACCACTTCCTTCACCGGATGCTCGCAGGCGACGACCGTCTTGCCGCCATCATCGGCGAAGGAGGCGATGTGCTGGAAGCCGCGCTCGGTGTTGACGCAATAGCCGGAGATGATGACCTCGCCGGTCTCGCAACTGCTGGTGCAGCCCGCCGCCGGGCACGGCACGCTGCGCACCGTGATTGCGGACGAACCGGGCGCACCCGCCGCGCCGGGCGTGCCGGCCGGCCCCTGCGGACCGGTGGGACCGGCCGGGCCGGCGGGACCGGCGGGGCCCGCAGGACCCGTCGCGCCAGCCGGGCCCGCCGGACCGGCAGGTCCCGCGGCGCCGGCCACACCGGCCTCGCCCTTCGGACCCGCCGGGCCCGAAGGCCCCTCGAAACACGCCGCCAGAGGCAGCGCGAGCGCCGCCACGAGAATGAACTTGAAAGCCTTCATGGAACCCCCACTTGACGAACCGGCACCTGTATCCTGCTCCGGCACGCGGACGCCCACAAGGGCGAAGCGCGCCGAACCCGCCGCCAGCCGCTGCCTCTTTCGTCGCCTGCGCCGGAACCGGGTGACGGCAGCGTGAAGGGGGCGTGACTCGAGCCGTCATGGCGCCGTGACGCCGGAAGGTCTATAATATCTACATGTCGGTTTTACCTCTCCCCGCCGGCCCGCACGGGCATGACCACGATGGCCACGACCATGACCACGCGGCCTGCGTCGCCGGGGCCATCGCCCGCTTCGAGGCGCGCTGCGCCAAAAGCGGCGCGCGGCTGACCTTGCTGCGTCGCCGTGTGCTGGAGGAACTGGCCGACAGCCATACCCCGCTCGGCGCCTATGACATCGTCGAAAGGCTCGGCGCCTCCGGCGAGAAGCCGCCGCCGATGTCGGTCTACCGGGCGCTGGACTTTCTGGTCAGCGAGGGGTTGGCCCACCGCATCGAAAGCCGCAACGCCTATCTCGTCTGCGGGCGCGAACACGGCCCCGACGATGTGATCGTATTCCTCATCTGCGAGGGCTGCGGCGTGACGGCGGAAGTCGCCTCCCACGCCATCGGCCGCGACCTCGCCTGGGCGACCCGCGCCGAGGGCTTCACCCCGCGCACCCCTGTGGTGGAGATCGCCGGCACCTGCGCAAAGTGCCGCGCCGCTACGGCGCAAGCGGACGCCGTCACCACGCCCGCCGAGGCGGCCCGTTGACGCCCCGCCCGCCCCGTCTTACCCCCTGCCGCCCGCCGCACGCTTCAGTCCCCGGACGATGAACATGGACGCCCTCTCCCCCGCCCCCGTCGTCGCCCCCGAGCTTGAAGCCGCCGGGCCCGCCCCGCGCCGCCGCACCGTGGCGGTGAAGGTCGGCGGCGTCACCGTCGGCGGCGGCGCGCCCGTCGTCGTGCAGTCGATGACCAACACCGACACGGCGGACGCCGAAGGCACCGCAAGGCAGATCGCCGCGCTGGCCCGCGCCGGCTCGGAAATCGTCCGCATCACCGTGGACCGCGAGGAAGCGGCGATGGCGGTGCCCGAGATCAAGGAGCGTCTGCTCAAGATGGGGCTCGATACCCCCATCGTCGGCGACTTCCATTACAACGGCCATTTGCTGCTGACGAAGTACCCCGCCTGTGCCGAGGCGCTCGACAAATACCGCATCAATCCCGGCAATGTCGGTTTCGGCGAGAAGCGCGACCGCCACTTCACCACCATCGTCGAGCAGGCGATCCGCTACCGCAAGGCGGTGCGCATCGGTGCCAATTGGGGCTCGCTCGACGGCGACCTGCTCACCGCCCTGATGGACGAAAACGCCAGGCTCCCCCGCCCGGCGGAAGCGCGCGCCGTCACCCGCGAGGCGCTGGTGCGCTCGGCCCTGCTCTCGGCCGCGCTGGCGGAGGAGATCGGCCTGCCGCGCGATCAGATCATCCTCTCCGCCAAGGTCTCGGCGGTACAGGACCTCATCACCGTCTATGCCGAACTGGCGCGCCGCGCCGATTACGCGCTGCATCTCGGCCTCACCGAGGCCGGCATGGGCTCCAAGGGCATCGTCGCCTCCTCCACCGCCATGGGCGTGCTGCTCCAGCAGGGCATCGGCGACACGATCCGCGTCTCGCTCACCCCCGAACCCGGCGGCGACCGCACCCGCGAGGTGACGGTGGCGCAGGAAATGCTGCAGACCATGGGCCTGCGCACCTTCGTGCCGCTGGTCGCCGCCTGCCCCGGCTGCGGGCGCACCACCTCCACCACCTTCCAGGAACTGGCCTTCGAGGTGCAGGATTTCATCCGCACCTCCATGCCGGAATGGAAGAAGCGCTATCCCGGCGTCGAGACGCTGAACGTCGCGGTCATGGGCTGCATCGTCAACGGGCCGGGCGAGTCGAAGCACGCCGATATCGGCATCTCGCTGCCCGGCACCGGCGAGTTCCCCACCGCCCCAGTCTATCTCGACGGCAAGAAGGCGATGACGCTGCGCGGCCCTTCCCTGCGCGAGGACTTCAAGAAGATCGTCGAGGACTATGTCGAGCGCCGCTTCGGCGTCACCGGCACTGCGCCCGCGCCGGGCGTCGATGCCGGCATTGATGCGGCGGAGTGAGGCGATGAAGAAGGGCTACAAGCAGCTGCTCGCCGAGGCCGACGCCGTGGTGAGCGCCATCGACGTGGCGGAGGCCGCGGCCCTGCACGGCCGCGACGACGTGGTCTTCGTCGATCTGCGCGACCCGCGCGAGCGCGAGCGCGAGGGCGCCATTCCCGGCGCCTTCTCCTGCCCCCGCGGCCTGCTGGAATTCTGGATCGACCCGGAAAGCCCCTACGCCAAAGAGGTCTTCCAGCAGGACAAGCGCTTCGTCTTCTACTGCTCGCTCGGCTGGCGCTCGGCACTGGCGACCAGGACGGCGCAGGAAATGGGGCTGGAAAAGCTGTGCCACCTCACGGGCGGCTTCACCGCCTGGAAGGCGGCCGGCGCGCCGGTGGAGACGGTCGTGGCGAAAGGGTGAGCTGGCGGCCGGCGTCAGCCCAGGCCGAGAAACAGCGCCAGCGAGCGCGTGACCCGAAGCATCACCTCGTCTTCCAGCTGGCCGAAGCTTGGGCCGGTCCGGTCGCGCCGGATCGTCATCGGCTTGTCGACCATGATCTGCGAGGACTTGCGTAACCCGTTGGCCTCGCTCGGTTCCACTGGAATACGGATCAGCGGCGCATCGACCAATGTGCCGGACAGAGGCAGTACCGTGACGGTCGCCGTCTCAGCGAACTGGTCCGCCTGGATCACCAGCGCCGGCCGGGGCTTGCCGATATCACCGGGCAGCGACACCGTCACGAGATGCCCGCGCATCACTCGTCCGCCACGACATCGGCCCAGGCCGCATCGATGAAGGACTGCACATCCTGATCCGCCAGGTCGGCCCTGGCGACGTTCCGCGACTGCCGCCGGCACTCATCAGCGAAGCCCGGACGCCGCGTATCGGGTAGCCATATCTGCACAGGGCGAAGCCCCGCCGCCCGCAACGCATCGCGACGTCGCTGAACCCGTGCCCGAACCGATGTGGCCATGTGGCTCACTCCATTACGTTACATGTAACATATGCAACCCACCACGTCGATCAAGAGCACCAGCCCCCACCCGTTGCCTCGCTTCGCCTTATCGCGTAAAAGCCCGCGCTCGCCCGAGCCTGTGAATGGCAGGGCCTTCAGGAGATCAGCACATGGGCTACAAGGTCGCCATCGTCGGTGCCACGGGTAATGTGGGCCGCGAAATGCTCGACATCCTCTCCGAGCGGGGCTTTCCCGCTGACGAGGTGGTCGCGCTCGCCTCTCGCCGCTCCGTCGGCACCGAGGTTTCTTTCGGCGACAAGACCATTAAGTGCAAAGCCCTGGAAAATTACGATTTTTCCGACACCGACATCTGCCTGATGTCGGCCGGCGGCGAGGTGTCCAAGGAATGGTCGCCCAAGATCGGCCGTCAGGGCTGCGTGGTGATCGATAATTCCTCCGCCTGGCGCTACGACAGCGACGTGCCGCTGATCGTGCCGGAGGTGAATGCCGACGCTGTCGCCGGCTTCACCAAGAAGAACATCATCGCCAACCCGAACTGCTCGACCGCCCAGCTCGTCGTGGCGCTGAAGCCGCTGCACGACAAGGCGACGATCAAGCGCGTCGTCGTGGCGACCTATCAGTCCGTTTCCGGCGCCGGCAAGGACGCCATGGACGAACTGTTCGCCCAGACCCGCGCCGTGTTCGTCTCCGATCCGGTGGAAGCCAAGAAGTTCCCCAAGCGCATTGCCTTCAACGTCATTCCTCACATCGACGTCTTCATGGAAGACGGCTACACGAAGGAAGAGTGGAAGGTGATGGCCGAGACGAAGAAGATTCTCGACCCGAAGATCAAGCTCACCTGCACCGCCGTGCGCGTGCCGGTGTTCATCTCCCACTCCGAGGCGGTGAACGTCGAGTTCGAGAATCCGATCAGCGTCGAGGAAGCGACCGAAACCCTGCGCAACGCGCCGGGCGTGCTGGTCGTCGACAAGCGCGAGCCGGGTGGCTACATCACGCCCTATGAAGCGGCCGGCGAGGACGCCACCTATGTCTCGCGCATCCGCGAGGACGCGACGGTGGAGAACGGCCTCTCCTTCTGGTGCGTGTCGGACAATCTGCGCAAGGGCGCGGCGCTGAACGCGGTGCAGATCGCCGAAGTGCTGGTCAACCGCAAGCTGATCCAGCCGAAGGCGCAGAAGGCGGCCTGACGTCCAGACACGACCCGCACGGGGTTGTGAAACGATCCGACGGCCGCCGCGAGGCGGCCGTTGCTGTTTGAGGCGCCGTCCGTCACCATTCCGCCGAACTCCCCCGCCACCAGTGGCTCATCCCAGCGGCTCCGGAGAGGCCCGACGTGATTCAGCGACTTCTGGCGATCTTCGTCGTCCTCACCGCACTCACTGGCGGCGCCACTGCACACCCGCATGTCTGGGTCGAGGTGCAGTCCGAACTCGACTACGCGCCCGATGGCCGGCTGACCGGGGTGCGCCACCACTGGAAGTTCGACGAGGCGTTCTCGACCTATGCGCTGCAGGGGCTGGAAACCACGCCCGACGGCAAGCCCAGCGACAAGACGCTGAAGGAACTGGCGCAGGTGAACATCGACTCCCTGCACGAGTTCGATTTCTTCACCTATGCCAAGCGCGGCAAGCAGGACATCAAGTTCCTGCCGCCGAAGGACTATTCGCTCACCTATGACGGCACCGCGCTGACCTTGCACTTCACCCTGCCCTTCGCCGATCCGCCGGCGAAGAAGGGGGAAATGTCGCTCGACGTTTATGACCCCACCTATTTCGTCGCCTTCCAGCTCGCCGACGATGATCCGGTGAAGCTCGCCGGCGACGCCGGCAGCTGCGCGCTCACCCTGCACCGCCCCGACCCGGCGGCGACGACAAGTTCGACCACGCTGTCGGAAGGCTTCTTCAACGCCCTCACCTCGGCCAGCCAGTTCGGCTCGCAATTCGCCAACCGCGTGACGGTGAAGTGCTCGTGAGACGGCAGCTCGCCCTGCTGGCGCTGACGCTCGGCGCCTGCGCGCTGATGCTGCATCCCGCCTTCGCCCAGAGCCCGTTCGGCGTCGGCGCGCCGGCGGCGCCCGAGGCCGGCGGCATCGCCGGCTTCATCCTCGCCAAGCAGGCGGAATTCTACCGGCTGCTCACCTCCGCCGTGCGCGCCTCCAAGCAGGATGGCCATGCGGTGCTGCTGCTCGGCGGCATTTCCTTCGCCTATGGCGTGTTCCACGCCGCCGGTCCCGGCCATGGCAAGGCGGTGATCTCCTCCTATCTGCTCGCCAATGAGGCGACGCTGAAGCGCGGCGTCGGCCTCGCCTTCGCCAGCGCGCTGGCCCAGGCGCTCACCGCCATCGCCGTCGCCGGCCTGCTCGCCGCCCTCCTCGGCGCCACCGCCGCGACGATGAGCCGGGCGGTGAGCTTCATCGAGCTCGCGGCCTATGGCCTCATCGTCGTCCTCGGCCTGCGCCTCGCCTGGATCAAGGCCCGCGCGCTCATGGCCGCCTGGCGCGGCACGCCCGCCCATGTCCATGGGCCGGATTGCGGCTGCGGCGACGGCCACGCCCATATGCCCGCACCTGAGGATTTGCCGCGCGGGAGCGGCTGGCGCGACTGGTGGGGGGCGGTGCTGTCGGTCGGGCTGCGGCCCTGCTCGGGCGCCATTCTCGTGCTGGTCTTCGCACTGGCGCAGGGCATTTTCTGGGTCGGCGCCGCCTCGGCCCTGCTGATGGGGGTGGGCACGGCGCTCACTGTCAGCGCCATCGCCGCGCTGGCGGTGTTCGCCAAGCACGCGGCGGTGCGGCTCGCCGCCAACCGTTCCGGATCGGCGGCGGCGGTGGCCTTGCGCGGCGTGGAACTCCTCGCCGCCCTGATGCTGGTGGCCTTCGGCCTTGCCCTGTTCTTCGGCTTCATGGCGACGGAGCGGCTGACGCTCGGCTAGCGCCTCAATCCTTCAGATAGTCGAACGCCACCTTGCCAAGGCCGAGGGTGAGGTCGGTGCGGAAATGCGCCGCCGAGATCACTTCCAGCACCGGCAGCTTGGCGACATCCGCCAGCGCATGCGGAAACAGGCCGAGCGCCGCCGGGCCGGTCCACGCCTCATAGACCGTGATGTCTTCGAGATAATATTCGACCAGCTCGCACACCCGCGTCGTGCCGTCGACATGGGGAATGATCTTCAGCACCCAGTTCGGGCCCAGAAGCGAGGCGTGCAGCGCCGCCTTGTCGAGCGCCGCATATTTGTAGCCCATGGTGGCGGAAGCGACGAGCACGCTGCCATAGTTAAGCGTGCCGACCAGCGTGTCGCTCTCCACCTTCAGGCTCGGCTTCGCCAGCTTCTTGGGAAAGCCCCACAGTTCGCGCCCGCCGGCGATGGGGGCCTCGTCGTCGAGATACATGGAGTGGACATAGCCACCCTTGACGCCGTTCAGCTCGACCGGAATCACCTGCCCGGTCTCGGTGTAGTCGCCGAAGCCGGTCGAATCCGGCATGCGGATGAACTCATATTTGACGATTGGCTCGACCACTTTCAGCGGCTCGGGCACCACCTTCTCCAGCGCCGCCGGATCGGTGCGGTAGGTGATGACGAAGAATTCGCGGTTGAAGAAGCGATACGGCCCCTTGGGAAAGGCCGGGTTGGTGAGCGGCATCGAATAGGCGGTGCGGCGAACGTCGTCGATCTTCATGCGGACTCTCTCCTGCGACGCCCGAGCCTAGCCTATTTACCGCTGCCGGGCAGGGGCCACGACCGGATCCGAGCGGAAGAACCCGGCCGCGCGCCCTCTCAGAGGCGGCGCCTCAGAACCGGTAGGTGAAGCCGCCCTTGATCGCGTTGGTGTTCACCTCGCTGGCGAACTGCCCCTCATAGCCGATATTGAGAAGCACATTTGCCCCCACCGCGAAGTCGATGCCGGCGCCGAACAGGAAGCTGTCCTCGGCGATCGGCGCGCCGGCCACGGTGAAGGCCGTGCCGGTGGAAGCGAAGCTCATGCCGAGCTCCGGGGTGATATCGCCATAGGCATGGCGCCAGGCGATGCTGGCATGCGGGGTCACCGTGCCCTCGCCCATGGCCAGTGTGGTGGCGAGGCGAAGGCCCAGCGTCGAATAGGGCACGTCATAGGACAGGCCGGAGGAAGCGAGGCCGCTGGTGAAGGCGCCGGTCTCGGTGAAGCTGTCCGTGTCGATCCAGCTCCACGCCATCTGCGCGAACGGCTCGAAGGCGACGCCGCCGGCTTCCACCGCATAGGCGGCCTCGACGAAGATGTTCGCGGTCGAGCCGTCATAGGAGCCGAGCGGGTTCTCGAACAGGCTGAGCATTGCGACGCTGCGCGTGGTGTCGATGCTGCTCCAGCCATAGCTCGCGCCGCCGCGCAGGCGGAAGGCGTCGAAATTCGCGCCGGCATAGGCGGCGAGGAGCACGGTGTCGGCGTCGGCGCTGCTCATCCGGTCGTCGACATCGAGGCTGGCGGAGGCATAGCCGGCGGCGAGGCCGAAGGTGACATTGCCCGCGGTGACGTCGCCGCCGGCGAGGAAGCCGCCGAGCGAGGAATCGACATCGGCGGAATTGCCGGTGCCATTCGCCGAATTCCACTGGCCAAAGCCCTGTGCCCAGGCGGCGTAGACCGGACCCGCCGGCTCAGGCGGCAGGGCCTTCACCGGGAACGGGCTCGCCGCCTCCGGCGCCTTGGCCGCATAGGCGGTCACCGGCCCGCCGGTGGCCAGCGCCGCCAGTGCCGGCGAGGCCCCGGCCGCCGAAGCCTGCCGGAGACGGCCGACGAGCGTGTCGGCCACCAGCGTCGACTGGAAATACAGCGTCGTGCCGACCGAGGCATGCACCTCGCCGGAGAGCAGATCGTAGCCGGCGCGGATCGCCTCTTCCTGACCGGATGTGCCGGCCAGCACGGTGGCCTGCAGCGCGCTGCCATTGGCGCGGTCGAGCGCGCCAGCGACGCTGGTCTGGTTGGCGGTGCGGGCGAGGCTGGCGAGGGACACGCCGTTGCGGGTGAGGGTGAGCGTCACCGAGGCGTCGTCGCGGCCGAGTGCGGCATTGACGAACAGGAAGTCTGGCTCCTCCAGCGTAAACTGGCTCGACGGCGTGGTCGTCGCCGCCGCCGAGATGATCTCGTAGGGCGTGCCGGTATAGACCGGGCCGATCGCCGAGAGCACCACCGTGCCGCCATTGAGCGTGAGCGTATCGGTAACGATGCGGTCCGAGGCGAGGCCGCTGAGCTCCACCTCATAGAAGGAGCCGGTCTCGAAGGTCGTCGTGCCCAGCACGGTAACCGTGCCGATGGAATTGCCCGGCGAGACCGTGCCGCCCAAGCCGACGACAATGTTGCCGACGGTGGCATTCCCGCCAAGCAGACCACCGTCCTCGACCGCCACGGAGGCGGCCGCCAGCGAACCGTTCAGCACGAAGGAGCCGTCGATCTGCACCTCGCCGTCGAAGGTGGAGACGCCGGTACCGGTGAAGCTGGAGAGTTCGCCCACCAGCAGCGTGCCGAAGTCGCGATACTGCGCCGCGTCCCCGAGCAGGGAGACGTCGAACGTGCCCGCGCCGGAGAGTTCGAACGTGTTGTCGCCCGCCCCGCCCAGAACCAGCCCGACGACCTCGCTGCCGGCGACATAGACGAACAGGTCGTTGCCGCCGCCCATGTCGACCGCGACCTCGCCGCCACTGCTGATAAGGCCGCTATTGACGATGGTGTCGTTCTGCGTGCCGATGAAGGTCACGGTCGGCCCGTCGGAGCGGATGATGCCCTCATTGAACAGCTGGGTGGCGAAGGGCGCCGGCCCCTGCGCGCTGTCGTCGATGAGGATGGCGCGGCCGACATCGTCGGAATCCACGTTCGGATAGTTGTCGAAGGCTTCGATGATGCCGGTCTTGTGGTTGTAGATGACGCCACCGCCGGCCGCGATGCCGTCGGCCGTGTTCGGCTCGCCATCCTTGGTGCCGGAGGCGCCGGTTCCCTGGATGAGGCCGTAATTGTTCAGCAGCACCTGGCCGTCGACATCGACGCCGTCGCCATCGCCGTCCGGCACGCTGTCCGTGCCTTCCTCGTCGATGAGCCCGGTAACCTCGCCGCGAATGGTGCCGTAATTGGTGACCGTCACCAGGGTCGCGCCGGTGCTGTCGATATTGATGCCCGAGCCGTTCTTGCCGGTGATGGTCGCCCCGGTCTCATTGGTGACGGTGACGGCGCCGTCACCGGTGATGCCGTGCTTGGCGCCGATGATCTGGCCGCCGGTCTTGTTGACGACCGTGCCGCCAGCCTTCTGGAAGTCGATCCCGTCGCCGTCGCTGGACAGGTCGGTCGACTGGATCAGCCCGTAATTCGTCACCGTGGCGCCGGCGCCGGGGCGGATCCCGTCAGCGGTGGCGGATGTGAGCGTGCCGTAATTGGTGATGGCGATGACATTGCCCGCGGAGGTCAGGTCGGCAAAGTCGAGCGCCTGGCCGGCCCCGCCGTCGATGAGGCCGCGATTGATCACCGTAATGATGGCAGAGGAGGCGTTGGTCGAAGCGTCGGCGCTGATCTTTACAGCGTCATTCACGCCGATGATCTCGCCGCCCTCTTCATTGGTGAGGGTGAAGGAAACGAGCTTCTCGACATTGCCCGTGGCGTCGAAACTGATCGCCTTGCGGTTGGTGGCGGTGGTCTGGATCGTACCGGAATTGGTCAGCGTGATCGTACCCGCGCCAAGGCGGATGGCGTCCTGGCCGGCGGCGGTGATCGCGCCGCTATTGCTGATGGAGACCACGGCCGTCGCCGCGGATGCCGAATCGAGGTCGAACACCTGCCCGGTGGTCGAACTCATCGTGCCGCTATTGGTCAGGGTGAGGGTGCCGTTCGCCAGGTCGTCATTGACACGGAAGGTGTCGTTCGACGCGGAGATCGTGCCGGTGTTGGTCAGCGTGTAGAGACCGGTGATCGACGAACCGTTGGTGTCGAAGGCGCGCCCGCCCGTGCTGCTGATCGTGCCGTCATTGGTGACGCTGATGCCGGTGCCGGTGGCGGCGCCGTTCCACAGCACCGCGACGCCCGAGGTGGTGATCGAGCCGGTACCGGTGACGGTGCCGACATTGGTGCCGGAGACCGTCTGCTGCGTGGTCGTCGCCGTGCTGATGTTGAAATCGTCGGCCTGCGCGGCCAGCGGCGCGATAAGCACGGCAGCGGCCACCACCAGCGCAAGGCGGCTTGTCGACGTGACGTAGCGGTTCGACGTGACGTGACGGTTCATGGCGGTCAGCTCCCCGGTCCTCTGTTCCCGCTGCCCCGCTAGCGAGCGCGGACGACAGACCGGTGACAGGTCGGTGACACACCTCAGATTGTTGGCGCGCGAGCGACTTCCTCTCCTCACCGTGGCCGAGTTGCCACAGCGGAAGGGAACTAACCTCCAGAAATCACGGTATTAAATAACCTCAGAACGCGATGAGGCCGGCCGCGCCGCTTTCGGTGCCGATGCCGAGCGCGCCGCCATCGCCGCGCCAGGCCAGCGCCGTCACCGGCGCGCCATCGGGGACGCGCAGCAGGATTTCCGCGCCGTCGGAGATGCGCACCATCAGCACCAGCCCGTCCTCGTAGCCGCAGGCGATCACTTCGTCGCGCGGATGGGCGGCGACGCTGGAGACGCGCACGTCGCGCGGCGCGAGCATGGAAGGCTGCTTGCCCATCGGCCCTTCCTTGCTGGCGAAGGGCCAAAGGATCGCTTCGCTGGAACCGGAGGTCGCGAGGAACTTGCCGCCAGCGGTGAACGCCATGGAGGTGACACGCGAGGGATAACCCGACATGCGCATATGCCCGCCATCGGCGAGCCGCCAGCCATGCAGTGCCGCTTCCTGCATGGTCGTCACCACGAAACGCATGTCCGGGCTCCACAGAACGCCGCGATGCGAACCCTTCCATTCCAGGAATTCGGGCTTGGCCTGGGCATTGGGGAACCAGAGCGAGACGCCGCCATAATGCGCGACGGCCAGCCGCGTGCCCTTCGGCGCGAAGGCGAGGCCGCCGACGGTGGAGGGGAAATCGTGCGACTTGCGCTCGCCCTTCACGGGAAGGAAATGCGCGGTCTTGCCGGCCGAGAAGGCCACAGTCCCGTCGGCCCCGGCCGCCACCTGGTCGATCCACCGGCCCTTCTGCTCGAACAGCGCCTGCGTCGCGCCGTCGGCGGTGGTCGCCACCACCCGCCCGTCATCGCCGCCGGTGAGGAGGCGCCTGTCGTCGCCGGCGACCGAGAGAACCGCGCCCTTATGCGCCTCCACCCGCGTCTCCTGCGCGTCCACCAGAACGATCTCGCCCTCGCCCAGCACGAAACCGGCGGTGGTGCCGAGAAAGCGCAGGCCGACGACCGCGCCGCCGAGAGCGAGCGGGCGCAGCTTCGAGGTGAGCGAGGAGGGCGTGGAGGATTGGGAGGTCATGGGCTCGACGGCTTCTTGGCGGGAAATGTCGGGTTAGCCCAATTCGCGGCCGGCGTCACGACGGAACTCCCCCGGCCCGCATCATCCCGGACCGGCCGTCAGGCCGTATCCGGGATCGTGGGCAGGGTGGGGAGGGATCGCAGGCTCTACGCCACGCAGCTGAGAAAACCCTTTTCCAGCGCCGCGGCATCGAGCTGCCGGCCGATGAAGACGATGCGGCTCACCTTCGCCTCGTCCGCACGCCAGGGACGCTGATGGTCGCCGTCGAGGATCATGTGCACGCCCTGGAACACGAAACGGTCCGCATCGTCCTTGAAGGCGAGAATGCCCTTGGAGCGCAGGATATTGGCGCCCTCGCGCTGGGTCAGCTCCTGGATCCACGGGAAGAACTTGTCCGGGTCCAGCGGCTTGTCGGTGGCGAAGGAATAGGAGCGCATGTCCTCGTCATGGAAGTGGCGGTGGCCGCCTTCCAGAAAGTCCGGGTCGATGGCGGTGATGCGGTCGAGGTCGAACGCCCCCTGCCCCAGCACCTTGTCGATGGCGATCTCGGAGCGCTGCGTATGGTGGATGCGGGCGAACGGGTTGATGGCGCGAATGCGCATCTCCACGTCCTTCAGCTCGGTCTCCGTCACCAGATCAGTCTTGTTGAGCAGGATCACGTCGGCGAAGGCGATCTGGCTCTTGGCCTCGGGCGCGTCCTTCAGCCGGTCCTTCAGCCATTTGGCGTCAGCCACCGTCACCACCGCGTCGAGCGCGGTCTTTGCCCCCACCGTCTCGTCGACGAAGAAGGTCTGGGCGACGGGGGCGGGGTCGGCGAGGCCGGTGGTCTCGATGATGATGCCGTCAAAGTCGTTCTTGCGGCGCAGCAGGCCGTCGATGATGCGGATCAGGTCGCCGCGCACGGTGCAGCAGATGCAGCCGTTGTTCATCTCGAACACTTCCTCATCGGCGCCGACCACGAGGTCGTTGTCGATGCCGATCTCGCCGAATTCGTTGACGACGACGGCGAATTTCTTGCCGTGCGGCTCGGAGAGGATGCGGTTGAGCAGCGTGGTCTTGCCGGCGCCGAGATAGCCGGTGAGCACGGTGACGGGGATTTTGGACGAAGCCGCTTCGGGCATGGTGAACTCCAGTGGTCGTCTCAAATGCGTCATCCCGGACGCCGCAGTGCGACGAACCGGGATCACGTGTTCCGTTCACATTTCCCGCCGCTCCCGGTCCGACCAGCGGCCGGCCGGGATGCGGGGGCCCCGCGTCAGCTCGACAGGGCCGAGGAGAGCTGGGTGATGTTGTTTTTCATCATGTCGATGTAGGTGCTCGCCGGGCCCTTGTCATCGGAGAGCGCATCGGAAAACAGCTCGCCGCCGATCTTCGCCTGGGTCTCCTTGGCGATGCGCTTGACGAGGCGCGGATCGGAGATGTTCTCCATGAACACCGCCGGAATGTTCTCGGCCTTGATCTGGCGGATGATGCGGGCAACGTCCTTGGCGGAGGCCTCCGATTCCGTCGACACGCCTTGCGGCGCGATGAACTCGACGCCATAGGCCGCGCCGAAATAGCCGAACGCATCATGCGAGGTGATGATGCGGCGCCGGCTTTCCGGGATCGCCGCCATCGCCGCCTTCACCTGCGCGTCCAGCGCCTCCAGCTTGGCGGTATAAGCGCTCGCATTGGCCTCATACGCCGCCTTGCCGGCGGGATCGGCAGCGATCAGCGCGTCGCGGATATTGGCGACATAGATCTCCGCATTGGCCACCGACTGCCAGGCGTGCGGGTCGATGCCGCCATGGTCGTGGTCATGCTCGCCCTTCTTGGCGTGGTCGTGGTCGTGATCCTTGTGGCCGTGCGCGGCGTGGTCGTCCTCATCCTCGTCCGCCATTTCGCGCGGGGTGATGCCCTTGGTGGCGACGACGATCTCCGCCTTGGTGCCAGAGGCCTTCACCAGCCGGTCGATCCAGCCTTCGAAGCCGAGGCCGTTGACGAAGACGATCTGCGCCGCCGCCACCTTCTTGGCGTCGGCCGGCGCCGGCTGGAACACATGGGCATCGCCATTGGGGCCGACCAGGGTGGTGACGGCGACGCGGTCGCCGCCCACTTCCTTCACGAAGTCGCCGAGGATGGAAAAGGAGGCGACGACGGGGATCTTCTTCGTGGCGTCCTGCGCGGCGGCGGGGAGCGCGAGCGGGAGGGAAAGGCCGAGCGCGAGCGCGCCGGCGACAGCAAGGCGGCGAGTGAGCATGGGGGGCTCCTTCAGGCTTCGAGATGGCGTTGCGGCAGGAAGCGGGGCAGCAGCCCGCCCACCGGCCCGAACAGCACCGACAGCGCATAGGCGCCGCCGGCGACAAGGATGATGGCGGGCCCGGAGGGCACGCCGGAATGATAGGAAACCAGCAGCCCCAGCACGCCGGAACCGCAGGCGATCAGCACCGAGACGCCGACCAGCGCGGTGAGCTCGCGGGTCCAGAAGCGGCCGGCGGCGGCGGGCAGCATCATGAGCCCGACCGCCAGCAGCGTGCCCAGCGCATGGAAGCCACCGACGAGGTTCATCACCACCAGCGCCAGGAAGATGAGATGGGTCGGCGCCCCCGCCCGGCTCACCGAGCGCAGGAAGCCGGGGTCGACGCTCTCCAGCACCAGCGGGCGCCAGGCCAGCGCCAGCGGCACCAGCGTCAGGCTGGAAATGGAGACGATGAGCAGCAGCGTCGCGTCATCGAGCGCCAGCACCGTGCCGAACAGCACATGCAGCAGATCGACATTCGAGCCGCGCAGCGACACCAGAAGCACCCCCAGCGCCAGCGAGATGAGGTAGAAGGCGGCCAGCGCCGCGTCCTCCTTCATCTGCGTCGCCCGCGCCACCGCGCCGGCGCCGAGCGCCACCGCGAAGCCCGCCACCAGCCCGCCCACCGTCATCGCAAACAGGTTCAGCCCGGCAGCGAGGAAGCCGACCGCCGCGCCGGGCAGGATGGCGTGAGCCATGGCGTCGCCGGCGAGACTCATGCGGCGCAGCATCATCAGCACGCCGATGGGACCGGCACCGATGCCGAGCGCGAGCACGCCCACCAGCGCGCGGCGCATGAAATCGAATTCGGCAAAGGGGGCGATGAGCAGATCGTAGATCACGCCACCCTCCCCGCCATCGCCTTCGGGGCAGGAGCACAGGCCGGCGCATCCTCGTCCCACGCCTCGCACATGCGGCGGGCCTCGGCGAGGTTGGCGGATGTGAGCACCTCGCCGGTGGCGCCCCAGGCGACCGCCTCGCGGGCGAGCAGCAGCGTGCGGGGGAAATGCCCGCGCACCAGTTCGAAATCGTGCAGCACGGCGATGACCGTGCGGCCTTCGCCGTTCCAGCGCTTCACCAGCGCGGTAAGATCGGTGATGGTGCCGGCATCGAGCGCGGTGAAGGGCTCGTCGAGCAGCAGCAGCCGCGCATCCTGCAGCAGCAGGCGGGCGAACAGCGCGCGCTGCATCTGCCCGCCCGATAGCGTGCCGATGGGGCGCGCCTCGAAGCCTTCCAGCCCGACGGCGGCGAGCGCCTCCTCGATCCGCACCCGGTCGGCGCGGCTGATGCCGCCGAACAGGCCGGCGCGCCGCCACAGTCCCATGGAGACGAGATCGTAAACGTCGATCGGGAAGGAGCGGTCCACCTCCGCCGCCTGTGGCAGATAGGCGATGTCCCGCGCCGGAATATGGCCCTCGATGCGCCCGGTGAGCGGCGACAATACGCCGGCAATGCCCTTGAGCAGGGTGGATTTTCCCGCCCCGTTCGGCCCGCAAATGGCGAGCAGGTCGCCCTCGGCCACCTCGCCGTCGAGATGGTGCACCGCCGGGTGGCGATCATAGCCGAGCGTGAGATTGCGGAAGGCCAGCACATTTCCCATCACGCACCCACCCCGATCACCGCCAGCGCCATGGCCCACAGCACCGCCGCCAGCGGCAGCGCGATGGCGAGGCGCTGCAGGGCGGACAGCCGCAGCAGCGAGAAGCCCGGCCGGGCCGGCGGGTGCCGCTCGCCCGCGGCATGGGAATGATGGCGATGCAGATGGGCGCCGCTGGCCACCTCGGCGCCGTGGGAAGCGCCATGCGCGTGATGATGGCCGTGGTCGTGGTCATCACCATGATCATGCGCGTGGCCCGGAGAATGAGCGTGCCCATGCCCGCCGACGTCGGCCTTTCCACGTCCCTCCGGAGGGGCGGATATGTGGGCGTGGTCGTGCAGGCGGACGGGGGCGACGGACATGCTCAAACTCCAGACCTGGAATTGATACTGTATATCGGCATTGCCCGTCCAGCAGAAAGATACAGTGTATCAACTCGTTGACGGTGCGTCAGCGGAGCCTCGCCGTGCGAGCGGTGCCCGTCGAATTGATCCGACATTCCCCAAGTGGCCTGCCGCTTGACTTCAAGATCGCCTGATTTTGCTCGCTGGGCAAGCGTTTTTCGCCCCGAGCGGTGTCTGTCGTCGCGCAAACGGCCGAAGTCGGGTGGATCAAGCCTCGAACCCGCAGCATTCTGGCCCGGCAGAGCCGCTTTTCCGCGCGGCAGACGGACCTGTCCTGCCGCTTTCGTTCAGCTTGGGCATGGATCGTGGTCATGCGCATGACGGAGGCGTTCGAAGACGGCGGATGGCGGCAAGGACGGCCCGCACCATCGGGCCGGTGACGGCGACCTCGGCCAACTGGAAGGTAATGGCGCGGGCGTGGCGGACGACGCGGGCGCCGATCTTGATCAGCTTGAGTTGCAGGCTGGTCAACGACCAGTCCGCCATGGCCTCGGGCAGTTCGATGCAGCGCAGGAAGGTTGCCAGGTTGTAGGCCAGCGCGTGCAGTTGCAGCCGCACCTCGTTGTGCCGGAACTTCCGGCATGACAGCCGCGTCCAGCGAAAGGCATATTTGCCTTCCTTGATGTGCTGCTCTGCGGTGCCGCGCTGGTTGTAGAACCTCACCACCCAGTCTGGCTCCATCGGCAGGTTGGTGACGATGAAGCCGACTTTGGGGAACAGCTCGCCCGGATGCCATTCGATCTTGGCGATGACGCGGCGCGGCTTGTCCCAGGACGCCGCCTGATACTCGAAGTCCTCGAAGAACCGTTTGACCTTGGTCAGCGAAGGCCGTCCCACGGGCCGTGTCAGCCGATGCGCGATCTTCTCGCGCAAGACGGCGTTGGCGGGCAGACGGATGGCGTAGAAGAACCTGGCTTCTTCCAGCCGCATATAGATCGCGGGGATCGCGTAGGCAGCGTCGGCCCGGAAGAAGCGTCCACCAAGGTCGCGGCCAGCATATCGGGCAATGACGGGATCAAGGACATCCCGCCAGCCATCGGCGCTGTGGGCATTGCCGTTACGCAGGGCGCAGCGCTCCAGCATGCCAAACTGGTTGAACAAGAAGATGGGGTGATAGCAGGTGCAGTCGAAATGCCCGTTCCAGGCAGCACCTTCCTGATCGCCGTGGGTGGGGCTGACCGAGCTGTCCATGTCCAGCACGATGTATTTCAACCCGTTGCGGTCATGAAACCGGTCGATCCATTGGCCGTTCAGATCGGCCAGCGCCGCCCGGTTCGCGGCCAGAGCCAGCGTCTCGGTCTCGAACCGTCCCATCTGCGATGCCGAAGCAGCTTGCGCCTCGACGGCCCTGCCGCCAACGACCTGACGCATCACGGGATCGAGGGCCAAGCGGTCGGCATCGTTCACATCCTCGTATCCGGCCAGTCGTCCGAACACCGATTGCCGGAACAATCCGTCAAGCCGATGGAGCGTGTTCTTCCCGGTGCGGCTGTCTCGCAGCGCCTCCGACGCCAGATTGGACAGGCCGAGCACGTCATCAAGCTCGCGCATCACCAGCAGGCCACCGTCTGAACTGATCTGCGCACCACGGAACTCCAGACGCACACGGCGGTCGAAATCAACCCGATCTCCCCGCGCCAAGCCCGCACCCTCCAGGTGATCCATGAAACGCGCCCCTCGCAGCCGTCAACGCCATGATTTATATGCGAAATATCACGATTACGACAGCGAAATCAGCGACTTACTTGGAGAATGTGGGTTGATGGGACAACACGTCTCGACGGCGCGCCCGCAGCGACCTATGAGAGGGCGCCTTTCTGCCTGCCGGCCTTGCCGGCCCGTCGACCTGGAGCCGTTGGAGCCCATTCATGGATATTTCGCGCATTTCGGTCGGGCCCAACCCGCCTGACGAAGTCCACGCCATCATCGAAATCCCCGCCGGCGGCGCGCCGGTGAAATACGAGATCGACAAGGAATCGGGCGCGCTGTTCGTCGACCGCTTTCTGCACACGCCGATGTTCTATCCCGGCAATTACGGCTTCGTGCCGAACACGCTCGGCGATGACGGCGACCCGATCGACGTGATCGTGCTGTCGCCCATGCCGTTGCTCGCGGGTTCGGTTATCGCCTGCCGCCCGGTCGGCGTGCTGATGATGACCGACGAGAAGGGCGGCGACGAGAAGATCCTCGCCGTGCCGGCGGACTCGGTCTATCCGTACCACTCCAAGATCAAGAGCTATGCCGACCTGCCGGAGCTGATCATCGAGCAGATCGGCCACTTCTTCACCCATTACAAGGATCTGGAGAAGGGCAAGAAGGTCACGGTCGCCGGCTGGGAAGGCCCGGAGCGCGCCCGCGAGCTGATCCTCAAGGCGATCGCCGCCTATAAGTGAGCGACGCGCCTCCGGCGTTGGGAAAATACGAAAGGCCCGGCCCGTCCGGGCCTTTCGGCTGTCAGGCCCCCGCCGCTTCCGGAGCGTCGACATAGCCCATCTGCGCCAGCGCCCGCTGCACGCCGACGGTGAGCGTCACACCCTCGCGGGCCGCGCGTTCGCGGTTGACCAGCCGGCGCGTTCCCGGCAGCCGCGCGCCGGGCTCGCTCTCGATGGTGAGCGCCAGGCGTTCGAGATGGTCGAGATAGGCATCGCCCGCCAGCAGGCCGGGATTGATGGCGATCACCACATGGCCGACCGAAGCGGGCGGCCCCTCGCCGGTGAAGAAGCTCGGCGCATCGAAGGAGAAGGTGGAGGCGGTAAGCGCCGCCGCCATCACCTCGACGACGAAGGCGAGAGCGGTGCCCTTGGCCTCACCCATCGGCACCATGGTGCCGGCGAGCCCCGCCTTGGCGTCAGTGGTGGGATTGCCCTCGCGGTCGAAGGCCCAGCCCGGAGGAATGGCCTCCTCGCCACGCTGCACGGCGGCGAGCAGATTGCCGCGCGCCACCTTGGCGACGGAGAGGTCCACCACCGCCGGCGCCCGTCCCTTCAGCGGCGTGGCGAAGGCGATGGGGTTGGTGCCGAACACCGGCCGCTTCCCGCCCCAGGGGGCGATGGAGGCCGAGGCGTTGGAAAAGGCGAGGCCGACGAGACCTTCATTCGCCAGCGTCTCCACCGGCTGGCCGGCGACGCCGAAATGGCTGGAGCGCCGCACCGCCATCAGCGCCACCCCGCTCACCCGCGCCATTTCCGCCAATGTCGGAAGAGCATGAGCGAGGGCGGGGTAGGCAAAGCCGTTGCCGGCATCCACCGCCAGCACCGCCGGCGCGACGGGGCGCATGCGCGGCACCGCATGGCCGTCGATCTTGCCGGCGGCGACCATGGCGCTGTAGCTCGGCAACCGGGTCAGGCCATGGGTGATGAGCCCGTCCGCCTCGGCGCGCACCAGCGCGTCGGCGGTCACCGCGGCATTGCCGGGCGCCGCACCGAAGCGCTCCAGTACCCGCGCCGCATAGGCGCGGGCAGCGTCAAGCGAGAGAGGGCGGGAATGGAACGCCGCCCGCGCGACCGAGCCTTCCATCAGCGGACCACCCCGCCGCGCGGCCCCGCCGGCAGCCGCGACAGATCGAAACGATGGACATCGCCGAGCAGTTCGACAAAAGAGCGCGCCCCGTACAGCGCGCAGACCTCGCCCTTCTCAAAGCTCGCCTCGGTGGCATCGCCCATCGCGCCGGTGGGCTGGATATCCTGCGCCATCCAGCCGAACCCGGCCGGCGAGCCGGCGCGCAGAAAGGCGAATTCCTGCTCCATGGCCAGCGTCACCGGAGGAAAGTCCCGCACCTCGTCCGTCCGCACCGTATCGGGCCGGAAGGCGAGCATCAGCGAGGTCTCCACCCCGCCGGCATGGATGCCGTGCTGGCGTTCCTGCGCGGTGAACAGGCCCTCGGGATAGCCGAAGCGATGCCAGGAGACCATGACCGCGAGCATGCCGAGCCGCGCCCGCAATTCGCGCGCGACGATGTCGAGGATCGGCACATTGCCGCCATGGGAATTGACGATCACCAGCTTGCGCACCCCGGCGCGGTGCACGCTCTCGCCGATCTCCGTCCAGGCGCGGATCACCGTCTCGGCCGAAAGCGTCAGCGTGCCGGGAAAATCGAGATGCTCGTTCGACTTGCCGATGGCCTGCATGGGCAGGAACAGGGCGGGGATATCGTCCGGCAGCAGCCGCACCACTTCCTTGAGATAGCCCTCGCCGATGAAGGCGTCGACGCCCACCGGCAGATGCGGCCCGTGCTGTTCCACCGCCGCCACCGGCAAGACGGCGATCCAGTTCTCCGTGTCGCCCTGGGCGAAGTCGGTCCAGCTGAGTTCGGTCCAGAAGCGTTTGGGGGGCATGGCACGGCTCCGGTCGTTGCTGGCGGCGTTCTAGGCTCAATCCTGCCGGGCCGCCAGCGCCTCGATTTCCACCTTGAATTCCGGCCGGGCGAAGCCGGAGACGATCATCAGCGTCGACGCCGGCGGCGGGGCAGCGATGAAGCGGTCGCGCGCCGCCATATAGCCGGCGAGATAAGCCCGGTCGGTGACATAGGCGTTGAGCCGCACAATATCGGCGCGCCCCATGCCGGCCTCGGTGAGGCAGGCCTCGATGGCGGCGAAGCACAGCGCGGCCTGTTCTTCCACCCCGTCGGGAATGGCGTCGTCCGGGGTGATGCCGAGCTGGCCGGAGACCAACAACAACCGGGCGCCGGCGGGGATTTCCACCGCGTGGCTGTAGCGGGCGAAAGGGGCGCGGATGGCGGGTGGCACGAAATGGCGAAGCATGGGGGTTCTCCGTTCAGCCGGGCCGAAGGCGGGCGATGCTGCGCATGCACAGTTCTCTCGCGACAGCATATGTGCATGGCGATTAAGCTCGCCTATCATGAGGGCATGGGTTCCGTCACGCACCGCCCTTGTTAGCCCGGATGGAGATTTCGATGCGCCCGCGTCTGCCGCGCTTGCGTTCCCTCTTCCCTCTCGCCGCGCTGGGTGCGCTGGCCCTCGCCACTCTGCTCACGGCCGGGCCGGCGCGTGCGGCGGACAAGGTGACCTTCGGCACCAACTGGGTCGCCCAGGCCGAGCATGGCGGCTTCTACCAGGCGGTAGCCGATGGCACCTATGCGAAATACGGGCTCGACGTCACCATCATGCCCGGCGGCCCGCAGGCCAATAACCGGCTGCTGCTGCCGGTGGGCAAGATCGATTTCTACATGGGCGCCAACATGCTGCAGGCGATCTCC
Organism: Ancylobacter polymorphus; assembly: GCF_022836935.1. Lineage (NCBI taxonomy): Bacteria > Pseudomonadati > Pseudomonadota > Alphaproteobacteria > Hyphomicrobiales > Xanthobacteraceae > Ancylobacter > Ancylobacter polymorphus. The sequence continues at coordinate 2,213,274 of NZ_CP083239.1, read as the reverse complement.
TCGGTGGTGGAGAACATCCCCACCGAAGTCGTCGCCGCGATGTTCCAGAAGGACCCGCAGGTCCTCATCGCCCATCCCGACGTGACGCAGTTCGAGCAGCTGAAGACCCGGACGCTGTTCATTTCCAAGGAAGGGCTGGCGAGCTACTACCAATGGCTGATCGCCGATTACGGCTTCAGCGAGAGCCAGGTGAAGCCCTACACCTTCAACGCCGCGCCGTTCCTCGTCGACAAGAACAGCGCCATGCAGGGCTACATCACCTCCGAGCCTTATGCGGTGGAACAGCAGGGCGGCTTCAAGCCGAGCCTGTTCCTGCTCGCCGATTACGGTTTCGAGACCTACGCCACAACTATTGAGACCCGCACCGAGCTGGTGAAGCAGAACCCCGACCTCGTGCAGCGCTTCGTCGATGCCTCGATCATCGGATGGTACAATTATCTGTATGGCGACAATGCCAAGGCCAATGCCCTGATCAAACAGGACAATCCGGAGATGACCGACGCCATGATCGCCTTCTCCATCGCCAAGATGAAGGAATATGGCATCGTCGATTCCGGCGACACGACCACGCTCGGCATCGGTGCGATGAGCGATGCGCGGATGAAGGCGTTCTACGACAAGATGGTGAAGGCCAAGGTGCTGGCGCCGGGCATCGACTACGCCAAATCCTACACGCTGCACTTCGTCAACAAGGGCGTCGGCAAGGAGCTGGCGCCGAAATGAGGCGTGCCTCGCCCCCTGCTCGCCGCGCGAGCCCGGCATGAACGCTCACCCGTCGGACATCGCACCCCGTCCGGCCGGCGAGGGCGCGCCGCTGCTGCGGCTTTCCGGCGTCGGCAAACGCTTTGCCAACAGCGTCACCGCGCTGGAAGGGCTGGATATGGAGGTCCGCGCGGGCGAGTTCGTCTCGCTGCTCGGCCCCTCCGGCTGCGGCAAATCGACGGCGCTGCGGCTCATCGCCGGCCTCGCCGAGCCGAGCGAGGGCCGGCTGGACTGGGACGCGGACGAGAAGGCCCGGCGCGCGCAGCATCCCCACGCCATCGGCTTCGTGTTTCAGGAACCGACGCTGATGCCCTGGGCCAGCGTGTTCGGCAATGTGCATCTGCCGCTGAAACTCGCCGGGGTCGGCCGGCGCGAGGCCGAGCCCGCCATCATGGAAGCGCTGGAGCTGGTCGGCCTTTCCGCCTTCCGTAACGCCTATCCGCGCGAGCTTTCCGGCGGCATGAAGATGCGCGTTTCCATCGCCCGCGCGCTCGTCACCAAGCCGCGCCTGCTCTTGATGGACGAGCCTTTCGCCGCGCTGGACGAGATCACCCGCTTCAAGCTCAACAATGATCTGTTGGAGGTGTGGCGGCGCCTCAACTGCACCATCGTCTTCGTCACCCATTCCGTGTTCGAATCGGTCTATCTCTCGTCGCGCATCTTGGTCTTCCGCGCCCGCCCCGGACGCGTCTCGGCGGAACTGACCATCGCGCCGGATCAGCCGCGCGACGAAGCCTTCCGCACCTCGCCGGAATATGCGGCGCTGTGCCGCGAAACCTCCCTCGCCCTCGCCCGGGCGATGGACGCGCGCTAGCGGGGGCGGGCATGGCCACCTCGCCGCTGCGCTGGCTGCTCCCCCTCGGCGTGCTGGCGGCGCTCATCCTCGGCTGGGAAGCGGTGGTGAAGCTCAACAACCTGCCACCCTATGTGCTGCCGGCCCCGGACGCGGTGCTGGCGACGCTGGTGAAGGACCGCGCGGTGCTGTTCGCCTCCATGCTGGTGACGCTGCAAACCACGCTGGTCGCGCTGGCGCTGGCCGTGGTCGGCGGCGTCGCCCTGGCGCTGCTGTTCGCCAGCGCCCGCATCGTCGAATTCTCGCTGTTCCCCATCGCTGTCATTCTGCAGGTGACGCCCGTCATCGCCGTGGCGCCGCTGATGCTGATCTACCTCTCCACCGACAGCGCGGTGCTGCTCTGCGCCTGGATCGTCGCCTTCTTCCCGGTTCTGTCCAACACCACGCTGGGGCTGAACTCGGTCGACCCGAACCTGCGCGACCTGTTCCGCCTCTCCGGCGCCTCGCGCTGGCAGACCCTGGCGCAGCTCAAACTGCCCACCGCCCTGCCCTATTTCCTCGGCGGGCTGCGCATTGCCGGCGGGCTGGCGCTGATCGGCGCCGTGGTCGGCGAGATCGCCGCCGGCTCGGCCGGGCAGGGTTCGGGCCTCGCCTTCCGCATCGTCGAATCCGCCTACCGGCTGAACATTCCGCGCCTGTTCGCCGCGCTGCTGCTCATCTCGCTCACCGGCATCCTCATCTATGCGGCGCTGAGCCTGCTGTCCTGGCTGGTGCTGCGGCGCTGGCACGAAAGCGAACTGGGTGGCCGGACGTGACGCTCGATCTGAAGGCCCCGCCCGCCGCCTTCGTGCTCGGCCATGTGCGCGCGCCCGCCTGTCTCGTGCCGTCCTTTGCCGGGACGGCGGATGCGGAAGGGCTGGTGGCGCTCGACATCGCGGTGGAAGGGGCGCGCCTCGCCCGCCTCGCCCCGGCCGGCGCACTGGTCGAGGCCGGACCCCGGCTCGACCTCTCGGGCGGGCTGGTGCTGCCCGGCCTTGTCGACATCCACACCCATCTCGACAAGGGTTTCATCTGGAAGCGGGCGCCCAACCCCGACGGCAGTTTCGACGGCGCGGTGAACGCGGTGAACGCGGACCGCGCGGCGCATTGGAACGAGGAGGACATAAGCCGGCGCTTCGATTTCGGCCTGCGCTGCGCCTATGCCCATGGCACGGTGGCGATTCGCACCCATCTCGATTCCGATGGGCCGCGCGCTGCCGGCGCGTGGCGGGTCTTCGCGCAGATGCGCGAGGCCTGGCGCGGGCGGATCGAGTTGCAGGCCGTCGGCCTCATCGCCATCGACCGCGTGCTGGACGATTCGGCCTTCACGCCGTTGCTGGATCTGGTGCGCACCCATGGCGGCCGGCTCGGCGCCTATACCTATCTCACCCCAAACCTCGAAGCCGGCCTTGCCCGGCTGTTCGACGCCGCCGAGCGCTTCGGCCTCGGGCTCGATCTGCATGTGGACGAGCGCGACCGCGAGGGGCGCGGGCTCGACCTGCTGGCGCGCATGGCGCTGGAGCGCGGATTTGAGGGGCCGATCCTCGCCGGCCATTGCTGCGCGCTGGCGGTGAAGGGAGAGGACGAGATCGACCGCACGCTCGACCGCGTCGCGCAGGCCGGCATCGCCGTGGTCTCGCTGCCCATGTGCAATCTCTATTTGCAGGACCGCCAGCCCGGCCGTACCCCGCGCTGGCGCGGCGTCACTTTGCTGCAGGAAATGAGGGCGCGCGGCATCCCGGTCATGGTCGCGAGCGACAATGCGCGCGATCCCTTCTATGCCTTTGGCGATCTCGATCTCGTTGAGGTCTACCGCGAGGCCGCCCGCATCGCCCATCTCGACCATCCCCATGGCGACGGGCCGGCGCTCATCACCCGCGCGCCGGCGGCGCATATGGGCGTGGCGGCCGGCACGCTGGCCGAGGGAGCCGACGCCGATCTCTCGCTTTTTCCCGCGCGCAGCCTCAATGAATGGCTCGCCCGCCCGCTGGCGGCGCGCAACGTGCTCCGCGCGGGCCGCGCGATTGCGACCACGCCGCCCGACTATGCCGAGCTGGACGATCTGATGGAGCGCCCGCGTGACCTATGACATCGCCGCCCTGAAGGCCCGGCTGGCGGGCATCCGGCTGGAGGACAACCCGGCCGTGCTGCGGCAGAAGAGCCGCGATTTCTACTGGTACTCGCCGACGCTGAAGCGCCAGCTCGACGGGGTGGTCGGCGACATCCTCGCCGCCCCCGTTAGCGAGGAGGAGGTGCTGCGCATCCTCGCCGCCTGCTTCGACCTCGGCATTCCCGTCACCCCGCGCGGCACGGGCACCGGCAATTACGGCCAGGCCATGCCGCTGGCGGGCGGGCTGGTGCTCGACCTCTCCGGCCTCGACAAGGTGCTCGACATCGCCCCCGGCCGGGTGCGGGCGCAGGCCGGCGCATTGCTGGCGGACATCGACGCCGCCTGCGCAGCGAGCGGGCAGGAACTGCGCCTACACCCTTCCACCTACCGCACCGCCTCGCTGGGCGGCTTCATCGCCGGCGGCTCGGGCGGTGTCGGCTCCATCAGCTGGGGCGGGCTGCGCGACCTCGGCAATATCCTCTCGCTGCGCCTCGCCACCATGGAGACGAACCCGCGCCTCCTCACCCTGACTGGCGAGGAGGTGCAGAAGGTCGCCCACGCCTATGGCACCAACGGCATCATTCTCGACATCGAGATGCCGCTCGCGCCGGCCTATGACTGGACCGAGGCGATTGTCGGCTTTTCCGACTTCAACGAGGCCGCCGCCTATGCCAACGCGCTGGGCGAACAGGACGCGCTGCTGAAGAAGCTCGTTTCCGTTATCGCCGCGCCCATTCCGCAGATGAGCTTTTTGCGTCATCGCCCCTTCCTGCCGGACGGCCGGCACATCGTGCTGGTGATGCTGGCGCCGATGGGCCGCGCGGCGTTCGAGAGCTTCACCGCCCGCTGGGGCGGGGAAATGCTGTTCCGCTCCGATCTGCTGCCGCCGGAGGAGCGCAAGGGCCTGCCGCCGCTCTATGAACTTGCCTGGAACCACACGACGCTGCGGGCGCTGCGGGTTGATCCCGCCATCACCTATCTGCAGACGCTTTATCCCTTCCCGGACCAGCTGAGGCTGGTGGCGAAGGCGCATGACCTGCTGGGCGAGGAAGTGCCGGCACATCTCGAATTCGTGCGCTTCGATGGCAAGGTCACCTGCTTCGGCCTGCCGCTGGTGCGCTTTACCTCCGAGGAGCGGCTTGAGGAAATCGTCGCTCTGCATGAGGCGTTGGGCATCCCGGTGTTCAACCCGCACCGCTACACGCTGGAAGAGGGCGGCATGAAGCAGACCGACCCGGCGCAGCTCGCCTTCAAGCGCCAGGCGGACCCGCGCGGCCTGCTCAACCCCGGCAAGATGATCGCCTGGGAAAATCCCGACTTCGACTTTGCCACCGGCCGCACCTATCTGTTTCCGGGGCTCGAAGGCCGAAGCACGGGGGAGGTGGTCTGATGCGCGCGCTTGTCGTCTATTGCCACCCGGTGGCGGAAAGCTTCACCGCCGGCGTCCGCGACGCGGTTGTAAGGGGCCTGAAGGCCGCCGGCCATGAGGTGGATTTGCTCGATCTCTATGGCGAGGGCGTCGATCCGGTGATGGGCCGCGAGGAGCGGCTCGCCTATCACGAGCCCGGCCTCAACACGGTCCGCATCGCCGGTCATCTCGAACGGGTGAAGCAGGCCGACGCCCTCATCTTCGTCGCGCCCACCTGGTGGTACGGCCCTCCCGCCATGCTCAAGGGCTGGCTGGAGCGGGTACTGGTGCCGCACGAGACCTTCGGCATGCCCAAGCCCTTCCGCTCGCTGGAACGCCGGCTGACCAATATCCGCGTGCTGGCGGCGGTGAGTTCGCTCGGCTCGCCCTGGTATTGGTGGCTGTGGATCGGCCAGCCCGGCCGGCGCATCCTGCTCGACGGCATTGGCGGCATCGTCCACCGGCGCGCGCGCAAGCTATGGCTGGCGCTGCACAGCATGGATTCCGCCAGTGCCGAGCGCCGCGCCGCCTTCCTCGCCAAGGTCGAGGCCCGTTTCGCCCGGCTCTGACGCCGCGCACCCTCTTTGCCGGGCGATCTTTCGCTGGCATCGGTGTTTGTGTCACGGCAATGCGTTATTTTCGCATTAGATAATGGTACCGTGGCGTGCATTGGATGGCAGGGACGCCCATGAAGGACGGCTTCGACAAGAAGATTGGCCAGCGGCTGCATCACGTCGCGCGGCTTCAGCGTGCTCTGGCGGCACGGCGTCTTCAGGATATCGGGCTGTTTCCCGGTCAGGAAACGGTGCTCAAGCTGCTCTGCGAAAGCGATGGCCGCACCATGAGCGAGCTCGCCGCCGCGCTGAAGGTGCGCCCGCCGACCGCGTCGAAGACGGTCGGCCGCCTCTCCGCGCAAGGTCTGCTGGTGCGCCGCGCTTCCGAGGGCGATGCCCGGCTGGTGCGGGTGCATCTCACCGAGGAAGGCCGCCACCGCGCCGAGGCGATCGACGCCATTTCCGACTCCATCGAAGACACGATGATCGCCGGCCTCGACGGCAAGGACCGCAAGCGTTTCCGCAAGATGCTGCGCAAGATCGACCGCAACCTCTCCGCCCAGCTCGGCGCCACGACGACCGAGGCGGACGAGGACGCCGAGGACGCGGCCGAGGAAGAGACCGCCTGAACGCGAAAGGTGCCTTCTGCCGAATCGGGCTTGAAACCGGCCCGGCTTTGGTGAGGAATGTCGGCCCCTTTCCGCGCAGGAGTGCCCCATGTCCGGCCGCCCCGACCTTCTCCAGACCGGCCCGATGATGGGCATGATCGAGGCGCAGCTGAACGAGCACTTTACCGTTCACCGGCTCGACGCGCCGGACGCCGAGGCGATGCTGGCGGAAGTCGGCCCGCGCATCCGTGCGGTGGCCACCGGGGTCGGTTCCACCGGCGGCGGTGCCCGCCGGGTGACCGAGGCGCTGATGGCCCGTTTGCCGGCGCTGGAAATCGTTGCCAATTTCGGCGTCGGCTATGATTCCGTCGATGCCGAGGCGGCCGGCCGGCGCGGCGTGGTGGTCACCAACACGCCCGGCGTGCTCGACGACGAGGTGGCCGACCTCACCATCGGCCTGCTGCTCGCCACCATCCGCCAGATTCCCCAGGCCGAACGGCATCTGCGCGAGGGCAAGTGGCCCGCCGGCGGCTTCCCGCTCACCGCCACCCTGCGCGACCGCACGCTCGGCATTGTCGGCATGGGCCGCATCGGCCGCGCCATCGCCCGCCGGCTGGAAGGCTTCGGCCGGCCCATCGCCTATCACAGCCGCCGTCCTGTCGCGGATGTGCCCTACACCCATTATCCCGAGCTCGTCGCGCTGGCGCGGGATGTCGACGCGCTCATCGTCATCGTGCCGGGTGGCGCCGAGACCGACCGCATGATCAATGCCGAGGTGCTGGCGGCGCTCGGCCCGAAGGGCGTGCTGATCAATGTCGCGCGCGGCTCGGTGGTCGACGAGCCGGCGCTGGTGAGGGCCTTGGAAGACGGCACCATCGCCGCCGCCGGGCTCGACGTGTTCGCCAACGAGCCGCATGTCCCGGAAGCGCTGATCGGCAGGGACAATGTCGTGCTGCTGCCGCATGTCGCCTCCGCCACCCATGTCACCCGCAACGCCATGGGCCAGCTTGTGGTCGACAACCTCCTCGCCTGGGCGGCGGGCAAGCCGGTGCTGACTCCGGTGCCGGAGACGCCCGTGAAGCCGGTCGGCTGAGGGAGACGCCCATGCCGGCGCCCCGCCGCCCCGCCCGCCGCCGCCCGCGTGTCGCCGCCGCGCTCGTCGCCGGCGTGCTCGCGCTTGCCCACGGAGCACCGGCCAGCGCGCAGGAAAGCGACATTCCCGAGCCGGCCACGCTCGCGGCCGAGTATCGGCTGACCAATGCCGATGGCGACCGGGTGTGTCTTCTCACCCTGTCCGAGAAACCGCAGGGCCGGGCCCGCAGCCCGGCGCGCTTCGAGGTCGCCCTCGACCGGCAGGCCTGCGCCGGCGCCATCCTGTTCAGCGTCGACATCGCCTCCTGGTCGCCCGGCCCCGGCAATGCCATCCGGCTGCAGGGACCGGATGGCGCGCTGGTGGCGGAGTTTACGGAAGGCGTCGGCGGCACCTGGGAGGCGCTGCGCGAGGGCGATGGGGTGTATTTCCTCGTCAATCCGCGCCTCGCCGATCCCGCCCTGCACGCCGCCGATCTCGTCGGCATGTGGGACATGGCCGAGCAGGCGGGCAAGCCGCTGTGCCGGCTCGAACTCACCAATGCCGAGGCCGGCGGCGGCACCTTCCGCGCGCGCCTTGCCAAGGGCTGCCCGGCGCGGCTGGTGGCGCTGGCGCCGGACCGCTGGCGGCTCGACGGCGGCAGCCTGGTGCTGCTCACCGCGCGTGGCGAGGGCCTGCGCTTCGCCGCGCAGGAAGATGGCGGCTGGGAGAAGGTGCCGCCCGACGAGGGAACGCCGCTGCTGCTGAGCCGCCCCTGAGCCGCGCCGGTAGATGCGAGACTTTTGAACTATCTCCTGCTAGATGCCGTAACGGCAAGGTGGAGCTTCAACCGATGACGACCGATACGTCCCCCCGTGGCTTTTCGCGCCGCACGCTGCTGGCCGGCACCGCCGCGACCTTGGGGGCGCTCGCCGCCCCGCCGCTGGCGGCCCCGGCGCGGGCGCAGGCGCGCACCGGCAACCCCATCGAGGTTCTGGTGCTCGGCGCCGGCATGTCCGGCCTCACCGCCGCGCTCGCGCTGCAGCGGCGCGGCCACAAGGTGACGGTGATCGAGCGGCAGGGACGCATCGGCGGCCGGCTGCTCTCTCTGCCCTTGGGTGACGGCATGTTCACCGAGGCGGGCGGCGGCCATTTCCGCTCCGACATGCCGCTGGTGCTGAACTATGTGCGCCATTTCAACCTGCCGCTGCTCAGCCTGAATGACGGGCTGCCGGTCTATATGGTGGACGGCAAGACCGCGAAATCGGCCGACATCACCAACTGGCCGTGGGACCTGACGGCGGAAGAGCGCAACGTCACCGTCTCCGCCAATCTCAACCGCTATCTGTTCCGCGCCGGGCTCGACACCAACACCGTGCTCAGCCCCGACTGGCCGGACGAGGACCTGCTCGACCGGCTCGACGACATCACGCTGGAGGACCTGCTGCGCCCGGTGGGCGCCTCGCCCGCCTTCCTCAAGCTGCTCGCCGCCAATGCCGGGCTGTTCACCCCCTACGCGCAGACGCTCAGCATCATTCCCGACCTCGCCTATCATTTCGGCGACCAGAACGTGTTCCGCATCCAGGGCGGCAATAACCGCCTGCCGATGGCGATGGCCAATGCCCTCGGCCGTAGCAATATCGTGCTCGACGCGCAGGTGGTCCGCATCGACCAGACCGGCCCGCGCATCCGCGTCGGCACCAAGGACGGCAAGGAGTTCACCGGCGACGCCATCGTCTCCACCATCCCCTTCAGCGTGATGGACGAGGTCGAGGTCACGCCCGCCTGGTCCGCCGGCAAGGCACGCATGTTCGCCGAAATGGAGTGGGACAAGACGGTCAAGGTCATCGTCAAGACCCGGGAGCCGACCTGGCTCGCCCATAATGTGCGCGGCTGGCCGATGGCCGGCGGCGACCGGCCGTGGGAGCGCTTCATCGACATCACCGGCAACGAGCCCGGCGGCCATGGCAGTGGCTTCTTCTACCTCAATGGCGAGAATGCCGACCGCGTGCTCGCCGCCCCGCGCGAGGTGCGGGCGCAGCAGGTGGTGGACCTGTTCCAGCAGGACCTGCCGGGGCTGCTCGGCGATGTCGTCAGCGTCAGCGATTTCGCCTGGAGCGAACAGCCCTGGATTCGCGGCTCCTTCGGCTCCACCCCGGTCGGCGGCGGCTGGATGGTGAAGGAATGGACCGCACCGGAAGGGCGCATCCATTTCGCCGGCGACTTCACCACGCTGAAGACCGGCTGGGTCGAAGGCGCCATCGAATCCGGCCTGCGCGCCGCCCGGCAGATCGACCCGGAGGCGCGCCCGCTCTCCGGCGCGCGCTGACGTAGACGTCAAATCAGCCGCAGCCCGCGCAGCGAGGCGTGGCCGTCCTTGCCGACGATGATGTGGTCATGCACCTCGATGCCGAGCGGCTTGGCCACGTCGATGATGGTCTTGGTCATCTGGATGTCGGCATGGGACGGGGTGGGATCGCCGCTCGGATGGTTGTGCACGAGGATGATCGCGCTCGCCGCCACTTCCAGTGCCCGCTTCACCACCTCGCGCGGATAGACCGGCGTGTGGTCCACCGTGCCGCGCTGCTGCACCTCGTCGAGGATGAGCTGGTTGCGCTTGTCGAGGAACAGGATGCGGAACTGCTCCTGCTCGACAAAGGCCATGCTGGCCCGGCAATGGGCGATGACCGCGCTCCAGGAGGACAGCACCGGGCGGGCGCGCACCTGGCCGCGCGTCACCCGCTCCACCGCCGCGCCGATCAGCTTCAGCTCGGTGATGATGGCTTCGCCCACCCCTTTCACCTCACGCAGCCGCCCGGGCGGGGCGCTGATCGCCTCGGCGAAGGAGCCGAAACGGTCGATCAGAGCCTTGGCGAGCGGCTTTACATCGGCGCGCGGCACGGCGCGGAACAGCACGAGTTCGAGCAGTTCGTAGTCCGGCAGCGCCTCCCCGCCCCCGCTGCGGAAGCGCTCGCGCAGCCGCTCGCGATGGCCGAGGAAATGCGGCTCCGCCTCGTCGAAGCCGGAAGGCGCGGCCGGCTCGCTCCCGGCGGACCCCGGCGCGGCCTCGCGGCCGCCGCTGCGCCCTGCTCCGTTGCGCGCCATGCCGGCCCCGGCCCCGCTCAGTCGTTGCTGAAGATCGGCTTGTGATAGCCCTTGGGCGAGAGGGTGAAAATCTCGCACCCCGTCTCCGTCACGCCCACCGTGTGCTCGAACTGGGCAGAGAGTGAACGGTCGCGCGTCACCGCCGTCCAGCCGTCGGACAGCACCTTCACATGCGGGCGGCCGAGATTGATCATCGGCTCGATGGTGAAGATCATGCCGGGCATCAGCTCCGGCCCGTCGCCGCGCCGGCCGACATGCACAATGTTGGGCTCGTCGTGGAACACCTGGCCGACGCCATGGCCGCAGAAATCGCGCACCACGCTCATATGCAGCGGCTCGACGAAATCCTGGATCGCCGCGCCGATATCGCCGACATGCTTGCCGGGCTTCACCTCGGCGATGCCGCGCATCAGCGATTCATAGGTCACGTCCAGCAGCCGCTCGGCGCGGCGGGGAATCTCGCCCACCGGGTACATCCGGCTCGAATCGCCATACCAGCCATCGACGATCAGCGTCACATCGACATTGACGATGTCGCCCTCGCGCAGCGGCTTGTCGTTGGGAATGCCGTGGCAGACGACATGGTTGATCGAGGTACAGGTGGATTTGCGGTAGCCGCGATACATCAGCGTCGCCGGCAGCGCGCCATGGTCCATCGCGAACTCGAACACCAGCCGGTCGATGGCGTCGGTGGTCACGCCCGGCGCCACAAGCTCATGCACGAGGTCGAGCGCCTGCGCCGTCAGCTGCCCGGCCTTGCGCATGCCGGCAAAGCCTTCGGGGCCATGCAGCTTGATATGGCCGGTCTTGCGCAGCGGCGCGCCGGCCGCCTCCACATAGCTCATCGTCGAACGTCCAAAAGCACGGGGTCAGGGCGAAGGTGCGCCCCGAATGTAAGCCATCCGCGCGCTGGCGCAAGGAAAGCGCGCGCCGAACGGCCCGCGCCTCGCCCTCACCCCAGCGGCTTGGCCATATGCACCAGCCGCCGGTCGGGCAGTTGCTCCACCCGCTCGATGGCGTAGCCCTTGCGGCGGTACCAGTTGATGTTGGCTTCCAGCGGCTCGCCCGTATAGAGCCGCACCGTGTCCCGCCCGAGCGCGCGGGCCCGCGCCTCCGCCGCCGCCAGCAGCAGATTGCCATGGCCGAAACCCTGCGCCCGCGGGCAGGCGGCGAGGCTGTCGGCCAGCAGGTCGTCGCCGCGCGGCTGGAGAATGGCGACGGCGGCGATGCCGTCGGCGCCCTCCAGCACCCACACCTCGCGCTCGCGGAACACGCGGGCGTAATCCCACAAGAGCGGCACCGGCTCGACCCCGAGCAGGATGCGGTTGCGGGCATAGGCGGCGCGCTGCAGCGTCTCGACAGCGGGAAGATCGGCAAGGTCGGCGCGGCGCAGCGTGCGGCCTTCCACCTCAAGCGTGCGGGCGTTGAGCACGGAGAGCGAGACCAGCTGCCGGCCGGCGGCGTCGAAATTCTCCGGTGCCAGCCATGTCTCCATCGCCACCGCGATCTGCGGCCATTCCTCTTCGAGGATGGAGAACCACGCCGTGTCGCGGTTGCGGCCCTTGATGATCATGTGGTGGCGGAAAATCCCCTCGAAGCGGAAGCCATAGCGCTCCGCCGCCCGGCGCGAGGGGGCATTGAGCGCGTTGCACTTCCACTCATAGCGGCGATAGCCCAGCGTCTCGAACACATGGCGGGCCATGAGATACATGGCTTCCGTGCCGCCCGGCGTGCGCATCAGCGCCGGCGTGTAGAGGATATGCCCGACCTCGATCGTGCGGTTCGGCGGGTCGATCCGCAGATAGGTCGCATGGCCCACCGCGACGCCGGTCGCCTTGTCGATGATCGCGAACAGCAGCGGGTCGTCGCGCTCCGCCGCCGGGCCGTAATAGGCGGCGAACGCGGCGTAATCCGCATAGGGGCCGCTGGGGAGATAGGCGAAGATAGCCTCGCTCTCCGGCCCGTGGCTGGCGGCGTACAGCGCCGGCCCATGGGCGGCGAGATCGAAGGGCACGAGGTCGACGAAGCGGCCGGCGAGCACCGTGCGCACGGGCCGCTGCGCTGGCGCGGTGTCGACCAAGGGCCCGATCGGCAGTGCCGGCGGCGCGGAAAGCTCACTTAGCGGCCCAGTCATCGGCGTCTTGTCCCACTCCCGCATGGCCAGCGTCGCACTTGAACCCGGCCCCGTTCCCGTGTGACACGACTGCGAAAGACTGCAAGAGCTTTGATGCGCCGCGTCAACCGAAACGCCAACGCAAGCCGAACGAGGACATGATGACGCCAGCCGCCCGCCTGCCGATCCAGCCCGTCGCCGCCTTCGACCGCATCGGCGAGGAGAACGCCTTCGCCGTGCTGGCGCGCGCCGCCGCCCTGTCGGCACAGGGGCGCGACATCATCAATCTCGGCATCGGCCAGCCGGATTTCTCAACGCCGGGCCACATTGTGGACGCCGCGATCAAGGCGCTGCGCGACGGCCAGCACGGCTACACCCCTTCCGTCGGCATCCAGCCGCTGCGCGAGGCGGTGGCGGGCGACATCGAGCGCCGCTTCGGCCTCGGCATCGACCCCGGCCGGGTGATGATCGTCCCCGGCGGCAAGGTGACGATGTTCTCGGCCATCCTGATGCTCGGCGAGCCGGGGGCGGAAATCCTCTATCCCGACCCCGGCTTTCCCATCTATCGCTCGATGATCGAGTTCACCGGCGCCACCCCGGTGCCGGTGCCGGTGCGCGAGGAGAATGGCTTCGGCTTCTCCGCCGCCGAGGCGCTCTCGCTCATCACCGAGCGCACCCGCCTCGTCATCCTCAATTCGCCGGCCAACCCGACCGGCGGTGTGACCCCCAAGGCCGAGATCGACGCCTTCATTGCCGGGCTGGCCGCGCACCCGCAGGTCGCGATCCTCTCCGACGAGATTTATGACCAGTTCCTGTTCGACGGCGAAGCCCACACCACCCTGCTCGCCTACCCCGAAATCCGCGACCGGCTGATCCTGCTCAATGGCTGGTCGAAGACCTATGCGATGACCGGCTGGCGGCTCGGCTGGGCGCTGTGGCCGGAAGGGCTGTTCGACGCCGCGCGCAAGCTCGCGGTCAATGCGTGGTCCTGCGTCAACGCCCCGGCGCAGTTCGGCGCGCTCGCCGCGCTCACCGGCCCGCAGGACTGCGTGGCGGAAATGGTCGCCGAGTTCGACCGGCGGCGCCATCTGGTGGTGGACGGGCTCAACGCCCTGCCGGGCGTGCGCTGCGCCGTGCCGAAGGGCGCCTTCTACGCCTTCCCCAACATTACGGGCACCGGCTGGACCTCGGCCAAGAAGCTCGCCACCGCCTTGCTCGACGAGGCCGGCGTCGCCACCATAGGCGGGCCGGATTTCGGCGTGTTCGGCGAGGGCTATATCCGCCTGTCCTATGCCAACTCGGCCGAGAACATCTCCCGCGCGCTGGAGCGCATGGACGCGTTCCTGCGCAAGACGCCCGCCGCCTGAGGGCGGCGGCCGAACGGAGGCCGAGACCGATGACCGACCGAAGCCGCCTCGGCCTTCACCTTCTTGCCGCGCCGCTTCTGCTCGGGCTCGGCGGCATCGCCGTCGCGGCCGCGACTGACCCTGCGGCCTGCCGGCGCGAACACGCCGAGCCGCGCGCTTATCTCGACTGCCTTGGCGCGCTGCAGGCGGCGGGCGAAAGCGCGCTGGAACGCAGCGTCACCGGCGTGCTCGCCGCCATCGAGGCGCGGGCCGATCTGCAGCCGGCGCAGCGCCGCCGCTGGAGTTCGCTGTTCGAGGAGGCGCAGGGGCGTTTCGTCCACTGGCGCAATTTCGAGTGCCAGAGCATCGCCCCGTTCGAAGGCGAGGGCCCAAAGCAGAGCATTGGCGGGCGGCTCGGCGGGTCGGGCGTCATGGAACAGCGGCTGATCTGCCTGATCGGCCTCAACGGGCAGCGCGCCCGCGACCTCGAAACCCGCTACGCGCCGGAAGGCGGCTGGCCGCCGGCCGCTCCTGCGGCGCCCGCGCCGCCCGCCGAGGCCGCCGCCGCCCCGCCCACCCCGCCCGCCGGCGCGCCGCGCATCATCATGATCGCGCCGTGAGCGTCGGCCTCCACACGGCATCGGGATAAGCCGAGGAAGCGTCTTGTGCAGGGGCGGCGGTGTTGGGATCATGCCGCCCTCTTCCCCCCGCTCATGAAGGACCCCCGACCATGGATCTCGGACTCAAGGGACTGCGCGCCGTCGTCACCGGTGGCACCAAGGGCATCGGCCTCGCCATCGCCGAGACCCTGGCCGCCGAGGGCTGCGATGTCGCCCTGTGCAGCCGCAACGGTGCGGAGGCGGAAGCCACCGCCGCGCGGCTGGCGGAAAGCGGCGTGAAGACGCTGGGCGCGGCGGCGGATGTGTCCGACGGCGCCGCCCTGGCCAGCCTGGTGGACAAGGCGGCGGAAGCGTTCGGCGGGCTCGACATCGTCGTCGCCAATGTCAGCGCGCTGGCGGTCGGCCATGATGAGGAGCACTGGAAGAAGGGCTTCGAGACCGACCTGATGGGTACGGTGCGCCTCGTCAACGCCGCCATGCCTTATCTGGAAAAGAGCGCCGCCGCCTCCATCGTCACGATTTCCTCGGTGTCGGGCCGCGAGATCGATTTCGCCTGCGGTCCCTATGGCGTGTTCAAGGCGGCGCTCATTCACTATACGCAGGGCCTCGCCTTCCAGCTGGCGCCGAAGAAGATCCGCGCCAACACCGTCTCGCCGGGCAACACCTATTTCGACGGCGGCATCTGGAACCAGATCAAGGACGGCAACCCGACCCTGTTCGCCGAGGCGCTGGCCCTGAACCCGACCGGCCGCATGGCGACGCCGCAGGAAATCGCCAATGCCGCCGTCTTCCTGGCGAGCCCGGCGGCGAGCTTCATCTACGGCACCAATCTCGTCGTCGACGGCGCGCTGACCCGCGGCGTCCAGCTCTGATAATACCCTCCCCGTCCCGCCCGCGCGGGGCGGGGAGACGCCCCGGCCTTGCCTCCCCCGGCGAATAGGGCGAGGCTCCCGCGCGAATCGACGCGACAGGGAGGGACGCATGGCCCAGGTAATTTCCATCGGCGAAGTGATGGTCGAACTGGCCCGCGGCGCCGATGGCCGCTTCAGCCAGGGCGTCGGCGGCGATACCTTCAACACCGCCGTCTATCTCGCCCGCGCCGGCGTCGACACCGCCTATGCCACCGCGCTGGGCGACGATCCCTATTCCGACGCCA
This sequence comes from Ancylobacter polymorphus, assembly GCF_022836935.1. Classification (NCBI taxonomy): domain Bacteria; kingdom Pseudomonadati; phylum Pseudomonadota; class Alphaproteobacteria; order Hyphomicrobiales; family Xanthobacteraceae; genus Ancylobacter; species Ancylobacter polymorphus. The sequence goes on along the minus strand of NZ_CP083239.1, from coordinate 2,197,591 downwards.
TCCGCGCCTCCGCCCAGGCCGAGGGGCTCGACATCAGCCTGATGGCCCGCGTGCCCGGCCGCACCGCCGGGCTCTATCTCATCGACATCGACGCGGCGGGCGAGCGCAGCTTCACCTATTGGCGCGACAGCGCCCCCGCGCGCGAGCTGTTCGAACTGCCCGGCTGGGAGGGGATGTGCGAGGCGCTGATCGAGGCCAAGCTCATCTATCTCTCCGGCATCACCCTCTCGCTCTATTCGAATGCCGGACTGGGCCGCCTGCTGGCGACGATCGAATTCGCCCGCGAGCGCGGCACGCGCGTCGTGTTCGACGGCAATTTCCGCCCGCGCAACTGGCGCGGCGACGTGGCCCGCGCCCGCGCCGTCTATGCCGAGGCGCTGAAGCGCACCTCCATCGCCCTGCCGACCTTCGAGGATGAGGCGACGCTGTGGGGCGATGGTTCCCCCACCGCCACCGCCGAGCGGCTCGCCACCTTCGGCGTGCAGGAAATCGTGGTGAAGAACGGCGCCGAGGGCGCGCTGGTCGTGAGTGGTGGCCAGGCGCAGCTGGTCGCCATACCCCAGCCCGTCGTGCCGGTGGACACCACCGCCGCCGGCGACAGTTTCAACGCCGCCTATCTCGCCGCGCGCCTTGCCGGCGAAGCCCCGGCGGCGGCAGCGGAGGCCGGGCACCAACTCGCCGGTCGCGTCATCCGCCACCGCGGCGCCCTTCTGCCGCGCCACGCCAATGCCTGAGCGAGAGGGCCGCAGAGGCTGCAAACGCTTCTGCGAACGACTTGCAAACCCTTGTGCTTGCTTGATTTCTGCCCGCCAAGCGACTAAGCGCTGCGGCAGCGGGCGCGCGGCGCCGGAACGGGTTTGCGCCGATGACTGTCTCCTCGCGGATCGCCTTGATCAATGTCGGCGTCAGCCTCGCCGTGCTGGGGCTGAAATATCTCGCCTTCCTGCTCACCGGCAGCGTCGCGCTGTATTCGGACGCGCTGGAGAGCATCGTCAATGTGGCAACCGCCATCACGGCGGTGCTGGCGCTGCGGGTCAGCGCCAAGCCGGCCGATGCCGCCCATCCCTATGGCTATGCCAAGGCCGAGTATTTCTCCGCCGTCATCGTCGGCGTGCTGATCGTGGTGGCGGCGATCTCGATCCTGCGCGAGGTCTATCTCGGCTGGCTGGAACCGCACAGCTTCGATGCCTCGCCGCAGGGTCTGGCGATCAACGCCGCCGCGACGGTCATCAACGGCATCTGGTGCGCGGTGCTGATCCGCGAAGGCCGGCGCGCGCGCTCCCCCGCTCTGGCGGCCGACGGGCGGCATCTGTTCACCGATGTGCTGTCCTCGGCCGGCGTGCTGCTCGGCGTGGTGCTGGCGGTGCTGTCGGGCTGGGAGAAGCTCGATCTCGTGCTCGCCGGCCTCGTCGCGGTCAACATCCTCTGGTCGGGCTGGTCGGTACTGAAGGAGAGCGTCGGCGGGCTGATGGATCAGGCCGTGCCGGCGGAGACGCTGGAGCGCATCCGCAAGCGCATCGCCGCCGAGGCCACCGGCGCCATCGAGGCGCATGATCTGCGCACCCGCCAGGCCGGACGCATGACCTTCGTCGATTTCCACCTCGTCGTGCCCGGCGACATGCCGGTCAGCGAAGCCCACGCCATCTGCGACCGTATCGAGGACGCGCTGGAAGCGGAGGTTGCCGATATCCTGGTCAACATCCATGTCGAGCCGGAAGTGAAGGCCAAGCAGCAGGGCGTGCCGGTTCTCTGAGGCTCACTTGCCCGCGCGCAGCGCCGCCACCAGCTCCGGCGTCGGATAGGAGTCGGCCGGCAGGCCGAGCCGCATCTGCTCGACCTTGATCGCCTGCCGCGTCGCCGCCCCGACGATGCCGTCGACCCGGCCCACATGGTGCCCGCGCGCGTTGAGCAGCGTCTGCAGGTCCTTCACCTCGGCCATGGAGAGCACCGGAATCTTGTCGCCCTGCCCCCGGTTGAACGGCCCGGCGCCAGCGACGCGCGAGGCGAGATAGGCGGCTGACGTGGCGTAGGTCAGCGAGTTGTTCCACTCGGTGAACACATCGAAATTGGGATAGACGAGGAAGGCCGGGCCGTTGCGCCCCATCGGCAGCAGCAGCGAGGCGGGAAGCTGGTCGGCGGGAAGCTGGCCACCGCCCGCCCGCACCACGCCCATGCGCGCCCATTGCGCGCGGGGAATCTTGATCGACAGGTCCGCCTGGTCCCAGGGCAGGTTGGGCGGCACGCGCACCTCTTCCAGCCAGGGCTGACCGGCCTTCCAGCCCAGCGCCTTGATGTAATTGGCCGCCGAGGCCAGCGCGTCGGGCGCCGAGCGGATGAGATCGACCCGCCCGTCGCCGTCGAAATCGACGCCATAGTTGAGATAATGGTCGGGCAGGAACTGGAACTGGCCGAGTTCCCCCGCCCACGGCCCGCGCATCGTCTGCACGGTGAGGTCGCCGCGATCGATGATCTTCAACGCCGCCATCAGCTGGGTGCGGAACATTTCCGCGCGCCGGCAGTCCCAGGCCAGCGTGGCGACGGAGCGGATGGTCGGCTTGTCGCCCATGAAGGCGCCGAAATCGGTTTCCAGCCCCCAGAACGCCACCAGCACCGCGCCCGGCACGCCGAATCGCTGCTCGATGCGGCTGAACAGATCGGGATTGGCCTGGATCTTCTGCCGGCCCTGCTGGATGCGATAATTCGCCACCATGCGGTCGGAGAACTGGAAGAAGCTCTGGCCGAACACCTTCTGCCCGCGATCGGTTCCGACAATGTCGGGGGCATAGGTCAGGCCGTTGAGCGCCGCCGCCACCGTGCGCGGCGACACGCCTTCCGCCACCGCCTGCTGCTTGAAGCCGGCAAGCCAGGCGTCGAAGCCGGCGCCGCTGCGCCCGCAATTCTCCTGCGCCGAGGCGGCGGAGGAGAAGGCCAAAGGCGCGGCCAGCGCCACCAGTGCGGCCATCCGGCCGATCGAATTCTTCCAGCGGCGCATGGCACTCCCCGACCTGTCGTTCTGCAATCGTCTCGCCGTCAGCCATTCTACAGGAATACGGCAGCGGCAGGGTGACGGTTCAGGCCGATTGACCCCGGCTCCCGTTTCACCCAAGATCGACCCGTTCCAAGGGGAGCCCCGCTAGGGGGCTGAGAGAGCGCCGGCTGTGCCGCAAGGCACCGCAACGCGATGACCCTTCGAACCTGATCCGGGTCATGCCGGCGAAGGGATCGGAACCGAATGGCGTCGCCACGCGCGGGTTCAGGCCGCGTCCCGCGCCGCCATCCTTCCCCAACGTCATACGCCCGGATCTCCCCAACCCTCTGGTTCTGGAGATCCAGCATGTCGTCCAAGTCCCCCGACAACCTCAGCGTCGCCACCGGGCCGATTCCCGGCTCCCGTCGCCTCTATGCCGAATGCCCCGTGCGCGGCTTCCGCGTGCCATTCCGCGAAATCCTGCTGCACCCCTCGGCCGGCGAGCCCAATCTCGCGGTCTATGACGCCTCCGGCCCCTATACCGATGTCGAGGCCCGCATCGACATCGCCGCCGGCCTCCCCCGCCCGCGCGACGCCTGGGTGCAGGCGCGCGGCGATGTGGAGGCCTATGACGGGCGCGCGGTGAAGCCAGAGGATAACGGCCATGTCCCGGCCGACCGGCTCGTCACCCCCTTCCCGCTCGCCCACCGCCCGCTGCGGGCCCGGTCCGGCGCGGTGACGCAGATGGCCTATGCCCGCGCCGGCACCGTCACGGCGGAGATGGAATATGTCGCCTTGCGCGAGAACGGCCTGCGCGATCGCCTGCGCGACATCATCCGCGACGGCGAGGATTTCGGCGCCGCCATCCCCGATGTGGTGACACCGGAATTCGTGCGCGACGAGGTGGCGCGCGGGCGCGCCGTCATTCCCGCCAATATCAACCATGGCGAATTGGAGCCGATGGCGATCGGCCGCAATTTCCTGGTCAAGATCAACGCCAATATCGGCAATTCCGCCGTCACCTCCTCGGTCGCCGACGAGGTGGACAAGATGGTGTGGGCGATACGCTGGGGCGCCGACACGGTGATGGACCTCTCGACCGGGCGGAATATCCACAACATTCGCGACTGGATCATCCGCAACGCCCCCGTGCCCATCGGCACCGTGCCCATCTATCAGGCGCTGGAGAAGGTCGGCGGCATCGCCGAGGACCTGACCTGGGAGGTGTTTCGCGACACGCTGGTCGAGCAGGCCGAGCAGGGCGTGGACTATTTCACCATCCATGCCGGCGTGCGGCTCGCTCACGTTCCGCTCACCGCCAGTCGCGTCACCGGCATCGTCTCGCGCGGCGGCTCCATCATGGCGAAATGGTGCCTCGCCCATCACCGCGAGAGCTTTCTCTATGAGCGATTCGCCGAGATCTGCGAGATCATGCGCGCCTATGATGTCACCTTCTCGCTCGGCGACGGGCTGCGGCCCGGCTCCATTGCCGACGCCAATGACGCGGCGCAGTTCGCCGAGCTGGAGACGCTGGGCGAGCTGACGCAGATCGCCTGGGCGCGGGACTGCCAGGTGATGATCGAGGGGCCCGGCCATGTGCCCATGCACAAGATCAAGGCCAATATGGACAAGCAGCTCGCCACCTGCGGCGAGGCGCCCTTCTACACGCTAGGGCCGCTGACCACCGACATCGCGCCGGGCTATGACCACATCACCTCAGCCATCGGCGCGGCGATGATCGGCTGGTTTGGCACCGCCATGCTCTGCTACGTCACGCCGAAGGAGCATCTCGGCCTGCCCAACCGCGACGACGTGAAGACCGGCGTCATCACCTACAAGATCGCCGCCCACGCCGCCGACCTCGCCAAGGGGCACCCGCTGGCGCGGGCCTGGGACGACGCGCTCTCACGGGCTCGCTTCGAGTTCCGCTGGCAGGACCAGTTCAACCTCGCCCTCGACCCCGACACCGCCCTCGCCTTCCATGACGAGACGCTGCCGAAGGAGGCGCACAAGCTGGCGCATTTCTGCTCCATGTGCGGGCCGAAATTCTGCTCGATGAAGATCAGTCACGTAATCCGCGACACCGCCCGGCAGGCGGAAGAGGCCGCGCAGGGCATGGAGGACATGGCCGCCCGCTTCCGCGACGGCGGCGGCCAGCTCTATCGCGATGTCACAGCGGCAGAGTAGTTTTGGCGCGGCCGGGGCTTTCCCGGCCGCGTTCTCATCGGGAGCCCTCGCTGCATGACGTCGTCCCCTGTCCGCCCCACCGTCGCCGTGCTCGCCCTCGTCGAGCGCGCGGGTGAGGTTCTGCTGGTGCGCCGCGCCAACCCGCCCGACCAGGGGCTATGGGGCTTTCCCGGCGGACGGGTGGAGCCGGGCGAGACCTATCGCGACGCGGCGCTGCGCGAGCTTCACGAGGAAACCGGCCTTCTCGCCGCAGATCCGCGCCTCATCACCGTGCTGGACTTCATCGAGCATGAGGCGTCCGGCACCCTCGCCCATCATTTCGCGATGATCGCCGTGCTGTGCCGCTGGCAGGCAGGCGAGGCCGTCGCCGCCGACGACGCGCTGGAAGCGCGCTGGTTCGACCGGGCCGAACTCGCCCGCCTCGGCCCCGCCGCCAGCCTGAAGGTGGAGTATCTCGCCGACCTCGCCCTGGCTGCGGCGAGCACCGACTGAGAACTCCGCAACGAAAAAGGGGCCCGCGAGGGCCCCTTGTCCAAGGTCGTTCCGTTGCGTCCCGGGCGGCGTTCGCCGCCCGGGACGCAAGCGGATCAGGCATGCGCCGAGGCGGTCGCGGTCTTGTCGACCGAAGGACCCATCGCGGCGGACTGCGCCACATGCGACTTCAGCGTGCGCGGCAGCAGGGTGATCGCCAGGAAGGCGGCGAACAGGTCCATGGCGGCGACGGTGTAGAGCACGGTCGACCAGGTGCCGGTGGCTTCCATCAGCAGGTTGCCGATCGGCACGAACAGCGCGCCGATGCCCTTGGCGCAGTAGAGCACGCCATAGATCTTGGCGATGTGCTTGGTGCCGAAGGCGTCGCCGGCCAGCGCCGAGAACAGCGAGTAGACTTCACCCCAGGCGAGGAACACGACGCCGGAGAGGATGAGGAAGGCCCACGGATTGTGGCCGAAATAGCCGAGCGCGATGATGCCCATGCCTTCGAGCGAGAAGGCGATGACCATGGTCTTCTCACGGCCGATATGGTCGGAGATCCAGCCGAACAGCGGACGCGAAATGCCGTTCATGACGCGGTCGAGCATCAGGGCGAGCGGCAGGGCGGCCATGGTGAAGAAGTACAGGTTGACCTCGAACTCCTTCACGCCGAGGTCCTGCGCGATCACGCCCAGCTGCGCCACGGCCATCATGCCGCCGGTGACGACGCAGGTGAACATGACCAGCATCAGCCAGAACAGCTTGGTGTTCAGGGCTTCCTTCAGGGTGTAGTCGCGGCGGCTCTGGTTGAGCTTGGTGGAGGCCTTGACCTCACCCGCCTTCGGCGAACGCAGGAACCACGCCGCGATGAAGGCGAGACCGCCCTGCAGCAGGCCGAAGAAGAAGAAGGTCTCCTGGAAGCCCGAGGATTCGATCATCGCCGCGATGGGCAGGATGGTGGCGGCCGAACCGGCGCCATAGCCACCGGCGGTGAGGCCGACGGCGAGGCCGCGGCGATCCGGGAACCACTTCAGCGCGTTGTTGATGCAGGTGGCGTAGATGGAGCCGACGCCGATGCCGCCAATGGCCGCGCCGACATAGAAGCCCATCAGGGTGGTGGCCTGCGAATTGATGACCCAGGCAGTGCCGATGAACAGGGCGCCGAAGGCGACCATCAGGCGGGGGCCGAACTTGTCGATGAAGTAGCCTTCGATCGGCGCCAGCCAGGTCTGCACCAGCACGAAGATGGTGAACGCCACCTGGATCGAGGCGCGCTCCCAGCCGAAGGTCTGCTGAATTTCAGGGACGAACAGGGTCCAGGCATACTGGATGTTGGCGGTCGCGATCATGCAGACCACCCCGACGACCAGCTGCATCCAGCGGCGGCTCTCAGAGAAATCCTGGCCCGGCCCGACAGCCGCCAGAGTCTTGGACGTATTCAAGGGCGATCTCCTCTCCCAAATCGATAAATGCCGCGGATCGGCTTTTTTGTTGCGGTCGCTCCTGGGCCTGTGGGGCCCGGGCGCCGGCTTGTCGTTGGTCCCGGGGGCGCTTTCTGCGTCGCCCCCGCGACGGCCGCTCGTGCGGCATCTTCTTCTCAAAGGTTGCGCGGTATCCGCCCCTGACGCCGCGTTCCGACACTTCGGAGACGCCCTGCCGCAGGGTTGCGGAACCGACCCGCTGAGCAAGGATCATAATCGACAATATTATGTATGCCAATTGGCTTTTATGACTCGCCAACCGTTCCGTAAGGCTAAAGATACCGAACAATTTTCATTTGGTTGGTCGGTGGCTATTAATAGATGTAACATCGTTGTCGTGCAACGACGCTGCGTCAGTTCAAATTCAGATAAAAGTTGAAGATCAGGAACGTTCGGGAAGGGTGACTTGGCGTTGTCACGTCGCACGACACGAATGCCCGAACGACGACACGAAAGCGCACGGTTCGCATCCCCTTCTCGCCGCCAGTTTACAATTGGAATGCTGTCAATCTTGCCGCCAATGGAGGGCAGGCGCGCGTCAGCTTCCGGTGTTCCGGAAAAGAAAAAGGGCCCGTCCGAGGACGGGCCCTGAAAGAAGGCCAGGGAAGGAGGGGGCAGCTTACTCGGCCGCCACCACCTTCGACGCGGCCGCCTGCGCCGCGGCGCGGCGCCCATGGGCGGAGGCGAGCGGCTTCAGCACCACCAGCGCCATCACGGCGGCGATGATGTTGAGCGCCGCGGCGGTGATGAACACCGCATGCCAGCTACCGGTCATGGTGGTGATGATGGAGGTGAACGGCACGATCAGCGCCGCCGTGCCCTTGGCGGTGTAGAGCAGGCCGGCATTGGTGGTGGCGAACTTCGAGCCGAAGGCGTCGCCGCACATGGCCGGGAACAGCGAGTAGATCTCGCCCCAGGCGAAGAAGACGAGGCCGGTGAGGATGACGAACAGCACCGGGTTATGGCCGAGCACGCTCAGCGCATAGATGCCGACGCCCTCGATGGCGAAGGCCACGAACATGGTGTTCTCGCGGCCGATCTGGTCCGACACCCAGCCGAAGAACGGACGGGTCAGGCCGTTAAGCACGCGGTCGATGGCGGCGGCGAAGGTCAGCGCCGGCAGGGTGATGCCGATCAGGCTCACCGGAATATCGGCGATGCCGAAATCCTTGGCGATCGGGCCGAGCTGGGCGGTCGCCATCAGGCCGCCGGCGGCCATCATGACGAACATCGCGTACATCACCCAGAACAGCGGGGTGGAGAGCATTTCCTTCGGCGCGAAATCGCGGGCCGACTGGGAGACCTTGGCCACGGCCTTGGCGGCGAAGGCGGCGATCTGCTCCTTCTTCGGCGCAACGAGGAAGAGGGCGAGCAGCGTGATCACCACGCCCTGGCCGACGCCGAAATAGAAGAAGGCGGCCTCATAGCCCTGATTCTTGATCATGTTCTGGATCGGAATCACGGTCAGCGCCGAGCCCGCGCCGAAGCCGGCGGCGGTGATGCCGGCGGCAAGGCCGCGACGATCCGGGAACCACTTCAGCGAGTTACCCACGCAGGTGCCGTACACCGCGCCAGCGCCGATACCGCCGAGAGCCGCGCCGACATAGAGCAGGGTCAGCGTGTCGGCATAGGAGTTGATCACCCAGGCAAGGCCGCACAGCAGGCCGCCGAACAGCACCACGACGCGCGGGCCGTACTTGTCGACGAACCAGCCCTCAACCGGCACCAGCCAGGTCTCAGTGACGATGAAGATGGAGAACGCCACCTGGATCGCCGCGCGATCCCAGCCGTGGGTTTCCTGCATCGGATTGACGAAGAAGGTCCAGCCATACTGCATGTTGGCGATCATGCACATGCAGATCACGCCGAACACCAGCTGCAGCCAGCGCTTTTTATTGATGGATGCCGTTGCGTCAGATGTCATGTTGTCCTCGAACGTTTCCCAACGTAAACTGACCGACTATTTTCTGTTTTCTTATTGAATGCCCGCTACGCACGCCCATCCGGGCGGGTCATCAATCAGCCATTGAAACGACCATACTATGAATTTTGGGTAATGCAAAATTTTGCATACCACGAACACAGGCTATGTGTAGAACGCAGACTGACGTAACGGCATCTTCCCGTAGGGAATACTTGCCCATTATTACGTAGCGTCAGATGCCGCCTTGGATACGCAGGACGCCCGCGCGCCGGCGGAGCGCGCGGGTGAAAGGGTCCGGCCGGAAGCGCTGGGAAAGGCAGGCGCGGGGAACCCGCAGCGCCGGTAAGGGGCCTCCCGCATGGACATTCTGTATGTGTTATACGATGCTCACGATGCCTTGATCCGCCACAGAATCGCCAATGACAGGACAGGGTCGCGTGAAGGCCGCCAAAGCCGGCCGCGCCGCAGCCACGCTGCGACGGACAACAACAAGAACAAGACACCGAGCAACTGACGAGGAAACCGCCCGTGGAAAGCGCCGACACCCAGATGAGGCTGAACATCGCGCCTCTCGCCGCCAATACGAGCCTTCGCACGCTGGCCTATGACGCCATCAAGAAGGCCATCACCGAGATGGACATGTATGGCCAGGAGAGCGAGATCCGGCTCGATGAGCGGCAGCTCTCCCACGATCTCGGCGTCAGCCGCACGCCGATCCGCGAGGCACTGACCGTCCTCGAACAGGAAGGCTTCGTGCGCTCGGTGCCGCGCCGGGGCATCTTCGTCGTGCGCAAGTCCAAGCGCGAGATCATCGACATGATCATTGTCTGGGCGGCGCTGGAGAGCATGGCCGCCCGGCTGGCGACCAGCCGTGCCAGCGACCGCGACCTCGCGGAACTGCGCGACATGTTCCATGACTTCGAGGCCGAGGCGCCGGCCGAGCACATGAACGAGTACTCGAACGCCAATATCCGCTTCCACCAGACCATCATCCGCCTCGGCGGCTGCGCCATGATCGGCGAGGTGACGGAAAACCTGTTCATCCATATTCGCGGCATCCGCGCCGTCTCGGTGCGGCAGGAAAACCGCTCGGAGCGCTCGCTGCAGGAGCACCGCGCCATCATCGCCGCGCTGGTCGCCCGCGATGCCGATCTCGCCGAACGACTCGTGCGCGAGCACACGCTGGGCCTCGCCGCCCATGTGGAGAAGCACGGCCGCTTCCCCTCCTGACATCAGGCATGGTGCGGCGCACAGGTGCCGGCCGCTTCACGCGGCCGGTGCGCCGTCGTGGCGCGCGGGCGCGCCGCGCGTTCGCAAAGCGCTGAGAACGTAAGGCTTTCCGCCCCGGCGGCCGCAGATGCGCATCCCGGCCCGGACCTCCAATCACCCTACCTCAACACCGCCGACGAACTTTTGACTGCGCAGCGCAGCAAAGTGTTCAGACGCTCTCGCCAGCCGCATCCACCCGTGGTATATTGCATACGCAAGCGCGTTCCGGCACTCTTCCCCTGGGGCAGGTGGACCTGAGAAAGCGCGCGGCGCAGGTGAGGAAAAGGAGCCGGAGGGGTTCCCGCAGCGGGGACAAGCGAATTGACATGTTGGTATTTGGTATGCCACTTTTTCGGAAATCCACTGTGGGTTTTCCGCAGAGGACGCTTCCGTGAGCAGCAAAGCCGTTGAGAGCAAGCCCTGGCAAAGCGGTGAGAATGGTCTGACCATCGAACGCCTGCCGGCCAAGGAGAGCTTCAAGAGCAAGGCCTACGCCGCTCTCAAGGAAGCTATCACGCACATGAATATTTACGGCTCAAGCGAGCCGATGCTGCTCGACGAGCGGGACATTTCCGAGCGTCTCGGCGCAAGCCGGACGCCGATCCGCGAGGCGGTCGCGATGCTGGAGCAGGAAGGCCTGCTCCGCGCCGTGCCCCGGCGGGGAATTATGGTGGTTCGCCGCTCCAAGGCCGAGATCATCCAGATGATCGAGGCCTGGGCGGCACTGGAAAGCATGGCGGCCCGCCTGGCCACGCAGCGCGCAAGCGACGAGGCGATCGCCGAGCTGAGGACGTTGTTCAAGAAGTTCGATCTGGCGCGGATCGAGCGCGACCGGTGCGACGAATATTCGAGTGCGAATATCGCGTTTCACCAGGCGCTGATCCGGCTGAGCGGCTCTTCGCTGCTCGTGGCGATGACGGAAAACCTGTTCTTCCATGTACGGGCCATCCGCCACCGCACGATCTTCGAGATGGACCGGGCGCAGCGTTCGGCCTCCGACCATCTGGAGATCATTCTTGCTCTCGAGGCGCGGGACGCGGACCGCGCCGAGCGTTTGGTGCGCGACCACACGCTCCGGCTCGCTGAGCATGTCGAGAACCACGTAGACCTAGATTAGGGCGGCATGAACCCGCCGAAGGACGTTTGGGAGGGAATACGGGATGTCCGCAGTCGCACAGGTTATTGACGTGAATGCCGCCACCGAGACCGAACAGGAGCTCACGGACGGCTTCCACCTGGTCATCGATGCGCTCAAACTGAACGATATCGACACCATCTACGGCGTGCCCGGGATTCCGATCACGGACCTCGGCCGCATGGCGCAGGCCGAAGGCATCCGCGTGATCTCGTTCCGCCATGAGCAGAACGCCGGCAACGCCGCCGCCATCGCCGGCTTTCTGACCAAGAAGCCGGGCGTGTGCCTCACCGTCTCGGCGCCGGGCTTCCTCAACGGCCTCACCGCCCTGGCGAACGCCACCACCAACTGCTTCCCCATGATCCTCATCTCCGGCTCCTCCGAGCGCGAGATCGTCGACCTGCAGCAGGGCGACTATGAGGAAATGGACCAGCTCGCCATCGCCAAGCCGCTCTGCAAGGCCGCGTTCCGCGTGCTGCATGCGGCCGATATCGGCATCGGCGTCGCCCGCGCCATCCGCGCGGCGGTCTCCGGCCGTCCCGGCGGCGTGTATCTCGACCTGCCGGCCAAGCTGTTCTCGCAGGTGATGGACGCCGACGCCGGCGCCAAGTCGCTGGTGAAGGTGATCGACGCCGCCCCGGCGCAGCTCCCCTCCCCGGCCGCGGTCACCCGCGCGCTCGACGTGCTGAAGTCGGCGAAGAAGCCGCTCGTCATCCTCGGCAAGGGCGCGGCTTACGCGCAGGCCGACGAGGCGATCCGCTCCTTCATCGAAACCTCCGGCATCCCCTTCCTGCCGATGTCGATGGCCAAGGGCCTGCTGCCCGACACCCATCCGCTCTCGGCCGGCGCCGCCCGCTCGACGGTGCTGAAGGATTCCGACGTGGTCGTCCTCGTCGGCGCCCGCCTCAACTGGTTGCTCTCGCACGGCAAGGGCAAGACCTGGGGCGATGCCCCGAAGAAGTTCATCCAGATCGACATCGAGCCCAAGGAAATGGACTCGAACGTCGAGATCGCGGCGCCGCTGGTCGGCGACATCGGCTCGGTGATCGAGGCCCTGAACGAGGGCATCAAGTCCGGCTGGACCGCCCCCTCGCAGGAGTGGATCGGCGCGATCAACGCCCGCAAGGAAGTCAACATCTCCAAGATGTCCCAGCGGCTGCTGAAGAACTCGACGCCGATGGACTTCCACTCGGCGCTCGGTGCGCTCAAGCAGGTGATCAAGGAGCGTCCCGACGCGATCCTGGTCAATGAAGGCGCCAACACGCTCGACCTCGCCCGCGGCGTCATCGACATGTACCAGCCGCGCAAGCGCCTGGACGTGGGCACCTGGGGCGTGATGGGCATCGGCATGGGCTTCGCCATCGCCGCCGCCGTGGAAACCGGCAAGCCGGTTCTGGCGGTCGAGGGCGACTCGGCCTTCGGCTTCTCCGGCATGGAGGTGGAGACGATCTGCCGCTACAACCTGCCGGTCTGCGTCGTTATCTTCAACAATAACGGCATCTATCGCGGCACCGACACCGACCCGACCGGTCGTGATCCCGGCACCACCGTCTTCGTCGCCGACTCGCGCTACGACAAGATGATGGAAGCCTTCGGCGGCGTCGGTTACCACGTCACCACCCCGGACGAGCTCAAGCGCGCCGTGGACGAGGCGATGGACAGCGGCAAGCCGACCCTCATCAACGCCGTGATCGACCCGGCCGCCGGCAGCGAAAGCGGCAACATCGGCAGCCTGAACCCGCAGAGCGTCGTGAAGAAGAAGTAAGTCACACCGGGACGGGTGGGGAGCGGCAATATCCCCACCCGTCCCATTCCCTAAGTAACAAAGACACAACGGCGAAAAGCCGGGTCATCTTGAGAGGAACCCCATGGGCAAGGCATTGGACGGCGTTCGCGTCCTCGATTTCACCCATGTTCAGTCCGGCCCCACCTGCACGCAGCTTCTCGCGTGGTTCGGGGCCGATGTGATCAAGGTAGAGCGCCCGGGCGAAGGGGATGTCACCCGCGCCCAGCTGCGCGATGTCCCCAATGCGGACAGCCTCTACTTCACGATGCTGAACTCCAACAAGCGCTCCATCACGCTCGACACCAAGAAGCCCGAGGGCAAGAAGGTCCTCGAGGAACTGGTGAAGATCTGCGACGTGATGGTCGAGAATTTCGCCCCGGGCGCGCTCGACCGCATGGGCTTCAGCTGGGAACGCATCCAGGAACTGAACCCCCGCATCATCCTCGCCTCGGTTAAGGGCTTCGGCCCCGGCCCGTTCGAGGACTGCAAGGTCTATGAGAACGTCGCCCAGTGCACCGGCGGTTCCGCCTCGACCACGGGTTTCCGCGACGGGCTGCCGCTCGTCACCGCCGCGCAGATCGGCGATTCCGGCACCGGCCTGCACCTGGCGCTTGGCATCGTCACCGCGCTGTACCAGCGCACGCTGACCGGCCGTGGCCAGAAGGTGCTCTGCGCCATGCAGGACGCGGTGCTGAATTTCTGCCGCGTGAAGATGCGCGACCAGCAGCGCCTCGATCGCGGCCCGCTGCGCGAATACAGCCAGTTCGGCGAGGGCTTCCCCTTCGGCGACACCGTGCCCCGCGCCGGCAATGATTCCGGTGGCGGCCAGCCGGGCCGCATCCTGAAGTGCAAGGGCTGGGAGACCGATCCCAACGCCTACATCTATTTCATCACCCAGGCCCCGGTCTGGGGGAAGATCTGCGACGTCATCGGCGAGCCGGAGTGGAAGACCGATCCGAACTACGCCACGCCGGCGGCCCGCCTGCCGCATCTCAACGAGATTTTCCACCGCATCGAATCGTGGACCATGGCCCACACCAAGTTCGAGGCGATGGAAATCCTCAACAAGGTCGACATTCCCTGCGGCCCGGTGCTCTCGATGAAGGAGATCGCCGAGGACGAGTCGCTCTACGCGACCGGCACGCTGGTGGAGATCGACCACCCCACGCGCGGCAAGTATCTGACCGTCGGCAACCCGATCAAGCTGTCGGACAATGATGTCGCGGTCGAGCGTTCGCCGCTGCTGGGCGAGCACACCGAGGAAATCCTCGCCGAGGTTCTCGGCCTCGGTGGCGACGAGATCGAGCGCATCAAGGCCTCCGGCGCGGTCGGCGCCCCCGTGGCGCTGGCGGCGGAGTGATCCTGCGCGCCTGACGCGCCTCCCGGCGACGGGAGGCGTCGCGTGACGATACGGGCATGGCGCGGGCAACCGCGGCATGCCCGCAACGAGACGTTCCGCCGGAAGGCCGCCCGAGGCGCGGCGCCCGGCGGGATGTGAGGCCAGGGTGGACGAAAAGAAGTCGTGAATCGTTCCGAAGTCGATCACCCCCTGGGAGATGCCCGCCGGTGCTGAACAGCGCCGGGGAGCATGGGGAGACGAAAGCCTTCCATCCGCGGGATGGAGGCCTCAATCCGGCGGCAGGGTGAGCCTCCGTCCGGACTGTTAACGCGAAAAGGGAAGTCGACTACAATGTCTAAGCCCCTCGAAGGTATTAAGATCATCGATTTCACGCACGTTCAGGCCGGTCCGGCCTGCACGCAGCTTCTTGCCTGGTTCGGCGCCGACGTGATCAAGGTCGAGCGCCCCGGCGCGGGCGATGTCACGCGCTCGCAGCTGCGTCATGTCAAGGACGCCGACGCGCTGTACTTCACCATGCTGAACTCCAACAAGCGTTCGCTGACGCTCGACACCAAGACGGCGCAGGGCAAGGAAGTCCTGACCAAGCTGATCAAGGAGTCGGACGTGATGGTCGAGAATTTCGGCCCCGGCGCGCTCGACCGCATGGGTTTCACCTGGGAGCACATCCAGTCGCTCAACCCGGGCATGATCCTCGCTTCGGTGAAGGGCTTCTCGGAAGGCCACGCCTATGAGGACCTGAAGGTCTACGAGAACGTCGCGCAGTGCGCGGGCGGTGCCGCCTCCACCACCGGCTTCTGGGATGGCCCCCCGACCGTGTCGGCCGCCGCTCTCGGCGATTCCAACACCGGCATGCACCTCGCCATCGGCATCCTGACCGCGCTGCACCAGAAGGTGAAGACCGGCAAGGGCCAGAAGGTCGCCGTGTCGATGCAGGATTCGGTGCTCAACCTCTGCCGCGTCAAGCTGCGTGACCAGCAGCGCCTCGACGCCCTCGGCTATCTCGAAGAATATCCGCAGTACCCGCATGGCGAGTTCTCGGATGTCGTTCCGCGCGGCGGCAATGCCGGCGGCGGCGGCCAGCCGGGCTGGGTGCTGAAGTGCAAGGGCTGGGAGACCGACCCGAACGCCTACATCTACTTCACCATTCAGGGCCATGCCTGGGCGCCGATCTGTAAGGCGCTGGGCAAGCCGGAGTGGATTGACGATCCGGCCTACAACACCGCCGAAGCCCGTCAGGACAAGATCTTCGACATCTTCGCCTTCATCGAGTCCTGGCTCGCCGACAAGACGAAGTTCGAAGCCATCGACATCCTGCGCAAGTTCGACATCCCCTGCGCCCCGGTGCTGTCGATGAAGGAAATCGCCAACGACCCGTCGCTGCGCAAGAGCGGCACCGTGGTCGAGGTCGATCACCCCAAGCTCGGCAAGTATCTGACCGTCGGCTCGCCGATCAAGTTCTCGGACGTGGAAGTCGAGGTCACCGCCTCGCCGCTGCTCGGCCAGCACACCAACGAAGTGCTCGCCCAGCTCGGCTATTCGCAGGAAGAAATCGCCGCGATGCACGACGCCAAGGCGGTCTGATCGCCTGTGGCCTGCGGAGCGGCGCCCGGCGCCGCTCCTTTCCCGCCTTCCGCGGGACCTATCGGCCCCCTTTCACGCCACGCGGCAGATGCGGCGGAGAGGGAAAAGCCCACGAGCCTCCCGGAGCAGGACGAAGGGTTCACCCAACGTTCGGTTCCTCCTAGGCGACTAACGCCGGCGCGATGAGCGCCGGCTTTTTTTTTGCGCGCTACCGCCCCGAATATTGCGTCGTCAGCCGGCGCGCCGCCTCGCGCACACGCGAGCCGAGATCGGCGATGCGCTCGGGCGGCATGCGCACGGTCGGCGCGGAGATCGAGATCGCCCCCACAGGCTCGCGCCATTCGTCCAGCACCGCCGCCGCCACGCAGCGCATGCCCGGCGTGTGCTCCTCATCGTCGATGGAAAAGCCGCGCTCGGCGATTTCGGCAAGGTCGGCCTGCAGGGCGCGCCGGCTGATATGGGTGTGCTCGGTGAAGCGCTGCAGCTGGTCGCCGCCGAGCCAGGCGCGCCGCGCCTCCGGGTTCATGGCGGAGAGAATGGCCTTGCCGCCGCCCGAGGCGTGGATCGGCAGATCGCCGCCTATGCGGAAGAAGGCGCGCACCGCGGCATGGCTTTCCACCTGCGCGACGCAGACGAGATGCGGCCCCTCGATCAGCGACAGGTTCACCGTCTCGTTCACCCCGTGCGAGAGTTCGCGCAGCAGCGCGCGGGCGATCTCGGGCAGCTTGCGGATACGCAGATAGGCCGAGCCAACACGGAACAGGCCGATGCCGACCATCCACAGCCCGGTCGCCGCGTCATGGCCGACGAGGCCGCGCCGCTCCAGCGTGGTCAGCAGGCGGTGCACGGTGGAGGTCGGCAGTTCGGCCGCGCGCGCCACCTCGCTCAGCGTCAGCCCGTCGGACAGCGCCAGCACTTCGAGCAACGCGATGGCGCGGTCGAGCGACTGCACCTCGCCCCCGCCCTCGGTTCCGGTCGCGGAGGAAGGGCGGCCGCGGCGGCGCACGGTCGGAACATCCTGATTCATCCGCAGATCACCTCCGAAAGGGAGCACACCATCGCACCGCCCGGCCCCGCTGCCTACGCCGCACAGCCTAGGCCATCGGCCGGCGGGGTCGCCTCCCCGCATAAAGGCGCATCCTCACATTTTTCGCAAACCAGAAATATATCCCGTATTGCGGAAATAGCGCCGCCGTGGCATGTTTTCCGCGATTTCGGAAATTCATTCCGCAGTGCGGAAAGAATGATACCGCCCCGCAGCATGCGCCTGGGTTCCGCGACCCCCGCGCAAGGCGGCGCCGTGCGGTGCCGGACAAGTGTTTTGAACAGGTCGAACAGGCCGGTGCCGGGCGCCGCCAGCCCCTTCAAGGGGCGAGCCCCCGCCGGACCTGCGACGCGAGGAGGAAGTGCCATGGCCAAGATGCGTGCCGTCGATGCGGCGATCCGGATTCTCGCAATGGAAGGCGTCACCACCGCCTTCGGCGTTCCCGGTGCCGCGATCAATCCGCTCTATTCCGCGATGCGCGCCTATGGCCAGACGCGCCACGTGCTCGCCCGCCATGTCGAGGCCGCCTCGCACATGGCCGAAGGCTACACCCGCGCCAAGGCCGGTAATATCGGCGTGTGCATCGGCACGTCCGGCCCGGCCGGCACCGACATGATCACCGGCCTGTATTCGGCCTCCGCCGATTCGATCCCGATCCTGTGCATCACCGGCCAGGCCCCGCGCGCCCGCCTCTACAAGGAAGACTTCCAGGCGGTCGACATCGAATCCATCGCCAAGCCGGTCGCCAAGTGGGCGGTCATGGTGCGCGAGCCGGCGCTGGTGCCGATGGTGTTCCAGCAGGCCTTCCACGTCATGCGCTCCGGCCGTCCCGGCCCGGTGCTGATCGACCTGCCGATCGACGTGCAGCTGGCCGAGATCGAGTTCGACGAGGAAACCTACGCCCCGCTCGAAGTCTACAAGCCCAAGGCGACGCGCAAGCAGGCCGAGAAGGCCATTGCCATGCTGAACGAGGCCGAGCGCCCGCTCATCGTCTCCGGCGGCGGCATCATCAATGCGGACGCCTCCGACAAGCTGGTCGAATTCGCCGAACTGACCGGCGTGCCCGTCATCCCGACCCTGATGGGCTGGGGCACGATTCCCGACGATCACGACCTGATGGCCGGCATGTGCGGCCTGCAGACCTCGCACCGCTATGGCAATGCCAACATGCTGGCCTCGGACTTCGTGTTCGGCATCGGCAATCGCTGGGCGAACCGCCACACCGGCTCGGTCGATGTCTACACCAAGGGCCGCAAGTTCATTCACGTCGACATCGAGCCGACCCAGATCGGCCGCGTGTTCGGCCCGGATCTCGGCATCGTCTCCGATGCCGGCGCGGCGCTCGACCTCTTCATCGAGGTGGCGAAGGAATACAAGGCCGCCGGCAAGCTGAAGGACCGTTCCGCCTGGGCCAAGGAATGCCTTGACCGCAAGAAGACCATGCTGCGCAAGACGCATTTCGACAATGTGCCGCTCAAGCCGCAGCGCGTCTATGAGGAGATGAACGAGGCGTTCGGCCGCGACACGCGCTACGTCTCCACCATCGGTCTCAGCCAGATCGCCGGCGCGCAGATGCTGCACGTCTACAAGCCGCGCAACTGGATCAATTGCGGCCAGGCCGGCCCGCTCGGCTGGACTCTTCCGGCGGCGCTCGGCGTGCGCGCGGCGGACCCGGATGCGGAGATCGTCGCGCTCTCCGGCGATTATGACTTCCAGTTCCTCATCGAGGAGCTGGCGGTGGGCGCCCAGCACAAGCTGCCCTACATCCATGTGGTGGTGAACAACTCCTATCTCGGGCTGATCCGTCAGGCGCAGCGCGGCTTCAACATGGACTTCGAGGTCTCGCTCGCCTTCGACAACATCAATGCCGACGAGAATGCCGGCTATGGCGTCGATCACGTGGCGGTGGCCGAGGGCCTCGGCTGCAAGGCGGTGCGCGTCTCCTCGCCGAACGAGTTCAAGGACGCCTTCGTCAAGGCCAAGGCACTGATGAAGGAGCACCAGGTGCCGGTCGTGATGGAGTTCATTCTCGAGCGCGTCACCAACATCGCCATGGGCACCGAGATCGACGCGGTGAACGAGTTCGAGGAAGTGCTCGACCTGCCGCTGGAAGACGCGGCCAAGGCGTGAGGGTGTTGTCGCGCTGATACGCGAACCGATTAGCCTTTACTTTCCTCTCCCCGTTGGGGAGAGGTCGCCGCGCAGCGGCGGGTGAGGGGATAAGCCTCCTCCAGCGCTAGCCCCCTCACTCCACCCCTCTCCCCGCCGGGGAGAGGGAGCCCGTCCATCTTACGAATGCCCCAGGAGCGGTCCATGCCCCGTTTTGCCGCCAATCTCACCATGCTGTTCAACGAGGTGCCCTTCCTCGATCGTTTCGAGAAGGCCGCCGCCGCCGGCTTCACCGGCGTTGAGTACCTGTTCCCCTATGACTTCCCGGTCGAGGAACTGGTCGCCAAGCTGAAGGCGAACAACCTCAGCCAGGTCCTGCACAATCTCCCCGCCGGCAATTGGGGCGCGGGTGAGCGCGGCATCGCCATCCTGCCCGAGCGCGTGGACGAGTTCCGCGCCGGCGTCGACAAGGCGATCAGCTACGCCACGGCGCTCGGCTGCCCGCAGGTCAACATCCTCGCCGGCATCGCCCCGGCGGGCGCCGACCGCGAGCTGCTGCACAACACCTTCGTCAATAACCTGAAGTTCGCCGCGCCGAAGATCAAGGAAGCCGGTCTCAAGCTGCTGATCGAGCCGATCAACACCCGCGACATTCCCGGCTTCTTCCTGAACTACACCAAGCAGGCGAAGGCGATCATCGAAGAGGTCGGTTCCGACAACCTCTTCATCCAGTACGACATCTACCACATGCAGATCATGGAAGGGGATCTCGCCCGCACCATCGAGGCGAACCTGCCCCAGATCGCGCATATCCAGCTTGCCGACAATCCCGGCCGCAACGAGCCCGGCACCGGCGAGATCAACTACCCCTTCCTGTTCCGCCATCTCGACGCCATCGGCTACGAGGGCTGGGTCGGCTGCGAATACAAGCCGAAGGGCGAAACGGCCGCCGGCCTCGGCTGGCTGAAGGAACTCACCGGCGCAGCGTGAGGCTGCGGCGGTCAAGAAACGAAACGTCTGGGAAAACGAGGATAAGACGATGGCGAATGTTGGATTTGTCGGTCTCGGCATCATGGGCGCGCCCATGGCCGGTCATCTCATCGACGCCGGCCACACGCTCTATCTCTACGACGTCAAGCCGGTTCCGGCCGAGCTGACCGGCAAGGGCGGCGTGGCCTGCGCCAGCGGCACCGAAGTCGCCAAGAACGCCGACATCATCATCACCATGGTGCCGGACACCCCGCATGTGAACGCCGCCCTGTTCGGCGAGAACGGCATCGCCGCCGGCCTCACCCCGGGCAAGATCGTGGTCGACATGTCCTCGATCGCCCCGGTCGAGACCAAGGAGTTCGCCAAGAAGATCAACGAACTCGGCTGCGACTATCTCGACGCCCCGGTGTCGGGCGGCGAGGTCGGCGCCAAGGCGGCCTCGCTCACCATCATGGTCGGCGGCCCGGAGAAGGCGTTCGAGACGGTGAAGCCGCTCTTCGAGAAGATGGGCAAGAACATCACCCTCGTCGGCGGCAATGGCGACGGCCAGACCACCAAGGTGGCCAACCAGATCATCGTCGCGCTGAACATCCTCGCCGTCGGCGAGGCGCTGCTCTTCGCCTCCAAGGCGGGTGCGGACCCGGCCAAGGTGCGCCAGGCGCTGATGGGCGGCTTCGCCAATTCGCGCATTCTGGAAGTCCATGGCGAGCGCATGATCAAGCGCACCTTCAATCCGGGCTTCCGCATCGAGCTGCACCAGAAGGACCTGAACCTGGCGCTGAACGGCGCGCGTCAGATGCAGATGGCGCTGCCCTCCACCGCGCTGGCGCAGCAGCTGTTCAGCACCTGCGCCGCCAATGGCGGCTCGGCCTGGGACCACTCGGCCCTCGTCAAGGCGCTGGAACTGATGGCCAATCACACCGTCGCGCCGGACGCCTGAACGCATCTGCATTCATAATTCAAAACGACCTTCGGGGGCGCTTGGCGCCCCCGAACTGTTTCTGACGAGAAAAGTAAGCATTGCTGTCCGGCTAGTGAAATCCGACGCCCCGCGCCGTCTTTTGCGTATTCATTCAGACAATTGTTCTGGCCTATACACCGTGGACAAGCCGGTCCTTCGCGAAGTAACTTAAGTGACACGTCGCAAACACGCCCCGCTGGGATAAGCGAAGCGGCTAAACATGCGCGACGTTTTATCACGCCCGTGCCTTCGCTCTTGACTAGGGGCTCATTGCACCTAATCATGGCATACAAAATACCAAACAAGTCCGGGCGCCGCGGGGGCAGCCTGGACATAGGAGGGAGTCCCATGAAGGTCTGCATCTATGGTGCCGGCGCGATCGGCGGTTATGTTGGCGTCCAGCTCAAGCGGGCGGGCGTCGATGTCAGCCTCGTTGCCCGTGGCGCCCATCTCGAGGCCATGAAGAAGAACGGCCTCAAGCTGCTCATCGACGGCGAAGAGCGTGTCGAGCACATTCCCTGCTCCGACAACCCGGCCGAACTCGGCCCGCAGGACTATGTCATCGTCGCGCTCAAGGCCCATTCGGTGCCGGGCGTCGTCGACGCCATGCAGCCGCTGCTCGGCAACGACACCGCCGTGGTCACCGCCGTCAACGGCGTGCCCTACTGGTACTACTACAAGCATGGCGATCAGCTCGAAGGTAAGACGCTGGAAAGCGTCGATCCCGGCGGCAAGCAGTGGAATGGCCTGCGCCCCGAGCGCGCCATTGGCTGCATCGTCTATCCCGCGACGGAAGTGGTCGAGCCGGGCGTCATCAAGCACGTCTATGGTGACAAGTTCCCGCTGGGCGAGCCCTCCGGCGAGATCACCGACCGCGCCACCAAGCTCTCGGAGGCCTTCGCCGCCGGCGGCATGCGCGCGCCCGTGCTGCCCAACATTCGCGACGAGCTGTGGCTGAAGCTGTGGGGCAATCTCTGCTTCAACCCGATCAGCGCCCTCACCCACGCGACGCTGGACGTGATCGCCTCCGATCCCGGCACCCGCGCGGTCGCCAAGGCGATGATGCTGGAAGCGCAGGAAATCGCCGTCCAGTCGGGCGTCAATTTCCGCGTCGGCGTCGAACGCCGCATTGACGGCGCCGGTGCCGTCGGCGCGCACAAGACCTCCATGCTGCAGGATCTCGAACGCTCCCGCGCCATGGAAATCGACGCGCTCGTCACCGTCGTCCAGGAAATGGGCCGCCTCGCCGGCATCCCGACCCCGACCATCGACGTTGTGCTCTCGCTGGTCCGCCAGCGCGCGCAGATCGCCGGCTGCTACAACTGAGTTCGGCGAGACATGGCACACTGGGTTCGTTACCAGCGCTCGGGCGCGGCCGGCTTCGGCACGCTCGAGGGCGACACCATCGCGGTTCACAGCGGCGACATGTTCGCTGGCGCCACGCCGACCGGAGAGCGCATCGCGCTCTCCGAGGTCGATCTCCTCGCCCCGACGGAGCCGACCAAGGTCATCGCGCTGTGGAACAACTTCCACGCCCTCGCGGCCAAGATCAATTCGCCGGTTCCGGCCGATCCGCTTTATCTGCTCAAAGCCGGTTCCTGCCTCACCAGCCCCGGCGCCACCGTGCACCGCCCGGCCTCCTATGACGGCAAGGTCGTTTATGAGGGCGAGCTCGGCATCGTCATCGGCAAGAAGGCGACCGCCGTCTCCGAAGAAGAAGCCGATGGCTACATCTTCGGCTATACCTGCGTGAACGACATCACCGCGGCCGACATCATCAACAAGGACGCCACCTTCGCCCAATGGGTGCGGGCCAAGAGCTTCGACGGCTTCGGCCCGTTCGGGCCCGTGGTGGCGACCGATGTCGATCCCGCCAGCCTCGTCGTGCGCACGGTGCTCAATGGCGACGAGCGCCAGAACTACCCGATCAGCGATATGGTCTTTTCGGCCCGCCAGCTGGTGAGCCGCATTTCGCACGACATGACACTGAACCCCGGCGACATCATCTGCTGCGGCACGTCGGTCGGCGTCGGTGTGATGAAGGCCCCGAGCAACACGGTGGAAATCGTGATCGAGGGCATCGGGACGCTGAGCAACACCTTCGTGCAGTAGCGGCATAGGGTGTCTGCGTTTCGGCGCAGTAGCGTCTTGGCGCGTGTGCGCCTATAGGGAAATAGGATACGCCAATCGACGGGAGGGCCGGGGCGGCTCTCCCGACCCGCCGGTTGTGGAGGAGCGGAATTAATGAACATCCATGAATATCAGGCCAAGGGAGTGCTCCGCGAATACGGGGTCCCGGTGCCGAATGGCGTTGCCATTCTCGACGCCGCTGAGGCGGAAGCCGCCGCGGCCAAGGTCGCCGGCCCCGTCTGGGTGGTGAAGAGCCAGATCCACGCCGGCGGGCGCGGCAAGGGCAAGTTCAAGGAGGCCGATGCCGGCGAAAAGGGCGGCGTGCGCGTCGTCAAGTCCGCCGAGGAAGCGGCCGCCAATGCCAAGCAGATTCTCGGCAAGACGCTGGTGACGATCCAGACCGGCCCGGCCGGCAAGCAGGTCAACCGCGTCTATATCGAGGAAGGCTCCGACATCGACAAGGAGTTCTACCTCTCCGCCCTCGTCGACCGCGCTACCTCGCGCATCGCCTTCGTCGTGTCCACCGAAGGCGGCATGGACATCGAGGAAGTCGCGCACTCCACGCCTGAGAAGATCCACACCTTCTCCGTCGATCCCGCCACCGGCGTGATGCCCCATCACGGGCGCACCGTCGCGCAGGCACTCGGCCTCACCGGCGATCTCGCCAAGCAGGCCGGCGACCTCGTCGCCAAGCTCTATGCCGCCTTCGTCGGCAAGGACATGGCGATGCTCGAGATCAACCCGCTGGTCGTCACCAAGGACGGCAAGCTGAAGTGCCTCGACGCCAAGATCTCCTTCGACTCCAACTCGCTCTACCGCCACGCCGATGTGGTGGCGCTGCGCGACGAGACCGAGGAAGACGCCAAGGAAATCGAGGCCTCGAAATACGACCTCGCCTATATCGCCCTCGACGGCACGATCGGCTGCATGGTCAACGGCGCCGGCCTTGCCATGGCGACGCTCGACATCATCAAGCTCTATGGCGAAAGCCCGGCCAACTTCCTCGATGTCGGCGGCGGCGCCACGGAAGAGAAGGTGACGGCGGCGTTCAAGATCATCACCTCCGATCCGAGCGTGAAGGGCATCCTCGTCAACATCTTCGGCGGCATCATGAAGTGCGATGTCATCGCGCGCGGCGTCATCGCCGCGGTGAAGGCGGTCGGCCTCAAGGTTCCGCTGGTGGTGCGCCTCGAAGGCACCAATGTCGAGGAAGGCAAGCAGATCATCCGTGACAGCGGCCTGAACGTCATCCCCGCCGACGATCTCGACGATGCCGCGCAGAAGATCGTCAAGGCCGTGAAGGAGACTGTGTGATGTCGGTCCTCATCAACAAGAACACCAAGATCATCACCCAGGGCTTCACCGGCAAGAACGGCACCTTCCACTCCGAGCAGGCGCTGGCCTATGGCTCGCAGGTGGTCGGCGGCACCTCGCCGGGCAAGGGCGGCTCCACCCATCTCGGCCTGCCGGTGTTCGACACCGTCGCCGAGGCGCGCGAGAAGACCGGCGCCGACGCCTCGGTCATCTATGTGCCGCCTCCGGGCGCGGCGGATGCCATCTGCGAGGCGATCGCGGCGGAAATCCCGCTCATCGTCTGCATCACCGAGGGCATTCCGGTGCTCGACATGGTGAAGGTGCGCCGCGCGCTGGACGGTTCCAAGTCCCGCCTCGTCGGCCCCAACTGCCCCGGCATCGTCACCGCCGGCGAGTGCAAGATCGGCATCATGCCGGCCAACATCTTCAAGAAGGGCTCGGTCGGCGTCGTCTCGCGCTCCGGCACGCTGACCTATGAGGCGGTGTTCCAGACCTCGCAGGAAGGCCTCGGCCAGACCACCGCCGTCGGCATTGGCGGCGACCCGGTGAAGGGCACCGAGTTCATCGACGTGCTGGAACTGTTCCTGGCCGACGACGCCACCGAATCCATCGTCATGATCGGCGAGATCGGCGGCTCGGCGGAAGAAGAAGCGGCGCAGTTCCTCAAGGACGAGGCCAAGCGCGGCCGCAAGAAGCCGATGGTCGGTTTCATCGCCGGCCGCACCGCCCCTCCCGGCCGCCGCATGGGCCATGCCGGCGCCATCATCTCCGGCGGCAAGGGCGGCGCCGAGGACAAGATCGCGGCGATGGAAGAGGCCGGCATCGTGGTCTCCCCCTCCCCCGCGCGGCTCGGCAAGACGCTGGTCGAGGTGCTCAAGGGCCGCGTCGCCGCCTGATCGGCACGCGTCCAGGGCCTGAACACGACAAACCCCGCGGCGCCGCCGCGGGGTTTTTCATGTCATGCCGGGTAGCATTCCGGCGCCATTCCCGCCGTCTCCTCATTGCCGAGCAGCTCGACGATCATGATCGTCATCCACGCATGGCCGAGAATGAGCAGCGGCAGGAGGGGGTAAATCGACTGGAACATGCGCCGACTCCGATCGCGTCTGTGTTGCGACGCACAATACCGACGACCGCGTGTTTGTGGTATACCACATACCAGATACCGCCCTTGCGCCAGACGCATGACATTGACCCACCGGAACCCGCCAGCGGCTCCGCCGGTGAAGGCACAAAGAAAAAGGGGAAGCACGAGGCTTCCCCTTTTTCTTTGTAACGCTGCGAACATGTGTCAGTTCGGGTTCTGGTCCTGCTGCGCGGGCGGCGTCGCCGGGGCGAGGCCCCACGCCGTATAGGCCTGGCGGAACGCCGCCTGCCCGGCCCCGCCCTTGTCGAGCACCAGAATGGCGCGGCGGCCATTCTCGAACACCAGCGGCAGGTCGAGCCAGTTGCGGGAGATGATGAAGCCGAGATTGCGCTGCACGTCCGTCGGCAGCGAGGACAGGCCGATCAGGAAGTAGTTCGGCGCCACCCGCACGGCGAGCCCCACCAGCGGCGCGCCCTGCGCCCCTTCCGATGCCTTCGCCCGTACGCCCGGCACGCTGGAAATGTTGCCGAGATCGAAGCCCGGCGGCAGCTTGAACTGCACCTCGACGATATGCGAGGCCGGAATCGACGGGTCCTGGTTGCGGCGGAAGGTCAGCGTGGCGCTGAAATTGCGCGCGGGAATGGAAATCTCCGCCCGCACGCCGAGATCGGCCGGCTGGCCGGCGCTGGCGCTGGCCTGCTCGGTGCTCCACTCCACCGTGCCGACATATTGCTGCAGCCCCTGCTCGCCGCCGCCGGGGCTTTCCTCGAACAGCACGGCGCGCTGGTCGGTGCTCTGCCCCGCATCGGCGCCCCCCGGCGCCTGCGGCGCGCTGGCCGGCGCGGAGGCGGGCTCGCCGCTCGCTTGCGTGATGCGATCCGTCGACTTCGGGGCATCGGCGCGGGCCGGTGTGGCCGGCGCCTGCGCGGAGGGCGTGGACGAGCCGGCGCTGCCGCCATGCAGAAGCGCCACGATGGTCGCGCGCTGGGTATAGCCGACGACGCCGCCGGCGATCAGCAGCAGCACGAAAAGGCCAATGGCGATGAGCCGGCTGCGCCCACTCTTGGCGGCGGGCGCCTCGGCGACCGGCGGTTCCTCGCCTTCATCCGCCGTGTGCGGCAGCGCTTCGCCGCTGGCACGGGCCCCCTCGCGGGCGATGTCCTGAGCGGCCTCACCGGCCTCACGCTCGCGCACCAGCCGGGCAGCCTCGCTGCGCCAGTCGGACGGGCGGGCGGCGCCGCGCGGCGGCTCCAGCCCGGCGGCCACCGCTTCGGCCTCGCTGGGGTGAAAGCCGGTGCCGATCTCGGGCGCTCGCTCCACGGGACGCTCCGGGCTGCGCCCGCTCCAGCGCGGCGGCGGGGCGGCTTCGGGGAAGGCGGCTGGCGAGACCGACGGGGGCGGCGCAGATGGGGTTGCCGGTGCCGCCGGCGGATTCGCAGCGGTGAGCGGCGCCCGGGCCACGGGCGGAGGCGTCGGCGCAACGGGTGGCGGCGCAGGCGCTGCGGCAGGCGGGCTCACCGGCGCGGGTGGCGGCGCCGGGGCACGGGGCGGAGCGGCCGAAACCGTTCCGCCGAAATCGGCCTCCACCCGGTCGATCGCCGTCTCCAGCGCCTGCTGCTCGCGGGTGACATCGGCCGGAGAAAGCGGCGGGTCGACCGCGGTGAGCTGGGCGAGAAGCGCCCGCCGCGCCCGCTCATAGACAGCCTTGCGCGCCTCCACCGTCTTGTCGGGGAGGCCGCCAACGGCGCGGGCGATGAGCGGGTAGTAATCGGCCATGGGGGAGGTTCAGGTCCGGAGGGAAGGTCTAGGATTCAAACGGGTTCTGCACCAGGATCGTATCGTCGCGCTCGGGGCTGGTGGACAGCAAAGCCACCGGGCAGCCGATCAGTTCCTCGATAAGGCGCACATACTTCACCGCCTCGGCCGGCAGGTCGGCCCAGGAGCGGGCACCCGCGGTCGATTCGCTCCAGCCCTCGATGGTGACATAGACCGGCTCGACCCGCGCCTGGGCGTCCTGCCCGGCGGGGAAATAGTCGATCTCCTGCCCGTCGAGACGGTAGCGCGTGCAGATCTTCAGTTCGTCGAAGCCGTCCAGCACGTCGAGCTTGGTCAGCGCGATGCCGTTGATGCCCGAGGTGCGCACGGTCTGGCGCACCAGCGCGGCGTCGAACCAGCCGCAGCGGCGCGGACGGCCGGTGACCGTGCCGAACTCATGGCCGCGCTCGCCGATGCGCCGACCGGTGTCGTCGTGCAGCTCGGTCGGGAACGGGCCTTCGCCGACGCGGGTCGTGTAGGCCTTGGTGATGCCGAGCACATAGCCGATGGCGCCCGGGCCGAGGCCGGAGCCGGTGGCCGCCTGCGCCGCCACCGTGTTGGAGGAGGTCACGAAGGGATAGGTGCCGTGGTCGACATCGAGCAGCGCGCCCTGCGCGCCCTCGAACAGGATCTTGGCGCCGCGCCGGCGCTCGTCGTCGAGCAGCGCCCAGGCGCGGTCCATATAGGGCAGCACCTTGGGGGCGATCTCGGCGAGTTCGGCGGCAAGACGGGCGGCGTCCACTTCCTCGATGCCGAGGCCGCGCCGCAGCGCGTTGTGGTGCGCCAGCAGCCGGTCGATCTTGCCGGCCAGCGTTTCCGGCGAGGCGAGGTCGATCAGGCGGATGGCGCGCCGGCCCACCTTGTCCTCATAGGCCGGGCCGATGCCGCGCTTGGTTGTGCCGATCTTGGTGCCGGCGGAGGCGTTCTCGCGAATCGCGTCGAGTTCGCGGTGCAGCGGCAGGATCAGCGCGACATTCTCCGCCACGCGCAGCCGCTCGGGGGTCACTTCGACGCCCTGGCCGGTGATGCGGGTGATCTCGTCCACCAGCGCCCACGGGTCGAGCACCACGCCATTGCCGATGATCGACAGCCGGGCGCCGCGCACCAGGCCGGACGGCAGCAGCGACAATTTGTAGGTCTTGTCGCCAACGACGAGCGTATGCCCGGCATTGTGGCCGCCCTGGAAGCGGACGACCACGTCCGCCTGCTCGCTCAGCCAATCGACAATTTTACCCTTACCCTCGTCGCCCCACTGGGAACCGACGACGACCACATTCGCCACGAGCCACGCTCCTGCATTGCGAGGCGGGGTGCGGCGGCGTGCCGTGCCCGCGCACAGACAAAGCCCCGGCGAACGTCCGACCGGGGCTGCTTCGTCTTAAGGTATGACACCGGGAGAGGCAAGAACGCGGGCCATGCCGTTAACGCGATGCACAAGCGCGCGCCGCGGCATCGAACCGGGCGGCGAGGACAGGTCGGTATTGCAACACTGCAATCGGCCCACCATTGCGGCGCGATCGGTATTGCACGACCTTAGGGGCAAGAGATGAAGACTCCCCGAGGATCCGCCATGAACACGCTTTCCGCCGCCCCGTCGCCCGCCGCCGCTTCCGCCCTGCCCGCCACCCTGCGCCTTGGCGCGGTGCGCCTGCGCGTGCGTGACGCGGCGCGCTCGGCCGCCTTCTACACCGGCACGGTGGGGCTCGCGCTGCTTGGCAAGGGCGAGGATGGCAGCCTGCGCCTCGGCGTCGGGGACGAGACGCTGATCGAGCTGGTCGGCGCACCCGATGCCCATGCCCGCCCGGCCGGCACCACCGGCCTGTTCCATGTCGCCCTGCTGGTCCCGGATCGGCCCGCCCTCGCCGTGGTGCTGCGCCGGCTGGTGGCGCAGGGCGTGCGGCTCGGCGCCTCCGACCATCTGGTGAGCGAGGCGCTCTATCTCGACGACCCCGACGGCAACGGCATCGAAATCTATCGCGACCGCCCGGAGGGCGACTGGCGCTGGGACAAGGCGACGATCGAGATGGCGACGCACCCGCTCGATTTGCGCAAACTCCTCGCCGATGTGCCCGAGGGCGCCCCGCTCGACGCCCCCATGCCCGAGGGCACACGCGTCGGCCATGTGCATCTCCAGGTCGGCGACCTCGCGCGCGCCCGCGCCTTCTATGTCGACCGGCTCGGCTTCGCCATCACGACAGAGCGCTATCCCGGCGCGCTGTTCGTCAGCGCCGGCGGCTATCACCACCATCTCGGCCTCAACATCTGGCACAGCCGCAAT
This sequence comes from Ancylobacter polymorphus, assembly GCF_022836935.1. Classification (NCBI taxonomy): domain Bacteria; kingdom Pseudomonadati; phylum Pseudomonadota; class Alphaproteobacteria; order Hyphomicrobiales; family Xanthobacteraceae; genus Ancylobacter; species Ancylobacter polymorphus. Next base: position 2,167,700 of record NZ_CP083239.1, on the reverse strand, counting down.
GGCGGGCCGGCCCCCGCCAACAGCGTCGGCCTCGTCGCGTATGAAATCGTGCTGCCCGACGCCGCCGCCGTGGAGGCGGTGCGCGCGCGGCTGAACGCGGGGGGCGAGGCGGTAGCGGCGCGCCCGCACGGCTTCGCCGTCACCGACCCCTGGGGCACGCGGGCCGTGATCCGCGCCGCCAATTGAGCCCTGCCGGCCGCGCGACACATCAGCGGCGCGCGGCGATGGATCAGAAGATTTCATGCTGGCGCCTCCCGCCCGGCGGCGCCAGCGCGGCGGAAATACGCTAAAGCCTCGGCGCGCCACCCGTTCGCACCCGGGCCCGCTTATGTTCCGCCGCCTGTTCAACGCGCCTTACTTGTTGCTGCCCCTCGTCTCGCTGTTCTGGGCGGGCAACATCGTGATGGGCCGTCACGTCGCCGGCCATGTGCCGCCGGCGAGCCTCGCCTGGCTGCGCTGGGCGCTGGCGGTGATGATTCTCCTGCCCTTCGCCTGGCGCGCGATGCGAGCGGACTGGCCGCTGCTGCGCCGGCACTGGAAGCTGGTCGGCCTGCTCGCGCTCACCGGCATCACCCTGTTCAACACCATGCAGTACCACGCGCTGGAGTTCACCCCAGCGCTGAACGCGCTGCTGCTGCAATCGACCGGGCCGCTGCTCATCGCCTTCTGGTCGCTGCTGCTCAATGGCGAGCGGCTATCGCCCGGTCAGGCGGCCGGCATCTTCCTGTCGCTGATGGGCGTGCTCACCATCATCTGCCGGGGCGATCCGCATGTGCTGATGAACATCGCCTTCAACCGAGGCGATCTGTGGCTGATCGCGGCGATGGTGCTCTACGGGCTTTATTCCTCGCTGCTGGCGCGCCGGCCGGCCTTTTCCGCGCTCGGCTTTCTCGGCATCAGCCTCAGCCTCGGCCTCTTTATGCTCACGCCGCTTTTCCTGGCGGAGCGGATCATGGGCCCGCCGCTGACCTTCGACGCCAAGGCGCTGACCGCCATCGTCTATGTCGCGCTGTTTCCCTCGCTGCTGGCCTATCTGTTCTTCAACCGCGCGGTGCAGCTGGTGGGGCCGAACCGCGCCGCGCCATTCTTCCACCTCATGCCGGTGTTCGGCTCGGCGCTCGCCATCCTTTTTCTCGGCGAGCGGCCGCATCTCTACCACGCCGCCGGCTATGCGCTGGTGCTGTCCGGCGTCGTCATCGCCACCAAGTGGGCGCCGAAGACCGGCCGCCCGCCCGCTTCAGCCGAGCTCGAAGCTGGTGACGCCATAGACCGGCTCCAGCCTCGCCGGCCGGAGTGAGCCCCGGTACATCCGCGCCGTCTCGAACACGGGGGAGAGCCCGTGCCGGCGGGCGAGCGCCAGCGCCGGCGCGTTCGGCTCCGGCACGTCGAGTACGATGGGCCCGCTCCCCGCCGCCGCCCGCAGCACGCGAAACAGGCTGTCCGCCACCTCCGCCTCCTCGGCGACCAGCGGCCCGATCTTCCAGCCCGTCCGCGCCGGGCGCACCACGCCCCAGCCGGCAAGCCGACCCTCGCGCAGTACCGCCCTGCCGACATGGCCCGGTGCAGTGATCCACGCCTTGAGAAAGGCGGCACGGGGCGCGGGAAACACCTCGGCATCGCTGGCCTCTATCGCCGCGAACGGCACCTGCGCGAGGTCCACCGTCTCCCCCATCTCGCCGGCTTCCGGCGTGCCCGTGAAGCGGATGTTGCGATGGGCGAAGGCGAAGCCCTGGCTGGCGTAATTGGCCTGCTGCGCCACCACCCCGTCGAGGCCGATGGTGCGCGCCCCGGCATGGTCGAGACCCGCCTGCCACAGGCGAAACCCGATGCCCTGCCCGCGCAGGTCCGGCCGCACGATGTAGAAGCCGAGAAAGGCGAAGCGCGGATCGTAGTTCACCACCGAGATCACCGCCGCCGGCGCACCGTCGACTTCGGCAACGAGAAAGCCCGCCGGATCGACCGTGGCGAAGCAGCCGGCGTCGGCGAGGCCGGGATTCCAGCCTTCCGCCGCCGCCCATTCCACCGCCAGCCCGATTTCCGCCCTGTTAAGCGCGCGAATGCTAGGTACCACCGGCATTCACTCCTCCTCCGCCCTCGGGAGACGACAATGATCATCAAGGAAATCGGCATCGGCATCGCCTTGATGATGCTTGTGATGCTGGTTCATCTGATGGCGACCTATGTCCTGCTCGACTGGGCGGACGCCTATGACAACATGTTCAAGCGTCATCCCCGGCTGCGACTGCTCATGGCGCTTACCGTCGCCAATATCGTGCTGCTCGTCGCCCATCTCGTCGAGGTCGGCCTCTGGGCCGTTGTCTATGCCATGCAGGGCATCGTCGAGGATCACAACGACGCCTATTACTCCGCCTTCGTCAATTACACCGCGCTGGGCTTCGGCCAGTCGACGCAGGACGCCGGCACCCGGCTGATCGACCCGATGACGGCGGGCAGCGGCATCATGATGTTCGGCTGGAGCACGGCACTGCTCTTTCTCGTCATCCAGCAGCATCTGTCGGAGGTGCGCCGTCCGCCGCGCCGACGGGCGCCGCGCCATGACGAGGAGGTTCATGAGGACGCTCACCCGGTCGATGTGCATGACGCGACCGGCGCCGCCCCCTCGCCCAGGGTCACATCATAGAGGTCGGCACTGTTGCCCTTGGTCCACCAGATGTATTTGCCGCCGGCATAGCGCGCGCCGGACGCGGCGATGACATTGGCCGCCACCACGAATTCGCCCTTGAAGGAGAGGCTGGCCAGCGCCACCGGCGGGGCGTTGACATACTGCGCCGCCACGCGGCCGAAGGCGCCGCAGTCATAGGCCACGCGAAGCGTCTCCGCTTTCACCCCCTTTGGCAGGGGAAGGACGATCTGGTCAGCCAGCGCCGGGCCGCCGAGCACGGCAAGGACGGGAAGGGCGAGCCGAATGGCAGGGCGGGTCATGGCCTTACTCCGATGTCGGGGACGGCTTGTGATGGGCGTGCCAGTGCCGGGCGATGTCGATCCGGCGCGGCACCCATACACGGTCATGGCGGGCGATGTGGTCGAGAAAGCGCTGCAGGGCCAGGAACCGCCCCGGCCGGCCGGCGAGCCGGCAATGCAGGCCGACGCTCATCATCTTCGGCGCGTCCGCCCCTTCGGCATAGAGCACGTCGAAACTGTCGCGCAGATAGGCGAAGAACGGCTCGCCATGGTCGAAACCGGCGGGAATGGCGAAGCGCATGTCATTGGCGTCGAGCGTATAGGGAATGGAGAGGTGCGGCCCGCGCGGGCCCTCCACCCAGAAGGGCAGTTCGTCGGAATAGATGTCGGAATCATAGAGAAAGCCGCCCTCCTCCATGACGATGCGGCGCGTATGCTCGGACGTGCGGCCGGTGTACCAGCCGAGCGGGCGCTCGCCGGTGATCTCCGTGTGCAGGCGCAGCGCGGTGTCGAAGTCGGCCTTCTCCGCCGCGTAGGAATGGTTGCGGTAGTCGATCCATTTCAGCCCGTGGCTGGCGATCTCCCATTCCGCCTCCTTCATCGCCGCGACCGCTTCCGGGTTGCGCGCCAGCGCCGTGGTGACGCCATAGACCGTGACCGGCAGGCCGCGCGACGTGAACAGCCGCCACAGCCGCCAGAAGCCGGCGCGCGCGCCATATTCATACATGCTCTCGACATTCATGTGCCGCTGCCCCGGCCAGGGCTGGGCGCCGACGATCTCGGAGAGGAAGGCCTCGGAAGCAGCGTCGCCATGCAGGATGCAGTTCTCGCCACCCTCCTCGTAATTGATGACGAACTGCACCGCGATCCGCGCCCCGCCCGGCCATTTCGGGTCCGGCGGGGTGCGGCCATAGCCGATGAGGTCGCGGGGATAGACGGAATCGATGTTGAACATGCGGGCGGGTCCGGGGGCGAGCGGCGGGCGGCGAAGGGCGGCGCTCAGGCTAGCCGGTTCAAAGCTGCGGCGGAACCGGCACTGTCCACGCCGCAGCGCACAATTCTCGGCCCTGCCTCTCGACAAGCCGGCGCCCGGCGGTCTTGATGTCGCAACGCATTCCCCGCCACTCTTGCGCAAGGTCTCCGATGTCGCTTCCCGACCCCAGCCTCCTGCTCGCCCGCGCTCCCGTCGTCCCCGTCGTCACCGTGCCGAGCGTCGCCGCGGGCGTGAAGCTCGCGCGGGCGCTGGCCGAGGGCGGGCTGCCGCTGATCGAGGTGACGCTGCGCACCCCGGCGGCGCTGGAAGCCATCGCCGCCATCGCCGCCGAGGTGCCGGACGCCATTGTCGGCGCCGGCACGGTGACGCGGCCGGACCTGATCCAGAAATCCATCGACGCCGGCGCGCGCTTCCTCGTCAGCCCCGGCTGCCCGACCGCGCTGGCCGAGGCGCTGGCCGAAGCGCCGGTGCCGGTCATGCCCGGCTGCGCCACCGCCACCGAGGCGATGACGCTGCACGCGCTGGGCTTCCCCGTGCTCAAGCTGTTCCCCGCGGAAGCGGTGGGCGGCGTCAACCTCATCAAGTCGCTGGCCGGCCCGCTCCCCGATCTGCGCTTCTGCCCGACGGGAGGCATCAGCCCGGCCAATGTCGGCGCCTATCTCGCCCAGCCCAACATTCTCGCCGTCGGCGGCTCCTGGGTGGCGCCGAACGAGGCGGTGACGATGGGCGACTGGGAGCAGATCGTCGCGCTCGCCAAGGCCGCCGCCAAGCTGCACCGCGCCGCTTTTCCGATGTGAGCGCAGCGCGCTTCATGCAAAAGGCCCCCGGATCGCTCCGGGGGCCTTTTTCGTTGAGAGGAAAGCCGCGCCTCAGAACGCCAGCGGCTTGGCCTGCTTCACCGAGGGGAGCTGCTGCACCTTGGCCAGCAGCTCGGCCGGCACCGAGCCGTCGACTTCCACCAGCGCGATGGCGTCGCCGCCCTGCCGGTCGCGGCCGAGCGCGAAGGTGGCGATGTTGATGCCGGCATCGCCCAAGAGGCCGGCGAAGCGGCCGACAAAGCCCGGCTTGTCCTCATTGGTGACGTAGAGCATGGAGGGCGCGAACTCCGCGTCCACCTTGATGCCCTTGATGTCGACGATGCGCGGGCGCCCATCGGCGAACACCGTGCCGGAGATGGAACGCTCCATCTTGTCGGTGATGACGGTGAGCGTGATCAGGCTCTCATAATCGCCGGCGATCTCGCGGGTGGTCTCTTCCACCACGATGCCGCGCTCCTTGGCGATGCTCGGCGCCGAGACGACATTGATGTCCGCCAGCGCCGGGCGCAGCAGGCCGGCCACCGCCGCCGAGGTCAGCGCCTTGATCTTCAGGCTCGCCACCGCGCCGTCATAGGTGATGCGCACGGTCTGGATGTCGGTGTCGGTGAGCTGGCCGGCGAAGGAGCCGAGCTTTTCGGCGAGTTCGATGAAGGGCTTCAGCTTGGGCGCTTCTTCCGCCGTGATCGAGGGGAAGTTCACCGCGTTGGAGATGGCGCCGCGCAGCAGATAATCGCTCATCTGCTCGGCCACCTGCAGCGCGACATTCTCCTGCGCCTCGGTGGTGGAGGCGCCGAGATGCGGGGTGCAGATCACGTTGGGCAGGCCGAAAAGCGGGTTCTCGGTCGCCGGCTCGGTGATGAACACGTCGAAGGCCGCGCCCGCGACATGGCCGCTCTTCAGCGCTTCCGCCAGCGCCGCCTCGTCGACCAACCCGCCGCGCGCGCAGTTGACGATGCGCACGCCCTTCTTCGTCTTGGCGAGCGCCTCGGCGGAGAGCACGTTGCGGGTCTTGTCGGTCAGCGGCGTGTGCAGGGTGATGACATCGGCGCGGGCGAGCAGGTCGTCCAGCTCCACCTTCTCGACGCCGATATCCTTGGCGCGCTCCGGCGAGAGGAAGGGGTCGAAGGCGACGACCTTCATCTTCAGCCCGATGGCGCGGTCGGCGACGATGGAGCCGATATTGCCGCAGCCGATGATGCCGAGCGTCTTGGCGGTCAGCTCCACGCCCATGAAGCGGTTCTTCTCCCACTTGCCGGCCTGGGTGGAGGCGTCGGCGGCGGGGATTTCGCGGGCGAGCGCGAACATCATGGCGATGGCGTGCTCGGCGGTGGTGATGGAATTGCCGAACGGCGTGTTCATCACGATCACGCCCTTGGCGGTCGCGGCCGGGATGTCGACATTGTCGACGCCGATGCCGGCGCGCCCGACCACCTTCAGCCGCGTGGCGTTGGCGAGGATCTTCGGCGTCACCTTGGTGGCGGAGCGGATGGCGAGGCCATCATAATTGCCGATGATCTCGGCCAGCTTGTCCTTGTCCTTGCCCAGCGCCGGCTGGAAATCGACCTCGATGCCGCGGTCCTTGAATATCTGCACGGCGGCGGGGGAAAGCGCATCGGAAATGAGAACGCGGGGAGCCATGGGCTTCATCCTGTTCGGAAAAGGGGAACATCGACCCGCGCGGAGCGGGAGAGGTAAGGCTCCCGCCGCTGGCGGGAGGGGACGACGAAGCGTTCGTCGGGCGCACATGCAAGGCGTCGAAGGCGAGACGCGGCCGGGAGAGAAAGCCCTGCGCCTTCGCCGCCTGCACGGCCCCTTCGCCGTCCCCTTGCGTCAGCGGCGGGGACCGTCGCGAAAGGGGCTCAGGCCGCCTGCTTGAGGCCGGCCTTGGCGGTGGCGAAAGCCCAGTCGAGCCAGGGCAGCAGCGCGTCGAGATCGGACGCCTCGACCGTGGCGCCCGCCCAGATGCGCAGGCCCGCCGGCGCGTCGCGATAGGCGCCAATGTCATAGGCGACGCCGGCCTTTTCCAGCGACGCCGCCAGCGCCTTGGCGAAAGCCGCCTGCGCGTCCGGCGCCAGCGCCTTCACCTCGGGGTCGGCGACCACGAGGCACACGCTGGTGTTGGAGCGGGTTTCCGGCACCGTGGCGAGGAAGTCGATCCAGGGCGTCTTGGCGACATAGTCGGCCAGCACCTTGAAATTGGCGTCCGAGCGCGCCTGCAGGCCCTTGAGCCCGCCCACCGCCTTCGCCCAGTTCAGCGCGTCGATATAGTCCTCGACGCAGAGCATGGACGGGGTGTTGATGGTCTCGCCCTCGAAGGTGCCTTCGATCAGCTTGCCGCCCTTGGTGAGGCGGAAGATCTTCGGCAGCGGCCAGGCCGGAACATAGCTTTCCAGCCGCTCGACCGCGCGGGGTGAGAGGATCAGCATGCCGTGCGCGGCTTCGCCGCCCAGCACCTTCTGCCAGCTATAGGTCACGACATCGAGCTTGGCCCAGTCGAGATTCTGCGCGAAGGCGGCCGAGGTGGCGTCGCAAATGGTCAGACCCTGCCGGTCGGCGGGGATGAAATCACCATTCGGCACCCGCACGCCCGAGGTGGTGCCGTTCCAGGTGAAGACCACGTCATGGTCGAAATTCACCTGGCCGAGATCGGGCAGTTCGCCATAAGGCGCCTTCAGGACGCGGGCGTCCTTGAGCTTGAGCTGCTTGACGACATCCGTCACCCAGCCTTCGCCGAAGCTTTCCCAGGCGAGAAGATCGACCGGGCGCGCGCCGAGCAGCGACCACAGCGCCATCTCGACCGCGCCGGTGTCGGACGCGGGAACGATGCCGATGCGGTAATCAGCGGGAATTTCGAGGACGTCGCGGGTGAGGTCGATGGCGAGCTTCAGCTTCGCCTTGCCGACCTTGGCACGGTGCGAGCGGCCGAGCGGAGCGTCGCTCAAAGCCTCAAGCGTCCAGCCGGGACGCTTGGCACAGGGGCCGGACGAAAAATTGGGATTGGCCGGCTTCACAGCCGGCTGCGCGGTATTTGTCATGATAGCCATCCTTCCAGATGGGTGCCCCTCGGTGGGGAGGGGTAGCCCGAGAAGGGGTCTACTCCGGCCGGAGCGAAAGCGCAATAGGAAAAGGCTTTCCCGCCTATGTTCGCTTCGTCGCAACCTCGAACGCGCCGTTCGCTCGCAGGAACGCGCAGCGAACATGTGTCAGGAAGTGGCACAAAACTGACACAGCCACCTCGCTCCCCGTTCCGCGCCTGTTCCCCGGGGCCGCGCATGCTTAAGCGCGTCATAGCCGCCGCCCGCCGCCTCTGGCGCTGGCTGATGCAGCCCGATTGCCCGGCCGACTGCCCGAAGCGCGGGCCAGGTGGCGAGATGTGCGAGGAGTGCCTGCGGCTATGGGCTATCAAGTGAGACGCTGCGTCCATTTCGTCGGATTCCGGGGCGACGAGTACACATCGGCCGTGCGCGCTTTCGGGCGGCCTGACTTCATTCACCGCTGGTGGGACACTCGCGCTCGCCGGGAGATTGCCGAAGGCGATCTGATCGTATTTGCTCGCGGGGATGAGCATCAAGAGCCATCCCGCTTCACCGCACCAGACATAGAGGAGTGAGGGATGGGCGATGTCATTGAGTTCCTGCCTGACATTCCTCCCGGCCCAGAATGCCGAGAGGTGATCAAGCGCCTCCCGACCGAGCAGCTTAAGCGGGCATGGACGGCATGGGATCGCATCTATGAGCCGAAGGACAAGGGCGACTTCATCCTTGAGGCTCTGCACTCCGAATTGAACGAGCGTGGCGAGGGGCTCCACTGCGTGGTCTAAGCCTTCACGTCGCCCCGCCCCAGGTCGGCACATCGGGCGGCAGCGCCGTAAGCGCGATTCGCTTGCTGCCGCACTCGGCGCATCGCAGGCGCGGGACGAGATCGTCATGCAGAGCGCCGTGGTCCAGCCCGAGCCGAGCGGCGAGCGCCGGCAGATCAAGCTCCCGCGCATGCCAGCACGCCAGGCACGTCGCCCGGATGCCATAGCCGAGGGCGATGCACTCGCCGAGGGCGCCGTTAGATGAGGCCATGCCGGGAGCATAGGCCAGAAACGACGAAAAGGCCCCGCGCGACCTTTCGGCCGGCGGGGCAAGTCGACAGGGAGGAACGCCCGAGGGCTAAGAAACGGGAGGCGTCCCGGCAGCGATCCGCGCTCAGCGCGAATGTCATGATCGCTATTGACGACTACGCCAAAATGGCGTAATGTCATCTACATGGACGACGGCATTGGGCCGCTTCCATCGGTAAGGAGACCGACAATGACCACGATTTTCCGCGCTGCCATTTTCGTCCGCACCGACCGTCAGGCCGAAACGGTCCTGACTACCGAAGATATGGCCGGCCTAAGCGATGCCGACCTGCTCGCTGCCGGCGTCGCTTGCTACAACGATGTCTCCGCCGAGGAAAACGCCGACGCGGATGGCATCTGCCATGGTGTCACCCATGAACGCGACGCGGTGACCGGAGAGATGGCAGAATCCCGCCAAGTGATCGGCAGCATCGTCATTGGCAAATGGAAGGCCTGAATAAGGTGTCTCTTACCCCAGGCGATCTCGCCTCGCTCGCCAGCGCTGCCTACGGGCCGCGCTGGCAAAGCCCCTTTGCGCGTGACTTCTGTGTGCCGTTGCGCACGGTTCAAAGATGGGCGCGGGACGGCATCGGCAAGCCAAGCACAGCCAATGCCGCCCGCTCTTTCCTGATCGAGCGCGCGCGGCTGCGCATCGAGCCCCCTCCGCCTATCGGCGAAGAAGAGCGCGACGATCACGCCTATGACGAAATGCGCCCCCACATCGAGGCGCTGGTCCGCGTCGGCGGGGCGGCAGGCTGGCACGCGGCCGAAGTGCTCGCTGCCATTCTTGCTGTGACCGTCGATCTCATGAGCGAGGGGGCGGGAGAGGAGGCGACGGCACGGACGCTTGATGATGTGCTCGCGGCGTTGCGGCGGGGCACCTAGGTGTCGGCGATCTGTCTGAGGGACCATGCCGGCCAGCGCCCCTCATATTCATCCATCCGCGCGCGGTGCCGGGCCTGCCGGATGGCGCGCTCGGCCGCCTCCCATTGCTCCAGCGTCATGCAGCCCGAGAAGCCGGGGCCGTCGATCATGAGCAGGTCGGTAGGCGGGTCATGGGCGGCGCGGAAGCCGGGCACCGCGTCGATGGGCACTTTCGCCATGGCTAGCGCTGCTCCAGCCGCTCGATCCGGGCGTCGTGCTTGTCTACGGTCATGGCGAGGCCGGCGACCTTCTCGTCGGTGCGCACCCAGCGCTCCATCAGGTCGACCTGCCGCGCCTGCGTTTGCGCCTGCGCTGCCATCTGCACCTCCAGCACACCGATCCGTGCGTGCAGCAGGCCATAGGCGTAGCCGGCGGAAAGCAGCGCCCCCATGAAGGCCGCGATGTTGACGATGTTGATGGTATAATCGAGCCGGAAGCGGGCTCCGTCCGCCGGGCGGGGCATGTCCGTCATCACTTCCCGCCCTTCCAGCCGCACAGCTCGCGGCCGACGGCGTTGTGTGCCTTCACTTGGCGGATGGTGCCATCCGTGTCGGCGCGCTCCCAGGTGATCGCCCGGAAGGCGCCGCACGCGCCCCTAGTCGCGGCGGAAGGTGTCGTCGTCGCGCAGCCGGCCGTCGTCAGCATTGCGGCGATCAGCAGCAGCCCGCGCATCGTTCGCGCGCTCGATCGTGCGAATAACATCCTTCTCTCCCTCCGCAATGCAGGCGGCCCGGCCTTCCGAGCGCCCCTTAAGATAGATCCCGCTCACCGCGCCGGCGGCGAGAAGGGCGACGAGCAGATAGCGGCCGATGGGGCTGGCGAGCCATTTGAGGGCGATGACAGCGGCGGCAATCACTTGGTCTTCCTCCGCCGCCAGATCAGGAAGCCCGCGCCGCCGGCGAGCGCCAGCGCGAGGCCGATGAAGATCGCCACAGGCGGCCCGTTAGTGGCCGGCGCGGAGGGCGTGGCCGCAGGAACCGGCGACGGCTCGGCGGGCGCCACCGGAGCCTCAGCGGGCGCCCGGCTGGTGGCGCGCATTTCCAGCCCGGTCACGCACAACTCGCCCTCGCCGATCCGCGTCGCGTCGCCCATCTCCCGGCGCAGCACCAGCCCACGGATCACCTTGCCGCCGGCGCGATTGAACGCCGTCGCCGCGTCGCAGCTCTCGCGGAATTTCCCCTCGCGCCCCAGCCGCGCCGCCGTGGACTTGCACGCTCCACCGGCACCGATATTCCAGGCAAGAGAGATCATCATCGCGCCCCAGCTCGCGGGCGCCTGATCGAAGCCGGCAATGCAGCGTGTGAGCGGCTGGTAATAGTCCCTGACGAGCCGCACCCGCAGGCGCTTGGCGCAGCCGGCCCGCGTCTCCACCATTCCGGGCCGCACGTTCTCGGTGTCGCCGGCGCATATGGTCCAGACCGGCGGCTTGGCGATCTTGTCGAGATAGGCGCGCAGCTCCTCGCTTTCCCATGGCGGGATAAGCGTTTCCATCGCCAGCACGACAGCGGGCGGCACCCTCTCGCCGGTCGGCAGCAGGATATAGCCCCCGGCCGCCGTGGCGGTCGCCAGCACGGCAGCAATGGCCGTCGACGCCCGCTTGGACGGGCGCAGTGGTTTGGTCGGCATCAGTCCTCTCCGAGGCTCTTAGGCTGGGCGATGAAGCGGGAGACGATCGCGGCGCAAGCGGCGAGGCCGGCGAGAGCCCGCAGCCCCAGCGACACCTCGGGCAGGCGATCCACGGTGATCTGCAGCACCACGTTCAGCCCTTCGCACAGGCCGGCGATCAGGCCAAAGCGCACGCTCCAGGCGCGCGTCAGCACCCGCCGCCAGTTCGGGATGAGGCGCATGGCAGTCTCCAGATTGTCGGAAGGATCAGAAGGCGAGCGATCCGAGCGCCGCGATCAGCAGCAGACCGGCGAGCATGTCGAAAGGCCAAAGCTCGCTCTGGCGGGCGAGGATAAGCCCCCGTTGCACCGCCGGGCCGCAGGTCATCACGACGAGCGGCACACCGAAGCACAGTGCGGCGTGCACAGTCTCCATATGTGCGAAGGTCACTCGGGCGGAGGGGGCAGCTTGTAGAGCGGCACCGAATATGACGCCAAGGCGGCGGCTTCCTGCTGCTGTGGAGAAAAGCCGTCGTTGAAATACGCCACCGCAAAGTTGCTTGGGGTGATCGCTTCAAGGGCATCTGACGAACTGATGCAGCCATCTTCGCCCCAGATATAGTCTGGGGCCAAGGCCGGCAGATCGCCATTCTGGAACGCCATGAAAGCGGCGGCGAGCCAGTCAGGGGCCCCTTGATCCGACATGTAGTAGTGGGTCGGCGTATCGTCCCATTTCGCGTCGGGATCGGTGCTCGCGCTCAACGTGATATTCGTCGGGCCACGCCCCATGGCTTCTAGGACAGCATTGATCGCGGTCAGGTTTGCCGATGGAGTGATGGCAATGATATTGACTGTCATGGTCGCTCCTATGCAGCCCAAGCGGCTGCGATTGACGTGAACTCCGCAAGCGCCATGCTTTTGTGCGCGGCGCTCAGCCGCTTGGCATCGACAGCGGCCCAACCGGCCGCTGTCCCATTGTTGTTGTAGGCCCCGGTGCGGAAGGGGATTGTCGTGGTGGGGGTACCGGCCTGCGCAGCCGAGTATTCTTCTGTCGTTACCCCATCGACCCGCAGGAACAGCTTCACCGCCGTACCGTCAAACGTCAGGGCGGCAACAATCGTCTTGCCGCGAACGTCGGTCGTGCCGACTATGGTTGCCGCGCCTTCGCTCCCCACGCCAGCCGCGATGAACCCGTTGGTGGTGATCGCAAGCCAGCACCGGTCTGCGCCTGAGCCGGACGCACCAAGAACCATCTGGGTCGCAGCAAGCGACACTGCAACAGTGCCGTGATACAGCAGCGTCATTGGACCGGCCTGAGCGAAGAAGGTGGTTAGGTGGGTGTCGTCCAGGCCATCATAGCGGCACACACCGCCAGCCTGTCGCTTCCCCTGCAAGGGGGCCGATGCCTGCGAGCCGGCATTTCCAGGAGTTCGCTTCAGCGAAATGTTGTCCATTTTGCTGACCGAGCCAGCGCTGGCGTCGCCACCTCTCAGAGAGACAACAACCGGCGACCCGCTAGGGGTGAAATACTGAGGCACAAATGCGGTTGAAGTGCTCCCCGCATATTGGTTCCCCCCAGGCGACGAGCCAGCCATAAGTTTGGCGATAACGCCTGAAACCGTTTCTACTTCTCCCGCCAAGAAGTACATGAGGTTAGCGGTGAGCGAGATAGATTGGCTGGCAATCGCTCGGGCAGAGACATTCTCCATTCTAGCCTTCCCGGCGTCCCACGTAAGACTTCCGCCGGCGCTTATGTTCCATCCCGATACGTCGGTGGTAAAGTCTCCGTTAGTTACAAGCTCTGCCTGTCCCGCCAACTCCTGCGCGAGCGTGCGGCCGCCCCAAGCGCCACTGTCGAGCGCCAGTCCGATGCTCTCGCCTGCGTCATCTGCCAGCGTGACGCCCGTCGCCTCCTGAAAGTGCCTGTCTGTCTGCCCAAAATCGATGTCAAGCACTTGCGCCTCGGTCAGGCCATCGATCCACTCTTCCCACTGGATTGATGGAGCGCCACCATTCCGCCGGCTACTGATCGTCAGGCCGTATCCAAATCCATACATGTGGGGATCCTCACGGGAGGTCGAATTGGCGGTCTTGGCGGACGCGGTTGTACAGGTCGCCGAGCTGCGTTGTGGTCAGTCGGCTCGACCATCCGGCGAACATCTTGATCTTGTTGCCGTTGGTGCCGGCGATCGGGCCAGATACGTCGTAAGGGCCGGATGAAGCGCTGGCGGACGGGGAGCTATAGGTGCTGTTGGCTTGCACATTCTGCCCGTTGCAATGGAATGTCAGGCCATTGGAGCCGACAGACTCGTCGATCGCTATGGCCACAAAATTCCACGCCGAATCAACCAGATAGGCCGTGACGTCGCCGATCTGAGAGAGCGCCGCGCCACCCGACCCCTTGACCACATCGAGGACCATCTGCCGGGCGGCGGACGCTGGCCGGAGCGTGGAACGCAGGCCGACCGATGAGGTGGCCCCGCTGCAAGTCGAGAAAAGGTATACGCCTTGGCCGCTTGACCATGCCGGCACGTAGATCAGAGCAGCAACCGTGAAAGCGCCGTTATTCTTGTGCCAACTTTCTGCATAGCTCGGAGTGCCCGTTGACCGGAACAGGCTCCTGGAAATGCTCGTCATTGCGAACGCGGACGACAACGCGCCGACACCCCCTTCGAGCGAAGGGAACGCCCCGAACCCGCTGCCGTCGTCGCCGACATAGACGTTGTTCGCGTTCTGGACATCGACCCAAGTGTTGCCCGACGTGTAGCTCGCTGGGTCGCCGGCATCGAGCACGATGTTCGGCGTCGGAAGCGAAAGGCCGGCGATGATAGATTTAAGCGTCGGCACCGGCCGAGCCGGCGCAATCAGGCCGACGGGCATCATGTGGCGAGGTTCCCGATAAGCGCCCACTCATTCGAGGCGAGCCGGATGAGCGAGGCCGCGCCGTAGCGCTTGGCGATCTTGAGCTTGCTGTCCTCGCCGCGGATCGTGACGCCAGAGCCGGGGGCGAATGTCGGCTGGCCGGCGCCGTACCACATGAAATCGATCCGGGTTCGGTCAAGCCATGGCACCGACGCCTGTGGCGGGATGGTGATCGTGGTTGGGGACGCATTGGTAGATCGGACCAGCTTGCCGCGATCGGCGAACAAAAGAGTGTCCGCGGTCCCGGTGATGTCGCGGATCCCGATGTAGCGGCCAAGAACCTCGCGGTCGGCGATCAGCATAACCGCCTCTGCAATTGCCGCCTGGACGTTGGTCGAGGTAATCCCCGTCCCCGTGGGGTCGAAGGTGTGATTGATCGAGAGGAAGGCATCCGCCTCTATGGCGTGCGGATCGCATTGTGAGGCGTTCATCGCCCCGATATTCACCCATCGCCACGTGGCCGTGAAAAGCCCGAGAGCTGCCGTAATCTCATAGAAACCGGCCGCGACGTAGAACGCGGCTGCGCCATTGGCGTCGGTGGTGAACGGGTTGCCCAGCGGCGTTGCCCCCGCCTTGTCGGCGTAGAGCGTCGGCAGCAGCCCGGACGCCTCATTGCGCACCGTCACGGTCGCGCCGGGCATGACATTGCCGGCCTCGTCCGTGATCGAGGCCTGCCAGCGATAGAGCGTCATGTCGCAGCCTCCGCTTGCCCGCCGCCGGTCACAGCAGGCCGATCAGGCTGGCGACCGTGGTGCCGGCCGCCCAGACGCGCACCGGGCTGATATCGAGCGGCCCGGCACCGGCGACGGTAAAGGTACTGGTGCCGCCATCGACCAGCGTCACCTTCAGCGTGCCGGCCCCGTTGCAATAGAGCGCCTTCGGCACGGTCGGCAGATCGGTGTCGTTGTTCGGGGTGATGTCGAAGCATTTGCGGGCCGGCGCGGTCGGCGTCGCGGCGTGGGTGGCGAACGGGTCGGCCATGGTCGTCTCCTGTCGTCAGTTTGTCAGTTGATCTGAGCGCCGCGCACGTCAGGCGTGCCGATGATGGTAAGATGGCTTACGCCGTCGATTGCCGGGCCGCCCGCGCCTCCAGCCAGCGGGAAGCTTGACACGCTCGGGCCGCCCGCAACGCCCGGCCCGCCGCCAGTGCCAGCGAAGCCGAAGCCGACACCCGGCGCCTCCGATGTGCCCGGCGCGCCATTGCCGGCGGCAACGCCGCCCTGGCCGCCAACGGCACCCTGGCCGCCGCCGCCGCCATAGGTGTTGTCGCTGCCCGCCTGCGCAGCACCGCCGCCGCCGCCCCCCCAAACGCCGCCACCCTCGAATTGCAAAGTCGCCGGCTGCGCAAGTTTGAGAGCCGGCCCGCCCGCACTCCCAAACAGCCGGAACAGAAACCCGCCATCGCCGCCCGCGCCTTGAATGCGGCCCCGCAGCACGATCTTTGGCACGATGCCGCTTGGCCAGATTCCGAGATCGACAGCAGGCCGGGACGTGGACGACGAGCCCACAATGACACCGGCCTCGATCACAAAGGTAATGGTGTTGCCGGCCTCCGGCGCCGGATAGCTGAAGTCGTGTATGGTGCGGAGATTAAGATTGAAGTCGTTGGCGTCGATGGTGAGCACGCGGTTTGTCAGATCGTCATCGTCGAGGATGGCGAAGCGCATCTCTTCCGCTTCCACCTCATAGGCGGTCGGCGTCGGGTCGACGCTCACCACCTGCACCGGCACAAGGTCAGGCTCGCCCGTGTCCATCTGCAGGATGCGCGAGGCCAGAAAATAACCCCGGCCC
The DNA here is from genome assembly GCF_022836935.1 of Ancylobacter polymorphus. Taxonomy (NCBI): domain Bacteria; kingdom Pseudomonadati; phylum Pseudomonadota; class Alphaproteobacteria; order Hyphomicrobiales; family Xanthobacteraceae; genus Ancylobacter; species Ancylobacter polymorphus. Next base: position 2,151,617 of record NZ_CP083239.1, on the reverse strand, counting down.
TCCAACGGCGTCAGGCGTCCGCCGCGCAGAACCGAGAAGCTAAAGCGCCGCGGCGCATCACGGAAACGGCCGAGCAGGATATTGTTCACCCGCTGCGCCACCACCCGGGCGAAAGCGGAAATCCAGCTGCCATGGATCTTGTGATAGGCCGGCGTGCCGTAATCCACCTGCGCGTCGGCGTCGATAGTGAGCGCGGCGGAGCGGTAATTGTCGGCGTCGTCCGTCTTCTTGGTCGGGTCGCGCGGCCCGAAATAGGTCCAGGCCTGTGAGATGCGCTCTTTCGGCTGCTCCCGCACCCGCAGCGTGCCGGCCATCATCACCGTGTCGTCGATTACGTCGGAATTCGCCGGGATAGCCCGCAGCACCTGCAGGCGCATCTTGCGCGCGGCGTCGTCATCCCACACCGCAAGTCCGGCCTGCTCGATCAGCGCCGCGACGAGATCTTCGACATCGGTCGGCTCCGGCACGTTGCGCGAATACACCCGGCGCAGATAGGTGGCGCATTCCTCTTCCCACTCGGCGAGCGGAATATAGGCGGCCGGCACCTCGGCATAATTCACCATCAGGTCGCGGATGATGAAGGCCGGGGTCTTGCCGACATAGTCGAGGCACAGCTGCACGCGGTCCTGCGCCTCATGCGCCTGCGCACTGGTGCCGCGCTGCGCCCGCGTCAGGGTCAGCACATCGGCCGCGCGGGTGAAGGCGCACACTTCCTTGCCGCCAATGCAGACAAAGCCGCTGGCGGGATATTCGGCATTGCCGACGCCGGAAGGCGCCAGCGTCGCCGTCGTCGCGCCACTGGTCAGGTCGGCGAGCAGGAACCCGTTGGAAGGCTTCGGCGCCTGCGCCCGGTCGCCGCTCAGGAGCTTGAGCGTATCCTTCGCGGTGATCGTGAAAGCCCCATCGAGCGACGGCCCCTCGAAGCTCTCGATCAGGAAATGCCGCGTCTCCATTTGGTCGAGGCTCTGGCCAAGCTCGCCCTGTATCACCCGCAGCGCCCGCTGGCGCAGATAGGGCTGGCGCGCCCGCAGCTTGCCGAAGAAGGTGCCGGTGGCGAAGGGGTCATAATCCCGCTCGGTGCGGTAGGGGTCAAAGCCGAGCTTGCTGTCGCCCCAGCGAAAATCCTTGAACCGCACGCTGGCGCTGGCCCTCCGGCCGAGATCCTTGCCGAGCGAGATCACCGCCGGGGTCAGGCTCACATCGTCCAGGCAGCCAATCGCCTCGATCCCGCTGGCCGCCAGGTCCGCCGTGCCGAAGGCGAAACGCAGCGTCAGCGGCGTGGGCGCCGGCGCATAGTTCACCCGGTCCTGGCAGGTTCGACGGCTGTTGAAGCATTTGCGGGTGCCGGTGGGCGCGCCGCCCGTCAGCGTCGCGGTGCACGGCGCGGTGCCATAGGTGAGAGAGCAGATCTCAAGGTCGATCTCGACAAAGGTCAGCACAATCATAGCGCCACCGCGTCGATCTGCAGGGTGATGTGCACCATCACCCCCTCGCCGGTCATTTCCTGTTCGGGCCGCAGATCGCCCTTGACCACGCCATAGCCGACATCGCCGGGATAGAGCGCCGGCAGGAAGCAGAAGAAGAACGGGCGCTCCATCGAGGCGCGGGCAAAGCCGTCCATATTCGCGCGGAACCACGAATCCGGCAGGTAGCGAAAGCTCACGCTGGTGGTGAGCGAACGGCGGGTGACAATGCGGCCGAGATAGTCCCCACTCTCGGCGAAGCCGGTCACGATGTCGGTGGAGCCGGCATAGCGGATCGGCACCGCGCCAGGCTGGATACCGCGCGGAATGCGCGTCAGCCGCCCGATATAGACCACGGCGATTTCCGGCGGCGCCGCCCCGTCCGGCGGGGTGAGACGCAGGCGCATCGCGCTGGCATAGGCCGGCTCGAAGCGCAGCATCGCCGGCGCGTCGCCCGCCAGCACCACCGGCGCCAGCACCTCGATCCACGCGCCCGCGTCCTCGGGATCGGGGATCTCAAGCGAGAGGTTCCAGCCGGTCGAGCCGAGATTGTGCCGCTCGATCCCGACATAGTCGACGGCCTCGCCGCCCGGCAGGGCGAAGGTCACGGTCTGCTCGGCCGCGCTGGTCGAGCGCCAGCCTTCGGCGGTTGAGGGCGTGGCGAGGTTGCTGGCGGGATAGCCCGCCGCCTCATGGTCGGCGAGGATGCCGCCCGCCTGCACCACGCTGTGCCAGCCGAGCACGGGGGCGCTGGCGTCGGTGCTGTCGAGCGGCTCGGCCAGCACCAGCGCGTAGGAGAGAACAAGCGCCATGATCAGCAGCCTCGTGCGGCGTCAGTATTTGAGTTCATAGCCATCGCCCATCAGGTCGCTGATCTGCGCCATCAGTTCGATCACCGCCTGGCGCGAGAACACATCGCCCTTGATCTCGACAAAGGCCGGCGCCCGGCTGGCGCTGTCATTCGAGCCGGCCGGTGCGGCGGTCGCGACCGAGGAATAGGGCACGCTCGGCCGGCTGGAGCCGCCAGGCCGGGCGGCGGCGATGCTGGCGATCTGCGCCGCGCCAGCCGCAGCGACGGCGGCGGCGGCGGCGAAATTTGCCGGGGGCGGCAGCTTCAGCGCCTCGGTCACGCCGACGGCGGTATTCACCACCGCCTGCCCGATGCCGAACGCCTTGGAAGCGAGAAAGCCCTTTTCGCCGAAGGTTGCCGCAAGATCCGAGAGCGAGCCGAGCGTGTCGGAAACACCGCGCCATGTCATGTCGCGGATCTGCTGGTCACGCGCCGCCTGCCTCTCGGCAATGGCGTTCATGTTGTCGGCATATTCCTGTTGTGCCCGCAGCGAGAGGTCGCGCCATTCGCCTTCCATCCCCTCCCGGCCTTCGTAATAGGCTGCAAGGGTCTCCATGCGCTGCGCGTAGCTCTGTTCTTCAAGCTCCGCCTCGGTCATCAGCGACTGGCGCAGGCTCTCCACCCGCGCGGCAAGCTGATCCGTCTCGCTTGGCTGCGCCCGTCCAGCGCCGCCCCCTGTCGTCGCGGGCGGCGGGGTGCTGGTGGGCGGCAGAAGATCGCCGCCGAACTGCACGGGCTGCGACTGCTCGCGCAGCTTGAGCATCATCTGGAGATTGTCGCGCTCCTGCTCCAGCCAGGGCAGGCCTTTGCCGCCATACTGCGTTTCGTACCAAAACCGTTGCGTCCCGGTGGAGGCGGCGATGCGCTCGATCTCTTTGAGCCGGTCGCGGATCGTCGTGAGTTCCTGATCGCCCGGCTTTTTGAGCATGTCGAGGAAACCGCGCAGGGCGGCGGCCGATTCGACAATGGCGGTCTTGAGATAGGTGTCGACCGTGGTGGATAGCTCGCGGAACTGCTTATCGAGTTCGACGGCGGATTTGACGGTGTCTTCGCCGATCACACGATTGAGTTCGTGCGCGCGGTCGATCGTCCTCTTGATCCCCGCCGAGCCCTGGTCGATCAACTGCACGATCTGCTCGCCACCGGAGCCGCCGAGCAGTTCGTCGAACACACGGATCTGCGCCGCCTTGTCCAGCTGCCCGACGCGGTCGATGATCTCCAGCATCAGTGCCGACGGGTCTTTCAGCTTTTCCTTGAGGTCTTCGGCGCCATAGCCAAGCCGCTGGAAGGCGTCCGCCGCGCTGCCGCCGCCGGTGACGATGAATTCATCGGCCCGCAGGTTCAGTTCCTTGAACCCGTCGATCATCGCATCGAGGCCGATACGGTTCTGCTCGGCTACGAACTTCCATTCCTGAAACGCGGTGATGGAGAGGCCTGCGCGCTTGGCCTCATCACTCAGCGTCGCCATTTCGGCGGCGGTATTGCGCACCGCCGCCGCCACGCCGGCAAAGCCGATGCCCGCCAGCGCCGCCCCCATGCCCAGCGCGGCGGAAGACACCACATTGGCCGCGCTCGCCAGCCCGTTGCGCAGATTGGCGGCGAGGCCCTTCGCGCCGCGATTGACGCGCTCGACACCGTCGTCAAATTCCGCCGTGTCGAGGCCGAGCATGGCCCGAAGGCTGCCGACCACCAGTCCCTTCGCCATGTCTCACCTTTTCCGTGCGGGGCTTGCGGTCACCGCCGCCCATTGGCGGAAGATCGCCAGCTGCTCTTGTGCCGTCTGGGGGCGTGGCGCCGCGCGGCGCCCGGGGATGAGCAGGGTCTTGAGTTTCGGCAGGCGCTTGGCCCGCGCCAGCGCGGCGCCGGTCCAGGTAAGCCCCGCCCGGTCATTGTAGGCGCGGCGTTCACGCTCGGCCGCGCCTTCCATCATCAGCGTGATCTCGCGCAGGGTCAGGCCCCAGAACAGCGACGGGTCGAGGCCAAGCTCCATCCAGCCGGACAGCAGCGGGCCGGGGTCGATCAGCCCGTCGCCGCCGGAGGGCGGACATCCGCCCCCGCTTTCTTCGCGGGAAAGGCCAGGGTGAAAGCCTGCGTCACCCCCGCCAGCGCCGACGGCAGGCCGACCTCTCCCATCACCTCGCCCGCCTTGGCCTCATCCACACTGTGATGGTCGCGTAGCGCCGCCCACAGCACCGCGCGCAGCAGGGTGAGCGACATGCGGCTGGGGTCGCCGTGCATGGCCAGAATATCGGTCATCACGGCGCCCATCGGCCGGCCAAGATGGGCTTCCAGCGCGCACATGGCGTTGATGGACATGGAGAGCGTATAGGTCGCCTCGCCGGCGACAAGCGACACCTGGCCGCGATGCGGGTTTGCCACCATCGCCGTCACGCCGCGATATCGGCGAGGCCGGCGCTGGTGGCGCTGGCGCTGCCTTCCGAATTGGTGGCGGTGACAGTGACGGTGATGGTATCGCCGCTGTCGCTCGCCTGCAGCGTATAGGTGGCGTGCGTCGCCCCGGCGAGGTTCACGCCCTCATTCTTCCACTGATACGCGAAGGCCGGCGCCCCGCTCCACTGGCCGGGATAGGCGGTCAGCACCTGGCCGACCTGCGCCACACCAGAAATCGCCGGCTTGATCACATTCACGGGCGCGGCGGCGGCGGCATTCACCACCACGCCGCTCACCTTGACGGTGACCGTGGCGGTCATCTTGTCGTCCATCGGCACCGCCGGCGCATAGCCGGTGATGATGGCGTCGAAGGTCACGGTCTCCCCGGCCGGGAAGGTGCACCGCGCCTTAATCTTGGTGCGCAGCACGCTCAGGATGAGCGCCTCGCCCTCGCTGCCGGGCTTGAAGTTCATTTCGACGGAGGCTTCGCCCGGGTCCATCAGGCCGGGAATGAATTCCCGCGTGCCATTGGCCGACTGCATATGCGTCACGTCGATCGCATCCACCGCGAAGGCGGGCGGCGTGAGCGAGTTGACTTCACCGGGCGAAGCCCAGGTCGAGCCGCCGTCGGTCGAGATCTCGAAAAGACTGCCGTAGCCGATGCCGGGCTCGTCCATGGTCGCAACTCCAATGTGATGGGGGAAGGTCAGGCCGCGACGCGCGACCAGATGTCGAAGTCCAAGGAGACGAGGTGGAAAAGCTCGCTCTCGATCTTGTCGGCGCTCACGCGCTGCGCCGTCGGGAAAATGCCTTGAAAGACAATGCCGGCATGCGTGCCGCGATAGCCGGCGAGGCGCGCCGTCACCGCCCGCGCCGCCGCCATTGCCGGCGCCATGCCGGCGGCGTCATTGCCCTCCGGCGCCCGGGCGCGCACGTCGATCTGCACCAGCGCGCCGTCGAGTCCATCCACACCCTGCATGTGCAGGCCGACAGCGCCGCCGATCCGCGCCAGCCGAACAGCCGGCGAGGCGATGCCCTGCGGGAAGACATTCCAGCTGATCCGGTCACCCACCAGCGCCGCCAGCGGCGCCTCGGTGAGCAGCAGGGAAACGAGAGCCTCTTCCATCACGTCGCCCCCGTGCTGCCGGCCTTCGGCGCGCGCTTGGTCCGCGCGCGCTTCGGCTTCAGCGCCCGCGCCGCCGCCCGCCGCGCCGCCTTGTCGATCTCGCTGGCAAGCTCGGTCTTGATCCGGCCGAGCACCTGGTCGCGCGTCGCCGCAAAGGCGGGGCGCATATAGGCGTGCGGCGGCTGCTTCACCGAGCCGAATTCCTGCACCACGGCCTTGATGGCCGCGCGCTTCGTCTTCGCTTTGGCCGGGCCGACGGATACCTCAACAAAAGAGGCCCCGGCGCCCGCCTCACGCCGCGCGCTGCGCAGCGCCGCCCGCGCCTCGGTCTTGCTGCCGCCGGCCCGCAGCGTCTCGCCAAAGGCGCGCTTGCCCGCATCGCCCTCGACGCTGTTTTTCGTCGCCGCGATGATCGAGGCGGACAGGTCGCCCTTGTCCTTCGGCGCCAGCGCCGCCGCCCGGTCCACCATCGGCTGCGCCGCCTTCAAGAGCGCGCGCCGCATCACGCCCTTGGCCGTCGCTTTCGACAGCTCGCCCAGCGCCGCGTCGAGTTCCTTCAGGCCTTCGACGGAAACCTTGAGCTTGCCGACCATCAGAGAGCACCCATCACTCGGCCCTCGCCGAGGCGGTGATCTCGATGCCGTCGCGCCGACCGATCTCCTTGACGCCGGATATGTCGAAGGTCCGGCCCTCGAACACCAGCCACCACACGGGCGACAGCGGGGCGACATCCGGGCTCCAGCGGATGCGGAAGCGTGCGGTGATCGTTGCCCCCACCTCGGCCGACTGCATGCGCTCGCGGTCGGAGGCCGGCGCATACGCCGCCCACACCTCCCGCGCCGTCGGCGCCGCGAGGATCGGCGCGTTGAACCCGTCGCGCCCCGTCTCCGCGCCCGGCTCATAGAGCGTGATGCGGCGGTCCATCTTGCCCGGCTCGGCCATCAGAACCTCTGCACCCGTATGAGGCGCCGCAGATCCTGCGCGGCGGCGGGGTACTGGCCGAAAGCCTCGCGGTTGTCATACCAGTATTGCGTCAGCAGCCGGACACCCTGCTTGGCAATGGCGAGGAAGGGCTCTTCGTCCGGGCAACCGGCGAGATAGCGAACCCGGATCGTGTCGGGTGCGGCATCAGTAGGCCAGGCCGAAGCGGGCAGCAGCGCCCCATCAACGCCCCGCCCATCCGTGAAGCGCGCGCCACTCGGCCCGATTGTTTGCTCGGTGCCCGCCGCGTCCGTGTAGACGATGCTCACCAGCGAGGTGAAGGTGGGCGCCGGGAGCGCGATGCCGCCCTGCGGGAAGCAGGGCAGATCGAATTCAAGCGTCTGCGCGCCGATGGCGCGGCCGATGCTGCGAGGGCCGTCGAAGAACGCCGAGGCCGACGCCAGAAAGGCAGTAATCAGCGTGTCTTCATGCGCGGAATCCACGCGCAGATACATCTTTGCCTCCGCCAGCGTCACGAGAGGCGGCGGCGCGACGACGACCCTCGGCAGCATGGCGTCAGGCCTGGTCGGCTTCGGGCTTATTGAAGCCGCGCCCCTTCAGCACCAGCGCGCCGATCGGCGTGCCCGTGCCATGGGTGCCGGAGAAGTCGGCGAGCAGCTTCAGGTAGCGCTTGCCGCCCTTGTAGCCGGCCCGATATGCCGCCGCCGCCGCATGGGCGGAGGTGAGCGCCTTGATGATGCCGCCCGTCCCCACCGTGACGCCAAGCACATCCTTCTGCTCGACGGCGGCATAGGTCGAATCGTCGTCGCTATGCGTCAGCTTGAACTCGATCTTGTTCGTGCCCGAGAAGCTGATGCCGCCAATGCCGATGTCGAGAATGATCTCGGCAGCGTCATAGCCCTGCAGGTCGATGGCGGCGGGCGTGTTGTCGGCCGACAGGGTCGCGTTGCCGATGGCAACCGCGACGGTCAGCCCGGAATGAATGTCCTTCATGGGGAGAACCCTTTGCGAGGAGGAGGTGAAAGCCGCACAGGCGCGGCGCGAGGCCGGCGGAGCCCGCCGCCGGCCGGAAGGGCGGGCGGCGATCAGCTGGTGGCGATCTTCAGCAGCTTGACCGCTTCGAAGTTCTGGATGCCGCCGCCGACGCGCTTGGTGGTGTAGAAGGCCACCTTGCCGTTGACCTTGTAGGGGTTGCGCAACACGCGGATGCCGGCGCGGTCGATCACGAGATAGGCGCGCTGGAAATCGCCGAAGGCGATCGGGAAGGCATCCGCTCCCACGGAGGGCATGTTGTCATCGGTGATGACGGGCTTGCCGAGAATGGTCGACGGCGCTTCCGGCGTGGTCGGCGGCGCCCAGAGATAATTGCCCTGGCCGTCCTTCATCTTGCGCAGCGCGCCGAGGGTGATGTCGGACATCAGCCAGTTGGCGTTGTTGCGGTAGCCGGCGCGCAGCGCATGGAACAGATCAATCAGCGCATCGGCCGGCGCCGTGCTCGCGAAGGCCGAGGCATGGCCGCTGGCGATGTAGCCGGTCTTGCCCCATGCATAAGAGCCATTCGCCACCTTCTCATAGGACAGAAGGCCGCGCGGCTTCTTCACGCCGTCGCCGGTGATGAAGGCAGCGCCTTCCTTCTCGGCGAAGGTGATCGACACCTCGTCGGCCAGCCACTGCTCGATATCGATGCGCGCATCGTCGAGAATGATCTGCGTGGCATAGGGCTCGGCATAGAGTTCCATGACCGGGAATTCGAGCGAGCGCAGCGAAGGCGTACCCGTCTCGGTGCGCGCCTCTTCCTCGCCCACCCAGCCGGCGGCGGCGCCGCCCATATTGACATCCTTGGTGTAGGAGCCCGTCGAGATGGTGATGACGCGCGCCGCCGAGCGCAGAGCCGACACCGTGCCGAGCACGCGGTCGATAGTCGCTTCCATCTGCGTCGGCACGAGGAAGCCACCATCCGGGTTGGACTGGCTGGTGAGGCCAGCCTTCACCTCCAGATCGCGAAGCCCTGCCTCGGCGCCACGGCGGAAGAACCCGTCGAATGCCTTGGCGTGCGCCTGCACATCGGCATTCGGGGCGCCGCCGCCGCCGCCGAGCTTCAGCGCCGCGATGGCGGCATTGATCTCATCGAGCGCGGCAGTATGGCGGGAGATGTCCGCGTTGATGCGCTCGACCTTCTCCGCCTGCAACGGATCTTCGACCTTCTTGCGGATATCCGCGAGAGCCTTTTCCTGCTCGGCCTTGAAGGCTTCGACGGTACGCTGCAATTCGGCGAAGACCTTCACCGGGTCATCATTGGCTTCGGCGCGCACCCGCTGGATGCCGCGAAACGACGCCGACGGCGCGGCGAACATTGCCATGGTGGCGGGGCCGGCAAGGTTGCCGGAATAGTGAGCAAGCGCCGCCACCACGTGGGTGTCGACGCACAGGAAGGCGATTGCCGCGACGGCCAGCGCCGCGAACACGAAAGTGCGCATGATGCGCTCCTCTATTTACGGTGGGTTTCGATGAACCGACGAACGTCGGCGAGGTAGCCGCCTGCATCGCGCGTGGCGTTCCGGGTTGCATCGCGCTGGCCCAGAGTGAAGATTTCGTCCCGCTGCTTGCGGGCAAAGCCGGCATGCGCCAGACGCGCCTCCCAGCGCCGCCGGGCGATAATGGGTTCGGGCACTTCCGCCCGCGCCGAGGCGCCGGCCTCCGCTGTGCTGTCGAAGGTGCCATCGGCGAATTTCTGCTCGATCGCCTCGGCCGCCGTCAGATAGGTGCCATCCGAGCGGCGCGTCGGGCCGTCGAGCATGGCGATAATGTCGGCCTCGCTCTTGCCCGTGCGCCCGGCATAGATCGCGGCCATGTTCCGGTCGAAGCCGTCGAACACGGGCGCGGCGGCGGCGAAGTCGTGATAGTTGCCGATCACCGCGCCCCAGGCGCGATGGATCATCATCGTGGTGCCTTCGCCCATCAGCACCTCGTCGCCGGCCATGGCGATGATCGAGGCGGCGGAGGCGGCAATGCCCATCACCTTCACCGTCACCTTGCCCGGGTGCTCGGCCAGCTGGTTGTAGATCGCCAGCCCCTCGAACATGTCTCCGCCCGGCGAATTGATCTTCACCGTCACGTCCCGGGCGCCGATGCTGCGCAGGATTCCCGCCATCTTCTTCGACGTGAAACCCTCGCCCGACCACCAGTCCTCGCCCACCACGTCATAGATCGAGATGGTGCTGTCTTCACTGGCAGCGGCAAGGGGGCGCTCCGCCCAATGCGACAGCGCGTCCGCGCGCGCATCCCAGCTATAGAAGGCCGGCAGCGCCGCAGCGCTCACCTTAGGCAGCTTGCGCAGGCTCATCGCTCGGGTCCTTTTCTGGGGTCGGCATAGCCGGCACAGCGCCGGCCGGGGCATCCTTCGGCAGGTCATCGCCGCCAGGCTTGGGGCTGAAGCCGGTCGCTCGCCGCGCTTCGTTTTTCGTGAGCCAGCCGCCCCGCCCGCCGGCGCCGAGCGCCTTGGACAGGAAGTCGGCCTGGTCTTTCATGGAGCCGCGCAGCAGCTCCTGCTCGTCGAAATCGACGCAGTAGCCGGCGCGGCGTTCGTCCCGGGTGAGCGCGCAGCGCGCAATGGCCTCCTCCCACACCGTGAACCACGGCGCGAGGCCGAAGCGCACGAACATGGTGGCCAGCTGTTCGATGCCGGAGCCCCACGACGTTTCGTCGACCATCAGCAGCGGGCGCGGCACGCCGAAGGCCCGCGCCACTTCCTCCACCTGGTACTGCCGCATTTCGAGGTGCTGGTTATCGACGGCCGAGGCGGACGTGTTGCCCATCTTACCGCCCTCTTCCAGAATCATGTGGCGGCCCGCGTTCTCCCCGCCGGCGCGGCGCGACTGCATGCTTTCCTGCAGACGCTGATAGGCCTCCGGTGACAGCTGCTGCGGAAATTCCAGCGTGCCGGGCGTGATCTGCCCATTCTTGAACAGGTTCGCCGCTGCCTGCTCCGCCTTCAGCGCCAGGCCCAGCGCTTCCCTGGCGTAGCGCGTACGTGACAGGCCGTTCAGCCCGTCCACCGACGGCCCGCGCAGATGCAGGATCTCCTGCGGCGTGAAGACGGCCACGCCGCCACTGGGGCGGCTGTAGTGATAGAGGACGCTATAGTCCGGCAGCTGCTCCACCCTCACACGGTGCGGATCGAGCGGGAGGAACCGGATCACCCGCCCCATCGACCACACGGCCAAAGCGAAGGCATTTTCATGCAGGAGCGCCCGCGCCTGCATCATCGCCTTGAAATCGAACGGCGTCTGCCAGCCATTGGGTTCGTGCATCAACACCCAATAGAGCGGGTGATCGGCCTCAATCGTTCGGGTGCCATCGGACAGCACCCGCACAAGCTGGAGTGGCAGGCGCCCGACGGCGGAGGCGATCAGGTCGATACACCGGAAAGCCGCCGACACCCGCAACGCCGCGTCCGGCGTCATCACCACGCCGCTCTGCGTCTCCGCGCCGCCCCTCAGATGGGCGGCGAAGTTCGGGTCGTTGATGTCGAGGGCGACACCGCCATCGCCAGCGCTCGCGCGCACGGATGCCGGCCCGGCACCCAGCATGCCGCGCAGCCAATCCCGAACGCTCATGATGCCTCACACGTAGAGCACGCCGCGGGTCTCGTAGACCGAGCGGGGATTATGGGCGACGGGGTTGCGGCTCATCATCTCAATGGCGTTGAACGCGGCCATCATCGGGTCGATCTTTTCGGCGTCGGCGCGCTTGTGCATGTACACATTCTGGCCGCGCTCCTCCGCAAGCAGATTCCCGCATGTCCAGTTGAGCATGGCCGATCCGCAGTGCCTCAGTGTGCCGTCGGCGAGCTTGCGCTCCGCACCGAAAATGGACGATGACAGCTTGTAACCTTGGTTGACCGCCGCCACGCAGGGCTCGGTGATGCCATGCGACGCAAGCTCTTCCAGCAGGCCGGTCACGCCCGCAGCGTCGAGCCCGACGCCTCCGGTCGCTGGCAGCAGGCCCTCCTCGCGAACCTTCACGATGATGGCAGCGGCCTCCTCAGCGTCCTGCGTGACGTGCTCGCAAATGACGAGATCGCCATCCTTCTCATAGTCGCGCAGCCGCTCGGCGATTTCGGGGTGACGCTCAAGCACCACCTTCTGCGCCCACGCCTTGACCCACAGCATCCAATGCCGAGTGACCTTGTGCCGCCCCAGAGCGGCAAGGCCCCAGAGATCCTTGAGCCCGCCGACATCGCCGCCGAACGTGATCACGTCCGAATGAGCGATCAGATAGTCGAGCGTGATGCGCCGATCCGCCGCCGCCGGCCAGAAATCGACCCCGATCCAACGCCCGTGATGCAGCGCCTGGCCGATCTGGATATTAAGATGTTGCGACGCCCATTCGCGTGCCGCGCCGTCGCCCTTGTCCTGCGCCGTCCGCCATTCCGCTGTCAGGCGATCAATGGTGATGGAGCGCCCAAGGTTCGGCAGCACCGCCGGCCAGTTCTTCGGGTTCTTCCACGGCTTGTCTTCGGCGATCTGCATCGCTTCAGGGAATTCATAGAGGATCGGCAGCATACGCACGCCTTCGGTGATGCGTCCGTCACGCACACCGCGCGCATAGTCGAGCTCTTCCTTGAAAACCCCGAACGGCTCCACCTCGGACTGCGTGGTGATGATGATGAGCAGGCTCTCCTCATTCGTCACCATGCCACCCCGGATCTGTCCGATGACGCGGCTCGCATATTTGGCGTGCGCCATGACGTGCAGTTCATCGAGGATCGCAAAGGCGGGGATCGACCCCGTGACCACCTTCGGATCGAAGCTCTTGATCTTGAGCTTCGCATTCATCTGCACGCCGGTGACCGGGTCCACGTGCAGATCGATGATCGTCTTGATGTGCTCCTTCACCTTGAAGCGCCGCGACAGGTAGGGGTCAGCCGCGATCATCGCCGCTGCCTGGGCGAAGCACTTGTCGGCTACCTCCTGCGTCGGCCCGACGATGATGCCGTCGACATTCGGGCGCCGGTTCATCATCAGGGCAATCAGGCCGAGCGCGGCAGCATTGGTCGTCTTCCCATTTTTTTTGGGGACCAAGTTTAGGATTTCACCGACGAAGCGGCGCCCCGTCGTCGGCTCGATCGAACCGAACGCAACACGCACAATGTCGCGCATCCACTCGCCGGCAACCTCACCCATGGTCGGCATGCCGGCGATGTCGGGAACGCGCAGCTTGTTGAAGAGCGCGACGGCGCAGTCGGCCAGCACGTCGTCAAGCGGCAACGCCGGGATCGGGCTTTGTCCGGCCTGGAGCTTGGCGAACCAGTCGGGACAGGCGAAGGAGACGGACATCAGTGCCTCTGCATCCGCGCGAAGATATCGCCGTAGTCCGGCGGGATATCCTGCGCGTCCCTCTGTGCCTGCTCCTTCTTGCCCATCTTCACCGGCCGGTCGTCTTCGGCCTCGTCGTCCTCATCAAGGTTCGCGCCGCGGCTGCGGGGCGCCTGCGGCCCGGCGGCTTTCATCATCTCATGCAGCCGCCCGACAGCCGCCGTCTTCCCCTCGCGCACCAGCTTGAGCAGCACGTCGAGCATCAGCCCCTCGATCGACAGCCGCCCCACCTCCAGCTCGCGGGAAAAATGTTTGCGCAGCGTCTTTTCGTCGATGCCCATATCGTCGGCGATAGCCTTCTGCGTCCAGCCAGCCGCCACGCGAACGGCTACAAAGTCTTGATTTACCTTGTCTTTCTTGAAGGACGGGCGCCCCCGCCGATCACGGATCGGCAGGATAGGCTGGCCGAACAGATCGACCTGCGGCACCGGCTCGGAATTTTCATCGCTCACAGGAAAAAATCTCCGAACATGAGGGGCGCGGGTACGGAGGCGAGGGGCCTTCCGGACTTTTTGCCCCCCCCTCCCCGCACCGGGCCGTCAATGCCCCATGCGGCGCTCTTCGGCCTGCTTCACGCGGTCGTGGCAGGGCTTGCACAGCGTCTGCAGGTTGGCTTCGCACCAGAACAGGCTGTCATCGCCGCGATGCGGCACCTTGTGATCGCAAACCAGCTGCGAGGTGTTCGCCTCGATCTTCCCGCATCCGGTCATTTGGCAGGTGAACAGGTCACGCAGGAACACAGCCCTGCGCAGCTTCTGCCATCGGGCCGTCTTGTACCAAGCGCGCCACGGCGCCGCGATGCTGCGGGCCCGATCTCTATCAGGGCCTGCGTGCGTCTGGGTGGCAAGACGAGACGGTGCGGGAGCAAGCCGGGCTGGCAGCGTCTTCAGCCGCGCCATCGCCACGCCCCAGAAACGACAATGCCCGGCCGCGTTTCCGCTCCGGGCACAACTTGGACAATCTCATTTCGTGCGCAAATACGCGCACAGCTTCTGCCAACCGTCAAGCATCGCTGTAAACGATCCTGATCTCGCGCTCCTCGTGCTCCCACGCGGCACGCTCCGGGCGCCATACCCGGCGCTTGCGTAACCCACTGTCATCGCTCAGCTTCCACAGCCACGCCAGCGCGTCGAGCCCGCGCTGCAGGTGTTCCTGCTCCCTCTTGGAGCACGCACAATCCCTGAGGATAACTGCCTCCATCGCCCGGAAGATGAGGGGCGCCGAGTCGAGCGCGCGTATCTCGCCCATCGCCGCCTTGTGCTGCGTCAGCACGCGCTCGCGCATCTCCTCTTCCGTCTCCCGCCGCTCATCGGTGCCGGAAGCCTCCTCCTGTCCCGCTGCCGGCGCCACCATGCGGCCAAGCATGGAGCCCGTCGTCATCGGCGTGGCGAGCACCACATGGAACTGCGCCACCAGCGCCCGCCAGCGATCCGCCGCCCAATACTGCGCCTCGCTGATGGCCCCGGTCAGGAACATGCGGCCGATCACGCTTTCGGCCCGCTGGTCCATGCGCAGCTCTTCCGGCAGGCTGGCACGGTGCGGCTGCGCCATCACCGCCTCGCGCTCGCCCCGCTCCAGCACCGCGATGGTGGAACGCGACAGCTGGCCCGATGCCGTCCGTTTACCCGCCTTCCTCGGCCTGCCCCGCTTCGCCATCTCGCCTCTCCTCACCCGCCGCCGTCCACAAATGCCGCCATCTCGTCGTCGCCCGCCGCCGCCTCGCCCGGCGGGCCGGCGCCCGGCTTGGGCGGGTAGCGCATGGGGAAGCTCCGACCGGGAAGGCGCGCCATGGACCCATCCGGCAGCCGGGTCAGGAAACGGCCATAGGTGAGTCGATGTGCATTGCCGGTCGCCGCGAAGGCCTCCTGCCACGCCTGCCACGCCTCGCTGTCGGCCGCGACGAACACCCAGCGCTCATCGGTGCGTCCGCTCATCGCCCATTGCACGGCCCGGCTCACCGGGTCCGTCTCGACCGGCCGCGCGGCCTCGGCCTTGGCGGCAGGCGCCGGCAGATTGGCCAGCCCCTCCCATCGCCGCTCGGCGAGATAGGTCGAGGGATCGCAGATCTTGCGGCTCTTCGCCCGGCAATGGTCGAGGAAGCGCGGCAGCAGCGCCAGCGCCTGCGCCCGGTCGGTGGCGGAGAGCTTGGTCCATGCCCGCAGGGCCTTCGCCCGGCTGGCAGTCGGGTCGGCGCCGTACTGCGCCCACAGCACATCGAACTGCGTGTCGACCGTCTCGGCCGGTGCCGCCCCCTGCTCCCCTTCCCCATCAGAATTTGAAATCCCCACCCCTGCCCCCTGGGGGGGTTGGGGGGATTCTTCTTCAATTGAGGGTTCAAGTGAGGGATCTGGACTCGTCACCGTGACGAGGGGGCCTGATCGTGGTGACGAGGGGGCCTTGTCATGGTGACGAGTACCCCCCTCGTCACCCTGACAAGGGGGGGCGGCGGAGCGCGGCGAAATGCCGACCAGCAGCCGGATCATGTCGGTAGTGCGGGAGCCGTTTTCCCGCGCGCGCTCCGTGCGCTCGATAAGCCCCCGCGCCTCCAAATCGCGTAGCGACCGGGTGACCGTGGCGAGGCTCAACTCGGTGTATTTGACGATCGTGCGCCGGGCGACCCATGCGAGATTGTCGTCATTGGCGAAATTCGCCAGCGCCATCAGCACGAAGCGCGTGCTGGAACCCAGCACGATGTCGAGCTTCGATGCCCATGCCTGCGCTTCGTTGCTCATCCCCGCCCCCATTTCTTCGTGAGGGCTGCGTCACGGGCGTGAATGGCGCCGATCATACGATGGTGGTTCGCGTTCTCGATCGACTTCTGGTCGAGCAGCGCAGCCGCATAAGATCGAAGCGCGTATTTGACGATGTCGTTCTCCAAACGAAAAATCGTCTGCTCGTGCTCGCTAAGAGATGACGGGTCGAACCACGGCCGGCACTCCCGGCTCACGGCCCCTGCATCGAGCGCGTGCTTGATCCACCCATCCCCGAACGTCTCGCCGGTCAATTCGAGGCAGGCATTCATGACTTGCGTCATGGCGATCAGTTCATTGGCGAACTTCAATTCATCGCCGGAACCGGAAGCCAGCCTCAACATCTGGGCAGCCACGCGCCGCACAGCCCACAGGACAGCCTCTTTGGCGCGCGCGACATCGAGGTCGTGCTGTGTCTGCTGCGAAACCAGCCGGACAACCATCATGCCCCCTCCCCGCTAGAGGGCGCCGCCGGCGCGGCGAGATGGTCCACCACGGCGCCGATAGGCCCCAGCGGCACGCCTTCGCTGTCGCGATGCACGGCGGTCGCAAAGGCGGCGGGCGGCACGCCGTACTGCATGGCAATGGAGAGGATCGCCGCCGCGTCGCGGGCATTGGTCTCGGCGTCGGAGCCGCTCTTCGGCCCGCCGACGAACACTTCGCCCACGCGCCCGTCATCGTAGTAACCGAGCGTGACGACATAGAAGATATTGCCGAGCGTGAAGCTCATGCTTTCGGCAAAGCGCCGCACGGGAAGCAGTTCGCGCGTCATTCCGCCGCCTCCACTTGGAGGTCGGCCGCCGCCTCCGGCAGGAGGTCGGCCGCCTCGTCAGTGGCGAACAGCCCCTCATCCTCGGGCTGGCCGGCGCGGGCGCAGTTGCGCACCGCCTGCGCGAAATAGCTGGGTTTCAGTTCAAACCCGATGCCACGCCGCCCCATGCGCACGGCGCAATAAACCTCGGAGCCGATGCCGAGGAACGGGGTCAGCACCGTGTCGCCCGGGTTGCTCCACAGGTCGAGGCACCGCTCGATCACGTCGAGCTGCAGCGGCGAAATATGCTGCTCGTCCTTGGCGTCGCGGGCGCTGCGATATTGCAGGGTGCGCGTCTGGTTGATGTCCATCCACACCGGCGAGGCGTAGCGCTGCCAGATCAGCGTCGACACCCATGTGTCATAGGGCCAGGGCTTCGCCCCCGCCTCCAGCCCGGCACACCAGCGCTCATAGGCCGGGCGGGAAAGGTCGAGCCCCTCGCCGTGAAAGGTCTCGAAAGGCCCGCTGATCGGCTCGGAATTGTCGCCCGGCTTGCGGAAGGTCAGCACATAATCCGCCAGCCCCTGGCCGGAGAGGGCGGAGTCCTTCAACACCTGCTTGTGCAGCAGGCGGATGGATTTGGTGCGCTGCTGCGCCACCACCGGGTTTTTCCAGATGCACACTTCGGAATGGAAAATCCACCCGGCATCCTCGTAAGCCCGCACGATCTCGCCGCGGAAATCCCGCATGCCGATATGCCCGTGGCGGATCTTGCTGGTGGGCAGCTGCATGCAGTGCACGCTGTGCAGCCGGCCGGGCATCGTCACCCGCAGCAGCTCGGCGATCAGAAAGGCATAATGCTCCCAGAACAGCCCGCCCTCGCTGTTGGAAAGGTCGCGGTCGAAATTCGAGAACTTGTAGAGCCCTTCAAAGGGCGGCGAATGCACGCCGAAATGCACCGTTCCGCTGGGAATGGCGCGGATCAGTTCGCAGCAATCGCCCTGGTAGAGGGCGTGGGTGTCCGTCACCACCTGCTCGACGGCGCGGATCTCGCGGGCGGCCATCATGCGCCGGCTCCTATCCATTCGGGGAGAACAAAGGGGTGCCCGGGCGCATAGGCCGGGCGCTCGCGCTCCACGCCGCGCACGGCGCGGGTGGAAAGGTCGGCCATGTGGCGCACCATGGCGGCGGCCATGCGCTCGGCATCGGCCTCCTTGCGGCGCAGGTTCGCCAGCACGGCGCCCTCGGTGGCCGCCACCACGAAATGCACATTCACTGGGCGCGTCTGGCCGAAGCGCCAGAAGCGGCGGATGGCCTGATACACCTGCTCGAAACTGTCGGTCAGGCCGACAAAGCCGGTGTCGGCGCAGTGCTGCCAGTTCATCCCGAAGCCGGCGATGGAAGGCTTCGTCACCAGCACGCGGATGCGCCCTTCGGAGAAGTCGACCAGCTTGCGCTCTTTCACGTCGTCGATGTCGGTGCCCCGCACCTCCACAGCGCCGGGGATGGCGGCGGTGATCGCTTCGCTCTCGGCGTTGAGGTTGCACCACCACACGAAGGGGCGATCCGCCGGAGTAAGCGCCGCCGCCCGGGCAACACGGGCGCCCACGCTGTCGCGGCGCGCCGCCAGCCGTTCCTTCATCGTCACCGCCATGGGCGCGAACAGGCCGAAGCCCTCGCCGGAAAGCTCCACCTCCACCCGGTGCTCGATCTGGTGGAGCGGCGGCAGCGCATAGGCGCCATCGTCAAAGCCGAGGTCGGAAGGCCGGCGCAACATCACCGCCCAGCTGGCCATCCAGCGCCAGAAATCCTCCTCGGCGTGGCCCTTCAGCCGCCATTTCTGGGTGTCGCCGCCGTCATGCACAAAGAAGGTGGCGAGCATGTCGGTGTAGCTCATCACGCCGAGAAACTCGGCATGGTTGCCCAATTCCATGAAGTCGTTCGGCGCCGGGGTGGCGGTTGCCGCCAGCCGGTAGGGAATGCGCGCGCATTCCTCGATCAGCCGCGTGCGGTAATGCCCATCGGTGGATTTCAGGATGGACGACTCGTCGAGGATCACCCCGGCAAAGCGCGACAGGTCGAAGCGGTCAATCTTCTGATAGTTGGTGATGCTTGTGCCCGGCTCAGCGTCGCGCCCCGCCTTCACCACCCGGGCGGCAAGGCCGAACTTCCCGGCCTCGCGCCCCAGCTGGGCAGAAACCGCCAGCGGCGCCAAATGCAGCACATCGCCCTGCGTCTCCCGCTGCACGGCATCCGCCCAGGAAAGCTCCATCAGGCTCTTGCCCAGCCCCGTGCCGGCAAACAGCGCCGCCCGCCCCCGCCGCAGCGCCCAGCTTGTGCATGCATGCTGGAACTCGAACAAGCATTCCGGCAGGCCGGAAGGCGCGGCAATGCCGCTCGGCGGGTCGACAATCGCCTTGGCAGCGAGAAACTGGTGATAGGCGGAAAGGTCGCTCACCGCACCGCCTCCGCCGTGAAGTCCGCGCGGCGGCGGGCATGCGCCAGCTTCATGTTGCGCGGCTGGAACATGGGGCGCAGATGCGCCGGGTTGCAGCAGCGGCGCACCCGGCACTCGTGGTCCAGCTGCTCGCCCTTGCGCAGCGGGCGCCCGCCGGCGATGTGCCACACCACCTTGTGCACGGCCTGGGTCACGCCCTGCCATTTCACGCGGCCATAGCCGCCGCCGCGCCCGCTGCCGCTGTCGGCGCCCTGCCACACCCAGCACCCTTTGCCGGAGTCCAGCGCGGTCAACGCCGCCAGCCGGGGCGGCAGGCTGTCGAAGGAAAAGGGAGCCATCATCGCGCCTCCCGTATCGCGGCGGTAAGGCTCGCCACCTCGGCGGCAAGCGCGGCGTCGATTTCCACCTGCC
Source organism: Ancylobacter polymorphus (assembly GCF_022836935.1). Classification (NCBI taxonomy): domain Bacteria; kingdom Pseudomonadati; phylum Pseudomonadota; class Alphaproteobacteria; order Hyphomicrobiales; family Xanthobacteraceae; genus Ancylobacter; species Ancylobacter polymorphus. The sequence continues at coordinate 2,132,098 of NZ_CP083239.1, read as the reverse complement.
GCGTCAGCTTCAGCACCGCGTGCAGCACGGTCGTGTGGTCGCGCCCGCCGAAGCGCCGACCGATTTCGGGAAGCGAGCGAAGGGTGAGCACCTTGGCGAGATACATCGCGATCTGCCGGGGCTTCACCACGCTCGCGGTGCGGCGCTGCGAGAGAAGATCCTCGCGTGTCACGCCATAGTGGCGACACACCACCCGCTGCACATCGTCAATCCGCACGGGCGACGGCACCTTGGCTGGCGTCAGCTGAGCGGCGTGCGCGGCGATCGCTTCCGCCGTCACCGGCCCGCCACCCAGCACCAACGTGCGCAGCGTCGCCACCTGCGCCGGCAAGGGCAGGTCCAGTGCCAGAAGCGCATCCATCGCCGCCGCGTCCAGCACGCGCACCAGCCGTCGCGCCTCGATCTCCAGCGCGGCCCGGCACAGCGCCGGGTCAGGCGCGGCAATCGCCACCACCACGGCGCCGGCCAGCGCCTCGCGGGCGCGGCAATCGCTCGGTGCCAGCCGCCCCACGGCAAGCCCGCGCACCCCGCCCCCGGTGATCTGGCGGCACCGCGCCTCCGTCGCGTCGTGGGCATCGTCCAGCAGCCGCAAATGCCCCACCGGCAGCGCCACACGCGCCGCCGCCAGCATCAGGCTCTTGCCGCAACCGGCCGGGCCGTAGAGGTAGAGCACCCGGCCGGGCAATGCGTCGCGCAGCAGCAGGCGCAGCATATGCAGCGCCTCTTCATTGCTCGGCCCGGCGGCAATACCGGCAAGCGCGGCGTCCACGGCGTCCGGCTCCGGCAGGGCGGCGGGCAGAGCCGCCTCCTCCCGGCTGGGCAGGGCCGTGTCGATCACCCGTGGCGCGGGATCGGGCAAAGCGGCATGGCGCCGGTTCCGGCCTTCCCGCCGCGCCCGTGCCATCGCCTCGCGCAGCATCTGCGCCTGCGGGTCGGCAAGGGTCACGCCCCCGCCCATCCCGGCCGGCAAGGCGGGAGGGGCTGCCAGCGCCTCCTCCCGCCCGCTTTGCCCGTCGCTTGACATTTTACAGCCGTCTTGGACGGAGCCGAGGTCATCCAGCTGTCTCGGCACCGGGCGCGGCATCACGCCCGGCAGAACGAAGGGGGAAAGCGGCTTGGCCCGCCGCTTCTCCGGCGGGGCATAGGCCAGCGTCGCGTGGTGGCGGCAATAGGCGCCCTCCACCACCCCGGCGCCGCAATAGCGCCCGCCGTCGACAGCCCGCTCATGGAAAGCCCAAAGCGGCCAGCGGCACATGGCGGTGTCGAGGTCGAAAAGCCCGCCGCCCGCAGGCGCGGGCGCGTCCGTGCGGTCAAGCATCGCCCGCCTCCTGCAATTTCAAGCTGTTACAGTGGGTGTTTCCCGTGGAGCTTCCCCGGCCGTCATCCCGGACGGCCGCAGGCCGATCCGGGATCGCGACGGTGTATTGGCGGGGGTGCGGGCCGACATAAGCGGCCAGCCGCGCCAGCCCGTCGAAGGAAAGCACCCGCCCGTTCTCGCAGCGCGAGATGGTGGCGGCGCTCACGCCCGCCGCCTTCGCCGCCTCGCGCACGCCATGCCCGCGCATCTCGCGCGTCACCCGCACCCCGGCGCCCAGCGTCGCCCAGCACACCGGCCCGGCCGGGCGGGGCGCGGTTGAGGCCTTCAGCCATACGGGATCGAGAAACAGCACGGCGCAGATCGCCATATGCGCATCGGCCGCCACCGGGTGCGCGCAGGCAGCGCGCCGCCACACCCGCAGGCTCACCCCGGCCGTGGCCGCCAGCCGCCGTTCCGCCTCGCCATCCAGCCGCAGCCCGGCCATGTGCCGCGCCAGCGCCTCGCTGCGCCCCTTGGCGGTGAAGCGGGCACGTTTTGCGTTCGCGCCCATGCTCAGCCCTCCGCCTTTTCACGGAGGCGGGAATAGAGGTTGCTCAGCGCCACCAGCGCCTCGTGCACCTCCGGCAGCGCCGCCCGGGCCTCATTGGCCGTGATCGCCGCGCCACCCTCGGAAAGCGGGCTCGTGCTGGCGAAAATGCGCGCCACGGCTTCGCCCATCTCCCGCATCGCATCCGCCGTCAGGGCGGCAACAGCGTCCCCCTCGCGCGGCAGCGGCACGAACACCCCACCAGCGCACAGCGCCAGGTGCTCGGCCGCGTCCGTGCAGCCAAAGGCGCGGGTGAACTGCACCACCTTGGCATAGGAGATTTCCGAGCCCGTCTTGTCCGGGTTCAGCTGCGCCCGCAGCGTCCAGTGCGAAACGTCGAGCATGCTGGCGGCGATGTAGATGCCCTCGGAAGCGGCGGAGCCGTGCGTGCGGCCGATGCTGTCGAACATCTTGTCGAGCGCGTCATGTGCGCTCCCGGGAAGCAAGCGCTTGCTCATCAGGCAATCTCCCGTTCACGCGCCCCCAGCGGCGCCAGCAGCGCGCGCAGGGGTTCGATCGAGGTCGGCCGCACGGGGCGGAAATGGGCGGAGAGAAACCAGATCTCCGGGCCGAAGGGCTCCAGATGCAGGAACACCCCGCCGCCGAACGGCTTGAGATCGGCAATGGTGTAGACACAGCCGGAAACCGGCAGCGGGATAGGCGGGGCGTCCTGCCCCGCCCTCACCCAGCCGTCATCCACGCACTCGACCATCTGGCCGGCGCGAAAGGCGCAGAAGCCGGTCATGGCGCCTCGCCCTCCGTGCTGCACGAAGACGCAGGCACAGCCGGGGCGGGTGTGTCAGTATGGCGGGGATGGCGCGATGCAACCGCGCCATCCCCTTTCATCCCCGCGTCAGGCGCACACGGAGACGAAACATGAACCTCTTCGACAATGCCGAGATCGCCGTCCCCTGTCCGCAATGCGGGCACGAGAACAAGGAGACGCTCGGTCGGCTCAAGCACGACCCGCAAATCGTCTGCGGCGGCTGCGCCGAGGTCATCACCATCGACAGTTCGGAACTGAAAGAGAGCCTCCAGGCCGTCGACAAGAAGCTGGCCGACTTCCGGCGAAATCTGTCCCGCCTCGGCAAGCGCTAGCAGGCGGGCCGTCGCCCGCTCGGCCGGCCGTGCGTCGAAGCAAAGTCTCAGACGAGAGGGAGCGCTCATCCCAACACCTCCGGGTGATTGGCATTTTCGGGGGAAGCCGCCGGCGGCACAGTGGGCGGCGGGTAAAGGTCGGGCCGCAGCGCATGGCGCGGCACGCCGGTGATGCGCTCCACGTCCAGCACCCGCTCGGCGGGGACCTTCCGCCACTGAGACACAGCGCCGTGGGTGATGCCGCACGCACGCGCGATCTCGGAAACGATGCCGCGACGCTTGGGGAGGATTTCGAGCAAATGAGACATGCCGCAATTGATAGCCAAACTAACATTCTGGCGCAAGGCTCGTGTTAGTTCATCTGTCTGGTGCGCTGCACACCCGGGCGCACAATGTGCGCATGGCTAAAGTCCGCACCAACTTCAAACCGCCGAAGCCGCGCCACTTCATTCGGCAGTGGCGAAAGCACCGCGGGTTGACGCAGGAACAGCTGGCCGAAATCGTGGGCGTCACCCACGGCGCGATCTCGCAGCTTGAGCGCGGCGAGACAGGCTATACCCAGCCCATGCTGGAGGCCTTGGCTGGCGCGATGCATTGCGAGCCGGCGGACCTGATCATGCGCGATCCCACGCAGGTCGGCGCCCCATGGTCGATCTGGGAAGCGCTCAAGCCGGCGGAGCGGGAAAAAGCGCTCGACTACATGCGGTTTCTGCAACAGCAGGTTGACGGACCCAAGGGCGACAAGGCAGCCTGACCCTAGGTCTGGGGAGGCTGCATCATGAGACTTTGTCGCTGGCTAGCGGCTGCCGCTGGCGCTATCGCTTTAGCAGGATGCACCACCGACCAGGCAAAGCAGACAATGGCCTCTCAGTGGGTCGGCCAGCCGTTCGATTCCTTCATAATGAAGTACGGACCGCCGCGCACCACTCAAGACCTTTCAGATGGCCGCGTGCTCTACACTTGGCAGTCGAAGGCGAACGTCTACCACATGCCGGCTACCGCCCACACAACAGTCTATGGCGGCGGCCGATTTTCGACACCAAGCGCACGAACAACCTACTATCCAGCGTCGACAGTTGTGCGCAAATGCGCGGTACAGATCATCGCCCAGCCAAATGGGCTGATTTCAGAGATCATGCCGACCGAAGATCCTTGGGGAGAGTGGTCGTCTTCAATGTGCTCCGAAATCTTCGCGGCAGGCGGCCCCCCTACGCCCATCGCAGCGCCCGAAGCGGCGGTCGAGCAATAGGAGCCTCCCGGCCGGGGAGGCGCTAGGCATCTCACAGCGAACCTACAAACCTCTGCGACATCGAGTGATTCTGCCCATTCCGGTGGCCGGATGATAGCTGAACTCGCTTATCCGCAGTCACGTTGATAGCCATACTCACATTTTCCGTTGCGGCGGATTGTTAGCTAAGCTATCACTATGCCCCATCACCCCAACGATGGGAGCACCCTCCGATGCACCGCCCGTTCTCTTCCCTGCCCACCCTCGCGCTGCCGCCCCATGAGGCCGGCGCCATTTGCGATGCAGTTTCCGATGAACTGCGTGCGCGTGCCGAAGCTACTCGTGCAGGCCTTTTTTCTGCCTCTGCCTTGTCGGACGAAACGAAGGCGGCGGTTGAAAGCATTGCGGCAGCTTTTGCAGCTTGGCCTTCCGAATTCGGCGCCATCTGCGACCGTGTGTCCGCCGCCGTGCGGGCCGAAGCCTATGGCGACACGGTCGAGAGCCTCGCCCGCGAAATTGAGGCCATCATCGCCCGCCAGGGCAGCATGCAGGAGGAAGACCTGCTGACGCTCGGCTGGTCCAAGCCCGCGCTGGTCGAGACGCTTCCGGACGCGCTGGAAACCGTCCGCGCCCGCGCCTCCCGCCACCTCTCCTGAGCCTTCTCCCAGGGCTTGCCCGGCGGTTCCTCGTTGCCGCCGGGCACTCGCCGGGGCGCGTTCTTCATACCCCCAGCCCGCACGCGCCCCGGCTCTTTCTCCAGCGCTTTGCGCCTGACAGCCGGAGAGACGGCACCTCCATCACCCCATGCGGAGCGCGCCATGTCGCCGCCGACCTTTCCCCAGATCAAGGGCATCGCCAATGCCGGCTTTCAGGCGCTGTGCGGCGAGACGGAGCGCCGCGAGGTGCCGGCCCAGCACGCCATTTCCACCATGCTCATCGCCATGGCGTACATGCTCGGCACCTATGCCTGCACGGTGAGCGTCGCCACCGGGCGTTCTGTCGAAGAGGTGATCGACGACATCACGGAAGGCGCCAGATGCGCCGCCGCTGATGCAAAGGATCTGATGCGCGCCGGGGCGCACGGAGCGGTGCAATGACCCTGCACCTCCCCGCCGGCCTCCGCCGCCGCCTGCTGCGCGCCGCCCTCGCCGTCATGGCCCGCCGCCCGGCGGATATGCTCATCGGCGGGACGGAGCGCCCCTATATGCGCCGCTGGTGGCTCCTGCCGCGCAACGCTCTCTTCAACATCTATCTGCACGATTTCCAGCGGGATGATGATGACCGCGCTTTGCACGATCACCCATGGCCCTCGCTGTCCATCCTGCTGCAGGGCGAGCTGATTGAGACCTATGCGCCCATCCCGGCGCTGGCGGCGGAGCCGGCGCACCAGCGCACCCGCCACCTCACGCCCGGCGCCATCGTCTGGCGCGGCGCGCGTTTCGCCCATCGCCTCGCGCTCACATGGTCGCCGCGCGCCATGGCGCCGCGGCCGGCCATCACGCTCTTCATCGTCGGCCCGCGTGTGCGCGAATGGGGCTTCTGGTGCCCGAAGGGCAGCCCCGCCGGCGGCTGGCGCCCGTGGAAGCGCTTTGTCTCGCCGGACGATCCCGGCGCCGTCGGCCCCGGCTGCGAGTGAGGCACCCCATGCACGCTCCCGCGCCCATCACCGCCCGCGATATCAGCCTCGCCTTGCGTGAGGCATGGCGGCTTGTCGCCGTTTTCGCCCCCATCGCCGTCGGCCTTGTCTGGGTCGGCATCCTGTCGTGAGCGAGGAGGAGGCTCCCATGCTCGCCCGCCTGCGCCGTCTCTCGCCATCCGCCCGCCTCGCCTGGGCGCTGTGGGGCATCGCCCTCAGCGGCGCCGCCGGCCTGCTGCTCGCCGCCAGCGCGGCGGGCGCGGCAGAAGCGGCGGCGGATGACGCGACCATCACCCTCTCGGTGGCAGACATCGCGGTCATCGCCCTGCTGCTCTCGATCGCGGCGCTTTGCGTCGCGGCCGGCAAGGGCGGGGAGAGTAGGCCGGATCGCCCGCACCGCCCGGCCGCCCGGCCCGGCAGCGACAGGAGGTCGTGATGGCCAAGTCCCCCGTCGAGCGCTGGGGCAGCGAGGCGCCCCGGCCGCGCAAATCCACCAAGGCGACCGAAACCACGTCGGCGCTGGAGCAGGCGGCCGAACGGCCGAACGAACAGCCCGACGATACGTCCCTTGCCGACGCCGCCGCCGGCTTCGCGAAGGAACAGCTGAAATCCTTCATCGAGCGGATCGAGCGGCTGGAAGAGGAAAAGAAGACCATCGCCGATGACATCAAGGATGTCTTCGCCGAGGCGAAGGGCACGGGCTTCGACGTGAAGGCCCTGCGCGCCATCCTGCGCATGCGCAAACAGGACGCCGACCAGCGCGCCGAGCACGAGGCGATTGTCGATCTCTACATGCAGGCGCTCGGCATGATCCCGTTCGAGCGCACCCCTCTCGGCCAGACGATGGAGGGGTGAGATGGCACCGAAACCCCTCCGCGCCGTCGAGATGGAAGAGGAGCATTTCGACCACATAGCCACCTGGGTGGCCTTCAAGTGCCAGCAGGCTTTCGAGGAGAAACTCGCCTCAGTCCTCAGCGAGGCCGAGGATGGTCTGCGCGCGGGCGTGCCTGTCGATTGGCCTGGCGTCCAGAAGGCTATCGACGACGCAGCGGATGATGTGGACTTCGAGGAACTGCGCCACTGGTATCTCATCAAGATCGAGCCCCCCCGATCGTCGAGACGATCATCGGCGAAGCGTGGGATCTCGCGCGCGCCGGCGAGACGGCTGAGGCGCTGCACCGCCTGTCCCTGCTCACCCGCCCGAAATGGCAGAGCGAGGCCGCCTGCCGCGACGAATACACCGTCGCCATGGCGGAAAGCCTTGCTCGCACGATTGCCGCTGAGCGCGCCCGCCACCGGGCTACGGCGCGTCCCTTTGCCGACACGCCCCTCGGCGCCACCTTTCTGTGAGGCTCCCATGAAGCTCATTGCCGAGCGCACCCACCTGCTCGCCGCCCTCAACGCGGTCGGCCATCTGGCGAAGGCCAAGGCCAAGATCCCCATGCTCGCCATGCTGCGGCTGCGCACGGAAGGGGATCGCCTCTTCATCGCCGCCACGGATCACGATGCCTATGCCGAGGCCGAAATCCCGGCGGTCGTGTCGCGCGAGGGCTCGGCCTGTGTGGAAGCGGCCATCCTCGCCCGGCTGGTGAAGGACTTCGCGGAAGGTTCACAAGTGAGCTTCGACGCGGGCGACGCCCTCGCCACGCTCAAGGCTGGCCGCAGTCGCTATCAGCTGCACGTTCTGCCGGCCGGCGATTTCCCCTCCGCTTTCGAGCCGAACGGCGCCACGGCCCGCTTCATGCTGATGCCGGAGGAAGTCCGCCGGGTGCTCGATCTGCCCTGCGCCGCCGCCGCCAAGAGCCAGCCGGCGCTGGCCTATCTGGAGGGCGTCTATCTCCACACCTCGGAAGATGACGGCACGCTGTGGGGCGCCGCGACGGACAGCTATGTCCTGCTCGCCGCCGATGTCGAGGCGCCCGAGGGCGCGCAGGATCTGCCGAAAAGGCGGGAAGCCGAAGGAGTCCGCGCCGCCCGTCCGCGCGGGCTCATGCTGCCGGCTGAAAGCGTCTCCCATATCCTGCGCCTCGGCGAGGTGCCGCTGGAAATCCATGCCGGCGAGAACGTCGTCGCCGTGCGGGGCGCCACAAGCGGGGTGAAGCTGCATTACGTCACCCGGCTGATCGAGAACATTTTCCCGTCCTATGAGCGGGTGATCCCGCCGGCCGAAGGCACGTGCCTCACGGTGGCGGGCGACAGCTTCACCGCCGCACTCAAGCGCCTCGCCAGCGTCGCCGGCAGCGACGAGCGCGCCGTGGGGCTGGAATGGGGCGAAGAGGGTGACCTGTCCCTCTGGCTCGACAACCATTCCGAGGGCATTTACGGCGCAGAGAGCGCCCCCATCGTTGCGCGCACCGGCCCCGGCCGCATCGGCATTCGCCCTGCCTTCGCCCTCAAGGCGATCGAGGCGCTGGGGCGCGGCACGATCGAGATCTGGTCGACGGCGGAGAACAAGCCCATCCGCCTGCGCAACCCGGACGACCCCGCCCTTGTCGCCGTCGTCTGGCTGCAGGTGCTCCGCCGCCGGCCGGAACAGGGTGCCCTCTTCGGCGAGGGAGAAGCGGCATGAGCAAAAACGGCCGCCCCATGGATAGCTGGGCAACCAACCCGCGCGTCGATCGGTACCTAGACGACAAGGCAATGGATAACATCGACCATGCGCTTGGTCGCCATGTTGATCCACTTGGCGCGACATACCGCGACCACTTCGCCACTGACGGGGCGCTCGCCGTAGAAATGGCCGCGTCACCTCATTGGGAGGAGCGCGGTCGCCATGGCGATATGCGGCTTTTCGGTGTGACCCAGGCCGGCCGCGAGGCGCTGGCATCGCATCTGAAAGAGATCGGCGACGGGCACCGGTCATTCATCGTCGCCTTCGACGGTCACGAAACCTTCATGGCGTCCCTGTCGGCGGGGAAGGCCAAGTACTCCCTCTGGCTCAAGGTCTCCGATTGCTGGCCCGATCTGACATTTAGCGAGTTCTGCCGCCGCGCCCGATGCAGGAGGGCAGCGTGACCGACAACCCGTCCAAGCCCGTCAACCTGTTTCTTCTGGCCTTCCTCGCGCTCTGTCTGGTGGCGACCGATGCGCAGTGTTTCGGCATCCTCGACAGCGCCATCGCCGCGCTGCGGGCAGTTATCCACGGAGCGAGCACATGAGCGGCGAATGGAAAATGGTGCCGGTCGAGCCCACCGACACCCAGCTTGCGGCAGGACGGGACGCCTGGTGCAAAGACCCGGCGCGACGGTCAAGCACCCTCTACAGCGCCATGGTGGCTGCGGCGCCGGCAAGGGCGTCATTCCAGCAGCGTGTGCAGCCTTGGATGCTTGCCTGCTTCGGCCCGGCCATCGCCGCCGACAAACTGGAGCGCGGCGACCGCCTGCTCGAAGAGGTGCTGGAGCTTCTGCAATCCGTTGACTACCCGCGCGAGCGTATTGCCAGCCTGTCGAGCTATGTCTGGTCGCGGCCGAAGGGCGAGCCGGCGCAGGAAGTCGGCGGCTCCATGGTGACGCTCGCGGCCTTCTGCCTCGCACACGATCTCGACATGCACGCGGCCGGGGAAACCGAACTCGCCCGCATCTGGACGAAGGTCGATGCGATCCGGGCGAAGCAGGCCGCTAAACCGACGGGCTCGGCGTTGCCGGTTGCCGTCGAACCCACCCCCGCGCCCGATCCGGCACAGGATGGGTCGTCGCATCCGCTTGGGGAGAAGGCGTGGCTTGATCTGGTCGAAAAGGACGATCGAACATCCCCTGCAGACTACCCCGACCACGCGCTGATTACACGGGATGAGCTTGCCACGTATATGGCATGGGCAACGGACGAACACCGCTGCCCGATCTGCGCCAAGCCGTTCAAGGTCGATGACCTCTGCGCAACCGATATCACCGAGGGCATTTGCCACGCGGCCTGCCTGGAAGGCTCGCCCGTCGTCGATCTCGAAACCGGCGAGGAGACTGGCGGCAAGGCCGATACGTACCGCTATGGCGACGATGCGACTCAGGGGGGCGGGGGATGATGGACCTTCGCCTTCCCGCCGAGGTCGCCGCCGAACTCCGCTGCTCCGAGCGCCATCTCCGTGCGCTCGCGAGAAAGCTTGGCGCCTGCCGTGTGATCGGCAAGACTATGCTTTTCACCGAGGCCGATGTCCGGGCCATTCTGGAGGCCAGCCGCCCATGCCCGTCAAAATCTACAAGCGCGGCGACATCTGGCACTTCCGGGGCACCGTTGCCGGCCGGCGACTTCGAGGCTCTACGGGCACAGGTGACAAGGCAATTGCGCAGCGCATCGCCGCCGAAAGGGAGGCAGAAGCGTGGAAAGGTCATCTTGATGGCCCCTCGGCCGTCCTGACCTTCGCCCAGGCTGCCGCGCTCTACACCCAGGCCGGCAAGGGCGATCATCGCACCCTGCGGATGATGGATTTCTGGAAAACCACCCTGGTGAAGAACATCACCGAGGGCCAGGTGCGTCAGGCCGCCGTCACGCTCTACCCCAGCCACAAGGCGGCGACCCGTAACCGCGAGGTGATCGCCCCCACACAGGCGATCATCAATCACGCCGCCAGCCTGGGCAAATGCTCCCCGCTCACCGTCGCCCGCTTCAAGGTGGCGAAGGTCGAGAAGATCCCGGTGACATGGGAATGGGTGCAGGCCTTCATGCGGCACGCGCCGCCGCACCTCGGTGCTCTCGCCTGCTTCATGTTTCTCACCGGCGCGCGCATCTCCGAAGCCCTCGCCGTGCGCTGGGAAGATGTGGACTTCACCGCCCGCAAGGCGAAGATCCGGCAAACCAAGCTCTATGGCGAAGAGCGCTTCGCTCACCTCCCCGCGCCGCTGCTCGTCGCCATGGCGAACTGCAAGCGCGATCGCGACACGGTCTTCCGCTATGTCGAGCGCGACAGCGTCCGCAAGTCATGGGATTCGGCCGTGAAGCGGGCGAAGATTGCCCCGCTCTCGCCGCACGCCTGCCGGCACGGCTTCGCCACCGCCATGCTTCACGCGGGCGTCGATCCGGTCACGGTGGCCAAGCGCGGCGGCTGGAAGAACGTTCAGCACGTTTTCGCGACCTATGGTCACGCCATGGAAGACGAAACGATCACGGATCGGATTGTCTCGAATACCGCCTTCCTGCCTCAGAGAAATTATGGAAAGGCTTGACCATCAAACACTTTCCGCTCTCAGGCGACGCGGGATTGACCATTATCTGATCGCAACCTTGCTCGGGTGCGCTCCGGGATATGCAAAGTCAATTCTGGACGGAAAGGCAGAAGCCGAACCGCGCGAGTTGGCGATTATTCGGCTCTGCTCGCTTGCGGCAATGCGAGGTATCCATCTAGTGTTTGGTGATCTGGCGCGTGGCTCTGAATGGCGCCCTATTCCAGACTTGGAAGACTATGAGGTCAGCCGAAGCGGGCAAATCCGGAGGAGGGCGTCAGGCCATGGAGCCCGCCCAGGACACCTCATAAAGCTGCGGGCGACCCGAACGGGGCATCTCCGCTTCAATTACTCGACGGGATCGCGAAAGGGCACAATGCAAGCCCATAGGGCTGTGGCCATTGCGTTCATTGGCCCACAACCGAGCCCTGGACACATCGTTTGTCACAGGAATGATGTGCCCACCGATAACCGCGCCGCCAACCTCTATTGGGGCACCCATTACGACAATTCGAGCGACAGGGCGCGGAACGGTCTGATCAAGAAGATTGGCTCAAATCTGACACAAAACGCTAGCGCCGGAGATTTCCCCGACATCAGAAGCATCAAAAAAGACTATAAGAAACAAATGCTTACAAGACTTGCAAAGATCAAAAATCGCGCTTTGCACGGCCCCCTCGGTGGGGAGGGGTAGCCCGAGAAGGGGTCTACTCCCGGCGGGAACGAAACGCAAGGGGCAAAAAATCCGCGCCGTGCCCGCGTCAGCGCAGGCGCGGATCGGCGGCTAAGTGCGCCCCCGCCCGAACCGGAGACGATTTTTTCGCCCGCCGCACGCGCGGGCTCATTTTACCGTCAAACGGTATGGAACTGCAGCGCGGGGTTCGTCGTCACCTGCTTGTCAGACGCTGGAAGGGATGGCGATGCTGACGGACCTGCAACCACCAAGGGCTATTTACGCAACCCACCGACGCTTTCACCGCATAGGCGGCAAATAGAAATCTCTGCCGACCTGCATTCACGTGCCTCAAGACAGAAGTGCCTAGAAGATGTTCGATATCATGCTGGACTACACGTTCTCTATCGCTCTCTTCATCATGGGGGCGATGTATCTGCTCCACTATGCGCTCTGATGTTGCGCCCCATCAGGGCCCCGAGCGCCTCCCCCGGCGAAGCCGTGCGGCCTGAAGTGATCCGGCCGGAAATGCGGCAGGCCGCCGCCACACCGGCGCATACCGGGCAGCCTGTCCACATTGTGATCGCGATCGCGCCCCGTGCCTTAACGCGGTCTTAACGCGGGGCGACAAGTCTTCTGCGCTGAACCACAGACGAGAGGAGGCTTCCCCCCATGATTGGACGGACCGCCATCGCACTGAGTGTGATGTTCCTTGCCAGCACGGCTGCCATGGCTGCCAAGCCGACAGCAATGGGTGAGTACAAGGACTGGAGCACCTGGCGCTTCAACGTCGATGGCAAGCCGCAATGCTATACCATCAGCACGCCCATCGCGAAAAAACCGGAGAGCCTCACCCATGGCGATGTGACGTTCTTTGTCACCGCCCTGGCCAACACCGCGCAGCGCACCGAGGTGAGTTTCCAGACCGGCTACAGCTTCGCCGCCGGTTCGCAGGTGGTCGCCAGCATTGGCGACGACAAGTTCGTGATGATGACCGAGGGCAGCAGCGCCTGGCTGCGCCGGGCCGAGCGCGAGCCGGCCTTTCTGGAAGCGCTGCGCGGCGGCAGCCAGATGAGCATCAGCGCCACTTCCGCGCGCGGCAATGACACGAGCTATGTGTTCTCGCTCAACGGTGTGACCGCCGCCACCAACCGCATCCTGTCCGGCTGCCGCTGAAAGGCGCCCCGCCGGCGGGTTGGGCACCGTGCCCGGCCCGCCGGTGCGCGCCCCAGTCGAACGCGCCCCAGTCGAACGCGCCTCAGTCGAAGAGGTAGCGCACGCCGAGCCGCACCTCATGCGCCGCCTGGCTGAAATCCGACAGCCCGCCGCCGAGACCGGCGTTTTCGATGCGGACATAGCGATAGCCGAGGTCGAGCTGCCAGTTCGGCGCCAGCGTCACCGTGCCGCCCGCCATCGCCGCCCAGGCGAAGCCCCAACCATCGCCCGCCCCGAGCCCGGAAAGCGACACATGCGCCCCGCCGAGGCCGGCGCCGACATAGGGCGTCACGCCATACCAGGTGCCGAGGTCGAGATAGGCATTGGCGAGCAGCGTGGTGGCGCTGGCCTCGCCGCTGAAGCCGCGAAAGGACACATCCGCCGCGCTGCGATAATCGGCGGTGAGGTCGAGGCGCAGCAGGTCGTTCAGCCGCAGGCCGGCGCCGAGGCCGAACACGCCGGCATTATCCACCGGCGCATGGCCGGCGGCGCCGAGATCGGCCGATTCGTTGAAGACGAAGCCGATATCGCCGCGCAGATAGAAGGCGCGCGCCTCCTCGACCTCCGGCGCACGGGACAGCAGATCGTCGGCGTCGAGATCGTCGAGCGCATCCGCCGCCCGCGCCGCGCCACCCGTGAGCAGAACGACACATACCGTCGCGAGCGCGCTCCCGCGCAGCCCTGCCCCAACCTTCTCACCCGACTTACGCATGCAACCATCCCAGACGAGCCGGAGAGTCCCGGCGTTCTTCGACGGCTGCACTGTGCCCGCGAGTGATTAAGAGCGGCTTAACCTTAACGCTTAACCTTGATTACATCAGGCAAGCCCGCAGGGCTTTGCCGCCGGGCGGAGCGTAGCTCCTGCCTCAGGCGAACCGAAGGTTCGGCCCCCCTCACCTTGCGTCATCCCGACGGGCCACCGGCCCGATCCGGGATCGCTCGCCCATTGGAACCCGATCCCGGCTCTTCGCCTTCGGCTACGGCCGGGATGACGCCTCTCGCGGGACTCGGCCAATCCGCCTCACCCCGCCCGTGCGGCGCGGGCGCTGGCTTCCAGATGCGGCACCAGCGCCGGGTCGAGCTTCAGCGCCGTCGCCAGCCGGGCGAGGAACACGCGCTCGGAGGTGGTGTCGGCGTCGATGGCGAGCAGCGCGGTCATATAGACCTCCGCCGCCTGCTCGGGCGAGGTGGCCTCAACGGCCAGCGCTTCCGGCGAGGCCGGGCTGCCGAGTTCCTGGGTGAGGAAACGCTCGGCTTCATCCAGCTGGGCGCCGCCGAGCTTGGCGGAAATCGCCGCGCGCTCGGCCTCGTCGACATGGCCGTCGGCCAGCGAGGCCGCGATCATGGTGCGCAGCAGCGTCACGTCGAAATGGCTGCGCTCGGCCTGCGCGGGATGGAAGGGCGACTGCGCCGGCGGCAGCTGGCTCGGCACCGGCTCGGCCGCCGTCTCCTGCGGCTTCTGGCCCTGCTGGTAATTCTGGTAGGCCTTGTAGGCGAGCGTGCCGACCAAAGCGAGGCCGCCGAGCTTCACCGCATTGCCGGCCATCTTCCGCCCGCCCTTGCTGCCGAGCACCAGCGACACCAAAGCGCCGGCCGCCGCGCCGGAGGCGAGCGAACCGCCATTATTTCCGAGATACTCCTTCGCCCGCCCCATCAGGTCGCCGGACGAGGCCGTGCCTGCGCCGGGCGGCTGCGCATTGGCACTGCCGGTGACACCCCCACTGAGACTGCCCGCGAGGCCGCCGAGCAGCCCGCCCAGCGGGTTCGTCTGCGCGGGCACCTGTCCCTGCGTCCCCGCCTGCGGCGTGAGGAACTGGTCGAGGAGCCGCTTGGCGTCGAAGTTCTTGAGGTCGATCATGGAATATCCTGCTCCTGTGGCAACAGGGCAGGTAGGGATGGAATGTGGCGGACGCTAGGTAAGCTCGCCGTTCCCCCTTCAGGATTTCGTCAGGCGGTGCCGTCCGCCTCGCCCAGCGTGAGCCCGGCACAGGCGATCAAGGGCGGAATGGCGAAGCACCACATACCCGCGAAATAGTAGAACGCCGCCGCCAGCCCGCAGCCCAGGGCAAAGCCGACGACGCTGACCGCCATGCGACGGAAGCGCGGCTTCAGCGTTTCAGCCTCGGCTCCGGCGACGCCGCGCATTACGTCGGCGAGGTCCAGCATCACCTGCGTCGTGGTCAGCGTCATCACCGTGGTGGGCGGGTAACTGGCGAGATGCATCCGCCCGACCGCGTTCTGCACGCCCATCGCTGCCACCAGCATCATGCCTGTCAGAATGGCGGCCGGGCTGTCGGCGTCGGCGAACGGACCGAGCCGGACCGCGAAGACGCAGGCAAGCGCCAGCAACGCGATCTTCAGCGCCAGAAGCGGCCGCAGACGCGACAGCGAGCGGGCCGCGAGGGCGACACTGATGAACCGTGTCGCGATCACCGCCAGGCAGAACACCGGCAGCGCCAGCAGCTTGCTGAGCGCACCGGTGCTGCCGTGAACCAGCGAAGCGGCCAGCGTGACGAAGTTGCCGGTCACATGGGCGCTGAAAAGCCCCTGCAAGGCGAGGAAGCCGGCGGCGTCGACATAGCCGGCATTGAGAGTCAGCACGGCGGGAAGAGAAGGCTTCATCGCGAATCTCCGGGCCAATCTTCCCCAGCCTAGCCCAATTGGCTCCGGGCCGCGGCAGGGGCGGTCCAAACGCGGATTGCGGCAGAGGCGCGCGCGCGTCATGTCGCAAGGCATGTCGCATCTCATGTCGCATTCGTTCAACGCCAGCGCCGAAACAATGCTCGCCGTTTTGCGGCCGGCGCGCGAGCATGCGGACAGACGACGAAAGCGGCCCCGCCCCCTCGGTTCGGCCGCCTGCGTCTCACTCTTTGCCGCGGAGGCGAATGTGCAGAAATTCTCCGGCTTCGAGCTGTTCCGCCGCGCGCTGGGCGGCCACAAGAGCTGGCAGCCGCAATGGCGCAATCCCGAGCCGAAGGCCGAATACGATGTCGTCATCGTCGGCGCCGGCGGGCATGGCCTGGCGGCGGCCTATTACCTCGCCAAGGAACACGGCATCACCAATGTCGCGGTCATCGAGCGCGGCTGGCTCGGCGGCGGCAATACCGGCCGCAACACCACTATCGTGCGCTCGAACTATCTGTTCGACGAAAGCGCCGCGCTCTACGAGCACGCGGTGAAGCTGTGGGAAGGCCTGTCGCAGGACATCAACTACAACGTCATGTATTCGGCGCGCGGCGTATTGATGCTGGCGCACAACCACCATGACGAGATCAGCTTCAAGCGCCATGTCCATGCCAACCGGCTGAACGGCGTCGACAATGAATGGCTCACCGCCGAGCAGGTGAAGGAATTCTGCCCGCCGCTCAACATCAAGAGCATGCGCTACCCCATCATCGGCGGCGCGCTGCAGCGGCGCGGCGGCACGGCGCGGCATGACGCGGTGGCCTGGGGCTTTGCCCGCGCCGCGGATTCGCGCGGCGTCGACATCATCCAGAACTGCGAGGTCACAGGCATCCGTCGCGGTCCCTCCGGCGCGGTGGAGGGGGTGGAAACCTCGCGCGGCTTCATCCGGGCGAAGAAGGTCGGCGTCTCCGCCGCCGGCCACACCAGCGTCGTCATGGCGATGGCCGGGCTGCGCATGCCGCTGGAGAGCTTCCCGCTGCAGGCGCTGGTGTCGGAGCCGGTGAAGCCCGCCTTCCCCACCGTGGTCATGAGCAACACCATCCATGCCTATATCTCGCAGTCCGACAAGGGCGAGATGGTCATCGGCGCCGGCACGGATGCCTACACCTCCTATTCCCAGCGCGGCGCGCTGCACATCACGGCCCATACGCTCGACGCCATCTGCGAGCTGGTTCCGCAGTTCCGGCGCCTGCGCATGCTGCGCAACTGGGGTGGCATCGTCGACGTGACGCCGGACCGCTCGCCGATCATCGCCAAGACCCCGGTGCCGGGTCTCTATGTGAATTGCGGCTGGGGCACCGGCGGCTTCAAGGCGACGCCGGGCTCCGGCCATGTCTTCGCCCACACCATCGCGAAGGACGCCCCGCACGCCATCAACGCGCCCTTCACGCTGGAGCGCTTCCGCGACGGTTTCCTGATCGACGAAGCGGCCGCCGCCGCCGTCGCGCACTGAGGAGGGCAGGACATGCTCATCATCACCTGCCCCTGGTGCGGCGCCCGGCCGGAAGTCGAGTTCCGCTATGGCGGCGAGGCGCACATTGCCCGCCCGGCCGACCCTTCCGCCCTCACCGACGCGGAATGGGCCGATTTCCTCTACAACCGCACCAATCCCAAGGGCCTGCACGCCGAGCGCTGGCGCCACATCCATGGCTGCGGGCGTTACTTCAACGCCCTGCGCGACACGGTGAGCGACTTCTTCGTCACCACCTACAAGGCCGGCGAGCCGCGTCCGGACATCGACGCCTCCAGCGGCGGGAGCAAGTGACATGACCAACCGCTTCCGCACCGCCTCGGGCGGGCGCATCGACCGCGCCGCGCCGCTGTCCTTCCGCTTCGACGGGCAGACCTTCTCCGGCTTCAAGGGCGACACGCTGGCCTCGGCGCTCATTGCCAATGGCGTCCACCTCATTGGGCGCTCGTTCAAATATCACCGCCCGCGCGGCTTCCTCTCCGCCGGCTCGGACGAGCCCAATGCGCTGGTCAATGTCGCCCGCGACGCCGCCCGCGCCGCGCCGAACCTGCGCGCCACGCAGGTGGAACTTTACGAGGGGCTGAAGGCGCAGAGCCAGAACCGCTGGCCCTCGCTCTCCTTCGACGCCGGCGCGATCAACGACCTCGCCGCGCCCTTCCTGCCGGCGGGCTTCTACTACAAGACCTTTATGTGGCCGGCAGGGGCGTGGAAGCGCTTCTACGAGCCGAAGATTCGCGCCATGGCCGGCCTCGGCGTCGCGCCCGATCTGCCGGACCCGGACCGCTACACCCAGAACCACGCCCATTGCGATGTGCTCGTCGTCGGCGCCGGCCCGGCCGGCCTTGCCGCCGCGCTCGCCGCCGCCGAGAGCGGTGCGAAGGTGATCCTGTGCGACGAGCAGGCGGAACTCGGCGGCTCGCTGCTGTCCGAGACCACCGCCACCATCGAAGGCAAGCCCGCTGCCGATTGGCTGGCCGCGACGCTGGCGAGCCTCACGGCGCGCGACAATGTCACGCTGATGCCGCGCACCACCGCCTTCGGCTATTTCCCGCACAACCACATTGCGCTGGCCGAGCGCGTCACCGAGCACCTCGCCGCCCCCGGCCCCGATTTGCCGCGCGAGCGGCTGTGGGAAGTGCGGGCGAAAGAGGTGGTCATCGCCGCCGGCGCGCTGGAGCGCCCGCTGGTGTTCCCCGACAATGACCGGCCGGGTGTGCTGCTGGCCGATTCCGCCCGCACCTACGCCAATCGCTACGGCACCAAGGTCGGCGAGCGCGCGGTGATCTTCACCGCCTGCGATGCCGGCTACCGCACCGCGCTCGATCTCAAGGCCGCCGGCGTCAGCATCGCCGCCATCGCCGATCTGCGCGCGGAAGTCTCCGGCGAACTCCCCTCCCGCGCGCTCGCGGCGGGCATCGATGTGCGCCCCTCCACCGTGCTGGTCGGCACCAAGGGCCGGCTGCGCGTCGCCTCCGCCCAGCTCGCCAAGGTGACGAAGGGCACGGTCGGCCCGGCGGAAACCATTGCCTGCGACGCGGTGCTGATGTCCGGCGGCTTCACGCCGAGCGTGCATCTGTTCTCGCAATCGCGCGGCAAGCTGGTGTGGGACGGCGCCGCCGGCGCCTATCTGCCCGGCACCTCGGTGGAGCGCGAGCGTTCCGCCGGCGCCTGCCGCGGCGTGAATGGCCTGCAGCGCGTGCTGGAAGACGGCTACGCCCAGGGCGAAGCCGCCGCGCTCGCTTCTCGCACCTACACTTCGCCCGCGCGCGGCGCCACGCCGGCGCCGGCCGCGCCGTCGCGGAGCCTCCCCGCCAGCGCCGAGGATCTCGGCACGGGCGGCTTCATCGGCGCCACCCCGCATGGGCGCAACCCCGCCTTCACCAAGGCGTTCGTCGACTGGCAGAACGATGTCACCTCCAAGGACCTGAAGCTCGCCACTCGCGAGGGCATGCGCTCCATCGAGCATGTGAAGCGCTACACCACCACGGGCATGGCGACCGACCAGGGCAAGACCTCGAACATGAACGCCCTCGGCATCGTCTCCGAGGCGCTCGACACGCCGGTGCCGAAGATCGGGCTCACCACCTTCCGCCCGCCCTTCACCCCCACCACGTTCGGCCTGTTCGCAGGGGCGGCGCGCGGCGATGTGTTCGATCCCGTCCGCAAGACCGCCATCCATGACTGGGCCGCCGAACACGGCGCCGCCTTCGAGGATGTCGGCAACTGGAAGCGCGCGCATTACTTCCCCCGCGCGGGTGAAGACATGCACGCCGCCGTCGCCCGTGAGTGCAAGGCGGTGCGCGCCAGCGTCGGCATGTTCGACGCCTCCACCCTCGGCAAGATCGAGATCGTCGGCCCGGATGCCGCCGAGTTCATGAACCGCATGTACACCAACGCCTGGGCCAAGCTGGAGCCCGGCCGGCTGCGCTACGGCGTCATGCTCCGCGAAGACGGCTTCGTCATGGATGACGGCGTCGTCGGGCGCATAGCGGCGGACCGCTTCCATGTCACCACCACCACGGGCGGCGCCCCGCGCGTGCTGGCGCATATGGAGGACTATCTCCAGACCGAATGGCCCGACCTTGATGTGTGGCTCACCTCCACCACCGAGCAATGGTCGGTCATCGCCGTGCAGGGGCCGAAGGCGCGCGAGGTCATCGCCCCGCTGATCGAGGGCATCGACCTCTCCAAGGAGGCCTTCCCGCATATGAGCGTGCGCGAGGGCACCATTCTCGGCGTGCCTACCCGGCTGTTCAGCGTCTCCTTCACCGGCGAACTCGGCTTCGAGATCAACGTGCCCTCCGCCGATGGACGGGCGGTGTGGGAAGCGGTCTATGCCGCCGGCGAGCGCTTCGGCATCACGCCCTATGGCACCGAGACCATGCATGTGCTGCGCGCCGAGAAGGGCTACATCATCGTCGGCCAGGAAACGGACGGCACGGCGACGCCGGACGATGTCAATCTCGGCTGGGCGGTGGGCAAGGCGAAGAAGGACTTCGTCGGCAAGCGCTCGCTCATCCGCGAGTCCATGTCCGCCCCGGACCGCCGCCAGCTCGTCGGCCTCAAGACCACCGACCCAAAGGTGGTGCTGGAGGAAGGCGCACAGATCGTCGCCGACCCCTCGGCTCCAGTGCCGGTGCCGATGCTCGGCTTCGTCACCTCCTCCTATCACAGCGCCGTTCTCGGCCGCTCCATCGCGCTGGCGATGGTGAAGGGCGGGCGCGCCCGCATCGGCACGAAGCTGATGGTGCCGATGCCGACCCACGCCATCGAGGTCGAGGTGGTCGAGCCGGTGTTCTACGACCCCAAGGGAGAACGCCTCAATGGTTGAGAGCGCTGCCGTGACCGCGTCCCTCGCACCCGCCCGCCCGCTCAGCGCGCTGGCCCCCGCCTCCCGCGTCCTCCCCGCCGCGCGGCTCACCGCGCTGGGCGACGCCGCCCGCCTGGTCTTCCGTGGCCGCGAGGCGGCGATCGGCCCGGCCGGCGAGGCCTTCGGCGTCGCCCTGCCGCGCGAGGCCTGCCGCTTCAATGCCGCAGGTGGCCGCTTCGCCTTCTGGCTCGGCCCGGATGAGTGGCTGCTGCTCGCCCCCGGCACGGAGCACGCGCCGCTCTTCGCCGCCATCGAGGCCGCGACGGCGGGTCTTCCCCACTCTCTGGTCGATGTCTCCGCGCGCAGCGTCGGCATCGAGATCGCGGGCGACAAGGCCGCCTTCGTGCTCAACCAGGGCAACCCGCTGGACCTGTCGCTCGACGCGTTCCCGGTCGGCATGTGCACCCGCACCGTGTTCCACAAGGCGGAAATCGTGCTGGTGCGCCATGCTGCGGACGTGTTCCACATCGATGTCTGGCGCTCCTTCGCGCCCTATGTCTGGGAACTCTTGGAAGACGCCCGCCGCGAACTGGCGTGACTTTTGCCGACAGCGGGGCTACGCGCGAGTTTCCCCTGGGTCCCGGCGCGGCGCTCCGGCTGCGCCTCCGCTGGGCCGGGACACGAAAGACCCGACCCGTGTCCCGGCCAAGCTGCACGACGTGCAGCGCTGAGCCGGGACCCAGCAGAGACTCTTCGGCCCTCTCGCCCCCTCGCGGAACACACCGCCATGATCAGTGCCTTCGAGCTGTTCAAGATCGGCATCGGCCCCTCCTCCTCGCACACGGTGGGGCCGATGCTGGCCGCGCTGCGCTTCACTGAGGGCCTCGCGGCCGAAGGAGTGCTGGCGCGCACCGCCCGCGTGGAGGTGATGCTCTATGGTTCGCTCGCCTGGACCGGCAAGGGCCATGGCACCGACAAGGCGGTGATCCTCGGCCTCGCCGGCCTGCACCCGCGCAATGTCGATCCCGACCGCGCCGACCTGCTCGTCGCCGGCGTGGCGGAAGACGGCCGCCTGCCGCTCGGCGGCAGCCACGGCATCAGCTTCGATCCCGCGCGCGACATCGTTTTTGACGGCGTCTCGCCCACCCCGCAGCACCCGAACACGCTCGCCTTCCGCGCTTTCGCGGCGGAGGGCGCGCCGCTGTCCGAGGCGCGCTGGTGCTCCATCGGCGGCGGCTTCGTCGTGCCGGAGGCGGAGGTCGGCCAGCCGCCGGCCGAGGACGAGGCCGCCCTGCCCTACCCGTTCCGCAATGCCCGCGAGCTGCTGGCCTATGCGGCGCGCGAAAACCTCTCCATCGCCGAGCTGGTCCTCGCCAATGAGCGCGTCCGCCGCGCGCCGGCCGAGGTGGAAGCGCGGCTCGACGGCGTGGTCGAGGCGATGATGGCCTGCATCGACCGCGGCCTTTCCACCTCGGGCGAATTGCCCGGCGGGCTGCAGGTCAAGCGCCGGGCCAAGGCGATCCGCGACAGCCTTCTCGCCCGCAACGCCCCGACCCCGCATGAGATCATGGACTGGGTCAGCCTCTACGCCATCGCGGTGAATGAGGAAAACGCCGCCGGCGGGCGGGTGGTCACCGCCCCGACCAATGGCGCGGCCGGCGTGGTGCCGGCGACGCTGCGCTATTACCGCGACCATTGCCCCGGCGCGAACCGGGAGGGGTTGCACGTCTTCCTGCTCACCGCCACCGCCATCGGCGCGCTGTTCAAGATCAACGCCTCGATCTCCGGCGCCGAGGTCGGCTGCCAGGGGGAAGTCGGCGTCGCCTGCTCCATGGCGGCGGGCGGGCTCGCCGCCGCGCTGGGCGGCACGCCGGCGCAGGTGGAGAACGCGGCGGAAATCGGCATGGAGCACCATCTCGGCATGACCTGCGACCCCATTGGCGGGCTGGTGCAGGTGCCCTGCATCGAGCGCAACGCCTTCGGCGCCATCAGCGCGGTCAACGCCGCCTCGCTGGCGCTGCATGGCGACGGCACCCACATCGTCTCGCTCGACAAGGTCATCGTCACCATGCGCGAGACCGGCCGCGACATGGCCTCGAAATACAAGGAAACCTCGCTGGGCGGCCTCGCCGTGAACCTGCCGGAATGCTGAGCCGCCCATGCCGCCGCCGAGGAAGCCCTCACCCGCCGCACAGCCGGTGCGACCTGACGCCGCAAATTTGCTATGCTGGGCCGAGGAGCAGGCCATGAACCAGCAGCGTCCCCCCTCCCTGGCCATGACGAGCGCGTCCAGCACGGCGGCGCCGGTGCTGAATGTCGGCTTCATCCTGGCCGATAATTTCACCCTCTCGGCGTTTTCGCTGATGGTCGACCAGTTCCGCCTCGCCGCCGATGATGGCGACCGCTCCCGCCCCATCCTCGCCCGCTGGCAGGTCATGTCCTCGCGGCAGGAGCCGATCCGCGCCAGCTGCGGCATCACGGTGGCGCCCTCCGGCCCGCTCGCCGACCCCGCGAACTTCCACTACATCATCGTCGTCGGCGGCCTGCTGCATGGCGGCCAGCAGCTGGACGAGGAGAGCATCGCCTATCTCAAGCGCGCCGCCCGTGCCGGCGTGCCGCTGGTCGGCGTCTGCACCGGCTCCTTCGTGCTCGCCCGCGCCGGGCTGATGACCGGCCGGCGCTGCTGCGTGTCCTGGTATCACTATCAGGATTTCATGGAGGAATTCCCCCACCACACCCCGGTGGCGGACCGGCTCTATGTCATCGATGGCGACCGCATCACCTGCGCCGGCGGCGGCGGCGCGGCCGATCTCGCCACCGCGCTGGTGGAGAAGTTTCTCGGCCGCTCCATCGCCCAGAAGAGCCGGCACGTGCTGCTGCTGGACCGCCAGCGCCCCGGCACCGAATCCCAGCCGCACCCGCCCATCGCCGATCTGGTGGCGGATGACCGCGTGCGCCGCGCGCTCTTGATGATGGAGCAGCACCTCGCCGATCCGCTGCCCATCGCCGACATCGCCCGCCGGCTACAGCTTTCCACCCGCCAGTTGGAGCGCCTGTTCCAGACGGTGATGGGCCAGCGCCCGGCGGAGTTCTACCGCCGGCTGCGGCTGCGCTATGCCCGCTTCCTGCTCGACACCACCGGCCGCTCGGTCACCGATATCGCGCTGGAAGCCGGCTTCTCGGACTGCGCGCATTTCTCCCGCCAGTTCAAGGCGCAGCACGGTTTCACCCCGTCCGATGCCCGCGCCCGCGCCCCGGTGGCGGTGCAGAGCGTCGCCGGCCAGCGGCTGTTCGACTGAGCGCGCTCAGGTCCCCGTCTCGGTCCGGCTGGCATTGCCCTTCATCAGGATCGGCCCGGTCGGGCGGCCGGTGGGCGAACCGCCTGCCGGCTCCAGCGTCACCTCGTAAAGCTGCTCCGCCGCCGGCGCCGGCAGGCCCTCGACGCTGAGCTCGACATTGCGCATCGCCTCCAAGAGGCCGACCGAGACCGGCCCGCGCTCGCGGTCCCACAGCGTCCACACCTGCAACGACTTGCCCTCCGGCGCCTTCAGGGCGCTCAGCGCCAGCAGCTCGGTGCGCCCGTCGCGGAAGGCATTGACCACAGCCGCCGGCTGGTTCTGGTCCGAGATCAGCACCGCCACCAGCACCGGCGCCTGTGCCGCCTGCCGCGCCAGCTGCGCCGTGCCGATCGCGAGTAGCACCAGCGCGGCCGAGGTCGCCAGCCCATAGAAGCGCCACAGGCTGAGACTCTCCCACCCTGTCGCCAGCCGCGAGGGGCGGGCGGGCGCGGGGCGCGCCGCCTTCGGTGCCGGCACCGCCAGCGCCGCCTCGATCCGCGGCCACAGCGCCGGATCGGGCCTCACCGGCGCGGCGGTGGCATCCAGTTCGGCGAGGCGCGCCCGCCACAGCTCCACCTGCACGGCGAGCCCGGCGTCGCGTTCCAGCCGCTCCTCACAGCGGCGCATTTCCTCCGCGTCGAGCAGGCCGAGCACATACTCGCTCGCCAGCCGGTCGCGCTCGTCGGCGCTCATGTCATGCACTCCCGCAGGGTGAGCAGGCTGCGGCGGATCCACGCCTTGGCGGTGCCGAGCGGCACGCCGAGCCTTCCCGCCAGTTCGCCATGGGTCAGCCCGCGCATATAGGCGAGCAGGATCGCCCGGCGTCGCAGCGGCTCCAGCCGGTCGAGACACCGCCGCAGCGCGCTGGTCTCGGACAGCGCCATGACCAGCGCCTCGGCATCCGCTGCCTCGCTGGCCGGCTCGATCGCCTCGAAATCGCCGACCGATTCCATCCGCCCCTCGCCGCGCAGCACGTTGAGGGCGGTGTTGCGCAGGATGGCGAAGGCCCAGGAGGTGGGCCGGCCGCGCGCGGCGTCGAACGTGCCGGCCTTGTCCCAGATGCGCAGAAAGGTGTCGTGCACCACCTCGTCGGCGAGATCGCGCCGGCGCAGCATGCGCAGGGCGACGCCGGTCATCTTTGGCGCCAACCGGTCATAGAGAAGCTGCAGGCCGGCGCGTTCGCCACGCGCGCAGCCTTGCAGAGCCTCGGCGAGGGCGTCTTCGCTCCCGCCATCGGCGGTGGGCGGCAAGGTCGTCATCGGGCGGCTCCCGCAAGGTAAGGCTTAATACTCTTACGCGACACCGCCGGTTTCAGATGCAAGGGCAAGAGATTTTTTCACACGTCGCTGCATCCGCCGGCGATTGCCGCGTGTAGCCGCTCCGTCCAGCCGACACGTGTTCGGCGCGAAAAGGAGTTCGCCACGATGAAAAGCGCGATGATCGCCCTCACCTTCAGCGCATTCACCTTCACCGGCCTCGCCCTCGCCGGCGGCGCGCAGGCGCAGACTGTCGCCGCCCTGCTCGACGGCAACAGGATCGCCCTGGTCGACGTCAAGGCCGCCAAGGCCGGCACGCCGGTGAAAGTCACCGGCGACGGCAAGCTCGTCGGCATTGATGTGCGCCCGGCCGACGGCCTGCTCTACGGCCTGTTCGCCGACGGCACCGTCGTCACCATCGACCCGATGACCGGCAAGGCGATGAAGAAGTCCACGCTCGCCACCATGCTCCCGGCGGGCTCCATGGCCACGGTCGACTTCAACCCGGTGGCCGACCGGCTGCGCGTCATTGGCAGCGACGGCACCAATCTTCGCGCCAATGTCGACGACGGCAAGGTGACGACGGACGGCGTGCTGAAATACGCCGAGGGCGACATGCACAAGGGCAAGGCGTCGAAGGTCGTCGCCGGCGCCTATACCAATTCGGTGAAGGGCGCCAAGGAAACCGCGCTCTATGACATCGACGCTGCCGCCGGCACCCTGGTCAAGCAGGCGCCGCCCAATGACGGCGTGCTCAATTCCGTCGGCAAGCTCGGCGTCACCGGCGAGGTTTTCGCCTTTGACATCGTCACGACAGCGGCCGGCGCCAATGAGGGCTGGCTGATGGCCGGCGACACGCTCTATGCGGTCGATCTCGCCACCGGCAAGGCCACCGCGGTGGGCAAGATCGCTGGCGTCACGGGCAAGGTGCACGACATCGCCATCCTGCCGGCGATGTGAGCCTTTCCACCTCCTGCCAGCCACGGAGAGGGCGGCGCGGCCACGCGCCGCCCTTTCTGCGTTGCGGGCGCTGCTGGAATGTCGCGTCCAGCAAATTGTCTGTCGCGTCGGTGAAAGTCGGCGGCGCACTTGTGTCGAACAATTCCAGACGACAAGCGGGCCGCACCCGCGCGAGGGAGAACAGACGATGCTCGATTCCACCGCCACCCCGCTGAAAGCGCTGCTGCGCCGCCGCAAGCCAGGCTACAGCCTGGAAGCGCCGTTCTACACCAGCCCGGAAATCTTCGCGGCCGACCTCGACATCATCTTCGGCCATCACTGGCTCTTCGTCGGCGTCGACCCCGACATTCCCGAGCCGGGCGACGCCATGACGCTGAATATCGGCCAGACCAACATCGTGCTGGTGCGCGACGATGATGGCGAGGTGCGCGCCTTCCACAATGTCTGCCGCCATCGCGGCGCGCCGATCGTGCATGACTACAAGACCACGGTGGGCAATCTCGTCTGCCGCTACCATTCCTGGACCTATGGCCTCGACGGCAAGCTGCTCGCCGCCTCGCATATGGGCGAGGGCTTCGACGCCTCCTGCCATGGCCTGAAGCCGGTGCATGTGCGCTCGCTGGAAGGACTGCTCTTCGTCTGCCTCGCCGACGAGCCCCCGGCGGATTTCGAGGTGATGGCGGCGAAGATGGCGCCCTATCTCGCCCCGCACGATCTGAAGAACGCCAAGGTGGCCTTCGAGAAGGACATCATCGAGCCCGGCAACTGGAAGCTCACCATGGAGAACAACCGCGAGTGCTATCACTGCGCGGGCAACCATCCCGAGCTGACCGTGCCGCTCTTCGCCTACGGCTTCGGCTTCGCGCCGGAAGAGCTCGACGAGCATGAGCGCAAGGAAGCCGAGGATTACGACAAGCTGCTCAAGGACAGCCATCAGGAATGGGAAAGCTGCGGCTTCCCCTCCACGCTGATGGAGCATCTCGACGACATGGCCACCGGCTTCCGCACCGAGCGCCTGCCGCTCGCCGGCGCGGGCGAGAGCCACACCCACAGCACGCAAGCCGCGTGCAAGAAGCTGCTCGGCCGGATCAACGACCCCAAGCACGGCGCGCTGCATTTCTGGACCCAGCCGAACAGCTGGCATCATTTCATGTCCGACCACGCCGTGGTGTTCTCGGTGCTGCCGCTCGACGCCGAGCGCTCGCTGCTCCGCACGAAGTGGCTGGTGCACAAGGACGCGGTCGAGGGCGTCGACTACACGATCGAGAACCTCACCGGCGTGTGGGACGCCACCAACGACCAGGATTCGGAACTGGTCGGCTATTGCCAGACCGGCGCGCGCAGCCCGGCCTATGAGCCCGGCCCCTACTCGCCGCACACCGAAATGCTCGTGGACAAGTTCTGCAACTGGTACGTCAACCGGATGAGCGAACACCTCGGGCGGTGAGGCAGGCAGACGCCTGCACGTCCCCTCATCCTCTCCCCGTTGGGGAGAGGTGGCCCGCGAAGCGGGTCGGTGAGGGGCCACGGGACCGCCCAAGCGCAGCCCCTCACCCCACCCCTCTCCCCGTCGGGGAGAGGGCGCATGGCTGATCCGCCGGGACAGTCGCTCATAATCGGAACCCGCCCCCATGCACGCGCCCACCCCCACCGTCTCGCCCGAACCAGCCGCCCCGCGCCTTGCCGGCGCCCTCAAGGCGTGGAACCCGGAGGCGGATGACGCGCTCACCGTCCTCGCCATCCGCGACGAGACGGCTGACGTGAAGACCTTCGTGCTGGCGCCGAAGGAGCCGTGCCTGTTCCACTACCAGCCCGGCCAGTTCCTCACGCTGGAGCTGGAGATCGGCAGCGAGACCATCAATCGCTGCTACACCATCGCTTCCGCCCCCACCCGCCCGCACACCCTCGCGATCACGGTGAAGCGCGTGCCCGGCGGGCCGGTGTCGAACTGGCTGCACGACCATATCCGCGTCGGCTCCACGCTGCGCGCGGTCGGGCCGATGGGCGAGTTCTCCTGCTTCATCGAGGGCACCCCCGCGCCGGCGCCGAAATATCTGTTCCTCTCCGGCGGCAGCGGCATCACCCCGCTCATGTCGATGGCCCGCACCTTCCACGACCTCGCCGAGCCGCGCGACATCGTCTTCGTCCACGCCGCCCGCTCGCCGGCCGACATCATCTTCCGCGACGAGCTGGAATTGATGGCGCGCAACCAGCCGGGCGTCTTCCGCTTTGCCCCGGTCTGCGAGGCCGACAGCCCGCGCAGCCCCTGGCACGGCCTGCGCGGCCGGGTGAGCCTTGGCGTGCTCGAACATGTCGCGCCCGATTTTCGCGAGCGCGAAGTCTTCGTCTGCGGCCCGGCGCCGTTCATGAAGGCGGTGCGGGAACTCCTGAAGGGCGCGGGTTTCGACATGGCCCGCCACCATGAGGAAAGCTTCGATTTCGCCGAACTCGCCAAAGCCGAGCCGGAAGTGGCGGCGGAGGTGGTTTCGGCCGAGCTGCTGCAGGCGGTGCCGGAGGCGCTGGAAGCGCCGGTCGTCACCTACACCGTGGAATTCGCCAAGCAGAAGCGCAGCATCGAGTGCCGCTCCGACATGTTCGTGCTGGACGCCGCCCGCCGCGCCGGGGTGCGCCTGCCCTCCTCCTGCTCCAAGGGCCTGTGCGGCACCTGCAAGTCGAAGCTCGTCGAGGGCACGGTGGAGATGAAGCATGGCGGCGGCATCCGCCAGCGCGAAATCGACGCCGGCATGGCGCTGCTGTGCTGCTCCAAGCCGACCAGCAATCTGGTGGTGGACCGCTGAGCCGGCGCCCGCACGGACACTAAAAACGTCATCCCGGAAGGGTCGCAGGCCCTGTCCGGGATCGCGATGCAGTCAGGGAGAGCGATCGCGGCGCGTCGCCTCCGGCGGCGGCCGGGATGACGGCTTGGCCGAGAAGGGTTCAGCGCCAGAGATCGAGCGCGCCGTTCACCGCCTGCTTCATGCCGTCATAGGCGCGGCTGGTGCCTTCCACCGTGCGGTCGACGATCTCGGTGGCGGTGGGAATGGGCGGCAGGCCGAGGAAGCCTTCCTTCTTCTCGCTCTCGCGGGCGACCACCGGGGCCGGGGGCAGCACGCCCGGTTCGGCGGCGGCGAGATCGAGCGGCCGACCGACCGAGGCGGGCGCGGCGGCAGGAGCCGTGGCGGCCGGCGCGGCGCTGCCGGCGACCGGCGCGGGCGCGTTTCGCACCATCGGGTCGCGGCTGTCGCAGCGCGCGCCGCACTGGTCGAAACGCTCCACGCCCGCCGGCAGGTCGGCGACGGTGATGTCGCTGGAAAGCGGCGCGGCGCCGGCATGGGTCGTGCGCGTCGCGGCGGACGGCGCGGCAGGCTTGGCGGCCTTCTGCGGCGGCTTGTAGACCGCGCCGGGCTCGATGGCGCGGATCATGGTGGGAATGTCGAGCTGGTCGCCCTTGTCGCTCGGCTCCTCGGCCAGATCGACCGGCTGGGCCACCAGCCGGGCCAGCGTCTTCACGCTTTCCTGCGCCTGCTGCGCGCCGGCCTGTTCCGCCTTGCCGCGCAGATAGCCGCTATCCTCGGCGACGACATAGGTGCCGACGGCGACCGCGAGCGCGAAGCCCACCGGCAGCATGAGGCGGCCGGCAAGCGAGGACTGGAAGCTGGAGCTTGAGCGCAGCATGGAGCGCATGGACGGAATCCCCTTCTATCTCGGCGCATTTCCGCCTGCGTTGGCGACCATTTTGCGGCATGATTGGTGCCAGTCGGTGACAAAGCGGGGGTAATCCTGCGCGCCGCTTTGCGACCATCATCCTCAGCAACATTGGGCAAGCCATTCCCCGGGTGCCTCCGACGTGCGCGACACCGCCTCCCTCACCCGCATCGGCTTCCTCACGCTGCCGAACCATTCGATGATCGCCTGCGCCAATGCGCTGGAAGCGCTGCGCATGGCCAATTACGTCGCCGAGGGCGAGCTTTATTCCTGGCGTATCGTCACCCCGGACGGCACGCCCGCCACCGCCAGCAACGGCCTCACCCTCTCCCCCACGGTGGCGCTGGCGGAAGCCGGCCCGCTCGACCTTCTGCTGGTGTGCGGCGGCATCGACATACGCCACGCCGCCACTCCGGCGGTGGCGGACATGCTGCGCCGGCTCGCCCGGCGCGGCGTGGCGCTCGGCGCGCTGTGCACCGGCAGCTTCGTGCTCGCCGAGGCGGGGCTGCTCGATTTCTACCGCTGTGTCGTGCACTGGGAAAATCTGCCGGCATTGCGCGAGGAATTTCCCCGCATCGACTTTGTCGAGGAAGCCTTCGTCATCGACCGCGACCGGCTGACCTGCACCGGCGGCATCGCGCCGCTGGAAATGATGCTCACCCTGATCGAGGCCAAGGCCGGTCGCGCGCTGGCCGACAAGGTGTCGGAACAGTTCATCGTCGACCGCGCCCCGCGCCGGACGGAGAAGGTGGCCGCCCGCCCGCGCCCGCTGCTGCCCGACCCGACGCTCGCCCGTGCGGTGCGGCTGATGGAGGCCGCGATCGAGCAGCCGCTCGGCGTCTCCGGCATCGCCAACCGGCTCGGCGTCTCCGCCCGCCAGTTGGAACGGCTGTTCCAGCGCCATCTCGGCGTCACCCCGGCTTCCTATCAGCTGCGGCTGCGGCTGGAGCGGGCGCGCGAATTGCTGCGCCTCTCGCCGCTGCCGGTCACCGATGTCGGGCTCGCCTGCGGCTTCCAGTCGGCGGCGCATTTCTCCACCGCCTATGCCCGGCATTTCGGCCGCCCGCCCAGCCGCGAGCGGCGCGGCGCCGCCCCCGCCCCGGCCCGGGCGTGAGGGTTGGGCATCGTCCGCACTGGCGCAGCGCGGCGCGTGGTATTAATTGTGCAAGGTGACTGCCCTTTCAGCGGCGCCTCACACACGCCGCGCCCCGAGACTGGCCAGAGATCGCGCCCCGAGAATGCGCCCATGAACGCGCCCGTGAATCCGAACGGTTATCGCAGGCTGGCCGCCCGCTACAGCGACCTGACCTCCGGCATGCTGGCACCCGAGCGCACACCGCTCGCCGATGCCTGGCTCGGCCTGCCCATGACCTTCGTCGCCGGCGCCACCAATGCCGGCGGGCTGCTGGCGGTGGGGCAATACACCTCGCATATGTCGGGCATCATCTCGTCGGCCGCCGACCATGCGGTGCTCGGCGCGATGGACCTCGTTCTCGGGGGCCTCGGCGCGCTCATCGCCTTCGTGCTCGGCGCCGCCACCTCGGCGGTGCTGGTCAATTGGGGGCGGCTGCATGTCGCCGGCCGCGAATACGCGCTGCCGCTGACGCTGGAGGCGCTGCTGCTGCTGGCCTTCGCGCTCATCGGCCCGTTCACCCGCCAGCATGCCCTCATGCTCGGCCTCGCCGTGGCGGTGCTGTGCTTCATCATGGGGCTGCAGAACGCCACCGTCACCAAGATGTCGGGCGCCAAGATCCGCACCACCCACATGACCGGCATCGTCACCGATATCGGCATCGAACTCGGCAAGCTGTTCTATTCCAACCGCCGCCGGCGCGGCACCGGCCTGCCGCTGGTGCTGGCGGACCGGGAAAAGCTGAAGCTGCTCAGCTATTTCCTCACCGCCTTCTTCGTCGGCGGCGTCGTCGGCGCGGTTGGCTTCAACCAGGTCGGCTTCGTCTTCGCCGTGCCGCTGGCGCTGCTGGTTCTGGCGCTCGCCGGCCCCTCGGCGCTGCGCATCCTGCTGCGCTGAACGGCTCGGTCGCAACGCTACCGGCGCGATGGCGCAAATCTTCTGTCCGGCATAGGCGCATGCGACCTATCGTGCCCGTGTCGGGTTTAGAATGCGTAGGCGAAGGAGCGCGCCCACCATCATGATCGCCAATGCCGAGGCACTTCTCAAACCCTTGACCATCAAGGGCCTCACCATCCGCAACCGGGTGATGTCGACCTCGCACGCGCCGGGCTACGGCAAGGACGGCAAGCCGCAGGAGCGCTATCAGCTCTACCACATGGAAAAGGCTAAGGGCGGCATCGGGCTGACCATGTTCGGCGGCTCCTCCTCGGTGGCGATCGACAGCCCCGCCGCGCCGTGGAACCAGATTTCCGTCACCGATGACAGCGTCATCCCCTATTTCCAGCAATTCGCCGAGCGCGTGCACGCCCACGGCGCCAAGCTGATGATCCAGCTCACCCATATGGGCCGGCGCACCAAATGGGACACGGAGAACTGGCTGCCGACCCTCTCCGCCTCGGTGCGGCGCGAGCCGGCCTCGCGCACCGTGCCGCGCGCCATGGACAAGCACGACATACGCCGCGTGGTGAAGGCGTTCGCCGACGCCGCCCGCCGCTGCAAGGAGGGCGGGCTGGACGGCTGCGAGATTTCCGCCGCCCATGGCCATCTCGTCGACCAGTTCTGGAGCCCCTCGGTCAACCAGCGCAGCGATGAATATGGCGGCAGCCTGGAAAACCGCATGCGCTTCGGCAAGGAAGTGCTCACCGCCATGCGCGAGGCCACCGGCGACGATTACGTCATCGGGATCCGCATGTCCGGCGACGAGATGATCGCCGACGGCCTCAGCCATGAGGACTGCGTCGCCATCGCCTCGGAATATGCCCGCCTCGGCCTTGTCGACTTCCTCAACATCGTCGGCGGCCAGGCGCGGGACGAGATGTCCCACGCCGTCTCGCTGCCCAACATGTCCTTCCCGGTCGCGCCCTTCCTCTATCTGCCGAGCGCGATCAAGCGCGAGGTGGAGGTGCCGATCTTCCACGCCCAGCGCGTGACCGATCTCGCCACCGGCGCCCGCGCCGTCGCCGAGGGCCATGTCGACATGATCGCCATGACCCGCGCCCACATCGCCGACCCGCATCTCGTGAAGAAGCTGATGGAAGGCCGCGACGACGACATCCGCCAATGCGTCGGCGCCGGCTACTGCATCGACCGCATCTATGTCGGCGGCGACGCGCTGTGCCTGCAAAACGCGGCGACCGGCCGCGAGGCGACCATGCCGCACGTCATCCCCAAGGCGGAGGTGACGCGCAGGGTGGTGGTCGTCGGCGCCGGCCCGGCCGGGCTGGAAGCCGCCCGCGTCTGCGCCGAGCGCGGCCATAGCGTGGTGCTGTTCGAGAAGGAGCCGGTGGTCGGCGGCCAGATCAACATCGCCGCCAAGGCGACCTGGCGCGAGGCGCTGTCCGGCATTCCGCGCTGGCTTTATGCGCAGGTGCAGAAGAAGGGGGTCGACATCCGCCTCGGCCGCGCCGCCACGCCGGAAGACATCACCGCCGAGGCGCCGGATGTGGTGATCATGGCCACCGGCGGGGTGCCCAATCTCGGCCATGCCAAGGGGCACGAGCACGCCGTCTCCACCTGGGACATCCTCACCGGCCGCGTCGAGCCCACCGGCTCGGTGCTGCTGTTCGACGAGATCGGCGGCCACAACGCCGCCTCCACCGCCGAGGTGCTGGCCAAGAAGGGCTGCCTCGTCGAGATGGTGACGCATGACGTGCAGATCGCGCAGGAGATCGGCACCACCAACAAGCCGGTGCATCTGCGCGAACTCTACAAGCTCGGCGTGGTGATGACCCCGAATACCGAGCTGATCGAGATCTACCCCGAAGGCAACCGCCTCATCGCCGCCCTGCGCAACACCATGACAGATGCGGAAGAGGAGCGCGTCATCGACCGCGTCGTGGTCGATTACGGCACGCTCCCCGTGGACGGCCTGTTCGAGGCGCTGCGGGGCGCGTCCATCAATGATGGCGAGACCGACCTCGACGCGCTCATTTCCGGCCGCGCCCCGCGCTGGACCGGCCAGCCGGGCTTCGCGCTCTACCGCGTCGGCGACGCCTGGACCGGGCGCAACATCCACGCCGCGCTCTATGATTCGCTCCGGCTCTGCAAGGATCTGTGAGGCGATGAGCGCCGCGAGGGGAACGCCCAAGGAACGTCATCCCGGACGGCCATCTGGCCGATCCGGGATCGTGCGCAGAATTGGCACGCGGTCCCGGCTCTCCGCCCTGCGGGCTGCGGCCGGGATGACGCCGCCGGCGGGCCTCCAACGCCATTCCAGCCCGCATGCGGTCATGGCCGCCCCCCTCACCCCCCCCTCTCCCCCATGGGGAGAGGGCTTGCCCCTTGCCCCTCACCCCACCCTCTCCCCGACGGGGAGAGGGCTCGCATGCCGCCGCGGGTTTTCCGCGCCGCGTCCGTTGGCGGCTGCTCTTCACCTCTCCCCGTCGGGGAGAGGTCGGCCCGCTGGGCCGGGTGAGGGGCTGCGCCACCCCCGCGAGGCCCGGCCATGACGGACCTCGCGCTTCTCCTCTCCCTCACCGTCCTCGCCATGGTGGCCATCGCCGGCGCCCTCGCCGTCCGCCGCGCGCGGGCGTGGCGCATCGGCCGGGCGGCGAAAGTGGACTGGGTGGCGGGCCTGCTCGCCCTGCCGAAACGCTACCTCGTCGATGTCCACCATGTGGTGGGGCGCGACCCCTATGCCGCGCGCATGCACGCGCTGGCCGCCGGCGGGCTGCTGGCCGGCTCAGGCCTCGCGCTCCTCGGCCTCATCCCGGCGCTGGGCGATAACAGGCTGTTCTGGTGGCTCACCGCGCTCGCCTTCGCCGCCGCCTTCACCGGGGGAGCGATGGTCGGGCGGCGGCGCTACCCGACAAAGCCGGCGCGGCTTTCCGGCGGGCGGTTCCAGCTGCTGCCCTTCCTGCTCGCCGCCTATAGCGGCGGCGGCTTCCTCGTCGCGCTCGATGCCTCGCTCGGCGGGGCGCTGCGCCCGCTCGGCCTGCTCGGCCTCGCCTTCGCGGCACTGGGTGGCATCGGCCTCGCGCTGCAGATCGACCGCGGCCCGATGCGCCACGCCTTTGCCGGCGCCGCCCATCTCGTCGCCCATCCCCGCCCCGGGCGTTTCAATGGCGAGCGCGCCACCGCGCTGGCCCCGCTCGATCTCGACGCCCCGCGCCTCGGCGTGGCGATGCCGGAGGATTTCGCCTTCAACCGGCTGATCGGTTTCGACGCCTGCATCCAGTGCGGGCGCTGCGAAATCGCCTGCCCGGCCTTCGCCGCCGGCCAGCCGCTGAACCCCAAACGCCTGATCCAGGACCTCGCCGCCAGCCTCCAGACCGGCGGCACCAACGCCGCTTATGCCGGCAGCCCTTACCCGAACGCCCGCCCGGTCGCCGGCATTGGCGGGCCGGGCCTGCCCATCGTCGGCGAGGCGGCGATGATCCACCCGGACACGCTGTGGTCCTGCACCACCTGCCGCGCCTGCGTCGAGGAATGCCCGATGATGATCGAGCATGTCGACGCCATCGTCGATCTGCGCCGCTTCCAGACACTGGAGCTCGGCGCCCTGCCGGCCAAGGCCGCCGCGCCGCTGATGGAACTGCGCTATGCCGACGAACCCGGCGGGCGCCCGCTCAACGGCCGCACCGATTTCGCCGCCGGCCTCACCCTGCCGCTGATGGCGCAGAAGGGCGAGGCGGAAATCCTGCTCTGGCTCGGCGACGGCGCCTATGATCTGCGCTATGGCCGCACGCTGCGCGCGCTGGTCACCCTGCTGCAGAAGGCCGGCGTCGATTTCGCCGTGCTTGGCGAGGAGGAGCGCGATTGCGGCGACCTCGCCCGCCGGCTGGGCGACGAGGCCGGCTTCCAGCGCCTCGCCCGCGCGAATATCGAAACGCTGGCGCGCTACCGCTTCGCCCGCATTCTCACCGCCGATCCGCACGCGCTGCACGCGCTGCGCAACGAATACCGCGCCTTTGGCGGCGCCTATGAGGTGGTGCACCACACCGCCTTTCTCGACGAACTGGCCGCCACCGGCCGGCTCACGCTCGGCGCGCTGGAGGCGACGCGCGTCACCTATCACGACCCCTGCTATCTCGGCCGCTACAATGGCGAGGTGGACGCCCCGCGCCGCCTGCTCGACCGGCTGGGAATCGCGCGGCTGGAGATGGAGCGTTCCGGCAAGCGCTCCATGTGCTGCGGTGGCGGCGGCGGCGCCCCGGTGGCCGATATCGAAGGCGAACGCCGCATCCCGGACATCCGCATGGGCCAGGCGGCGGCCACCGGCGCCGGCATCGTCGCGGTGGCCTGCCCGCAATGCTCCGCCATGCTGGAAGGCGTCACCGGCGAGCGCCCGGCGGTGCATGACATCGCCGAACTGGTGCTGATGGCGGTGGAGAAGGCCGGCACCGCCCCGGCCCGGTCAGCGCAGACCCACATCGCACAGGTGCCGGCATGAGCCGCCCGCGCAAGGACCCGCGCACGGCGCGCGCCGCCCATCTTGTGCCCGGCGGCGCCCGCCCGCGCTTCGATCTCGCGGCGACGCCTGTTGCCACGGGCCGCCCGCGCCGCGACCCGCGCGCGGAGGAACGCCTTGCCCTCGTGCCCGGCACGCTGCGCCGCCGGCTGGACCGCGCCCAGCGCGCGCCGGCCGTATCCGTCGTGGCGGTCGCCGCCCCGGTGGAGATGGAGGCGGCGCCGCGCCGCGTGGTCATCGCCGAGCCCGCCTTTCTCGTGGCCCTGGTGCCGGACGCGCCCGGCGGGCGGCTTTCCGCCCATGACCGGCAGCTTTTCGGCGCCGCCCGCCTCCTGGCCGATGCCGGTGGCGGGGCGGTGCTGGCGCTGGTCGACGCGTTTAGCGAGGAACTCGGCGCCGCCGGCGCCGACCGCGTGCTGGCGCTGCCCGTTTCCGGCTATGACCCGGAGGCGAAGGCGGGGGCGCTCAACGCCGCGCTCGCCGCGCTCGATCTGCGCCATGTGCTGTTCGCGGAAAGCGCGGAGGGCGGCGACCTCGCCCGGCGCCTCGCCGCTCTGTCGGGCGAGCCCTTCTTCGCCGGGGCGGAAAGCCTCACACCGAAGGCCGTCACCCGTGCCGCGCGCGGCCGGCAGGTGGAACAGCGCCGCGCGCCGGTGCGGCTGATGACGCTGGCCATCGACGCCATCGCCCCGCATGCGGGCAGCCTGCACGAGGCGCGCACCGTTGATTTCGCCTTCCCGGAGACGACGGGCGGCGCCCTTGTCTCCGCTGAGTTCATTCCTGCTGATCCGGCCAAGGTGTCGCTGGCGGAAGCCGATTTCGTCGTCTCCGCCGGCAATGGCGTCAGCGATCTCGCCACCTTCCGCGCTTTGGTGGCGGCGCTTGGCGGCACGCCCGGCGCCAGCCGCATGCTGTGCGATGCCGGGCTGATGCCGCGCGCCGCGCAGGTCGGCGCCTCCGGCACGGTGCTGGAGGCGCGTGGCTATTTCGCCCTCGGCATTGCCGGCGCGCCGCAGCATCTCCAAGGCGTGGCGCGCTGCGAGCATGTGATCGCCGTCAACACCGATCTGCACGCCGCGATGATCGAACGCGCCGGCCTCGCCATCGTCGCGGACGCGCAGAAGGTGATGCCGGCGCTGCTGGCGCTGCTTGAGGCGGAGGGCGCGCCATGAAGATCGCGGTTCTGCTCTCCGCCGGCCGGCACAGGGTTTCCGGCCGCCCGGCCCCGGTGCCGGTGGAACTTCAGGCGCTGCGGCTCGCCGTCGATCTCGGCGGTGCCGTCACCGGCCTGCATGCCGGGCCGGAGATCGGCCCGCTCACCGATGCGCTCGGCCATGGGCTCGGCCGTCTCGTGCATCTGCGCATGCCGGCCGAGGCCGATCCCACTTCCGCGCTCACCGCGGCGCTGGAAGCCGGCGGCTACGACCTCATCCTCGCCGGCCGCAGCGGCCAGGGGGGCGAGGATACCGGCCTCCTCCCCTACACGCTGGCGCGCGCCCTCGGCCGTCCCGTCCTCGCCGATGCCGCCGCGCTGGCACTGGGCACGGAGCCCGGCACGCTCAGTGTCGAGCAGGCGCTGGGACGCGGGGCGCGGCGGCGCCTCGTGGTGCGGCTGCCGGCGCTCGTCACCGTCCACCCGGCCGCGCCGGCCCCGCGGCCCTTCGCCTTTGCCGGCGTGCGACGCGGCCATGTCGAGACGCAGGAGATCGCCGCCCCCGCTTCCTCCCCCACCCCCGCCCCGCACGAGGTGGAAGAACGCCCCTATCGCCCGCGCCCGAAACTCATCGCCAGGGCCGCGGCCGGCGCCTCCGCCGCCGAGCGGCTGAAGGCGGCGACGGTGGCGGCGAGCGGCGGCGGCAAGCTGCTGGTCGACCCGGCGCCGGAAGACGCGGCGCGGGAGATCCTCGCGCATCTGCGCGCGCTCGGCCTCATCGCCGGGCGCTAAAGCCGGGGGCTGTCAGCGGCCTGTCAGCGGCACGCTGGCCTATTTTGCCGGGCAGTGCCGCGCCTTTTCCCATGCATTTGCCACGAAGAGACGCTAACAACCTACCGCTTCCCGGGGGCCCGGCGACGCATGCGCGAGAGGGAACCGATCATGCCAGAAACACGCGAGACCGCCGGCACACGCCCCGCACCTGCCGTAACGGCAGTCGGCCGCACGGCGCGCCGCGCCGGCTGAGCCGCCAAGCCGGGCCGCCAAGGCGTGGCCGCCAGCGCCTTTTCGTGATTTCTCGCTGAGACAGACAGACCGACCATGTCCGATCCGAACGAACCTTCGCGCGCCAGGGCCTCCTTCTTCGCGCGCGCGCCGCTGACGACGGCCATCCTCGCCACCGCTGCGCTTTCGGTCCTGTTCTATCTGTTCCCGCAGATCGACCTTGCCGTCGCCGGGCTGTTCCATGCGCCGGGCAGGAGCTTCCCCGCCGCCCAGATCCCGCTGCTGCAGGATTTCCGCACCTTCGGCTCCAATATCTCGCTGGCGCTGCCGCTGCTGCTGCTCATCGGCGTGGTGCTGAAACTGTCCTTCCCGGCCAAGACGAGCCTGGTGCCGCCGCGCATGGCGCTGTTCTTCATCTCGCTGTATCTGCTCGGCCCCGCCCTGCTGGTGAACGGCATCCTGAAGCCCTATTGGGGCCGCCCCCGGCCGATGAATACGGAACATTTCGGCGGCGCCTGGCCGTTTCAGGGCCCGTGGGTGATCGGGCCCCCGGGCCTCGGCAACCACTCCTTCTCCTCCGGCGAGGGGGCGTTCATCGCCTGCCTGCTGCCGCTGGTGCTGTTCGTCCCGCGCGAATGGCGCTGGCCGGTCGGCACGCTGCTCGGGATGTTCGTCGCGGCGGTCGGGCTCAGCCGCGTCGCCTTTGGCGGGCACTATCTCTCCGACGTGGTGATCTCCATCGGGCTGATGCTGATCCTGGCAGCGGCGCTTCATCACCTCATCTTCGTGCGCTACCGCCACACGCTCTCCGACGCGGCGCTGGAAAATCGGCTGACCGTGCTCGGCTATCGCATGGCCGGGCAGCGCGCCGCGCTGCGCCACTGGCTGCGCCGCACGCTCGCGACCTCCTATCGCAGCGCCCGCAATCTGCGCCGGGCCGAGCGGGCGATCCATCCCGGCGCCGCCGCCCGCGCCGCCGCCATGGACGGGCCGACGGGCAGTGTCGGCGCCCCCACCGGCACCAACACCCCCTGAGCGCCCTTAGCGCTGCGCGCTCTGCCAGTTCGGCGCGACATAGACCGGCGCGTTGGAGGGCGCCAGCAGCGGCTTGCCGAGAATATGGTCCGCCGCCTTTTCCGCCATCATGATGGTCGGCGCGTTCAGGTTCGCATTGGTGATCGAGGGCATGGCGGAGGAATCCACCACCCGCAGCCCCTCCACCCCGATCACCCGCATCTGCGGGTCCAGCACCGCCAGCGGGTCGGCAGGCGATCCCATGCGGCAGGTGCAGGAGGGGTGATAGGCGCTCTCCACCTTCTCGCGCACGAAGGCGTCGATCGCCTCGTCGCTCGTCACATCAGCCCCCGGCTGGATTTCCCGCCCGCGATAGTGCGCGAAGGCCGGCTGCGCGAAGATCTCGCGCGTCAGCCGCACGGCGGCGCGGAACTCGACCCTGTCATCGGGATGGGTGAGGTAGTTGAACCGGATGCGCGGCGCGGCGAAGGGATCGGCCGAGGCGAGCCGCACCCAGCCCCGGCTCTTGGCGCGCATCGGCCCGACATGGGCCTGGTAGCCATGTTCGCTCGCCAGCCCCTGCCCGTCATAGGTCACGGCAAGGGGCAGGAAATGATACTGGATATCCGGCGAGGCGACACCGGGGCGTGAGCGGATGAAGCCGCAGGCCTCGAAATGGTTGGTGGCGCCGAGCCCGTCCTTCTTCAGCAGCCAGCGCGCGCCGATCAGCCCGCGCGGGATCAGCCCCATCTTGGAATAGAGGGTGATCGGCTGGGTACAGGCCTGCTGGAAATAGATTTCCAGATGGTCCTGCAGATTTTCCCCCACGCCCGGCCGGTGCGCCACCATCTCGATGCCGAGGGGGAGCAGTTCATCGGCGCTGCCGATGCCGGAGAGCTTGAGCAGCTGCGGCGAATTGATCGAGCCGCCGGAGAGGATCACCTCGCGCGCCGCCCGCACCTCATGGCTCTGCCCGCCACGCGACCAGCGCACACCGATGGCCCGCCGCCCCTCGAACAGGATGCGCTCCACCCGCGCATGGGTCTCGACCTTGAGATTGGCCCGCTTCATCGCGGGTCTGAGATAGGCATTGGCCGCCGACCAGCGCACGCCGTCCTTGACGGTCATGTCCATGCGGCCGAAGCCTTCCTGTTGGTAGCCGTTCACGTCGTCGCTGGCGGGATAGCCCGCCTGCCGCGCCGCCTCGATGAAGGCGCGGTAAAGCGGGTTTTCCAGCGTGCCGTAGCGCGTGGCGAGCGGGCCGTCGCTGCCGCGATATTCATCCCCGCCCTCGCGCCGGCTTTCCGCCCGGCGGAAATAGGGCAGCACATCGGCATAGGACCAGCCGCGCGCGCCCTCCTCCTGCCAGCGGTCGAAATCCGCCGGCGCACCGCGCATATAGACGAGCCCGTTGATGGAGGAGGAGCCGCCCAGCACCTTGCCGCGCGGGCAGTGCATCCGCCGGCCGTTCAGCCCCGGCTCCGGCTCGGTCTCATACATCCAGTTGTATTTCTTCATGTTCATCGGGATGGAGAGCGCGCTCGGCATCTGGATGAACACGGAACGGTCGGAGCCGCCATATTCCAGCACGAGGACGCGGTTGCTCCCATCCGCGCTCAGCCGGTCGGCCAGCACGCAGCCGGCCGAGCCGGCGCCGATGATCACATAGTCGAACAGTTCATGCGCGGCGGCGGACATCAGTAGGGCGCCTCGACGCGGCCGAGATTGACGTAGACGCTCTTGAGCTGGGTGTAGTGCTCGATCGCCGCCTTGCCGTTCTCCCGCCCGAGGCCGGATTGCTTGGCGCCGCCGAAGGGCAGCTCGATCGGCGTGATGTTGTAGGCGTTGATCCAGCAGGTGCCGGCCTGCAACTGCGCGATCACCCGGTGGCCGCGCGCGAGGTCCTTGGTGAACACGCCGGCGGCGAGGCCGAAATCGGTGTCGTTGGCGCGGGCGATCACCTCGTCCTCATCGCTGAAGGACAGCACCGCCATGACCGGGCCGAAGATTTCCTCGCGCACGATGCTCATCCCGTCCGCGCAGCCATCGAACACGGTGGGAGCAACGAAGCAGCCCTTGGCCAGCGCCCCCGTGGTGACGCGGTGGCCGCCCGCCAGCAGCGCCGCGCCCTCCGCCTTGCCCTTCTCGATATAGGAGAGCACCTTTTCCATGTGCTCGGGCGAGATCAGCGCGCCGACCTGCGTCGCCGGGTCGAGCGGGTCCCCGACCACCATCTTCGCCACCCGCTCCTTCAGCTTTTCGAGGAAGGCGGGGCGCACCTTTTCCTGCACGAAGACGCGGGTGCCGTTGGAGCAGACCTCGCCGGCGGAATAGAAATTCGCCAGCAGCGCGCCGGACACCGCGTCGTCGAGATCGGCGTCGTCGAAGACGATGAGCGGCGATTTCCCGCCGAGTTCCAGCGTCACATATTTCAGCGTGCCGGCGGCATCGACCATCACCTTCTTGCCGGTGCCGACCTCGCCGGTGAGCGAGACCTTGGCGATGGCGGGGTGGCGGGTGAGCAGCCGGCCGGTATCGGCAAAGCCCTGCACCACGCTGAACACGCCCTCCGGCACGCCGGCCTCGACATAGATTTCGGCCAGCTTCAGCGCGGTGAGCGGGGTGAGTTCCGCCGGCTTGAAGATCATCGCATTGCCGCAGGCGAGCGCCGGGGCGGATTTCCAGCAGGCGATCTGTAAGGGATAGTTCCACGCGCCGATGCCGGCGACGATGCCGAGCGGCTCGCGGCGGGTGTACCCGAAGGCGCTGGGGCCGAGATCGAGATGTTCGCCCGACAACGAGGCGGCGAGGCCGGCATAATATTCGAGGCAGTCCGCGCCCGAGAGCACATCGACCACGCTGGTTTCCTGAATCGGCTTGCCGGTATCGAGCGTCTCCAGCCGGGCGAGTTCGTCGTTACGGGCGCGCAGCAGGGCGACCGCCCGCATGAGAATGCGCCCGCGCTCGGCCCCGGTCATCGCCGCCCAGCGCTTCTGCCCGGTGCGCGCGGCCGCGACTGCCGCCTCGATTTCGGCCTCGCCGGCGATCTCGATCTCCGCCAGCACCTCGCCGGTGGCGGGGTTGGAGGTGGTGAAGGTGGCGCCGCCATGCGGGCGGTACTGGCCGCCAATATGGTTGGCGTGCAGCTTGGGACGGCTGGTCATGGTCGCGGGTCCGTTGGTAGGGAGCGCCGGCGCGGCGGCGGCGATCTGGGCATCGACGAAAAGCGAGGCAACCTGCCGGGCGCTGACCGAGTCGGTCTCGCCGGCGGCGGAAAGCGAGGAGCGCAGCCACAGCCCGTCAATCACGGCGGCAATGGTGATGGCGAGACGGCGCACATCCTGCGGCGCCACCAGCGCCCGCAAATCGTGGCGCAGATTGGCCAGCATGCGCGCCTGATAGATGCGCTGCACCCGGCGCAGCCGCTCGGAATGCAGCACCTGCCCCCAGAAGGCGAGCCAGACGCTGGACGTGCGCTGGTCGAATTCCTCCGGCGCCAGATTGGCGTCGATCAGCGCCTGCACCCGCGCGCGCGGCGTCGACGCCGCGCCGAGCCGCTGCGCGGTGGCGCGGTAGAGCCGCAGCGAGAGGTGACGCAGCGTCGCCTCCAGGAGCCCGTCCTTGTCGCCGAAATAATGCGCGACGAGACCGGGCGAGACGCCGGCCCGCCGCGCGATCTGCGCCAGGGTCGAGGCGTTGAAGCCGATCTCGGCGAGCGAATCGATGGTGGCGTCGATCAGCTGTCGGCGGCGCACATCCTCCGGCGCGCGGCGGCGGGTCTCCTCGTCCCCACGCGCCGGACCGGTCCGGCCGGCCGGATCGGCCTCATCGTCCACCTCATCGAACCGCGCGGAAGGCTTCTGCGCCTGCGCATTCGCCCGGGCCACCGGCACCTCCTGATCGACGGAAGGGAACTATTGAATGGCTGTACAATACATGGATCATCCGCGCCGGCAATCCCCGGCGCGGGCGGCACGGAATACCGCCGCCGAGCGCGTCGCAACGCTTCTGTTGCCGTGGCGCAAATCGGCAAACGCCGCGAAAAGCGCCGTAACTTCGTCGTTTCTGGGTAAAAATTGCGCGTGACAAATGGTCCGATCGCGTTTTGAATAGCTGTTCAAAAGAAGCCTCCAGAGGCCGCATCCGGGCGGAGCGGGCCGGGCCCTAAAGGGTACCTAGACACCCCGCCGTCCCCGACTTGTCGATTCCGGCCGTACCGGGCTTGGCGTCAGGCCACGCCGGTTCCATGATCCTGCCAGGATGCCAACGGGAACAACAAAGATGCGCATGCTCAATTTCATGGCCGCCGCCACCCTCGGATTGGCGCTCGGCCTCGCTCCCCAGCCCCGCGACGCCGCCCAGGCCGCGGAGGCCGCAGCCTGCAAGACGGTCCGCTTCGCCGATGTCGGCTGGACCGACATCACCGCCACCACTGCGCTCGCCTCCTCCATCCTGGAAGCGCTCGGCTACACCCCGAAGACGCAGGTTCTCTCGGTGCCGGTGACGTATAAGTCCATGCAGACCAAGGATATCGACGTCTTCCTCGGCAACTGGATGCCGACCATGGAAGCCGATCTGAAGCCCTATCGCGAGGACAAGACGGTCGAGGTGATCGGCGTCAATCTCGAAGGCGCCAAGTACACGCTGGCGGTGCCGACCTATCTCTACGACGAAGGGCTGAAGTCGTTCACCGACATCGCCAAGTTCAAGGACAAGCTCGGCGGCAAGATCTACGGCATCGAGCCGGGCAATGACGGAAACCGCCTGATCCTCGACATGATCAAGGACGACAAATACGGTCTGAAGGGCTTCGATCTCGTCGAATCCAGCGAGCAGGGCATGCTTGCCCAGGTGGAGCGGGCCTCCCGCCGCAAGGAAGCCATCGTCTTCCTCGGCTGGGAACCGCACCCGATGAATGCCAAGTACAAGATGAGCTATCTCTCGGGCGGTGACGACGTGTTCGGCCCGAATTATGGCGGCGCCACCATCTATACCAACACTCGCGCCGGCTATACCAGCGAATGCCCGAATGTCGGCACGCTCATCAAGAACCTGAAATTCTCGCTCGACACCGAAAACGTCGTCATGGGCTACATCCTGCTCGACGGGATGGAGCCCGCCAAGGCGGCGGACAAGTGGCTGAAGGCCAATCCCACGGTGTGGGAGCCCTGGCTGGCCGGCGTCACTACCATCGACGGCAAGCCCGCCATCCCGGCGGTGAAGGCCGCGCTGAAGCTCTGAGCCCAGTGATGCGGCCTGGCGGCCCCTTGCCATGAGGGGCCGCCGCTTACGATCATAAGCGATGACCGTCATCCCGCGCCCCTCGCGGCCGGGCCTTGCTGAATGCTGACCGCAAGCGCCCCTGCCG
This sequence comes from Ancylobacter polymorphus, assembly GCF_022836935.1. Lineage (NCBI taxonomy): Bacteria > Pseudomonadati > Pseudomonadota > Alphaproteobacteria > Hyphomicrobiales > Xanthobacteraceae > Ancylobacter > Ancylobacter polymorphus. Next base: position 2,087,384 of record NZ_CP083239.1, on the reverse strand, counting down.
GCAGGCGGCGCCCGCCCTCACTCACCCCGCCGAGGAGCGCCCATGTATGACTGGCTGACCGAGCACAAGATCCCGCTGGGAATCTGGCTCCGCGACTTCGTCGACCTGCTCACCACGCATGGTCAGGGCTTCTTCGACTTCGTGTCGCTGGTGCTGGGCGCGCTGATCGGCGGCTTCACCGCGGCGCTGCTCTGGGTGCCGCCGCTGCTCCTCATCGCCCTGTTCGGCCTCGCCGCCTGGCTCGTGCACCGCTCCATTGGATTGGTGGTGTTCATCGTCGGCTCGCTGCTGCTGGTGACCAATCTCGGCTACTGGTCGGCGACGATGGAAACGCTCTCGCTGGTCATCTGCGCCACACTGGTCTGCGTCGTCGTCGGCGTACCCATCGGCATCGCCGCCGCGCACCGGCCCTGGCTCTACACCGCCATCCGCCCGGTACTGGACCTGATGCAGACCATCCCAACCTTCGTCTATCTCATTCCGACGCTTGTGCTTTTCGGGCTGGGGGCGGTGCCGGGGCTGATCTCCACCGTCATCTTCTCCATCCCCGCCCCCATCCGCCTCACCCATCTCGGCATTTCCTCGGTGCCGCCCGCGCTCTATGAGGCCGGCAAGGCGTTCGGCGCCACTAAGACCCAGCTCTTGTTCAAGGTGGAACTGCCCTATGCGCTGCCGACCATCATGGCCGGCATCACCCAGTGCATCATGCTGAGCCTGTCCATGGTGGTCATCGCCGCCCTCGTCGGCGCCGACGGTCTGGGCAAACCAGTGGTGCGGGCGCTGAATTCCGTCAACATCGCCATGGGCTTCGAGGCCGGCCTCGCCATCGTCGTCCTCGCCATCGTGCTGGACCGTGTGTGCAAGCGGCCCGAGCGCCGCGCGCGAAAGGGCTGAACCATGGCCGCCGTCGAATTCCGCAACATCGACATCGTCTTCGGCGCCGACCAGAAGAGCGCCCTGAGGCTGATCGACGAGGGTCGCTCGCGCGATGAGATCCTCGCCGCCACCGGCGCCGTGCTCGGCGCGGCCGGTGTCAGCCTTGCCATCGAGCGCGGCGAGATCTGCGTGCTCATGGGCCTGTCCGGCTCCGGCAAATCCACCATCCTGCGCGCCATCAACCGGCTGAACGAGGTGGCGCGCGGCGAGGTGCTCGTCGAGCACAAGGGCGCCGCCATCGATGTCGCACGCTGCGACGAGAACACGCTGCGCGACATCCGCATGCACACCGTCTCCATGGTGTTCCAGCAATTCGGCCTGCTGCCCTGGCGCACGGTGCGCGACAATGTCGGCTTCGGGCTGGAACTGCGCGGCGACATGAGCGCGGCCGAACGCAACCGCATCGTCGACGAAAAGCTCGCCATGGTCGGCCTCACCAACTGGGCCGGGAAGTACACCAACGAACTCTCCGGCGGCATGCAGCAGCGCGTCGGCCTCGCCCGCGCCTTCGCCACCGATGCCGATATCCTGCTGATGGACGAGCCGTTCTCCGCGCTCGACCCGCTGATCCGCGACAAGCTGCAGGATGAGCTGCTGGACCTTCAGCGCCGCATCCAGAAGACCATTGTCTTCGTCAGCCACGACCTCGACGAGGCGCTCAAACTCGGCAACAAGATCGCCATCATGGAGGGCGGGCGCATCGTGCAGGCCGGCACGGCCGAGGATATCCTGCTGCGCCCGGCCAATGCCTATGTCGCTGAATTCGTGAAGCACATGAACCCGCTCAACGTGCTGCGCGGCACGGCGGTGATGCGCCCGGCCGCGAGCCTCGCCCGCGACGGCGACGCCGTGGTGCTCGACCGCGACGGCCATGTGAAGGTCAAGGTCGATGCCGACGGGCGGCCGGTGGCGCTCGATCTCGATGGCCGCACCGGCGTGCTCGCGACCGCCGATGGCGAGGCCGGCCTGATCGACGACAAGCTGGCGCATGACGCCGACTGCATCGTCGCGCCGGTCGATCTCAAGCTGAAAGCCGCCATCGAACTGAAGCGCCACACCGACCTGCCGATCCTGCTGGTGGACAGCCTTGGCCGCCTCGCCGGCCTGTGCGACGACGACGAAATCTATCGCGGCCTGCTGCGACGTCTCGACGGCTGAGCGCTTGGCTTCTTCTATAGCAGAGCGCCATCAGGCCGGGGCCTGACGGCGTTCACTGACTGGGTCGACGTAGGACAGGCACCGTTCAGGCTGCCGCCAGCCCCACCGCTTCCACGATGTCGCTCACCACCGCCTCGACGAGATCGCGATCATCGCCCTCGCCCATCACACGGATCACCGGTTCGGTGCCGGAGGGACGGATCAGCAGCCGCCCATGGCTGTTGAGCTTCAGCTCGGCGGCGGCGATCGCCTTCAGCACGCCGTCATTCTCCAGCGGTCGCCCGCTCTTGTAGCGCACATTGCGCAGGATCTGCGGCAGCGGGTCGAAGCGGTGGCACACTTCCGACACCGGACGTTCACGACGCTGCACCACGGCGAGCACCTGTAGCGCGGCCACCAGCCCATCGCCCGTGGTCGAATAATCCGACAGGATAATGTGGCCGGATTGTTCGCCGCCGACATTAAAGCCATGGCTGCGCATGTGCTCCAGCACATGACGGTCGCCCACGGGGGTGCGGGCGAGGGAGAGACCGCGATCGGCGAGATGACGCTCCAGGCCGAGATTGGACATGACGGTGGCGACGATACCGTCGCGCGACAGCCGGCCATCCTCCTGGAAGCTCTCGGCCACCACGGCCATCAGCTGGTCGCCGTCAACCAGCCGGCCCTTTTCATCGACGATCAGCACGCGGTCGGCGTCGCCATCAAGGGCGATGCCGATATCGGCGCGCACTTCCCGCACCTTGGCCGCCAGCGCCTCGGGCGCGGTCGAGCCGACATCGCGGTTAATGTTGAAACCATCGGGCTCGTCGCCAATGGTGATGACCTCGCAGCCGAGTTCCCACAGCGCCTCCGGGGCCACGCGATAGGCCGCGCCATTGGCGCAGTCGACCACGACCCGCAGCCCGTCAAAGGACTGGTTGCGCGGCAAAGTGCGCTTGGCGAATTCGATATAGCGTGCATGCACGCTCTCGATGCGCTTGGCGCGGCCCATATTGGCGGGTTGGGCCAGCATGCCGCCCATATCGCCGCTGATCAGCGCCTCGATCCGGGTTTCCAGCTCGTCGGAGAGCTTGTAGCCGTCCGGGCCGAACAGCTTGATGCCGTTATCATCATAGGGGTTGTGCGAGGCGGAGATCATGACGCCGAGATCGGCGCGCATGGAATGGGTGAGCATGGCCACCGCCGGCGTCGGCATCGGGCCGAGCAGCAGCACATCCATGCCGACGGCGGTGAAGCCGGCGACCAGCGCATTCTCGATCATGTAACCGGACAGGCGGGTGTCCTTGCCGATGACGACGCGGTGGCGATGATCGCCGCGCTGAAACACCAGACCGGCCGCCATGCCGACCCGCAGCGCGAGTTCCGCGGTGATGATGCCGTTGGCCCGGCCGCGAATCCCGTCGGTGCCGAATAATGTGCGTGCCATGCCCTGCCTCATGCGAATCGACGCCGTCCCGACGCGCCATCGGCGCGTCGGTTCTTACCCTTCTCTACCATTGAGCCTATAGGCAAGGGTTTCACAAAGTGTAAGCGTTCATTGCGGCACCGACCCGGCCGTCAAAGACGCGCTTGACGCCGGCGCGATCAGGATCACGCGATCTTATCTCGCGGGATACTTCACCAGCCTGCTGCACCGCAAAGTCGGCGACAAATAAAAAAGGAAGATCTGCTTGCGCAGACCTTCCCTCACTTCACCCCGAGACGGGGATCACGCCTGCGGCTGCGGCTCCATGCCGGCATCCGGGCGCGGCGGACGGTTCTTGCCGGCGCTCGGCACCACGGAACCGCGCGTATTGGCGGGCTCGATGGTGGTGTCACGCACCGGCGCAGTGCCGTCGAGCAGTCCGATGATCTCATCGCCGGACAGCGTCTCATATTCCAGCAGACCGCGCGCCAGCGTCTCCAGCTGGTCCTTGCTCTCGGTCAGGATGCGCTTGGCTTCGGCATAGCCCTCATCCACCAGCCGGCGCACTTCGCTGTCGATGGTCTGCGCCGTCGCTTCCGAGACGTTCTGCTGGCGCTGCATCGACATGCCGAGGAACACCTCGTCATTGTTTTCGCCATAGGCGACCTGACCGAGCTTCTCGGAGAAGCCCCAGCGGGTCACCATCATGCGGGCGAGGCGGGTAGCCTGCTCGATGTCGGAGGCAGCGCCGGACGTCACCTTGTCGTGGCCGAAGATCAGCTCCTCGGCGACGCGGCCGCCCATCATGATGGCGAGACGCGAAGTCATCTGCTCGTAGGACATGGAGAGCTTGTCGCGCTCCGGCAGCTGCATGACCATGCCGAGCGCGCGGCCGCGCGGGATGATCGTCGCCTTGTGCACGGGATCGGTCGCGGGAACCTTCAGCGCGACGATGGCGTGGCCACCCTCGTGATAGGCGGTAAGCAGCTTCTCGTCCTCGGTCATGACGAGCGAGCGGCGTTCGGCGCCCATCATCACCTTGTCCTTGGCATCCTCGAAATCGCTCATCGTCACCATGCGCTTGTTGCGGCGCGCGGCCATGAGGGCGGCTTCGTTGCAGAGATTGGCGAGGTCCGCGCCGGAGAAGCCGGGGGTGCCGCGGGCGATCACCTTGAGGTTCACATCCGGCGCCACCGGCACCTTGCGGGCATGCACCTTCAGGATCTGCTCGCGGCCGACCACGTCCGGGTTGGGCACCACGACCTGGCGGTCGAAGCGGCCGGGACGCAGCAGGGCGGGGTCCAGCACGTCGGGGCGGTTGGTGGCGGCGATGAGGATGATGCCCTCATTGGCCTCGAACCCGTCCATCTCGACCAGCAGCTGGTTCAGCGTCTGCTCGCGCTCGTCATTGCCGCCGCCAAGCCCGGCGCCGCGATGACGGCCGACCGCGTCGATTTCGTCGATGAAGATGATGCAGGGCGCGTTCTTCTTCGCCTGTTCGAACATGTCGCGCACGCGGCTGGCGCCGACGCCGACGAACATCTCAACGAAGTCGGAGCCGGAAATGGTGAAGAACGGTACATTGGCTTCGCCGGCGATGGCGCGGGCGAGCAGCGTCTTGCCGGTACCCGGGGGGCCGACCAGCAGCACGCCGCGCGGAATGCGGCCGCCGAGGCGCTGGAACTTCTGCGGGTCGCGCAGGAAGTCGACGATCTCGGTGAGATCGCTCTTGGCTTCGTCGATGCCGGCGACATCCTCGAAGGTGACGCGGCCATGCGCTTCGGTGAGCAGCTTGGCGCGACTCTTGCCGAAACCCATCGCCTTGCCGCCCGCACCGCCCTGCATCTGCCGCGACAGGAAAATCCACACACCGATCAGCGCGATGAAGGGCAGCCAGGAGATCAGCAGGCTGACGAACCACGGCACATTGTCGGTCAGCGGCTTGGCGGTGATCGACACGCCCTTGCCGTAGAGACGCTGCACCAGCGACGGGTCATTGGGGGCGTAGGTTTGGAAGGTGCGCCCATCGGTGAAGGTGCCGGTGATCTCCGGCCCCTGAATCACCACGTCGCGCACGCGGCCCTGATCCACATCGTTGAGCAGCTGCGAGAAGCTGACATCGTTCGTCGCCTGACGCTGCGCCGGATTCTGGAACAGCGAAAACAACGCCAGAAGAAGAAGAACGATGATCACCCAGAGGGCGAAATTCCTGATATTGGCGTTCATCATGTCCCTTTCGGCGTCGGATGTGACCGACGCACGGGCACCGCCGGCGCTGGCGGCCCTCCCTTGTCGCTCCGTAATTTAGGTGGCGCAGGGGGGATTGCCAAGATGCAGGGCAGCGGCCAGCTGCGACCATCCGCGCAAATCGGCGTCACTTGCGGGAACCGAGCGGCCGACGCTCCGGCGCCCGCGCCACGACGACACTCTGCCGGCTCACCCTCACCACCGCGCCGGCCAGGGTGCGCGCGCCCGTCTGCCGGCTCCCAAGGCCGGCGATCCAGCCCATCAGTGCCTCCAGCTTGCCGAGTTCCACCGGCCCTGTTCCGACGGTCCCGATCGCCCGGCCGACAAGTCGCAGGGCGATCTCCTCGGGCAAGGCTCCAAGGCCAAGGCGGGGAAAGACGAACCCGCCCTCCTCCCCCGGCACGGCTCCGAGAGCGGCGGCGGCAGCATCCGTCGCCGCCTCCAGCGCGGCATCGGCGCGGGCCATGCGGTGGGCATGACGCCCCAGCGTCGCGGCATCGCCCCCTTCCGCCGCCAGCGAGGGCATCAGCGCCCGCAGCCGCACACGGGCAAAGCGCGGGTTGAGGTTGGAGGGGTCCTCGGCGAAGACGACGCCCGCCGCCCGGCAAAGCGCGACCAGATCCGCCTTCGGCCAGCCGAGCAGCGGGCGCAGCAGAGTGAGCCTGCCCAGCGGTCGCACGGCCGGAATGCCGGCGAGCCCGCTGACACCGGAGCCGCGCAGCAACCGGAACAGGACGGTTTCGGCTTGATCGTCCAGCGTATGGGCGGTCGCCAGGGCGGTGGCGCCAATGGCGTGGGTGTGCGCGGTCAAGGCTTCGTAACGCGCATGGCGCGCCGCCTCTTGCAACCGCGTCACGGGGAGCGGCGCGGCGAGGTCGAGCACGCTGTGCGGGAGACCCAGCTGCGCCGCCAACGCGGCCACCGCGTCGGCCTCGGAGCGCGACTCGGCTCTCAGCCCGTGATCGACGGTGGCGACGTGAAGCTGTGTCGACGGCCGGCACTCGACCTGCCACCGTTTGGCCAGCAGCATCAGCGCAGTCGAATCCGGCCCGCCGGAAACGGCGAGCAGCACATGGTTGTGGGCGGCGAAGGCGGCAAAGAGCGTGGCGAGTTCGGCCGCATTCGGGCCGAGCGCGAGATCGGCGGGCGCAGCGTCAGCAGCCGGCGCGCTTCTGCTCACGCTCCACCCCCTGCTTCACCGTCGCCGAGGCGCGGGGATATTTATTGCCGACGGCATTCAGCGTGGCGCAGGCGGCATCTTTCTCGCCGATGGCGGCGAGCGACTGGCCGAGACGCAGCAGCGCGTCCGGCGCCTTCACCGCATTCGGGAAGTCGGTCGAGACCTTGAGGAAATTCTGCGCCGCTTCCTTGTAGGATTTGCGCAGATACTGGCTTTCGCCCAGCCAGTAATACGCGTCAGGCGTGGCGCGGTCCGTCGGGTAGAGACGGACGAACTGCTCGAAGGTCTGGCCCGCCCCCGCATAATCCTGGCGTTGAAGCGCACCGAAGCCGGCATCGAACAGCTCGCGCGGCGTGCCGCCTGCGGCCGGCGCTCCCGCAGTGGCGCCGGACAGCGTGCCGAGGTCCATGGGCGCGCCCGAAGGTCCGGAAGGTGCGGTCGTGCCGAGGGGACGCGGCGCACCCGGCGCGCCCGCCTGCGACGACGGGTCGAACACATCGGCGCGACGGGACGGGTCGGTGGCCGGCGCCGCCCCGACGGCAGGGCCCGTGCCGCCCTGCAACGCCCGCATTTGCTGCTCAAGCTGCTGGTTGCGGAACTGCAGCTGCTCGATCTGGCCGGTCATCTGCCGCAGCTGATTCTCCAGCCGGTCGATCCGGGTGACGAGGCTGTCGGCCTCCTCCACCGCCTCGGCGGGCTGGTTGCCTCCACGCACCTGCCCCGGCGGCTTGAAGAGATTGCCAAAGAAATTGTTGTCCTGCTGCGCCTGCGCCGCCTCATGGGGCAACGACGTAGCGGCGAGTGCAGCAACGAGAAAAAGGGCGGCGGGACGGAACGAGCGGACGGTCATCATGGCCATGCACTGGAACGGGAGGAGCGGCGGCGGGAGGCGACGCACTTTCCATTGGAGCATACGGGGCGGATCACGTCCAAAGTTTGACCCAGAAGGCGCCGCTTGGTCGATCGCCAGCCCTTCAAATGCCAAACCCGGCCCGCAGGGCGAGCCGGGTCAAGACAGGTTTGGACGCGGCGATCAGCTGCCGGCGGCGTTCAGCACCGTGACCGCGCGGCGGTTCTGCGACCAGCAGGAGATGTCGTTGCACACCGCGACCGGGCGCTCCTTGCCGTAGGAGATGGTCCGCATGCGGTTCGCCGCGACGCCGCGCTGCACGAGGTAGTCGCGCACGCTCTGGGCGCGGCGGGCACCGAGGGCGATGTTGTATTCGCGCGTGCCGCGCTCGTCGGCATGGCCTTCGATGGTAAAGGTGTACTTGGCATAGTGGTTCAGCCACTGCGCCTGCTTGTCGAGCGTGGCCTGCGCCTGCGGGGTGAGGCTGGTCTGGTCGCTCTCGAAGAACACGCGGTCGCCGACGGAGACGATGAACTCCTGCGGGCTGCCGGGAGGGGCCGAGCCGAGCGCCTGACCGGCGCCGTCCATCGGGTTCTTGGCACAGGCGGCCGCGAGCATCGCGAAACCGACGATGAAGGCGACGCGCGCGCCGCCCAGATGGCGCAACATACGGATCATTCCGCTGACTCCTGAATTCCCGACTGATCTGCCGACTGGCTGCTGGCGTCAATCAATGTTCTGTCGTGCTTTACAGAACCTTGCTGAATTGCGTCCATTTCGCGGCCATGCCTTAAACCGCCGCTTATGGTTAATCGTTCCCTGACAGAACCCGCTCAGGAGCGCAAGGGCGACCAAGCGGGATCGGACGCATAGCTGGGCGTCGGCACACGCTGCTCATTATAGCCGGTGATGTCGACCGTATAGAGCTGCGGGCCGCCTCCGCCCCCCGCGTCGCGGAAGAACATGATCACCCGGCCATTCGGCGCGAAGGTCGGGCCCTCATTGTGGTAGCCCTCGGTCAGAATGCGCTCGCCCGAGCCGTCCGGCCGCATCAGGCCGATGGCGAAGCGGCCCTGCGCCTGCTTGGTGAAGGCGATCACATCGCCGCGCGGCGACCACACCGGCGTCGAATAGCGCCCGTCGCCGAAGGAGATGCGGCGCTGGTTCGAGCCATCGGGATTCATGATGTAAATCTGCGAGCCGCCGCCACGATCGCTCTCGAAGCAGATCTGCGTGCCGTCGGGCGAATAGCACGGGGCGGTGTCGATGGCGGCCGTGTCGGTCAGCCGCGTGGTGGCCTTGGAGCGCAGGTCCATCACGAAGATGTTGGAATCCGCACCCTGCTGCAGGCTCAGGATCACCCGCTGCCCGTCCGGGGCGAAGCGCGGCGAGAAGCTCATATTGGGGAAATTGCCGACGACTTCGCGCTGGCCGTTTTCGATGTTGAGCAGATAGACGCGCGGCTCGCCGCGGCCATAGCTCATATAGGTGATTTCCTGGCTGGTCGGCGAGAAGCGCGGCGTCAGCACGAGATCGTCGCCGCGCGTGAGATAGGTCACGTTGGCGCCGTCCTGGTCCATGATGGCGAGGCGCTTGATGCGCTTCTCCTTCGGCCCGCTCTCGTCGACAAAGACGATCCGGGTGTCGAAATAGCCCTTCTCGCCGGTCAGACGCTCATAGATCGCGTCGGCGATGATATGGGCGACGCGGCGCCAGTTCTCCGGCTGGGTGAAATATTGCTGGCCGATCAGCTGCTGGCCGGCGAACACGTCCCACAGGCGGAATTCCGCCTTCACCCGCCCATCCGGCTGGCGGGTGATGCGGCCGGTGACGAGCGCCTGAGCGTTGATGACGCGCCAGTCCTGGAAGCGCGGCGAGGCGTCCGGGTTGGTGATCTTCTCGACGAAGGCGGCGGGGTCGATGGGCGCGAACAGGCCGGAACGGCGCAGATCGGCGGAGATGATCTGCGACACCCCCTTGCCGGCCTCGATGTCCTGCGGGCTGCCGCCGCCGACGAAATCGGTAATGGCGATGGGCAGCGGCTGCACGGTGCCCGAGGTGATGTCGAGGCGCACCGCCGCATTGGCCGGTGTCGAGCCCAGCATTGCCCCGCCAAGTCCGGCGGCGCCAAGCCCGGCGCCGCCGAGCGCCGCCATGCCGACAAGGACCGACCGGCGGCCGACAAGACCGTTGGCTTCAAGGGAAAAACGCCGCGACATTCTGGGTACCTCGAAAAAAACGGGCATCAATGAAGCATGGCCGGGTTGAACCCCAGCTCCAGTTCCTTCCACGTGTCGTAACGGTCGGCACGCAGCATCGGGAACGGGTTCTGTTGATTGGCGATCTCGTACAGTGCCCGCTGCGCGGTTTCCCGCACGATCGGCGCATAGGCATTGCCGGCGCCCTGCACCTCGACCAGCTGCGGCGCCCCCACCAGCCGGCGGTCCGGGCTCAGCACGATCTTGAACACCACTGTCACCTGAGCGGCGTCGACCGCGCCGGCCGGCAGCTTCCAGAAGCGGGCGATATAGGCGCGCAGCGCGTCGATCTCGGTCTGCGACAGGGAAGTTGCCGTTCCCTGCGACGCGCCGAGCGAGGCGGTGTTGTTGATGGTGTCGCCAAGCGCCGCCGTGCGCCGCGGGTCCTGCTTGTTCAGCAGGGCGGCGATCTGGTTCGGGTTGAAGTCGCGCTCGGGCGCCGGCTCCTGCACCACCTTGGGCGGAATGTTCTTCGGCTTCTTGGGCGGCGCGGGCGGCGGCGGGGTGGCCTGCGCCTGCTCCTGGGGCTTGGGCTGGTCCTTGGGCGGCTCCGGCGGCTTGGCGGCGAGCGCCTCCGCATCCTGCGGCGGGGGCGGCGCGGGCTTGGATTCGGCCTGAGCGGCCGGAGGCTTGGGCTCGGCGGGCTTCGCCTGAGGCGGCGGAGGGGGCGGAGGCGGAGGCGCGGACGGCTCGTTGGCGGCCTTCACCTCGGGCTTCTCCGACACCTTGGAGTCGAGGTTCTCCGCCTGCTTGGGCGTATCGGCCTTCTTCTCGACGACGGGCTTCGGGTTCTCCTTCGGCGCGTCCTTCTTGCCCGCCATCATCTTCGACATCTCGGAATCGGAGATGATGTCGATCGGCATGGATTCGGCCGGCGTCACCTCATAGGGCGAGGGTGACGCGAACGAGACCGCCATGAAGCCGATGATGCCGACATGAAGAACCGTCGAGGAGAGGAAGCCCGCCTTCATGCGTCAGCCCCCCTGGTCGACTTCGGAGACCAGCGCCACGCGCTTGAAACCGGCACCGGAGAGCCGACCCATCACCCGCATGACCGAGCCATAGTCGAGGCTCTTGTCGGCACGCACGAAGATGCGCTCCTCATAGCCGGCCTTGCCGATGGCCTGCAGCTTGGGCACGAGTTCGTCGACCGGGATCTCGGTGTCCTGCAGGAAGATCTTGCCGTCCTTGGTGATGTTGACGATCAGCGGCGCGCTCTCCTGCGGCACCGCCTTGGCTTCGGTCTGCGGAAGGTCAAGCGGCACGCCCGTGGTGAGCATGGGCGCGGCGACCATGAAGATGATGAGCAGAACCAGCATCACGTCGACCATCGGCGTGACGTTGATTTCGGACATGACGGCCCCGCCGCCCCGCCGGCGCGAACGCCGCGAGTGCCAGCCGCCTCCCGCTCCTCCTGCGGACATGCCCATGCGATCAGCCCCGTTCGTCGATCTGGCGCGACAGGATGGCGGAGAACTCGTCAGCGAAGCCCTCCAGCCGCGCCGCCTGCCGGTTCACCTGCGAAACGAACTTGTTATAGAAAATCGTCGCGGGAATGGCGGCGATGAGGCCGATTGCCGTCGCGAACAGGGCTTCGGCGATGCCCGGCGCCACCACGGCGAGGCTGGTGTTCTTCGACGCGGCGATGGACTGGAAGCTGGTCATGATGCCCCACACCGTGCCGAACAGGCCGATGAACGGACCGGCAGAGCCGACGGTGGCCAGCACCAGCAGGCGGCTCTCCAGCCGCTCCACCTCGCGGGCGATGGTGACGTTCATCACCTTGTCGAGCCGCTGGGTGAGGCCGGAAAGCGAGCGCGCACCGCCTTCATAGGAGCGCTTCCACTCCCGCATCGCCGCGACGAAGATCGCCGCCATGGCGTGGTTGGGGCGCGAGGAGAGCGAGCGATACAGCTCTTCCAGGCTCTGGCCGGACCAGAAGGTGGTCTCGAAGCGGTCCATCTGCCGCTTCATGCGACCGTACAGGATGGTCTTGTCGATGATGATCGCCCAGACCCAGATCGAGGCGAGCACGAGGCCCGCCATGACCAGCTTCACAATGAAGTGTGCCTGAAGGAAAAGGCCGATGAGCGACAGGTCGGCGCTGCCCATGCCGGCGCCGGCGGGCGCGCTCATCGCACCGGGAGGGGCGGCGACGGCCTGCCCGTCGACCTGCGCCGTCGGCGCGGCGGTGACCGGAGCGGGCGCGTTCTGGGCAATGGCTAGGGACGCGGGCGCCGTAAGAACCAGCATCACCGCGATTAAGAGCTTCTTCAGCGTCATCAAGCCAATCCTGCCCGCTCGTTAAAGGTCGCACCGCCGCCTTGCATCCGGTGCCGACAGCAGCGAATGCCCTGCATGGCTGCTTTAAGGGAACGCGTTCGCCATCAACCGACCGAGTCTGTCCAAACTTGGGCGATAAGGGCCGAGGCGCGTCTACAGCCGCGCGGTACAACACCGCATTAGGGTTAATACCGCGTTAGCGTTGCCGCATCGCAACAGCGAAAAGGGTGCTTTGCTACCGGGCGCGTGTCAGAGCTGCGGGGCCTGTTCCAGCGCCAGCTTCATGGCGGCGCGCAGCGCATCGGGAATGCGGCGGGCGCGGCCCTGGGCAACGAAGGCCACTTTCACCTTGCCTTCGACCAGCAGTTCGTCTCCCCGCTTCACCTTCTGGGCGAGGGTGATGGAGGCGCCGGCGACCTCGACCGGGCTGGTGTGGACTTCCAGCACGTCGTCGATGCGGGCGGGGCGGACGAACTGCAGTTCCATCGAGCGCACCACGAAGGCGAAGCCCGGTGCCTCGGCCAGCGCCTCGCCGAACAATTCGCCCTGCACCACGCCGATGAGGCGCAGATGGTCGGAACGGGCACGTTCCATGAATTTGAGGTAGTTGGCGTGGTAGACGATGCCGGAGAAATCCGTGTCCTCGTAATAGACCCGTACGGGCAGCACATGCCCACCCGGCACCAGCCGGCCGGCCAGATGCAGGAAAGGGTCGGCCTTGAGGGTCTCGGGGGAAAAAGGATCGGGGCGCTCGTTCATGGCGCCCTCATAAACGAGAAGTGCTCGCAAAAAAAGAACCGCGCCCTTCGGATAAAGGGCGCGGTTGCAGAGGGTGGAGCCGATCAGCGCTGGACATCATCCGTCGGCGCGGAAGGCGCGGCCGGGCGGTTGCGGCGGTCGGCCATGAACTGGTCGAACTCCGCCTTGTCCTTCGCCTGACGCAGGCGGTCGAGGAAGGACCGGAAGTCCTTCTGCTCCTCTTCCAGCCGGCGCAGCGTCTCCTGGCGGTATTCATCGAAGGCGCGGTTGCCGCTGGAAGGGAAGCCGCCACCGAACCGGCTGCCGAAATTGCGCATCGCTTCCGCGCCCTCTTCCTGCCAGCGGCCGAAGCCGCGCTTGCCACCACAAAACATCCGTCCACTCCCTATCGTGAAGGCCAGGACCGCAAGACCCAGAGGCCACCAGGCCATGAAGCCCAGTACCGTGAGCGCGATCCAGGCCGGCTTGCCGTAACTGTCGAGCTTCTGTGCGAGCTCCATGGGCGTACCGCTCCTGGGTAGAACCGCCGCGGGCCCCATGCCCGCTTAGGTTAATGTTAATCACATTCACATAGATAGAAATCCACCCGCCGCTTGTCAATGGGCGCGGTCTGCGGGATTGAAAAGCAAAGGACTGCTTCGATGACCGCATTGATTCCCGACTGGACCGAGGTCGCCGCTTTTTTCGAGCCCGATGGCCGACTGCGCGATCTCTATGTGCTCGATGCCGGCCCCGATGGCTGGCAGGCCGTGATCGACGGGTTGCGCGCACTCGATCCTCCGGCTGTCTTCGAGATCGACGGCGAGCCGGGCCTTATGCCCGACCGCATCGAAGATGTGTTCGCCGTCTGGAAGCGCGCAAGCCCCAGCCTGCGGTGGCATGCGGGCAATGTCGTGATCAACCTGCACTTCTTCCGCAGCGACGACATCGAGTTCGACATCGATCCGTCCGATGTCTGCGAGCCGGAGGACTGGCAGGCGCTCGGCCGCTTCATGCTGTGGCTGGCGGGACGCGCGCAGCGCCCGGTGATCCTGACCCCAGAGAACAAGCCGGACGATATCCTGCTGTTCTGCCGCGGCGCCGGTGCCGCCATCGAGGTCAACCTCACGACGGAAGACTAGGCGCGCGCCCTAGCCGCACGTACCGAGCCCCTTGAGATAGACGAGGAACGCGGCTTCCAGCAGGTCGTCGGGCGCCATGGGCAGTTTGCGACGGGCGCCGTCGGCGCGGCCGAACAGCGAGGCAACGCCATGCGCGAGCGCCCAGGTGTGCAGCGCCACCATCAAGGCGGGTGGGCGATCCCCGGCTGGCATGGAAGCGACCAGCGTGTCCGCCGCCTCGCGCAGCACGCCGAAGGCCCGCTGGCCAGCCTGATCGAGGGCCGGATAGGCCTCGTTGCGCAGGCCGGATTCGAACATGGCGACATAGTCCGCCGGATGCTCGCGGGCAAAGGCGAGATAGGCGCGGCCGAGCCGTTCAAAGGCCTCCGCCGGCGCCGGACGCCCCTCGTTCCAGCCGGCTTCCAGAGCTTTGGTGAAGCGTTCGAACCCATCAGCCGCGACCGCTGCAAGCAGGTCGTCGCGGTCGCGGAAATGGCGGTAGGGCGCGGCCGGAGAGACGCCGGCGCGGCGCGCCGCCTCGGCGAAAGTGGCGCCGGCGGTGCCCTTTTCGCCAATCAGCTCAAGCGCCGCCTTCATCAGGGCTTCCCGAAGGTTGCCGTGATGGTAGCCGCGCGATTCTCCGCCGTTCCGGGACCAGCTCATGTGAAGGGGACTTACATCACGCGGGAAGCCACGTCGATGGCCGGGCGCGCACGGGGTTAATCCGCGCCCTCGTCGAACAGCGGCATCTGGTTGACGCTCGACGGCGCGGCAAGGCCGAGATGCTTGAAGGCGTGCGCGGTCAGCACGCGCCCGCGTGGGGTGCGCTGGAGAAAGCCCTGCTGCACCAGATAGGGCTCGATGATCTCCTCGATGGCGTCGCGCGGCTCGGACAGCGCGGCGGCGATGGTTTCCACCCCCACCGGCCCGCCGCCATAATTCATCGCCACCACGGTGAGATAGCGCCGGTCCATCTGGTCGAGGCCGAGCCCGTCCACTTCCAGCGCCCGCAGCGCGTGGTCGGCGGCGGCGCGGTCGATGATGTCCTTGCCCGCCACCAGCGTGAAGTCGCGCACCCGGCGCAGCAGCCGCCCGGCAATGCGCGGCGTGCCGCGCGCCCGGCGGGCGATCTCGCGGGCGCCGTCCTTGGCGATGGGGATCCCCATCACCCGCGCGCCACGCGTCACCACCAGTTCCAGTTCTTCGACGGTGTAGAAGTTCAGCCGGATGGGAATACCGAAACGGTCACGCAGCGGCGTGGTCAGCAGGCCCGAGCGGGTGGTCGCGCCCACGAGGGTGAATTTCGACAGCGAGATCTTCACCGAGCGCGCCGCCGGCCCCTCGCCGATGATCAGGTCGAGCTCGTAATCCTCCATGGCGGGATAGAGGATTTCCTCCACCGCCGGGTTGAGCCGGTGAATCTCGTCGATGAACAAGACGTCGCGTTCTTCGAGATTGGTCAGCAGCGCCGCGAGATCGCCCGCCTTGGCGATGACAGGGCCGGAGGTGGAGCGGAAACCGACGCCGAGTTCGCGCGCCACGATCTGCGCCAGCGTGGTCTTACCCAGCCCCGGTGGGCCGACGAACAGCACATGGTCTAGCGCCTCGCCGCGCGCCTTGGCCGCCTTGATGAAGATGTCGAGATTGGCGCGCGCCTGCTCCTGCCCGACGAACTCCGCTAGGTTCTGCGGCCGCAGCGAGGCCTCCGCGAGATCTTCCTCGCGCTTGTCGGGGGCGACGAGGCGCTTGGCGTTCATTCCGCCCTCTCCCGTTCACGCGCGGGAAAAACGCCACCGGCCATCAGCACGCCGGTGACGAACGCAACCGCCGCCGCGAGGATCGGGGCCAGCAGCACCGCACGCTGCTCGAACAGCTCGCGAAACGCGCCGAAATCATAGGACACCGCGATAACGCCGAGCGGCAGCAATGCCACCACCACCACGGCCGCCAGCACGAAGAGCGGGTGGCGCGACCGGAAGGAAAGGGCAAAGGCGCAGATCCCGGCCACCACGCCGCCCGGCACCACCGCGATCGCGGCATAGTACGCGGAAGCCGCGCTGTGCATCAGCCGCTCGATGGTGAGCACGGCGAGAATCGCCCCGCCATAGGCGAAGATCATCGCCGGAATGCGGGCCGACCACGGCCAGGGCTGCCGCTTCCCCGGTTCGCGCGCGGTGATGAAGCGCAGCATCATCGCGCCAGTTCCTTCAGGCCGAGCCGGATCAGTTTGGCGGCATCGGCGCCCTCGCCGGCCTCGCGCAGGGCCGCCGCGATGGCCGCGCTCGCCTGAAGCTGCGCATAGCCGAGATTGACCAGCGCCGAGACAGCATCCGCCACCGGACCGGGCGCCTGCCGCTCCTCGATCTGTGCCGCGAGCCCCGCCACTGCCGGGTCGACGCTGGCGAAGCCCGGCGCCTTGTCCTTCAATTCGGCGACGATCCGGGCGGCGACCTTGGGGCCGACGCCATTGGCGCGCGCCACCATCACCTTGTCGCCGAGTGCCACCGCGTTTGCGAGCTCGGCGGGCGAGAGGGTCGAGAGCACGTTGAGCGCCACCTTGGAGCCGACGCCCTGCACATTCTGCAGCAGCAGGAACCAGCTCTTCTCCGCCGGCGTGGCGAAGCCGTAGAGCCGGATCATGTCCTCGCGCACGAAGGTTTCGATGAACAGCACCGCCGCCTCGCCGGCCTTGGGCAGCGCCTGCAGCGTGCGCCCGGAGCAGTGGACAAGATAGCCCACGCCCTGCACGTCGAGGATCACATGGTCGTCGCCATAGGAGTCGACGAGGCCCTTGAGCTTGCCGATCATCGTGCCGCCGCCTTTGCCGTGAGCTTCGGCGGCACCTTCGCCGCCATCTGCGCCTTCATCGCCGCCATGCCCCGATGCTGCGCATGGGTGACCGCGACCGCAAGCGCATCCGCCGCGTCATCGGTAGTGAAATCCGCCTGAGGCAGCAGAATCTTCATCATCAGGCGGATTTGCGCCTTCTCCGCCCGGCCGGCGCCGACCACGGTCTTCTTCACCAGCAAGGCCGCATATTCCGACACCGGCACCCCGGCCAGCGCGGGGGTCAGCATCACCACGCCGCGCGCCTGGCCGAGCTTGAGCGTCGAGGCCGGGTTGACGTTGACGAAGGTTTCTTCCACCGCCGCCTCATCGGGGGCATAGGCGCGCAGCACCTGCATCAGCTCGGTGTGGAGACAGGCCAACCGCTCGGCGAGCCCCCCCTCCTCCGGCGGCATCACCGTGCCGCAGGCGATGAAGCTGAGCCGCGTGCCGGCAGCCTCGATCACCCCCCAGCCGGTGCGGCGGAGGCCCGGATCGAGCCCGAGAATGCGAATCGGCGATGGCACCATGCCCTAGGGCGTAGCCGAACAAAGGACGAACGCCTAGGGGAGACGGTGCGCGCGGCGTCCGGGACACCGCGCATCGTCGCTCAGGGTGAACGCGCCGTTAACGCATGCGGCCTCAGCGCCCGCCGCTGAACGCCCCACTCGCCAGCGTCACCCCCACCCCGGTCGCCACCACGCCGATGATCGCCGCCGTGTCGGGATGTTCGCCCAGCACCGGCACCGCGATCACCGCCGCCAGGGCCGGCACCAGCCCCGTAAAGGCGGCGGCGCGGGAGGAGCCCAGACGCTCGATGGCGATGCCGAACGCCACCAGGGCGACGACACCGGACAGCAGCCCCTGAATAAGGAGCTGGATCAGGATTTCGCGGCCATAGCCAGCGGAGACGGCGTCGATCACACCGGGGAGACCGTAAGGCGTGAGGATGACGGCCGACCACAGCCCGACGAGCCCCACCGTCTCCGTCGCCTTCAGCCCGGTACGGCGAAAGGCCAGCGTGTAGCCGGCCCACATCGTCGCGCCGGCCAGCAGCAGCGCATGGCCGCGCCAGGCGCCGTCCTGCGGATACAAAAGGCCACGCCCGCCGAGGGTGAGCACGCCGAGCGCGATGGCGGCAAAGCCGATCGCCCGCGCCGTGCCGAGCTTCTCGCGGAACACCAGCACCGAGATGGCGGCGACGATCAGCGGCATGGTCCCGGGCAAGAGCGGCCCTACATCCGCCGCCGGCACGAAGCGCATCGCCGTCGCCACATCGAGGAAGAAGAAAGCGCCGGCGCCGAGAAAGCAGAGCAGGAAGGGACGCAAGCCCCGCTTCGGCCATAGGCCGATGCGCCACCAGGCGGGTGCGAGCACCACCGCTGGCACGATGAAGCGCAGCCAGCCGATGGTCGCCGGGGGCAGATGCCCGTGTACGGCGTGGCGGGTGGAGACGATCCAGCCGCCCCAGATGGCAATGGCGAGCAACGCGCAGCCGGCGCCGATCAAGCGGTCGGAAAGCGACGGCACCGCCGCGCCGCCCGGCGCGGCCGTTGAGACAGACGTGTTCATGAGCGAATTCCCGCCGCAAAGCGGCGCAAGCAAGAGGGGTACCCGGCGCGGCCGGGATGAGCGTTAGCCGAAATGTGGCGCGCGCGACCCGTCTTCGCAAACGCGTTTTGCGAATAGGCACGTTCGCGAAAACTGATGGATGGGACGGTTCGATCGCCGATCATGTTGACGCGTCTCTGGCGGGGAGCTAGCTCTACGCACGCAGGCCCTGGCGGCGTGCGCCTTCCCCCCGGTTCGTTCATGGCCCTCGACACCGCCCTTGCCTGGGCCTTCCTCACCGCGCTCATTGCTGGCGCGACGCGCGGCTTCTCGGGCTTCGGCGGAGCCCTCATCTTCGTGCCGCTGGTCAGCGCCGCCTATGGCCCGCGCGTGGCGGTGCCCTCGCTCCTGCTCATCGACACGCTGATGACGCTGCCCTTCGTCGTTCCGGCGCTGCGCGCCTGTGTCTGGCGACAGGTCGCCCCGCTGGCGGTGGGCGCCGTGGTGGCGGTTCCGGCCGGCGTGTGGGTATTGCAGCATACGAACCCGCTGGTGGTGCGCTGGGCGCTCGCCTTTCTCGGGCTGGGGCTGCTGGCGCTGCTGGCCTCGGGCTGGCGCCACACCGGCCGGCACACCCTGCCCGTCACGCTGGGCATCGGCGCGGTCGCCGGCTTCTGCGGCGGCGCGGCACAGATGTCCGGGCCTGCCGTGGTGGTGTACTGGCTCGGCAGCGGCCAGCCCTCCGTGCTGGTGCGGGCGAACCTGTTCGGCTTCTTCGCGCTGGTGACGCTGGCGACCGGCTCCTCCTACGCGCTCAACGGCATGTTCACCGCCGAGGTCGGGAGGCTGACCCTGCTTCTCGGGCCGGCCTATGCGCTCGGGCTCTATGCCGGCGCGCGCGCCTTTCGCGGCGCGTCGGACCGGCACTACCGCGTCGCCGCCTATTGGGTCATCGCCGCCGCCGCCCTCATCAGCCTGCCGCTGTTCGACACGCTGATCGGGCGGTGAGCAGCGCGACCCAGATCAGCCGCCCATCTTCGCCATGAAGGCGTCGGACAGCTCGAAATTGGCATAGACGTTCTGCACGTCGTCATTGTCGTTGAGATTGTCGACGAGGCGGATCAGCTTTTCCGCCACTTCGTCATCCACCGCCACCGTGTTCTGCGGCCGCCAGACGAGGCCGGATTTGCGCGGCTCGCCGAACTTGGCTTCCAGCGCCCGGGCGACCTCGTGCAGGTTCTCCACCGAGCAGACGACCTCATGGCCGTTCTCGTCCGAAGTCACGTCATCCGCGCCGGCGTCGATGGCGGCTTCCAGCATGGCGTCGGCCGAGGCCTTGGCGGCGTCGAACTCCACCGTGCCGATGCGGTCGAACATGAAGGAGACCGCGCCGGTCTCGGCCAGCGCCCCGCCGGACTTGGTGAAGTAGGAGCGCACTTCCGAGGCGGTGCGGTTGCGGTTGTCGGTCAGCGCCTCGACGATGACGGCGACACCGCCGGGGCCGTAGCCCTCATAGCGGATCTCATCATAGTTCTCCGAGTCGCCGCCCAGCGCCTTCTTGATCGCGCGGTCGATATTGTCCTTGGGCATGTTTTCCGCGCGGGCCGCCAGCACGGCGGCGCGCAGGCGCGGGTTCATCGCCGGGTCGGGCATGCCGAGCTTGGCCGCGACGGTGATTTCACGCGCCAGCTTGGAGAACAGCTTGGAACGCACCGCGTCCTGCTTGCCCTTGCGGTGCATGATGTTCTTGAATTGCGAATGCCCGGCCATGGCCGCCTCCACGTCACACCGGGCGGGCCCGTGGCCCGGCCGTGTCGAATGCCTGAAAGAAAAGGTGCGCGGCTTATAGGCGAGAGGGCGGGCGCGCGTAAAGCGCAGAGCGCATCACCTTACGCGGCTCGACACTCCGCAGACCCGCCCCCCTGCCGTGTCGCCATCACATCGTAATGCGTGCCGCCGCGGATCGGGTGGAAATGGTCGAACCCCATGGCGCGCAGACCCGCCTTGAGATTTTCCGGGTCCGCCCACGCGACATCGACTTCATAGAACACAGAGATCACCCGGTCGGCAAAACGGCTTCGCGCCAACTCCCCGATCACCACGTGCTCATGGCCCTCGGTGTCGATCTTCACGACCAATGGAAGGCCCGGGGCAAGATAAGGCTCGAGGATCGCGGCGGTGGAAATCTGGATTTCCTCGACGCCCTCCGTGCCGGCGAACGTGTTGTGAAGGGAAGCCGCGCCGCTATGCCCCGGCTTCAAGCGGATTTTCACGCGCGCATTCTCGGACGACAGGCCACAATTCAACGCGACAATCATGCCCGCCAATCCATTGGCACGGATGTTGGCGGTGAGCAGACGGAACGTCTCGCTCACCGGCTCAAGACTGACGGCTCGTTCGCAGTAAGGATTTTGAGCAGCGATGAGGGAATAAAGTCCCTGATTTGCCCCGATATCTACAAAAATGAACGGGTAATCGATTTCCCGCAGATAATTCGAGTAAAATGTTCCATAGGTCCCGTTAACGCAGAAACGAAAGGTCGCGTCGTTCCCATTTTCCGTCAAAAACACACCGTAGAATGAACGCACAATATTACGGTTGAATAGTTTATTTATCTTGCGAACGACGACTCGCCGGACCCTTCGCGGCGCCTTGGAAACGAAACGCAACCACCCCTGCGTTCTGAGCACGTCCAACATACCCATGCATGCCTCTGACAAAGGAGAGGGGTGAAAGCGGCTCGGCCGCCTCGCCGGCACCCTACCAGAAGTCCGGCACGGCCCCGCACAGGTTACCACCGATGCGCACCGGCGCCACGGCAATCGCGTGCCCGCTGCCATCCGTCTCCACCGCGAGCCCCGACAGCGTGCCCGGCCCGGTCGCCGGCTCGAAGCGCGACGAGCCGATCTTGCGGGTAAAGCGGCGCAGCGGCTCCTCCTTGTCCATGCCGATCACCCCGTCATAGCAGCCGCACATGCCGACATCGGTCATATAGGCGGTGCCGGCGGAGAGGATGCGGTGGTCGGCGGTCGGCACATGGGTATGGGTCCCGATGACGAGGCTCGCCCTTCCGTCGCACCAATGGCCGAAGGCCTGCTTCTCGCTGGTGGTTTCGGCGTGGAAATCGACAATGGCCGCATCCGCCACCAGTCCCAGCGGGGCCGCGTCGAGCTCGCGGTCGATGGCGGCGAAGGGGTCGTCGAGCGGCTCCATGAAGGCACGGCCCATCATGTTGACCACCAGCACCTGCGCGCCATTATTCGCCTCGATCAGCGCCGCCCCGCGTCCGGGCGTGCCGGGCGGATAATTGGCGGGGCGGACGAGGCGCGGCGCACGCTCGATGAACACCAGCGCTTCGCGCTGGTCGAAGGCGTGGTTGCCGAGCGTGACCGCGTCAGCGCCAGCCTCCAGGAACTCCTCATAGATCGCCTCGGTGATGCCAAAGCCACCGGCGGCGTTCTCGCCATTCACGACGACGAAATCGAGCGCCCATTGGCGGCGCAGGCGCGGCAGGTGCTCCAGCACGACCTGGCGGCCGGGACGCCCGACCACATCACCGAGGAAAAGAAGGCGCATGCGTCACTCCTCGGCCGGGCGGACGACACCGGCATCGGTGGCGATGGCGTCGAGCCGCTCATCATGTGCCTCCGCCGGCACGGCGGGCAATTCCTGCACCGCGAAGGCATAGCCCAACGCTTCGACGCGCTTGGCGTGGCGCAGCAGGCTGAGCGTGCGATCATAGAAGCCCGCTCCATAGCCGAGCCGGTTGCCGCGCGCATCGAAGCCGGCGAGCGGCACCACGAGCACATCGGGCGAGACAGCGGGCGCGTCCTCCGGCGGGGCGGGAATGGCCATGCGGCCGGGACCGGCGGAGGGGATTAGTTCGACCCCCGCCTCCCACAGCCGGAACAGCAGCGGCTTGCCGATTTCCAGCACGATCGGCAGGGCGATGCACGCGCCGGCCTCTCGCAGCCGACGCACCAGCGGACCGGTATCGATCTCGCCGCCAATGGACGCGAAGACGGAGACGACTTCGCCCCGCACCGCGCCGAGCCATTCCATGGCGTGGGCAGCAGCCGCTTCCGCCGCCGCCGCGCGCGCGGCAGGCTCAAGCGCCGCCCGCCGGGCGAGGGCCACGGTGCGGAGGCTGGCCTTGTCGAGTTGGGCGTCTGTCACAAGAGGCATGATGCAATGAGTGCGGAGCCACGATGGCCGTTGGAGGCTCGATCCCGGGAACCTACAACGTAGGTGGGCGCCGTGTGTCCAAGCCCAGGGGCAAGGTCAGGGACAGCTCCCTTTGAGATCGATAAGGCCCCGGAAATATGTGCTCCTGACGAACCCCGCAGCCCCGCGTGACAAATCTAGGACGCCGCAGGGAAAATTGCCAGAGGGGGATGACGGCGGCTGAACAGCTTTCGGTGAACGGGGGCGGGCGCGTCGCGTTTCCGCCAAAGAGTCTCGCCTGGGTCCCGGCTCGGCGCTCCGGCTACGCCGTCGCTGGTCCGGGACACGAAGCGCTGTGTCCCGGACCAGCGGCGCAAGGCGCCGCGCCGATCCGGGACCCAGCGAAGAGTCTTCGGCATGCCCCTCGCCCGGACATCCGCCGCAGCGATCTGTCAGGCCTCACCCCACGGTGAGCATGATCTTGCCGATATGCGCGCTGGTCTCCATCCGGGCATGAGCCTCGCTGGCCTTTTCCAGCGGGAAGCTCTGGTCCATGACAGGCTTGACCTTGCCGGCCTCGATCAGCGGCCACACCTTCTCGACCAGCGACGCGGCGATCGCCGCCTTCTCCGCCTTGGGCCGCGAGCGCAGGGTCGAGCCCATATGCGACAGGCGCTTGAGCATCAGCCGCATGAAGTCGATCTGCACCTTGGAGCCTTCCATGAAGGCGATCTGCACCAGCCGGGCCTGCGGCGCGGCGGCCTCGTAATTGCGGGCAATGTAGGAGCCGCCCACCATGTCGAGAATGACGTTGACGCCCTTGCCGCCGGCCTTCTCCTTCACCACGGCGACGAAGTCCTCGGTCTTGTAGTCGATGGCGACATCGGCGCCGAGCTGGCGGCAGACCTCGCACTTCTCGGCGCTGCCCGCGGTGGTGAACACGGTGGCGCCAAAGGCCTTGGCGAGCTGGATCGCCGTCGTGCCGATACCGGAGGTGCCGCCATGCACGAGGAATCGCTCGCCCGCCTTCAGCCCGGCGAGGTCGAACACATTGGTCCAGACGGTGAAGAAGGTCTCCGGCAGCGCCGCCGCCTCGACCATGGAAAGCCCCGCAGGCACCGGCAGGGCAGAGCCCTCATCCGCCAGACAATACTGGGCATAGCCGCCGCCGGAGACCAGCGCGCACACCTTGTCGCCGAGCTTCCAGCGCGTCACGCCCGCGCCGAGCGCCACCACCTCGCCGGCGATTTCGAGGCCGGGAATGTCCGGCGCGCCGGGCGGCGGCGGGTACAGGCCCTTGCGCTGCATCACATCCGGGCGATTGACGCCGGCGGCCGCCACCTTGACCAGGATTTCGCCCGCGCCCGGGACCGGCACCGGCCGCTCCACGGGAACCAGGGCTTCCGGTCCGCCCGGCGTGGGCAGGCCGATGGCGGTCATGGTGGCGGGCAGCTCGGTCACGGCGTCGTCCTCATCCTGTTCGAATGTTCCGTCCGTCCTAGGTCAAGCCGCCAGTGCTGGCAACCGCGCACAGGGGCGGCTAAGTTCATTGCATGTGCCGGGCGACGAACAGGAGCAGAGCGATGGCGATCGACGATGACCTTTTCCCCTCGGCGGCCCCGGCAGCGAAGCCCGCAACCCACATGGTCGGCACCGATATTTCCGCCCTCTCCGAGACCGAGATCGAGGAGCGCATCGTTCAGCTCGCCGCCGAAATCGAGCGGCTGAAGCAGGCCCTGGAGGCCAAGCGCGCCTCCCGCCTCGCCGCCGAGAACGTCTTCAAGCGCTGATGCCTTAACCCCCGATTAAGGTTTCCGACCTATTACTGGCGCCGGTCCTTTTTGACCGCGAGTGGCCTCTGTCCACTCTGTTTGACGCATCCCTGTCTACCACTTTACGAGCCGCCCCCTGGGCGGCTCTTTTTTCATCCCCGCTATCCCAAGCCGCCATCAGGCCGAACGCGATTCCGCCCTCCCCGGCTGGACAGCGCCGCACGGCTGCGCGACAGACAGCGGTGTCAGACGCCGCCGGGCGTCGTTGAGGGTTTCGCCGCGATGGGCAGCTTCCGCGAAGATTCGGACAGGGACGGCACCCCGGAGGCGGGCCGGGCCGCGCCGGGCACGGTGGCGTCGGCGGAGATGATCCGTTTTGCCGAGCGGCGCCTCGCCTCCCCCGCCTTCTTCGCGCTGTTTCAGGAAGGCATGGCGCTGGTCGAGGAAACCGCCGCCTATCTCGATGGTGAGGGCCGCGCGGCCAGCGCCGCACGCTCGCGCGGGCGCCTTGCCGCCTATGTGCAGCAGAGCATGCGGCTGTCCACGCGGCTGATGCAGCTCGCTTCCTGGCTGCTGCTGCGCCGCGCCGTGGCGGAAGGTGAGATGGCGGAGGCGACCGCCCGCCGCGAAGCCGCCAAGATCGACATAGAAGGCCCCCTGCGGGACGTGGACGCGGAAGCGCTGCTGCCGGAGCCGCTGACCGGGCTCATCGCCCGCAGCTTCGAGCTTCAGCGGCAGATCGCGCAGCTCGACGCTGCCCTCGCCGCGCCATCGGCGGCGGATGTGGCCGCCCTGCGACCGAATGTCGTGGCTGGGCAGATCGGCCGGCTGCGCCGCGCCTTCGAGCGCCGCTGACAGCACGTGCGGCGCGCGGACGGCGCGGTCAAAACCAGGGCAAACGAAAACCCTCGCGCCAGGCCGTACCCGGCGCGAGGGTTGATGTCGTTGCGTCGCGCGGCGTCCGAAAGGACGCCACTTCCCGGCCGATCAGGCCTTGAGGAAGCCCGCGAACTTCTTCTGGAACTTGGACACGCGACCGGCGCGGTCGAGCAGCTGGCCGGAGCCGCCGGTCCAGGCCGGGTGCGAGGTCGGGTCGATATCGAGCTGGAGGACATCGCCCTCCTTGCCCCAAGTCGTCCGGGTCGTGTACTCGGTGCCGTCCGTCATCACCACCTTGACGAAGTGGTAGTCGGGATGGATGTCGCTCTTCATGGGTAGCATCCTCAGCCGCCGCAGGCCGGCCCCTCGCGGGAGCCATGCGGCGATCTACAAAACGATCCTGCCGGAAATCCGAGCGGCTCTATAACCGAGACATGCCTGTGACACAAGCCGCCTCCAAGCCTTCAAATGCCGCGTCCACCGAAGCCTCCGCGCCGACCCTGCCGGAAAAGCCGGCCACGCGCCGCCCGCGCCTGAAGCCGCTGATGGCGCTGTGGCCGCATCTCATGCGCTATCGCGGCCGGGCTCTTGCGGCGCTCACCGCCCTGCTGGTCGCCGCCATCGCGACGCTGGTGGTGCCGATCGCGGTGCGGCGAATGATCGATTTCGGCTTCGACGAAAGCCATGCCGGTTTCATCGACCGCTATTTCGCAGTCATGATCGGCGTGGTGGCGGTGCTCTCGCTGGCCTCGGCGGCGCGCTATTATCTCGTCATGACGCTCGGCGAGCGGATCGTCGCGGATCTGCGCTCGCAGGTCTTTGCCCATCTGCTCACCCTCGACGGCGCGTTCTATGACAGCGCCAAATCGGGCGAATTGATTTCGCGCCTCACCGCCGACACCACGCAGATCAAGTCGACCGTCGGCGCCTCGGCCTCCATCGCGCTGCGCAACATCCTGCTGTTCATCGGCGCCACGATCATGATGGTCATCACCAGCCCCTGGCTGGCGGCGACGCTGCTGGTGGCGATTCCGGTCATCGTCGCGCTGCTGATCGGCGCCGGTCGCGGCGTGCGCAAGCGCTCGCGCGGGGCGCAGGACACGCTGGCGGAAGCCTCGGCCTATGCCGCCGAAGCCATCGGCTCGGTGCGCAGCCTTCAGGCCAACACGGCCGAGGGCGCCGCCGCGCGCCTGTTCAGCGGCGAGGTCGAGCACGCCTTCGGCGCCGCCCGTAACGCCGTGCGGGCACGCGCCTTTCTCACCGGCATCGGCATCTTCCTCGTCTTCGCCAGCGTGGTCGGCATCTTGTGGGCCGGCGCCAATGCCGTCCTCGCTGGCGAGATGAGCGCCGGCACGCTTGGCCAGTTCGTGCTCTACGCCGTGCTGGCGGCGAGCGGGCTCGGCCAGCTGGGCGAAGTGTGGGGCGAGATTTCGCAGGCGGCCGGCGCGACCGAGCGCATCGCCGAATTGCTGGCGGAAAAGCCGAAAGTGGCGCCCCCCGCCGCCCCCATTGCCCTGCCCGAACCGGCGCGCGGCGCCGTCGCCTTCGAGAATGTCGCTTTCGCCTATCCCGCAAGGCCGGACCTGCCGGCGCTCTCGGGCGTGAGATTCGCGGTGACGCCGGGCGAGCGGGTGGCGGTGGTCGGCCCCTCCGGGGCGGGCAAGAGCACGCTGTTCCAGCTGCTGCTGCGCTTCTACGATCCCGTCGCCGGCCGGGTGCTGGTCGATGGCGTCGACATTGCCGAAGCCGACCCGGAGGCGGTGCGCGCGCGCATCGCGCTGGTGCCGCAGGATGTCGCCATCTTCGCCACCTCGATCCGCGAGAACATCCGCCTCGGCCGCCCCGGCGCCACCGATGCGGAGGTGGAGGAAGCCGGCCGGCTGGCCCGCGCCGACGAGTTCGTCGCCCGCCTTCCCGAGGGCTGGGAAACCCCGGTGGGCGAGCGCGGCGTCACGCTGTCCGGCGGCCAGCGCCAGCGCCTTGCCATCGCCCGCGCCATATTGCGACAGGCGCCGATCCTGCTGCTGGATGAGGCCACCTCGGCGCTGGACGCCGAAAGCGAGACGCTGGTGCAGCAGGCGCTGGACCTTTCGATGCAGGGTCGCACCACAATCGTCATCGCCCACCGGCTGGCGACCGTGCTCTCCGCCGACCGCATTCTCGTCATGGACGGCGGGCGCATCGTCGAGGAAGGCACCCATGCCAGCCTCGTCGGGCGCGGCGGGCTCTATGCGCGCCTTGCGGCACTGCAATTCGGCGAGGCGACAGCCGGCGGCTGAGGCAGCGGGGTCCGGGGCTCACCGCCTTCGACCCCCGCCAGTGGGTTTCCGGTCGCCGATCTGAACCATCCTGCGGCTCCCGCATTGACCTCGGACACGCAGCCCGTGGCAGGGCGGCATTCGGCGTGCCGCATTGGCACCGCCCACCGCCACGGCGCACCGTCCTCGGCACGGGAGACCGAACATGGCCGTTTTAGAGGCATCGACGACGCGCATCGTCGCGCCGCCGCTCCACCCCTTCCTTATGCTCATCCCAGCGACCTGCCTCACCGCCGGGCTGCTGACCGATCTGGCCTATTGGGCCACCGTCAACACCATGTGGGCGGATTTCTCGGCCTGGCTGGTCAGCGCCGGGGCGATTCTGGCTTGGCTGGTGGCCATAGCCGGTCTGATCGAGCTGCTGATCCGCCCCGTGCTGCGCGCCAGCGCGGGCATGGCGGCCTATGTGCTCGCCTATCTCGCCGCCATGGTTCTGGCGACCTTCAACATGCTGGTGCACAGCCGCGACGGCTGGTCCTCCGTGGTGCCGTGGGGCCTCGCGCTTTCGGCCCTCACCGTGCTCGCCTTCCTTGCCGCCGCTGTCGCGGCTTACGGCCTTGTCGCCCGTCCCCGCATTGGAGGTTCGATCCGATGAACGGTTGGAAGACCTCGCTCGCCCCCTGCGTCGCGGCCGCCTTGGGCCTCCTCTCCTTCACCCTGCCCGCGCCGGCACAGGACGGCATCACCGTGGAGCAGCAGACAGGGCCCAATCCGGTGCTGCCCGAACCGCAGCTCGGCCTCTTCCCCACCATGAAGATCTCCGAGATCGTCGGTTGGAAGGACGGCGAAACGCCGAGCGTGCCTCAGGGCTACGCGATCAAGGCGCTGGCCACCGGCCTCGCACATCCGCGCGAGCTCTATGTCCTGCCCAATGGCGACATTCTCGTCGTAGAAGCCCAGGCACCGTCCGGCAAGCCCATCCGTCACCCCAAGGGGCTGGTGCGCGGCGTCGTGGAGAAAATGGTCGGCGGCGGTGGAGGCGGCGGCGGCGAGACCAACCGCATCACCCTGCTGCGCGACACCAATGGCGACGGCACGCCCGAGCAGCGCACCGTGTTCCTCGAAAATTTGCATTCGCCGTTCGGCGTCGCCCTCGTCGGCAGCGATCTCTATGTCGCCCACGCCGATGCCATCATGCGCTATCCCTATAATGAGGGCGACACGCAGATCACCGCCCCCGGCGAGTTGCTGGCGCCCCTGCCCGGCGGGCCGATCAACCACCATTGGACCAAGAGCCTCGTCGCCAGCCCGGACGGCAACCTGCTCTATGTCGGCGTCGGCTCGAACAGCAATGCCGCCGAGCGCGGAATGGAGGCCGAGAAGAACCGCGCCGCCATCCACGAGGTGGACCGCGCCACCGGCCGCCAGCGGCTGTTTGCCAGCGGCCTGCGCAATCCCAACGGCCTGACCTTCAACCCGACGACGGGGGCGCTATGGACCGTGGTCAATGAGCGGGACGAGCTCGGCCCCAATCTGGTGCCGGACTATCTCACCTCGGTCCAGGACGGCGGCTTCTATGGCTGGCCCTACAGCTATTACGGCAAGCATGTCGATCCGCGGGTGAAGCCGGAACGGCCGGATCTGGTCGAGCGCGCCATCGTGCCCGACTATGCGCTCGGCTCGCATGTCGCGGCTCTGGGGCTCGATTTCTACACCGCCACCGCCTTCGCCCCGCGCTATCAGGGCGGCGCCTTCATCGGCCTACACGGCAGCTGGAACCGGGATGAATTCAGCGGCTACAAGGTGATCTTCGTTCCCTTCGCCGAGGGCCGCCCGAGCGGGCCGGCGGAAGACTTCGTCACCGGCTTCCTCAATGAGCAAGGTCAGGCCCGCGGCCGGCCGGTCGGTGTGGCGGTGGACGCGACGGGCGCCCTGCTGATTGCCGACGATGCCGGAAATACCGTCTGGCGCGTCACCGCCACACCAGCGGTGAACGCCGCGCGCTGATGCGGGCCTGCGTCAGGTCCGCCGGCCAGCGATGGCGGGCCTCAGCCGCCCCGGCGCTCCATCCGCAGCGTCGGGCGGCCGGAGGTGGGGTTGACCCCGTGGCCGGTCACGACGAACCCCGCCTTTTCATAGAAGCGCACCGCCCGCTCGTTCTGCTCGTTCACGTCGAGCACGAGATGGCGCGGCGAGCGGGCGGCGGCGGCGGCGATCAGCCGGCTGGCCACCCCCGCGCCCCAATGGTTGGGATGCACCACCAGCTGGTCGACATAGCCGGTGCGGGGATTGACCGACACGAAGCCAAGCAGCGCCCCCGGCGCGCCGCCCTCCCCTTCCGCCTGGGCGAGGTCAATTTCCGCCCCTTCGTCGATCAGGGTGCCGATGCGGTGGCAGAGCCAGCCGCGCCGGGCCTCGAAATCGATTTCCGGCAGCGCCTCCTGCCAGGCTTCCACCCACAGATGCGTCATCTCGGGCATATGGCTCCAGTCGAAGCCGATCAGCAGGGGCGCGCGCGTCTCGCTCATCGCAAAGGGCTCATCGCTCTGTGAGCTTGAGTTCGATGCGGCGGTTGCGCGCGCGCGCCTCGTCATCGCTGCCGGCATCGAGGGGCTGGTACTCGCCAAAGCCAGCGGCGACGAGGTGCTGCGGTGAGACGCCGCGCTGCGCCAGATACTGCACCACCGCGATGGCGCGCGCCGCCGAAAGCTCCCAGTTCGAGGGGTAGAGCGGCGTGGCGATAGGCCGATTATCGGTATGGCCGTCGACGCGCAGCACCCAGGGAAGGTCGTCCGGTATCTGCTTTTCCAGTTCGATCAGCGCGCTCGCCAGCTTGTCCAGCGCGGGCAACGCGTCGGGGCGCAGCTGCGCGGCGGCGGGGTCGAAGAAGATCTCCGACTGGAAGACGAAACGGTCGCGCACCACGCGCACATCCGGCCGATCGCCGAGAATGGCGCGCAGCCGGCCGAAGAACTCGGAGCGGTAACGGGTCAGTTCCTGCACCCGCTGCGCCAGCGCGACATTCAGCCGCCGGCCGAGATCGGCAAGGCGGGACTGGCTTTCCTTGTCCTTCTGCTCGGAAATGTTCAGCGCCTCTTCCAGCGCCGCGATCTGCCGGCGCAGCGCGGCGATCTGCTGATTGAGAATGGCGATCTGCGCCGCCGCCGACGCCGCCGCGTCCTTCTCCTCGCCAAGCTGACGGGCGAGTTCGGCGCTGCGGCTCTGGGCGGACGCGACCTCCTCAGGGCTGGCGACCGCCGCAGCGGCGTCGCGCAGCACATCGCGTTCCTGTTCCAGCCGCAGCAGGCTGGCGCGCAGCGCGCCCACCTGGCTTTCGGCCTCGGCGTCGTTCGCCCGCTCCAGCGCCAGCAGTTCGGTCAATTCGCGGATCTGCGCCTGCAGCCGCGCCATGGCGTCGTCCTTGGAGCCGATCTCCTGGGTGAGGACGAACTGCGCGAGCACAAAGACGGAGAGCAGAAACACGAACACCAGCAGCAGCGTCGACAGCGCGTCGACGAAGCCGGGCCAGTAGTCGATGTGGCGCTCGCCACGGCGGGAACGACCCAGGGCCATCAGACGCTCTCGCGGTCCGACTTGGACTCGGCGATCCGCTCCAGCAGGCGCTTGATGTCGCGCTGCTGCTCGGCCTGCGCCTCCACCCAGTCGCGCACCATCTGCTGCTCGCTGCGCATGTGCTGCACAAGGCCCTGCAGGCTCTCGGCGAGATGCGCCATGGCGGAGGTGACGCGCTGCGAGCCGGCCTCGGTCATGGTCCGCTCAAGCCGGGCAATGGCGGCGGAGAGGTCGCTGAAATCCGGCGCCTGGGCAAAGGCGGGCGCAGGCGGGGGCGGCAGCGGCAGCGGCCCGATCGGCGTGGCAGAGATCGGCGCCGGCACCGGGCCACGGGCGCGCGCCGCCTCCGTGCCGAGATCCTCCACCGTGGTGGACAGCCAGTCTTCCAGGTCGATGTAGAAGCGGTTCTGCGCCTGCCCGGCCTGCAGGTCGAGGAAGCCGAGCACCAGCGAGCCGGCAAGGCCGAACAACGAGGATGAAAAGGCGATGCCCATGCCGCCGAGCGGCGCGGCAAGGCCGGTCTTCAACGTGTCGAGCACGGAGCCGGATTCCGGCCCCACATCCAGCGCGCCGATCACACGGGCGATCGAGCTGACGGTTTCGAGCAGGCCCCAGAAGGTGCCGAGCAGGCCGAGAAAGACAAGCAGGCCGGTGAGATAGCGCAGCAGGTCGCGCGCCTCGTCGAGGCGGGTGCCGATGGATTCGAGAATGCCGCGCATCGTCGCCTGCGAGATCGACATGCGCCCAACGCGGTCGCCGAGCAGCGCCGCCATCGGCGCCAGAAGCACCGGCGCCTGCCGCACTTCAAGGCCGGGATCGGCGATGCGGAAGCTGTTCACCCATTCCACTTCCGGCAGCAGGCGCAGCACCTGGCGGAAGGCGAAGATGATGCCGATGAACAGAACGCCGAAAATGACGCCGTTCAGGCCGGGATTGTTGAGGAAGGCGCGCCAGATCGGCTCGTGCAGAATGGAGGCCAGCGCCACGCACAGCAGGATGAATACGAACATCCGCACCAGAAAGATGCGGGGCGATGACAATTTATGAAATGAATCGGTAGCGCTCATGCCGTCGGCCGTCCCTGTGAAGGACGGCGATGGCCCGAAAGACCGCCCCTCGGGCCGGACTATGCCACAGACGCAGGGAAAAGGAACGCGGCAGAGACCTCAAGAAAAACCCTTATTTCTCTACCGTTACGGCTTTCTCTACGCCTTGTTGACGAGCGCCAGCAGGTCGCGACGCACCGTGTCATTGCCGACGATGATGTCGCCCTTGGCCAGCATCTTGTCGCCGCCGTCGAGGTCGGAGACATAGCCGCCCGCCTCGCGCACCAGCACGATGCCGGCCGCCATGTCCCACGGGCTGAGCCCGCGTTCCCAGAAAGCGTCGAAGCGCCCGGCGGCGACCCAGGCGAGGTCGAGCGCGGCCGAGCCGGTGCGGCGCAGGCCGGCGACCTTGGGGGCGATGGCGCCGTATTCGCGCCCGAACTGGGCGAAGTCGCCCCGGCCCATATGCGGCAGGCCGCAACAGACCACGGCATCGGCGAGGTTGCGCCGGGCGGCGACGCGGATGCGGCGGTCGTTCATGAACGCGCCGGCGCCCTTCTCGGCGACGAAAAGCTCGTCGGTGACCGGGTTGTAGATCACGCCCGCCACCGGCACGCCGTCGCGCGCCAGGCCCAGCGAGACGCAGAACAGCGGAATGCCGTGCAGGAAATTGGTAGTGCCGTCGAGCGGGTCGATGATCCAGCGATGGCTCTCGTCGGCCCCGTCGATCTCGCCGCTTTCCTCCATGATGAAGCCGAAATTCGGCCGCGCCTTGGAGAGTTCGTCGTGCAGGATGCGCTCGGCCTTGCGGTCGGCGTTGGAGACGAAATTCGCCGGCCCCTTGAGCGACACCTGCAGGTTTTCCACCTCCCCGAAATCGCGGATCAGGGAGCGGCCGGCCTTGCGGACGGCCTGGACCATGACGGTCATCAGGGGAGTACGGATCATGTCGAATTCCAGATGAAGCGCAGTCAGAAGCCGCGGAACGGTGCTGTCCTGTGCGCTGTGCGGCCGGCCGCGTCAAGCCCGCCCGGTTCTCGGGCGGATGCGCACGGCCGGAGAAGCACGGGCGGGAGCGTTCTCCCGCCGGGCGTTCAGCCCATGCCGACGCCGCCCGATGGGCTGGTGCCGAGTTCGCGGGTCAGCCGCTCCAGCCGCTCGGCGGCGCCGGTGATACCGCGCGCCACACGGGCCTCCGTCTCGTCGAGGCGCCGCGTCGCGGCGCTGCGGGCGGCGCGCTCGGCGCTCGCCTCCTTCTCCAGCGCCTGAATGCGCCGGCGCGCCTCGCTCAGTTCGTCCGCGAGGGTGATGGCGGCCATGATGCTGAGGCGCTGGTCGCCGATCTCGCCAAAGGCGACGCGCAGCTGCTCGATGCGGGCGTCCACTTCCTCGCCGAGGCCACTGAGATGATCCTCCTGGCCGTCGTCGCAGGCCATGCGGTAGGCGCGCCCGCCAATGCTGATGGTCACATAGGCCATTGCCGGTCCCTCAGCGCTCCTGCGCGGCGAGCACCGCGCGAATGGTTTCCATGGCGCTGCCCAGCCGGCGCGCGACCTCTTCATTGGCGCTGTCGAGCCGTTCCGCCCGAGCCTGCGCCCCGTCAAGCGCATCGGCGAGGCGGGAACGGTCGGCACCAAGCACATGTAGCTGCTGGGCGAGCGCGGCTTCCTGCCGCTCCACCTCCAGCCGGCGCTCGATGGCGCTTTCGAGGGCCTCGACCGCGCTGTCGAAGCGCCGCAGGGCGGCATCCACGACGCCCGTCGTCTCGCCCGCCTCAGGCGCGTTCATGACATCTCCCTTGTTTCGCCCGTCGCGGGCGGGAAGCGGGGGCGAAACGGCCCATGTGACGCTCCGTTCCACCCATGCGTCACGCATTCATCGCGGAACGAATCCGGCAATATTGAGCCTGCGGCGCGAGGCAGCGTCAACTTCGCCGCCGGTAGCCCTCGCAACCGACTGGTTTCAGCGGGCAGCGGCCGGGGCCCCTCCCCCCTGCGATGCCGGCCAGGGACGTTGTGCCGGGGGCTGTCACAGGGCTGTCTTTGACACCGCGCCCGGTGGTGCTATCACTCGCCAGCCCCGCCCGCACGCTGAGCTGGCCCGCCCGGGAGCACGCCGCCCGGCCTGCGGCACCGAAACGTCGCGTCCTGACACAGCAACCCATCTGCCTCGGAGAGATCCGTCCTCATGTCGAACCGCGAGAAGCACGACCGCATGGCCAATGCCATTCGGGCCCTGGCCATGGATGCCGTCGAAGCCGCCAATTCCGGCCATCCCGGCATGCCCATGGGGATGGCGGATGTCGCCACCGTCCTGTTCGGCAAGGTGCTGAAATTCGATCCGACCGACCCGCGCTGGCCGGACCGCGACCGCTTCATCCTCTCCGCCGGCCACGGCTCGATGCTGCTCTACGCCCTGCTCTACCTCACGGGCTATGAGGGCATGACGCTCGACGACATCAAGAATTTCCGCCAGCTCGGCTCCCGCACGCCCGGCCATCCGGAATATGGCCACACCGTCGGCGTCGAGACCACGACCGGCCCGCTCGGCCAGGGCCTCGCCAATTCGGTCGGCTTCGCGCTCGCCGAGCGCATGATGGCCGCGCAGTTCGGCGGCGACCTCGTCGACCACCACACCTATGTCATCGCCGGCGATGGCTGCCTCATGGAAGGCATCTCGGAGGAGGCGATCGAGATCGCCGGCCGCCAGAAGCTGAACAAGCTCACCGTGCTGTGGGACGACAACCACATCACCATCGACGGCTCGACCGCGCTGTCGGTGGCGACCGACCAGCTGGAGCGCTTCGCGGCCTCGGGCTGGGCGACCACCCGCATCGACGGCCATGACCCGGACGCCATCCTCGCCGCGCTGGAGGCCGCCAAGACCAGCGACAAGCCGACCCTGATCGCCTGCCGCACCACCATCGGCTATGGCGCGCCCAGCAAGGGCGGCACCAATGCCGTGCACGGCGCCCCGCTCGGCGCCGCTGAGATCGCCGCCGCCCGCGCCTTTCTCAACTGGGAATACGAGCCCTTCGTCATTCCCAGCGACGTGCTCGATGCGTGGCGCCTCGCCGGCCTGCGCTCGCGCCAGGCACACAAGAGCTGGAGCCAGCGCTTCAACGACGCCGACCCGGCGCTGCGCGGCGAGTTCGAGCGCCGCGTGCGCGGCGACCTGCCCTCCAAGCTTGGCGAGACCATTGCCGCCGTGATCGCCAAGGCCCGTGCCGATGGCGGCGCGGTGGCCACCCGCAAATCGTCGGAAATCGTGCTGGAAGCGCTCACCGCCGCCCTGCCGGAAATGGTGGGCGGCTCGGCCGACCTCACCCACTCCAACAACACCAAGACCAAGGCCACCTCGGTCTATGTCGAGCCGCCGAAATATGACGGCCGCTATGTGAACTGGGGCATCCGCGAGCACGGCATGGCGGCGGCGATGAACGGCATCGCCCTGCATGGCGGCTTCATCCCCTATGGCGGCACCTTCCTCGTCTTCTCCGACTATTGCCGCCCCTCCATCCGCCTCGCGGCGCTGATGGGCGTGCGCGTCGTCTATGTGTTCACGCATGATTCGATCGGCGTGGGCGAGGACGGCCCGACCCACCAGCCGGTGGAGCAGATCGCCGCGCTGCGCGCGATTCCCAACCTCCTCGTCTTCCGCCCCTGCGACACGGTCGAGACCGCGGAAGCCTGGAAGCTGGCGCTGGAGCACAAGACCGGCCCGAGCGTGCTGGCGCTGACCCGCCAGAACCTGCCGCTGCTGCGCACCGACGACACCGAGCGCTGCCTCACCGCGCGCGGCGCCTATGAGCTGGCGAGCGCGTCCGACGAGGCGGAGGTCACCCTCTTCGCCTCCGGCTCGGAAGTGTCCCTGGTGATGAAGGCGCGCGAGCAGCTGGAAGCGCAGGGTGTGCCGACCCGCGTCGTCTCCGTGCCCTGTTTCGAGCTGTTCCTGAACCAGCCCGAGGAAAGCCGCCGTCAGGTGGTGGGCAAGGCGCCGGTGAAGATCGCCGTCGAAGCCCTGATCCGTCAGGGCTGGGACGAGATCGTCGGATCCGACGCGGCCTTTGTCGGCATGCACGGTTTCGGCGCCTCCGGCCCGGCCCCGCAGGTCTTCGCCCATTTCGGCATCACCGTCGAAGCCGTGGTCGCGACCGCCCTCAGCCGCCTCAAGCGCTGAGCCGGGCCGAAAAGCTATGCAGCTGGCGCATGCACAATGCGCCAGCCCTGCGCCCAGCAAGCAGCGTCAAAAGAGCGGCTGGTGTCGTGGCCATCGTCGCGCTATGAGGCCCACGCGCGGATCGTGATGAGACAGCTTACCTGGGGATTAAACGCATGACGCTCAAGGTTGCCATCAACGGCTTTGGACGCATCGGCCGCAACGTGTTGCGCGCCATCATCGAGTCCGGCCGCACCGATATCGAGGTCGTCGCCATCAATGATCTCGGCCCGGTCGAGACCAATGCGCATCTGTTCCGCTTCGACAGCGTGCATGGCCGCTTCAACGGCGCGGTGACGGTCGACGGCGACACGATCAATGTCGGCCGCGGCCCGATCAAGGTGACCGCCGTCCGCAACCCGGCCGAGCTGCCGCACACCGCGCTTGGCGTGGACATCGCGCTCGAATGCACCGGCATCTTCACCGCCCGCGACAAGGCCGCCGCCCATCTCGCGGCCGGCGCCAAGCGCGTGCTGGTTTCCGCCCCGGCGGAAGGCGCCGACCTCACGGTCGTTTACGGCGTCAACCACGACAAGCTGACCAAGGATCACCTGGTCGTCTCCAACGCCTCCTGCACCACCAACTGCCTCGCGCCGGTGGCCAAGGTGCTGAACGACGCCGTCGGCATCGACCACGGCTTCATGACGACGATCCACTCCTACACCGGCGACCAGCCGACGCTGGACACCATGCACAAGGATCTCTACCGCGCCCGCGCTGCGGCGCTGTCGATGATCCCGACCACGACCGGCGCCGCCAAGGCCGTCGGCCTGGTGCTGCCGGAACTCGCCGGCCGTCTCGACGGCACCTCGATCCGCGTCCCGACCCCGAATGTCTCGGTGGTCGACTTCAAGTTCGTCGCCAAGAAGAAGGTGACGAAGGAGGAGATCAACGAGGCGATCAAGGCGGCCGCCGCCGGCCCGCTCAAGGGCATTCTCGGCACCACCGACCAGCCGAATGTCTCGACCGACTTCAACCACGACCCCCATTCCTCGATCTTCCATCTCGACCAGACCAAGGTTCTGGAAGGCAATTTCGTCCGGGTTCTGTCCTGGTACGACAATGAATGGGGCTTCTCGAACCGCATGTCCGACACGGCGGTCGCCCTCGGAAAGCTGATCTGAACAGCCGGCCCGGCCGGGCCTCCCGCCAAGGAGGTCCGGCCGTTTCGCAGATAAGATCAACAATCCCAGGGAGAAGACCATGAGCGAGGCTTCCGCCTTTCGCACCCTCGACGACGCCGACGTCGCCGGTAAGCGCGTTCTCGTGCGCGTCGATCTGAACGTGCCGGTCGACAATGGCCGGGTGACCGACGACACCCGCATCCAGGCCGTGCTGCCCACCATCCGTGAAATCTCCGACAAGGGCGGCAAGGTCATCCTGCTCGCCCATTTCGGCCGCCCCAAAGGCGAAGACCCGGCGCTGTCGCTGGCCCCCATCGCCGCGGAAGTGGCGAGCCGGCTCGGCAAGCCCGTCGCTTTCGCCCCTGCGACCATCGGCCCGGTGGCGGAGGAAGCGGTCGCCAAGCTGCAGAACGGTGACGTGCTGCTGCTGGAGAACACCCGCTTTGACAAGCGGGAAGAAAAGAACGACCCCGACTTCGTGGCGGCGCTGGCCTGCCTCGGCGATGTCTATGTCAACGACGCCTTCGCCACGGCCCACCGTGCCCACGCCTCCACCGAAGGGCTCGCCCACAAGCTGCCGGCCTTCGCCGGGCGCTGTATGCAGGAAGAGATCGAGGCGCTGGCCAAGGCGCTGGAGAAGCCCGAGCGCCCGGTGCTCGCCGTGGTCGGCGGCGCCAAGGTCTCCTCCAAGCTCGACCTGCTGGGCAATCTCGTCGCCAAGGTGGACATTCTGGTGATCGGCGGCGGCATGGCCAATACCTTCCTCGCCGCCCAGGGCAAGGATGTCGGCAAGTCGCTGTGCGAGCATGACCTCACCGGCACGGCGCTGGAGATCCTCGACAAGGCCAAGGCCGCCGGCTGCGACATCGTGCTGCCGGTCGACGCCCTCGCCGCCACCGAGTTCAAGGCCAACGCGCCGCACCGCGTCGCCTCGGTCGACGATATCAGGGCAGACGAGATGATGCTCGATGCCGGCCCGGCCTCGGTCGCCAATGTCGTGGCCCGGCTGAAGGACGCGAAGACCATCGTCTGGAACGGCCCGTTCGGCGCCTTCGAGCTGCCGCCCTTCGACACGGCGACCGTGGCGGTGGCGCGCGCGGCGGCGGAACTCACCGACGCCGGCGGACTTCTGTCCGTGGCGGGCGGCGGCGACACGGTGGCCGCGCTCAACCATGCCGGGGTGGCCGACCGCTTCACCTATGTGTCGACGGCCGGTGGCGCCTTCCTGGAATGGCTTGAGGGCAAGCCCCTGCCGGGCGTCGAAGCCCTGAGACGTTGAAGGACGCCCGGGCGGCGCGGTCCCGTCATTCGGAATCGCTCCGCCCGGTGCTAATATCCGACCGGTCCGGCCCGCGTTCGCTCCGGCGGCGGTGCCGGCCGGTCAGTTTCGCGCGGGAGAGAGACAATGACTGCAAGCCTCGAAGAGGTCGCGTATAAGCTGGCAGCGGGCGGCAAGGGCCTGCTGGCGGCGGATGAAAGCGCCAGCACCATCAAGAAGCGGTTCGACGCCATCGGCGTGGAATCGACGGAGGAGAACCGGCGCGATTACCGCGAGATGCTGTTCCGCTCCGAGGCGATGACCCAGTACATTTCGGGCGTCATCCTGTTCGACGAGACCATCCGCCAGAAGGCGAAGGACGGCACGCCGCTGGTGAAGCTGATCGAGGATGCGGGCTCCATCCCCGGCATCAAGGTCGATCTCGGCGCCCATCCTCAGCCGGGCTGTCCGGGCGAGACCATCACCGAGGGCCTCGACGGCCTCGCCGGCCGTTTCAAGGAATATTACGACCTCGGCGCCCGCTTCGCGAAGTGGCGCGCGGTGATTGATATCGGCCAGCACATTCCGAGCTACACCTCGATCCTCGCCAATGCGCAGGCGCTGGCGCGCTATGCCGCGCTCGCCCAGGCCGCCGGCATCGTGCCGATTGTCGAGCCGGAAGTGCTGATGGACGGCGACCACGACATCGACCGCTGCTACGACGTGACCGAGTGGGTGCTCAAGGAAGTGTTCCAGCAGCTCTTCTATGGCCGCGTGAAGCTGGAAGGCACGGTGCTCAAGCCGAACATGGTCATCGCCGGCAAGAAGTCGCCCAAGCAGGCCTCGGTCGAGGAAGTGGCGGAAAAGACCATCCGCTGCCTCAAGAATTGCGTGCCCTCGGCGATCCCGAGCGTCGCCTTCCTCTCCGGCGGCCAGTCGGACGAAGAGGCCACCGCCCATCTCGACGCGATGATCCGTCAGGGCGGGCTGCCGTGGAACCTCACCTTCTCCTATGGCCGCGCGCTTCAGGCCGCGCCGCAGAAGGCGTGGTCGGGCAAGGCGGAGAACGTCGCCGCCGGTCAGGCCGCGTTCACGCACCGCGCCCGGATGAACTATCTCGCCGCTCTCGGCCAGTGGACGCCGGAAAGCGAAGAGAAGAAGGCGGCCTGAGCCCTTCTCCTCGCTTGGCATGAGGTTGAGACGCCGCCCTTCGGGGCGGCGTTTTCGTTTGCGCGACGAGTTTGCGGTGACGGCGCCTCCACCGGGCAGGGGCCCGAAAAAGAAAACGCCGCCCCGGAGCGGCGCCTTCATAAGCCGAGGGACGTCCGCGCTCAGCGGCGGCCGCCGAAACCCCCGCCAAACCCGCCGCCGAAGCCGCCGTGGAATCCACCGCCATAGCCGCCGCCGAAACCGCCGCCGAAACCGCCAAAGTGGTCACCGCCGCCATAGCCACCGCCGAAACCGTCATAGCCGCCGGCGCGGGCGAAGCTGTCGGCGCGCTGGTCGCCATAGGACTGGTACTGGCGCTGCTGGTTCAGGCGGTCCATCTGCGCGGCATCGGTGTCGTTCGCCCAGCCGCTGCCGGTCTGGCGCTGCCAGCCGTTATTGGCATCGTACTGGTGAATCGAGCCGTCATGGTCGGTGTAGACATTGCCATTGTTCCACGCCACCGCGTTGCCGGTCTTGGCGTTGCCGGCGACGCCGCGGCTGTCGACGCTGACATGGCCGTTATTGTCGACCACGCCGGTCTCCGAGGCATGGCCGATGCCGGTCGTCGGGTTGTAACCCGCCGATTCACGCCCGGCAACGGCATTGCCGGTATAGGCGTTGCCCGCCACGCCGGCGCGCGCCTCGCCATGGGCGCCCGTATAGGGGTTGAAGAAGGCGGCCGAGCGCCCGGCGGCGTAGTTGCCGGTCCAGGGGTTGAAGGCGGCAGCGGAGCGGCCGGCGAAGTCGGTACCCCAGCCGGTCACGCCAT
This sequence comes from Ancylobacter polymorphus, assembly GCF_022836935.1. Classification (NCBI taxonomy): domain Bacteria; kingdom Pseudomonadati; phylum Pseudomonadota; class Alphaproteobacteria; order Hyphomicrobiales; family Xanthobacteraceae; genus Ancylobacter; species Ancylobacter polymorphus. Next base: position 2,046,558 of record NZ_CP083239.1, on the reverse strand, counting down.
GCACGGCGTTGGCGCCCCAGGCGGTACCGTAGGGGCCGACGCCCCAGGCGTGATCCCAGGTCGCCGCGCCGCCCCAGGCGCCGTAGATGTTGGTGCGGGCGATATCGACGCCGGCCCAGGGGCCGTACCACGGGCCGGGCCGCCAATAGGGGCCCCACCAGGGATACATCGCGCCCCAGCCGAAGGCGGCGTCGTAGCCGAAGCCGAAGCCCGTGGTCCAGGCGAAGGCGGCGTCATAGCCATAGGTGGCCGGGCAGCCATACCAGTACGTGCCGATATAGCCGACGCAGTTGTAGCCCGTGCCATAGACCACCGTGCCGCCGGGCTCGATCACCACGCCCATATAGCCGGGCGTGTAGCCCACCGTGACCACGTCGGCCGTCGAGGCGTAGACGCGGACATAGGTCACATAATGCAGCGGCGAGGACACCGGGATGGTGTAGATCGCATCCGGCACCACATCCGCCACCACCCAGGGGCCGCTCGGCGTCGCCGACACGAACCAGGCGCCCTGGAACAGCGCGTAATAGCGGCCGGGGTCGAGCTGGATCACCGGCGTGCGGGTGTTCTCGGCATAGGAAAGGATGGTGCCCTTGATCGGCTGGAACTTGGGCTGGCCGCCATCATACTGGACGGTGAGCTGGGTATCGCGCTTGATCGAGGCGGTCTGCGGCACGGTGGCGGCGATCGCCGCCTCCTTGGCCTGCGGCGTGCCGGGCACGGAGACCAGCGCGTTCGCCGCCGGATCGGTGGTGGAAATCTTGGCGAAGCTGGCCGGCAGGCTGGTGCCGGGCACGAAGGTCCACGGCCCGTTGAAGCCGGCGGCACGGAACCAGCGGCCGGAGATCAGCACGTAATACTGGTTGCTGTCGGGATCGAGGATGAGCGCGTGGTCGGCATTGCCCACGCGCAGCAGCGACGTGCCGCCCACCGGCGTCATCTGCGGCGCGCCGGCGGTGATGACGAGTTCGGTGGGCGTGGTGGAAACGATGATGGCGGGCGGGGTCGCCGGCTTCTGGCCATTCGCCGGCAGCATGGTCTGCGCCGGCTCCTCATAGGTGGCGGTGCTGCCGGCGGCCTCCAGCGCGGGGTCCGGCTGCGCGGTCACCGTCCACGGGCCTTCGACCGATGGCGCCTGATACCAGGTGCCCGAGGCCTGCAGGTGATAGAGCCCGGCGCTGTCGACCAGCATCAGCGGCTGGGTGTTGACGATGCGCTGGAAGCCCGGCACGCCGTTGACGGGGCGCGGCACTGGCTGCCCCGCGACGAGCACGAGCAGGGTCGGCTTGTCGGCGAAGATGATGCGCGGCGGGGTGTTCTGCACCGGCTGCGTCATCTCCTTGTCCAGCTGCTTGGTCGCGGCATAGCTGGTCATCAGCTGATCGAGGGCGAAGGTCAGGCCGTGCGGCGAGATGCGCGACTGCAGCGCGTTCAGCAGTACTGCGTTCTGCGAGGCGTCGGTCGGCACATCGACCGAGGTGATGCGGATATTGCTCATCTGCGCGAGCTTGGACGGCTTGTCGATCGCCACCCGCGCGGTGAACCGGGCGAGGCCATAGGTCGGGCCGGCGGCGGGCGTGGCGGAAGAGCCCGCAGCGCTGGCGGCGTTCGCGTCGGGCTTGGGCCCGATGGCGACGGCGGCACGGCCGGAGATCTGGTCGCCGTTCCATTGCTCGATGAGCGGCTGATAGACCTGCATCAGCTTGTCGCCGAGGTCGAAGCTGCGCGGCCAGGCCAGCGCGGCCGGCAGCGCCGACGGCGCGGCGGCGCCGGCCTGGGCGGCCGGGGGCGCCGGCTGCTGCGCCAGGGCGGGCGAAAGGCTCGCCGCGAACGCCGCGGCGATCAAGGCGAGAGACTGGGAATGAAGGCGCATGTTTCCCCCAAACGGGCGGCGGCGATCCGGCGACGGGCCGGTCGGCTTGCTGCGGTAGAGCATTAGCACCGCTGATTCGTAACGATAAGACGCCGCCCGAACACGAAAGCGACGACGAAGAGATCGCCGTTAAAATGTTACCGCATTAAGGCGAAAGCGCCGCCTTGCCGCGACCAGGGCGGCGTACTGGACCGCAAAGGGCCCGCCGCGCTACAGAAAGCGCCGCGTGCCGTGCTTTCGCCGCCATCCTCGCCGATGGCTTCCCCCAATGGCTCGTCACAAGACTGTTTCAATGGCTCGCTCCTCCACCCGCCCCGCCTCCGAACCGCCGCGCCCGGCGCCCCGCCTCTATGTGCTTGCCCCGGCCGCCGACGCCGCCGGCATCGCGGCGCAGGCTGAGGCGCTGCGCCAGGCGGCCGCAGAGGCCGACATCGCCGCCGTGCTGCTGCGTCCCGCCTCTGGCGTCGCCGCGCTGAAGCCGCTGCTGGACGCCTGCCAGGCAATCGGCGCCGCCGGCCTTGTCGATGGCGAGGCCGCCCTCGTCGCCACGCTGGGGGCCGATGGCGCGCATGTCGACGCGGTCCCCGCGCTGAAGGCCGCTGTCGCCGCGCTTCGGCCGGACGGGATTGTCGGCGCCGGCGGGCTGCGCAGCAAGCACGACGCCATGACGGCGGCGGAGAGTGGCGCGGATTATGTGATGTTCGGCGAGCCCGACGCGGAAGGCCGCCGCCCGCCCTTCGAGGCGACGCTGGAGCGCACCGAATGGTGGGCACAGCTGTTCGAGCCGCCCTGCGTCGGCTATGCGCGCACGCTGGAAGAAGTCGAGGCGCTCGTCGCCGGCGGGGCGGATTTCGTCGCCGTCGACACGCTGATCTTCGAGGCGCCCGTCGCAGGGGCCCGGGCGCTGGCGGCGCGCCTCGTCCTCCCCGCAGAGGCGTCCTGATGCGGCGGGCGTGCGGCAGCGCGGGGATGCGCGGCGTGGCGGTCATGGCTGGCCTGCTGCTCACTCATCTGGGCGGCACCGGCGCGGCGCTGGCGCAGTCCCCCGCAGCACCCAAGCCGGCAGCGCCGAAGCCCGCCGCATCCAATTCGCTCGCCACCCCGCTTGGCTCGCCTCTCGGCAGCTCCAGCACGGCAGCACCGCTCGGCACCGACCGCGATCCCGCCTACACCGCCTATCAGCGCGGACGCTACCGCACGGCGCTGGATCTCGCCGTCAGCCGGGCCAATGCGCAGGGCGACGCGGCGGCGATGGTGCTGGCCGGTGAGTTGCTGTCGCAGGGCTATGGCGTGCGCCAGGACCCCACGGCCGCGCGCAAATGGTACGAAGCCGCCGCCGCCAAGGGCAATGCCGATGCCCTCTTCACCCTCGGCGCCGTGCTCATGGCCTCGCCCACCGTCACCACCAAGGACCAGGCGGTGGAGTTCTTCCGCCAGGCCGCCGAGAATGGCAGCGCCCGCGCCGCCTATAATCTCGGGCTCGTCTATCTCCAGGGCGAGGTGGCGCCGAAGGAACCGGCCATCGCCGCCGAATGGTTCAAGCGCGGCGCCGAGCGCGACCAGCCCGACGCGCTCTATGCACTGGCGACGCTTTACCGCGATGGCAATGGCGTGGCGCGCGACCCCATCGAATCCGCCCGCCTGCTGCAGCGCGCCAGCGAGATCGGCAATGATGTCGCCACCACCGAGCTCGCCATCGCCGTTTTCAACGGCGTCGGGGTGCCGAAGGACGAGGAGCGCGCCGCCGCACTCTTCCGCAAGGCGGCACTGCAGGGCAACGCCATCGCCCAGAACCGCTATGCGCGCATCCTCTCCGCCGGGCGCGGTGTTCCCAAGGATGTGATCGCCGCCGCCGGCTGGCACCTCGTCGCCAAGGCGCAGAAACTCGATGACCCCATGCTCGACAAGCTGGTGGCGAGCCTCACCCCCGAACAGCGCGCGCAGGCGCAGGCGCGGATCAAGCCCTGGACGCCACCGCCGGCCTATTAGCGTAACCACCCGTCCGACCGGCAAAGCCGGGCGGCACGTTCCCGCCTTGCTCATGCCGCCGGGCACCGTTACTCATCGGGACGCTTCGCCGTTGGAGCCGGCGGCGCGGCGTCGAAGACAGCTTCTGGGGATTTCGTTTGCTCATCGCTCGTCCAGTGCCCTCGCGGGCCATGCCGCGTTTTCTCTCCCGCCGGCCGGATCTCGTCCGGGCGTTCGCGGTGGTGGCGGCAGTGCTGGTGGCGATGCTCACGCTGGGGGCGCCGCCCGCCCGCGCGCTGGAGGCGGTAGCGATCCGGCTCGATGCCCCGGTGATCGACCTCGCCCCCGCCATCGAGCGGCGCACCAGCGACAATGACCGGCTGCAGGTCTCCACCGTACCCGGCGCCGACGGCATCGTCCGCCGCATCGAGGTGCGCTCGGTGGTGCCGGGGCCGCATGGCAGCAAATGGGCGGTCTTCGCCCTCGCCAACAACACCGACGAGCAGGTCGACCGGCTGATCGTCGCCCCGCATTACCGCATGGTCGGTTCGGGCGTGCTTTGGCCGGATCTCGGCAATCGCCGCATCCTCAACGTCACCACCAGCCAGGGCTTCCGGCCCGAACTGCAGAACGCGCCGGACGCCGACGTGTTCTTCCTCACCCTCGACCCCGGCACCACGGTGACGCTGGTGGCGGAACTCGGCGATGGCGGGCTGCCGCAGCTCTATCTCTGGGAGCCGGAGGCTTACAAGGACAAGGTCAACAGCTTCACCCTCTATAATGGCATCGTCATCGGCATTGCCGGCCTGCTCGCCCTGTTTCTCACCATCCTGTTCGTGGTGAAGGGCAGCGCCATGTTCCCGGCGGCGGCGGCGCTGGCCTGGGCGGTGCTGGGCTATATCGGCCTCGATTTCGGCTTCTGGTCGAAAGTGTTCGGCATCTCGCCGCTGGCGCAGCAATTCTGGCGCGCGGCCGGCGAGGCGATCCTCGCCGCGACGCTGGTGGTGTTCCTGTTCGCTTATCTCAACCTCAATCGCTGGCATGTGCGCTACGCCCATGTCACCGCCGGCTGGCTGGTGTTTCTCGCCGCCATTGTCGGCCTCGCCTTGCTCGACCCCTCCGCCGCGGCGGGCATTGCCCGGCCCTCGCTGCTCGTCGTCTCCTTCATGGGCTTCGGCGTGGTGGTGTGGCTGGCGCTGCACCGCTACGACCGCGCCGTGCTCATCATCCCCACCCTGCTTCTGCTCGTCGTGTGGGTCATCACCGCCGGCATGGCGGTGTCCGGGCGCATCGGCAACGATCTCGTCGCCCCCGCGCTGCTCGGCGGTCTGGTGCTGATCGTGATGCTGATCGGCTTCACTGTCATGCAGCACGCCTTTGCCGGCATCGGCTCGGTGGCCGGCAGCGCCCAGGAGCTGGAGCGCCGGGCGCTCGCCGTGGCGGGCTCGGGCGACATCGTCTGGGACTGGGATGTCGACACCGACCGGATCCATGTCAGCCCGGAGGCCGAGCACATGCTGGGCCTCAAGCAGGGCACGCTGGAGACCGAGGCCGCCGGCTGGCTCGACATCATCCACCCGGGCGATCGCGACCGTTTCCGCGCCACGCTGGACGGGCTGCTCGACCAGCGGCGCGGGCGCATCGACCAGGATTTCCGCCTGCGTGCGCATGACGGCCACTATCTCTGGTTCAACCTGCGCGCCCGCCCGGTGGTCGGCACCGATGGCGAGGTGGTGCGCTGCATCGGCACGCTCTCCGATGTCACCGACAGCCGCACCGCCGAGGAGCGGATGCTGCATGATGCGGTGCATGACAACCTGACCGGCCTGCCCAATCGCGAACTGTTCCTCGACCGCATCGCCGCCGCCAACGGCCTCGCCCGCAGCGACGACCAGATCCGGCCGACGGTCCTGCTGATCGACCTTGACCGCTTCAAGCAGGTGAACGCCACGCTCGGCATGCCGGCGGGCGATTCCATTCTGCTCACCGTCGCCCGGCGCCTGATGCGGCTCGTCAAACAGCAGGACACGCTGGCCCGTCTCGGCAGCGATCATTTCGCGCTGATCCTGCTGTCAGAACGCGATCCCGAGCGCATCACCGCCTTCGCCGACACGCTGCGCCGCACGCTGCGCGCGCCCATCACCTTCGGCGACCGCGAAATCTTCATCACCGCCTCCATCGGCCTGTTGCTGGCCGACGGCCAGAAGCGGACCCCGGTGGAAACGCTCAAGGACGCCGAACTGGCGATGTATTTCGCCAAGCGCGTCGGCGGCGACCGCATCGAGGTGTTCCGGCCCAACATGCGGACGCAGAAGCTCGACCGACTGAGCATGGAGCAGGACCTGCGCCAGGCCCTGCAGCGCGGCGAGATCAGCGTGCTCTACCAGCCCATCGTCGATCTCACGACGCGGCGCATCGCCGGCTTCGAATCGATGATGCGCTGGCAGCACCCGACGCTGGGCACGCTGACGCCCGACGATTTCCTCGGTCTCGCCGAGGATTCAGGGCTCATCGTCGATCTCGGCTTGTTCGTGCTCGACACCGCCGCCCGACAGCTTGGCGTGTGGCAGCGCACGCTGCGCGGCGAGCCGATCTTCATCTGCGTCAACATCTCCTCCCGCCAGATGCTGCGGCACGATTTGCTGCAGGATCTGAAGGCGGTGCTGGCCCGCAATGTCGTCGCGCCCGGCACGCTGAAGCTGGAACTGTCGGAATCGCTGGCGATGGAGAACCCGGAATACACCTCGCAGATCCTCACGCGGATGCGCGAGCTCGACGCCGGGCTGACACTGGAGGATTTCGGCTCCGGCTATTCGGCGCTGGCCTATCTCCAGCGTTTCCCCTTTGACAGCATCAAGGTGGACCGCACCTTCACCAAGGCGCTGGGCCGCAGCGGCAACAAGGCGCAGCGCCCCATCATCCTGCGCACCATCGTCAACATGGCGCACGATCTCGGCATGGACATCATCGCCCAGGGCGTCGAGACCGAGCAGGTCGCCGCGGCGCTCGGCAAGCTCGGCTGCCGCTATGGCCAGGGACGGTTCTTCGGCGAGGCGATGACCGCCGATGAAGCGCGCAAGCGCCTGCAGCCGGAACAGCCCCCGACCTCGCTGCTGGAGCGCGGCCGCCAGCTCTCCCGCGGTGCGCGCGCGGCCGCGACCCCGCCGACGGTTCCCTCGGCCGCCACCCGGCCCGCCAGTGCCGCCGAGGCCGCGCAGCGCGCCGCCCGGCCGACCGCTGCGGAAGCGACGCCCGCATCGGCGCCCGCGGGTGCCGCGCCGGCCCCCGTGGCCGCGCGTCCCGCCGCCGCAACGACAGCTGCGGCGCCGACACAGACGCCGAATTCCTGACGCCGATCCTTCGGAAAACGCGTGGCGCGGCGAACCGCGCGCCACCTCAGGCGTGGCCAGCCTCAGCGGACAGCATGCCCGGATCGATGCCGATCTTGCGCAAGGCGAGATCATATTTCGCGCCAGCCTCGGCCTCGAACACCAGCGCCGGATCGGCCGGGCAATGCAGCCAGCCATTCTGCTGGATCTCGTTCTCCAGCTGTCCCGGCGCCCATCCGGCATAGCCGAGCGCCAGCATGGCGAAGGCCGGCCCGCTGCCGGCCGCCATCGCCCGCAAAATGTCGAGCGTGGCCGTCAGGCAGATGCCATCGTCGATCGGCAGGGTGGAATCCTGAATGAAGAAATCGGCGCTGTGCAGCACGAAGCCGCGTCCGGTTTCCACCGGCCCGCCGCGCAGCACCTTCACACCGCCGGCGCTCTGCGGCAGGTGAATGCGCTCATCCTTCGGAATGACATCGAGCTGCACCAGCAGATCGGGAAAGTTCACATGGGCCGCCGGCTGGTTGACGACGATGCCCATCGCCCCTTCCGGGGAATGGGCGCACAGATAGATCACCGACCGCGCGAAGCGCTCGTCGCGCATGCCGGGCATGGCGACCAGCATCTGTCCGTCGAGGAAGGTCCCGCCATCGAGGGGGTCGGGCTTCCGGGGGCGCTCGCGTCCGATCCACATAGAGGGAAGCCTAATCCCCGCCGGGGCATTTTCAAGCCCACCCGTTCACCGCTCAGCGACGGCGGGTACGGCCTCACACGAAAGTGCGCCTCGCACGACTTCCCCACGGGGAGCGGAGAGGCTATCGCCAAGACCATGCTGTCTCGTCTGTGTTCCCTCGCTCTGTGCTCGCTTGCGCTCGTGCCCGTCGCGGTGCCGGCGCATGCCGGCGACATGTCCTCCTGGTCGGCCCCGGAAGGCACGGCGGCGCGACTTATCGCGGGCGGAACGCAGGGCGACGCGCTGCTGGGCGGCGTCGAAATCCGCCTGCCGCCCGGCCTCAAGACCTATTGGCGCTATCCCGGCGACAGCGGCGTGCCGCCGCATTTCGACTGGACCGGCTCGCAGAATGTCGAGGCGGTGGAGGTGCTGTGGCCGGCCCCGGCGCGGTTCGACGATGGCGGCTCCTACTCCATCGGCTACAAGCATGATGTGGTGCTGCCGCTGCGGATCACGCCGAAGGACCGCGCGCAGCCGGTCGAGCTGAAGCTCAATCTTGATTTCGCCGTGTGCGGCAAGATCTGCCAGCCGGCCAATGCCGCGCTCGATCTCGCTTTGCCGCCCGGCGGCGCGGGCACGCCTTCCGCCGCGCTGGCCCAGGCCCTCGCCCGCGTGCCGCGCCCAGCTCCCCTCGGCGAAAAGGGCGAGCCCGGCATCGCCACCGCTGAGCTTGAGCGTAGCGCGGAGACGCCCGCCATCCGCATCGTCGCCGATGTCGGCAATGCCGCCACCGCCGATCTCTTCGTCGAAGGGCCGAACGAGGACTGGGCGCTGCCGCTGCCGGTGCGTGAGACCAGCCCGGATGGGCGCACCGTCTTCACGCTCCCGGTCGATGGCGTGCCGAAGGGCGCGGATGTCGCCACCGCCAAGCTTCGCTTCACGCTTGTGGATGGCGACCGGGCGATCCAGGTGGACGCGCCGCTTTCCGCACACTGAACCGGCTTCCCGCCTCGCGGGAAATCGCTATGGTACCGACCGACCGAACCGGCCCCTACGGCAGCCGGTTCGGCGCGGCGCTTCGGCGGGTCCGTTCCCACCCCTTCCCGCCCTATGAAAGGACGTTTCCATGACGATCAAGGTTGGCGATCAGCTCCCCAGCGTTACCTTCCGGGTGGCCACCGAGGACGGCCCGGTGCCGAAGAGCACCGACGAGATCTTCAAGAACAAGAAGGTCGTGCTGTTCGCCGTTCCCGGCGCCTTCACGCCCACCTGCCACAAGAACCACCTGCCGAGCTTCATCGCCCGCGCGGAAGAGATTCTCGCCAAGGGCGTCAGCACCATCGCCGTCACTGCCGTGAACGATCCCTTCGTCATGGCGGCGTGGGAGAAGGCCTCCAATGCCGGCGGCAAGATCGTGTTCCTGTCGGATGGCAATGCCGAATTCGCCAAGGCCATCGGCCTCGACTTCGACGCGGCGGCGGCGGGCCTCGGCGTGCGCTCCAAGCGCTATTCCATGCTGGTCGATGACGGCGAGGTCATGATCCTCAATGTCGAGGACGTGCCGAGCAAGGCCGACAAGACCAACGCCGACGTGCTGCTCACCCAGTTCTGAGCCGTTGAAGACGGGATTCCGGCCGGGCACGCCCGCGCCGGAATTTCCCGCGAGGGTCGAGACCACCGCCGGTCAGGCGATGATGTCGGGGCAGATCTGGTCCTCGATATAGCCGATGCGGTCGCGCAGCTGCAGCTTGCGCTTCTTGAACCGCGCCAGCTGGAGCTGGTCGCTGCCCGGCATGTCCTGCAGCGCCTGGATCGCGACATCCAGATCACGGTGTTCCTGCCGCAAGCGCTCCAGAACAGCCAGGAGCTCGCGTTCCTCTTCCGCCGTCATTTGTGTCAAACGCCCGACCCGAACCCGACTCATCCCCGGCACGGCCGAGGTCGGGCACGAGTATCGCCGCCCCTGCGGCCCGCCGCAACCGCCGGCTCCCGACACTGTGAGCGACCGCGCTGCGGTGCAGCACATCCTTTCGTCGACAGCCCCTCGCTCTCGTGACAGACTGATGACGTTCGCATCGGAAGACAGGAGATACTGTCCATGACCATGCAGTCGCATGTTGCCGAGTTGGAACGTCGCCATCAGGCACTTGAAAAGCAGTTGCGGGAAGAGACGACCCGCCCCGCGACCGACGCTACCCGCATCGCCGATCTCAAGCGGCGCAAGCTGCTCCTCAAGGACGAAATCGCCCGCTGCAAGAGCGGTACAGTACATTAAGGCCCTCACCCCACTCGCGTGACACAGCACAGCACGGACGACCGCCGCTCCAGGCCGCGTGTCTGAGAACGGTGATCGCTGTATCTGCGGTCCATGCCTGCCATGTCGCCTCGGCGCCGGGGCGTCGTCCCGGCGCATCCCTTTACTTGACATGACGACGCGGTCGCCGGCTTTACCGCTGGCGAACTGCTTGCGTGCCCGCGCGGACGCGACCAGCGCGGGCACGCGCGCGTTAGGCCCTCGACGAAGGGCGTAAGCATTTCAGCGTCTTGCCAGACGGGCGCGAAAGGCGAAATCTCGCAGCAACAAAAACCTGCTCGACAGGAATCTGCTCTGGGAGACGCCCGCATGTCCGCTGCCGCCAGCCGCTACCCGTCCGTCCATGGCCGCTCCATCGCTGATCCCGAGGGCTTCTGGCGCGAGGCCGCCCGTGCCATCGACTGGATAGAGGAAGGCGCGCGCGTCTTCGATCCCGCGCTCGGCATTTACGGCCGCTGGTTCCCCGGCTGGACCACCAATGTCTGCCATAATGCGGTCGACCGTCACGCGGAAGGCGGGCGCGGCGACCAGGCGGCGATTTTCTATGACAGCCCGGTGGCCGGCGCGCAGCGCCGCGTGACCTATGCCGAGTTGAAGGACGAGGTGAGCCTGCTCGCCGGCGTGCTGCGCGAACTCGGGGTCGGCAAGGGAGACCGCGTCGTCATCTACATGCCGATGATCCCGGAGGCCGTATTCGCCATGCTGGCCTGCGCCCGCATCGGCGCGGTGCATTCCGTGGTGTTCGGCGGCTTTGCTGCCGCCGAACTCGCCAGCCGGATCGAGGACGCCCAGCCCAAGGTCGTGCTGTCCGCCTCCTGCGGCATCGAGCCTTCACGGATCGTCAACTACAAGCCGCTGCTGGACCTTGCCCTGACCATGGCGAAGCACCGGCCGGAAACCTGCCTCATCTTCCAGCGGCCGCAGGTCGAGGCCAAGCTGGTCGCCGGCCGCGATCATGACTGGGCGACGCGCTGCGCGCAGGCGCGCACCGCCGGCACGCGGGCGGAGTGCGTGCCTGTCGAGGCGACCGACCCGCTCTACATCCTCTACACCTCGGGCACGACCGGCAAGCCGAAGGGCGTGGTGCGCGACAGCGGCGGCTACATGGTGGCGCTGCGCTGGTCGATGGAAGGGCTCTATGATGTGCGGCCGGGCGAGGTCTATTGGTCGGCCTCGGATATCGGCTGGGTGGTCGGCCATTCCTACATCATCTATGCCCCCCTGCTCACCGGCTGCACCACGGTGCTTTATGAGGGCAAGCCGGTCGGCACGCCGGACGCCGGCGCGTTCTGGCGGGTGATCGAACAGTACAAGGTCGCAGCGCTGTTCACCGCGCCCACCGCCCTGCGTGCGATCAAGAAGGAAGACCCGGAAGGCCGGCTGATGGGCGCCTATGACCGCTCCAGCCTACGGACCCTGTTCCTCGCGGGCGAACGCGCCGACCCCGATACGGTGGAATGGGCCAAGGCCCGGCTCGGCGTTCCCGTGGTCGACCACTGGTGGCAGACGGAGACGGGCTGGGCGATCGCCGGCAATCCGGTCGGCCTCGGCGCCCTGCCGATCCGCGTCGGCTCCACCGGCGTGCCGATGCCGGGCTATCAGGTGGATATTCTCGATGAAGGCGGCCACCCGGTCGGGCCCGACCGCATGGGCTCCATCGCCATCAAGCTGCCGCTGCCGCCCGGCTGCCTGCCGACGCTGTGGCGGCAGGATGAGCGCTTCCGCGAGAGCTATCTCGTCGACTTCCCCGGCTATTACAAGACGGCGGATGCCGGCTTCACCGATGCCAATGGCCAACTCTTCATCATGGGCCGCACCGACGACATCATCAATGTCGCCGGCCACCGCCTCTCCACCGGCGGCATGGAGGAAGTGCTGGCCGCCCATCCCGATGTCGCGGAATGCGCCGTCATCGGCATTCATGACGAGCTGAAGGGCGAGGTGCCTTGCGGCTTCGTGGTGCTGAAGGCGGGCGTGGCGCGCTCGCCGGCCGATATCGAGGCCGAGATCGTGGCGCTGGTGCGCGAGCGTATCGGCCCGGTGGCGGCGTTCCGCCTCGCCATCACCGTCAACCGGTTGCCGAAGACACGCTCGGGCAAGATCCTGCGCGGCACGATGAAGAAGATCGCCGACGCCGAGCCGTGGAACATGCCCGCCACTATCGACGATCCCGCCGCGCTGGACGAAATCGCCGCCGCGCTCGGCGCGCGAGGCCTCGCCAAGGTGACGGCCGCCTGAGTCCCAACGACGCATGAAAAAGCCCGGGGCGGCGGCGCCCCGGGCTTTTCTCGTTCAGGCGGCTACCCGCAAAGGCGGCTCACTCCTCGTCGTCGGCCTCGCTCTTGCGCGAGCCGCCGAGCTTGGCGAACACGGTTTCGAGGTCGATCGCCTCCTCGCGCGGCTTGCGGGCGGGCACGAAGGGCTCCGGCCCGTCGCCGATCGACAGGTCGACCGGCAGCAGCGTCGTCTCGTCGCCGACCGGCGCCACCGAGGCGGGACGGTCCTTGGAGGAGCGCTGCACCTCGATGTCGAGGTCGATCTGCGAGCACAGGCCGAGCGTCACCGGGTCCATCGGCGTCAGATGTGCCGCGTTCCAGTGGGTGCGCTCCTTGATCGACTCGATGGTCGTCTTGGTCGTGCCCACCAGACGCATGATCTGGCTGTCCTTCAGCTCCGGATGGTTGCGCAGCAGCCAGAGAATGGCGTTCGGGCGGTCCTGGCGCTTCGACACCGGGGTGTAGCGCGGGCCGCGGCGGCGCTTGGGCTCGGGGAGGCGCACCTTGGACTCGAGCAGCTTCAGCCGGTGATGCGGGTTCTTCTCCGCGCGCTCGATTTCCTCGCGGGCGAGCTGGCCCGTGGTGATCGGATCGCTGCCCTTGATGCCCTGCGCCACCTCGCCATCGGCGATGCCCTTCACTTCCAGCACGTGCAGCTTACAAAAGTCCGCGATCTGGTCGAAGGTCAGGGCGGTATTCTCGACCAGCCACACGGCGGTGGCCTTCGGCATCAGGGGGGCGTTCGCCATGGGACGCAGCTCCATCCAGTGAGGCGCCGGGCGGGCGGTGAAACCGAGCCGGCGTGCAGATTTCGGGTCTTCGGCCGCGCAAAAGTCTCCCCGCGCCCACCACCCGGAGGGGCGGAGCCTCGGACCGTCTCGCGATGACCGGGATGGCGTGAATATAAGCCCGCGCGCGCCGTCCTGCAAATCCAAAGACGCAGCGCATGGGGTGGCGGTTGCATTCCCCCGCTGCTAGCGTCCGCGCCCCCCACAAATAAGGATGACGCGATGAAGCCTGTTCGACTTCTCACCGCCGCCACCCTCCTCCTCACCGCCGTCACCGGCGCCTTCGCGCAGGAAGCCGCGCGCGAAATGCCGGGCACGGACGACGTGTCCCGCATCAGCGGCGGCACTTACACCGTCGATCCCGACCACACCCAGATCGTCTGGACGGTCGACCACATGGGCATCACGCCGCTCGCCGGCATGTTCGGCGCTTCCGCCGGCACGCTGGTGCTCGATCCCAGCAAGCCGGACGAGGCGAAGCTGGAAGTCACCATCCCGATGGCGGGGCTGCGCGTCACCTCGGAAGAGTTCGCCACCCATCTCGCCAGCCCGGACCTCTTCGACACGGCGAAATTCCCCACCGCGACCTTCAAATCCTCGAAGATCACGGTCGAGGGCAGCGACGCCACCATCGAGGGCGAGCTGACGCTGCACGGCGTGACCAAGCCGGTCACCATGGATGTCAGCTTCTTCGGTGCCGGCATCAACCCGATGACCAAGGTGGAGAATATCGGTTTCACCGGCACCACCGAGATCAAGCGCAGCGATTTCGGCCTCGGCTATGGCGTGCCGGCCATCTCCGACGAGGTGGCGCTCGATATCGTCGCCGCCTTCATCAAGCAGCCCTGACCGGGCCGCGCTTGACAGCGCGGGCCTCGGCACCCATGACGGTGGCGAGGCCCCGCTGGACCCTGCGATGACCGCCGAAAAACCTGTTCTCCGCGTCCTACTCTGTGCCCCGCGCGGTTTCTGCGCCGGGGTGGTGCGCGCCATCGACGCGGTGGAGCGGGCGCTGGAGATGTACGGCCCGCCGGTCTATGTGCGCCACGAGATCGTGCACAACAAATATGTGGTGGAAGGGCTCAAGGCGAAGGGCGCGGTCTTTGTCGAGGAGCTCGACGAAGTGCCCGCCGGCACCGCCGCCCCGGTCATTTTCTCCGCCCATGGCGTCGCCCGCTCGGTGCCCGAGGATGCCGCCCGGCGCAACTTCTTCGCCATCGACGCGACTTGCCCGCTGGTGACCAAGGTGCACCGCGAGGCCACCGTCCATTACAAGCGCGGCCGCGAGGTCGTGCTCATCGGCCATGCCGGCCACCCCGAGGTGATCGGCACCATGGGCCAGCTGCCCGAGGGCGCGGTGTCGCTGGTGGAGACCGCCGAGCAGGCGCGGCTGTTTCAGCCCCGCGACCCCGGCAATCTCGCCTTCACCACCCAGACCACGCTCTCCATCGACGACACCGCCGAGATCGTCGCCATATTGCGCGAGCGCTTCCCCGCCATGGTGGCGCCGCACAAGGAAGACATCTGCTACGCCACCACCAACCGGCAGGAAGCGGTCAAGCGCGTCGCGCCCGAGGTGGACGCGATGATCGTCGTCGGCGCCCCCAACTCGTCCAACTCCCAGCGCCTGAGAGAGGCCGCCGAGCGCGCCGGCTGCCGCCACGCGGCACTGGTGCAGCGGGCGAGCGAGATCGACTGGGAGCGCTTCGGCGCCATCACCTCGCTCGGCGTCAGCGCCGGCGCCTCCGCCCCGGAAGTGCTGGTCGAGGAAATCCTCGACGCCTTCGCCGAACGCTACACGCTGGCGGTGGAGACGGTGCACAACGCCCATGAGGACGTATTCTTCCCGCTGCCCCGGCAGCTCCGCTCCGATGCTGCCGAATAGGCTCGACCCGTCCCATGGCCGTTTACACCGACGTTTCCCCGGAAGAGCTCGAAGCCTTCCTCGCCACCTATGACATCGGCCGCCTGCGGGCCTTCAAGGGCATCGCCGAAGGGGTGGAGAATTCCAACTATCTGCTGCAGACCGAAGCGGGCAGCTTCATCCTCACGCTTTATGAGAAGCGGGTGAACCCGGCGGACCTGCCCTTCTTCGTCGGGCTGATGGAGCATCTGGCGACGCGCGGCATCGACTGCCCGCAGCCGGTGCGCAACCGCGAGGGCGTGGCGCTCGGCCGGCTGGCGGGACGGCCGGCGCTGATCGCCACATTCCTCGTCGGCACCTCGGTGCGCCGTCCCGGCGTCGCCCATTGCGCCGCGCTCGGCGCCGCCTTGGCCGGGCTGCACAAGGCCGGCGCCGACTTCACCGCCTTCCACCGCGCCAATGCGCTCTCGGTCGCCGGCTGGCGTCCGCTCTACGAGCAGGCGGGCGAGCGGGCGGACACCGTGGCGCCGGGGCTCTCCGCCCTCATCGCCGATGAACTCGCCGTGCTGGAAGCGCGCTGGCCGACCGGCCTGCCCGGCGGCGTCATCCATGCCGATCTGTTCCCGGACAATGTGTTCTTCACCGACGGGCGGCTGTCGGGGCTGATCGACTTCTATTTCGGCTGCAACGACCTTCTCGCCTATGACGTCGCCATCTGCCTCAACGCCTGGTGCTTCGAGCCGGACGGCGCCTTCAACCAGACCAAGGGTCGCGCCCTGCTCGCCGCCTATCAGGCCGAGCGGCCGCTCGGGTCTGACGAGATCGCCGCCTTGCCGCTGCTGGCGCGCGGCGCCGCGCTGCGCTTCCTGCTTACCCGCCTGGTCGACTGGCTGAACGTGCCGCCCGGCGCGCTGGTGCGCCCGCACGACCCGCTGGAATATCTGCGCAAGCTGCGCTTTCACCGCTCGGTGACCAGCCCGCGCGACTATGGCGTGCTGGAAGGCGACGCCGCGTGAAGACCGCTCCCGGCACCGCCCGCATCTTCGCCGACGACACGGCCAAGGAAGCTCCCAAGGAGGCTCCCATGGAAGCCCCCAAGGGCATCGTCGCCATCTGGACCGACGGCGCCTGCTCCGGCAATCCCGGCCCCGGCGGCTGGGGCGCCATCCTGCGCTATGCCGGTTCGGAGAAGGAACTTTCCGGGGGCGAATCCCCCACCACCAATAACCGCATGGAGCTGATGGCGGCGATCTCGGCGCTGGAGGCGCTGAAGCGTCCCTGCACGGTCGATCTGCACACCGACAGCGAATATATGCGCAACGGCATCACCAAGTGGATCGCCGGCTGGAAGCGCAATGGCTGGCGCACCGCCGACAAGAAGCCGGTGAAGAATGTCGACCTGTGGGAACGCCTTGAAGCCGCCATCGCCCGGCACGAGATTCGCTGGCACTGGGTCAAGGGCCATGCCGGCGACGAGATGAACGAGCGCGCCGACGAACTCGCCCGCGCCGGCATGGCACCCTACAAGGCCGCGCGGGGCGGCTACTGAACCGGACGGCCTAACGCCATGACGACGGAACGTGAGGCATCTTCAGGCGCGGTGACGGGCGCCCCTGCCGCGCTGTTGCGCGCCGAGGGCCTCGCCGTCTTCGCCGCCGCTCTGGCGGCCTATGCCGCGCTCGACGCCAGCTGGTGGCTGTTCGCGGCGCTGATTCTGGCGCCGGACCTGTCGATGCTGGGCTATCTCGCCGGGCCACGCGCGGGGGCCTTCGTCTACAATGCCGGCCACACCTATGTCGGCCCGGCACTGCTCGGCGCCCTCGCCTATGGGTTCAGTGCCCCGCTCGCCGGCGCCCTCGCCCTGATCTGGACCGCCCATATCGGGCTCGACCGGCTGCTCGGCTATGGGCTCAAATACAGCGCCGGTTTCGGCCACACCCATCTCGGCCGTCTCGGCCGAAACTGAGGAAGGCTGGGGCGTAAGGGGCCTGTTGGATTGACAAGGCCCCCTCCGCTCCGCTATCAGCCGGGCCTCAATTTCTGCTGGCGGATCGGGGCGCGGCCATAGGGCGCCGTCTCATGCGCAGGCGCTGTCGATCCGAAGGTTAGTGTCATGAAGATCCGTAACTCGCTCAAGTCGCTGCTCGGCCGTCACCGCGACAACCGTCTGGTGCGCCGCAAGGGCCGCGTCTACATCATCAACAAGACCCAGAAGCGCTTCAAGGCCCGCCAGGGCTGAGCGAGGGCCGCAGGGCCTTCGGCCGGCCGCGTTCACGATTTCGCGGCCTGTAGCGGACAATATTGCTCAAGGGCGCCGTGACTCCTAACATGGAGACATGCGCGCCCTTTTTGCTGCCCTGATCCTTGCCGCCGCCCCACTCGGTGCCTTCACGCCCAGCGCGTTGGCCGAGACGGCCCCCCTGCCCCAGGCGGAGCGGCCCGAGGCTGCCGCGCCGGCGGTCAAGCCGGTGGAGCCCGACCGCGCCAAGCGGCTCGACGCGCTGTTCGCCGCGCTGAAGGCGGCGCCGGACGACGAATCGGCCAAGGAAATCGCCGCCCGCATCGATGTGGCGCTCACCCCTTCCGGCAGCGACACCGCCGACCTGCTGATGGCCCGCGCCTCGCAGGCGACACAGGCGAAGCAGTTCGACCTCGCGGTGGAATTGCTCGACGGCCTGCTGCGCATCGAGCCGGATTATCTCGAAGCCTGGAACAAGCGCGCCACCATCTTCTTCCTGCGGGAGGACTATTCCGACGCGCTGGTCGATCTGCGCCAGGTCGTCGCGCGCGAGCCCCGCCATTACGGCGCCTGGGCGGGCATCGCCATCATCTGCAAGGAAATCGGCGACGACAAGCGTGCGCTGGAAGCCGCCCGCCGGGCACTCGCCATCTACCCCCATCTCGACGCGATGGTGGATATGGAGAAGGAACTGGCGATCAAGGTCGAGGGCCGGCCGATCTGACGCCGGACGGCCGGCTCAGGCCCGCTCGTAATCCACGAAGCTGAAGGCGAACTCGTCCTTCTCCCCCTGGATCGGCCCTTCGCGGCCGGTCTCGCGCCACTGCTCGCGCGCGAAGGCGGGGAAATGCACGTCGCCCTCGGGCTTGCCATGCACCTCGGTGAGGCGCAGCCGCGCGGCATGGGGAAAGGCCTGTGCGTAGATCTGCGCGCCGCCGACCACCGCCATCTCATCGACGCCGAGCCGCAACGCTTCCTGCGCCCCGCGCTCCAGCGCGGCACCGAGCGAGGAGACGACCAGCACGCCCTCCGGCGGCCGGAAGCCGGTGTCGCGGGTGATGACGAGGCTGGTGCGCCCCGGCAGTGGCTTGCCGATGGATTCGAAGGTCCGCCGCCCCATCAGGATCGGCTTGCCCCAGGTGATCGCCCGAAAGCGCTTGAGATCGCCCGATATGTGCCAGGGCAGCGCCTCGCCGCGCCCGATCACGCCATTCTCTGCCACGGCGGCAACCAGGGTGAGAACGGTCATGCAGCCCTCCCGCGCAGCCGCGCCAGGGCGGTGTCCGCCGCCACGAGGCCGGTCTGGTGCGCGCCATGCGCGGTGGAATAGGCGTGGGGCGAGGAGGCCTCGCCGGCGAACAGAAGACGGTCCCCGAGCGGGTGCGTCAGCGTCTGCGTCAGCCGCGCGCGGACATGGGCGAAGCCCGGCAGGGCGCAGCTATAGCCGCCGCCGATCAGGGGATCGGCCACCCAGCCCGTCGTGGCGACGCCGGCGACATGTTTTTCGATGTCCGTGCCGAACGCGTCCTTCAATGCCGCGAGGGCGAAGTCGCGCATCGCCGCCGGCCCGGCCGTCACCAGCGCCGCTGCATTCGCCCCGCCGAGCTGGGCGATGGCCATGGGGTGGCCGAACGGGCTGAGCGTGAAATTCACCGGCTTGCGCGCCGGGTCGCGCCGATCCAGCGTGTCGATATAGCTGGTGGGCTCGGCGCCGAAGACATCGCGGTCGAACAGGAAGGCGACCTTTTCCGCCGCGCCCAGCGGCAGCGCCTCGAAGGCCTCGGCAAGATCGGGCGGCAGCAGCGGCGCGAAGGCGAGCCCGCCGCGCGCGATCACCGAGGTCGGCACCGCGACGATGACGAGGCGGGCTGTGAGCGTGCCGCGCGAGGTGGTAAGCCGCACCCCCTGCCCCGACCAATCGACGGTCGAAACCGCGCAGCCGGTGACGATGGGCAGGTCCGGCGCCTCCCGGGCGGCGAGCGCCTGCACCAACGCGCCATAGCCCTTCTCGACCGGATAGTTTTCGCCCGTATCGGCATAGGCGGCGTAGTCGAGGGTCGACAGCCGCTCCGGCTCGGCGGCCGAAAGCAGGGTCAGCCAGTGCCGGGCGAGCCGCGCCCCCTCCGGCGGCAGCGTCAGCTCGCCGAGAACCGCGCTGGCGGCGACATCGCGCCCCTCCTCGCCCGCCCTGTGGATGGCGGCGTAACTGGCCTGGATGGCGTCCCAGATGGTCTCACACTCCACCTCATCGGCCCAATGGTCGCCGAGATGAGTGGCGCGCGCCTTGCGGTTACCGCGCACGAAGTAGGCGAGGCCGAGTTCGTCCGCCGCCGCCCGCAACGGATTGACCGAAGCGGAATGCAGCCAGTGGCAGCCGCGATCCCAGGCCACGCCGAAGGTCGCGGTGTCGGTGAAGGCCCGCCCGCCCGTGCGCGCAGCCGCCTCCAGCACCACCACATCCGCCCCCGCCTGCGCCAGCCGCGCGCCAGCAGCCAAGCCGGCCGCGCCGGCGCCGATGACGATCACCTCATGCTGAGCGGTCACGGTCAGGTCCGATGTCGGGAAAGGAGAGAACTTAGCGCCGCCGACGTGCCGGCGGCCTCATCACTTCTTGCGGAACGCATCGAGCCGCACGACCTGCGCGCCGCCCGAGCCGCCATCCTTGGGGTCGTCGCCATCGGCAGGCGGAGCGCCCTTGTCGTCGGACGGCGGTGCATCGGCCGGTTTGCCGTCCACAGCTTTGACGTCGGAAGGCTTCCCCCCGGCGGGCTTCGCCTCGGCCGGCCGGACGGCGGCCGGAGCGACAGTGGCCGGCTTCGCGGCAGCCTTGCCCTCGGCAGCCGCAGCGGGCGCCGGCGCAGCAGGGGGCGCGGCGGCCGTTTCCAGCTTCACCGGCTCGGCGGCGCGTGTGGGGGGGCGGGTCGAGGGAACGGAGGTGGGACGGCCCTCGCCGATCGGGGTGGGCGCCACGGCCGTCGGCTCGGCCGGCGTCTCGCCCACGCCGTCTTCCTCCGCCGTTTCGAACTGCAGCCCAAACTTGACCGAAGGGTCGAAAAAGCCCTTCAGCGCCGCATAGGGCACATGCAGGCGCTCGGGAATGCCATTGAAGGACAGGCCGACTTCGAAGAACTGGTCGGTGACGATCAGGTCCCAGAACTGATGCTGAAGAACGATCGTCATCTCTTCGGGATAACGCTCCTTCAGCCGCGGCGAAATCCGCACCCCGGCCGCGCGCGTGTCGAAGGAGAGATAAAGATGGTGCTCGCCGGGCAAGCCGTCGCGGGCGACATCGGTAAGGACGCGGCCAACGACGCCGCGCAACGCATCCTGCACCAGCAGGTCATATCGGATCAGATCGACGCTCATGCTCGCAATGAACCCGATTCCAGTCCTGACTGCCAGTAGGACGTGAGAAGGAAGTGCAGGCTTCTGTTGCCAGGTGCCTGCGAACCCCGCCTCACGGTGCTACCCGTTTGGACTTATTTTCCGTAGATCAAACCGCTCACGCGGCCTGAGCAACCGGAGCATAGTTGTCGTTGGCAACTATATGTTTGGTCCGATGACGGCGGTACCATGCCGGGCGAAAGAAGACCCTTTACGCTCTCGTCGATCCTGTTTCGCCCCCGCCGCAACCCACTTGCCGATGGGCTCCGGTGGAGGCGCCGGGTACTGCCCCCGGGTCCGAAGAGTTTATTACGGTGTCCGTTTATCGCCATAGCCGGCTTGCGCCGGCAATCCGAATATAGGCGTTCGTCCTGCCGGTTGGAAGGGGGCAGGCGAAACTCCCCGCCCCGCGTCCCCGGCCGGCGCCTCACGCCTCGGTCTGGTCGCCGAACTGCAGATGCTCGATCGGGCGATTGCCGCCATTACTGCCGAGCAATTTCTCCTCGCGGGCGGCAATCTCGGTGCGCAGCGCGTCCATCAGGACCTGACGCAGCATCTCATAGTCCAGCCGCAGTTCGGAATGGGCGCTGCGCAGCGCCTGCCCCTCGCGCAGCACCAGAGCCGGGGCCGTGTGCGAATGCTCCACCGTGAAGTCGAGCGGATGCGTGGCATCCTTCTCCAGCAGGTTCAGATGCATGCGCAGGCGGTGCAGTTCGGTATGGAGCGTGTCGGTGCTCTTGGTCATGGTTTCCTCCCTCAAATGTCCGCTGGAGACAAGTCCAGCGTGGGCGGAATGTTCCCCGTTACCGCTTCCCGCCACCGGGCGCCCCCGCTGGGGATGACGAGGGCGAATAGGGCCTCGCGGATGGGCGCAAGCAGGCTCATGTTATATGGGGTGGGCAGGAAGGCTCCGGGACGAACAGCGATGCGGAATTATCACGAGCTTCTGGAACGGGTGCTGCGCGAGGGCGTGCGCAAGGACGACCGCACCGGTACGGGCACGCTTTCCGTTTTCGGCCACCAGATGCGTTTCGACCTCGCCGAGGGCTTTCCGCTCGTCACTACCAAGAAGCTGCATCTGCGTTCCATCATCCACGAATTGCTGTGGTTTCTGGCCGGCGACACCAACATCGCCTATCTCAAGGCGAACGGCGTTTCGATCTGGGATGAGTGGGCCGATGACAGGGGCGATCTCGGCCCGGTCTATGGCCATCAATGGCGCTCCTGGCCGGATGGGCGCGGCGGCGTGATCGACCAGATCGCGCAGGTTGTCGCCGATATCCGTCGCAATCCCGATTCGCGCCGGCTCATCGTCTCGGCCTGGAACCCGGCGGACGTGCCGGCCATGGCGCTGCCGCCCTGCCACTGCCTGTTTCAGTTCTATGTGCTGGACGGCAAGCTCTCCTGCCAGCTTTACCAGCGCTCGGCGGATATCTTCCTCGGCGTGCCCTTCAACATCGCCTCCTATGCGCTGCTCACCCACATGGTGGCGCAAGTGACGGGGCTGCAGCCGGGCGATTTCGTCCACACCTTCGGCGATGCCCACATCTATCTCAACCATCTCGACCAGGTGCACGAACAGCTCTCCCGCGCGCCGCGCCCGCTGCCACGGCTGAAGCTGAATCCTGACGTGACCGACCTGTTCGCCTTCCGCTTCGAGGACATCGCCATCGAAGGCTATGATCCCCATCCCGCGATCAAGGCGCCTGTGGCGGTGTAGACATATGCCCCTCTCCCTGCGGCCCGCGCGGCCCGACGATGCCGCGCTGATCCACGCCTTCGTCTGCGAGCTCGCCGATTACGAGAAGCTGCGGCACGAAGTGGAGGCGACGGAAGCGGATTTCGCCCGTGAGCTGTTCGGCCCGCAGCCGCGCGTGTTCTGCGACATCGCGGAATGGGAGGGGGCGCCAGCGGGCTTCGCGCTCTACTACTACACCTTCTCCACCTTTCGCGGGCGGCAAGGAATCTTCCTTGAGGATATCTATGTCCGCCCCGCCTTTCGCGGGCGCGGCATCGCGCGGGCGCTGATGCGCCGGCTTGCCCGGCGCTGCCTCGACGAGGGGCTCGGGCGCTTCGAGTGGAACGTGCTCGACTGGAATGAGCCCGCCATCCGCTTCTACCGTTCGGTTGGCGCGGTGCCGCTCGATGCCTGGACCATGCAGCGCGTCACCGGCGAAGCGCTGGAACGGCTGGCGCAGGGCTGAGCGGGCCCTGCCCGAGAAAATGCCGCCGGCGCGAGGCCGGCGGCAGCTATTCTTCACGACGCTGCGTTCGCGTCAGAGCGGCTCGCCGTCCGGCCCGTCCGGCCCATCCGGGCCGTGGTCCATCGGGCCGGGCGGCAAGCGGTGCGGCATCGGGCCATCCGGACCCTCGCCGCCGGGACCGAAGCGATGCGGCCCGGGGCCGCGTTCATGACCCGGCCCGTGGCGGCCGTCGGCCATGCGCGGATGTTCGATCTGCTTGAACAGAATGGCGAAGCGGCGCTGCTGGGAACCGTCGAGCGCGTCATAGAGCGGCGCGGCGGCATCGGCGACCTTCTTCATGGTTTCGCCCCGGCCGATCATCCCGTCGGCCTGCGCGCGCAGCCGCTCGATGACATCGGGACGCTCACCCCTAGGCATCGCCTCTCGCGCGGCGCGGCGTTCAGCCCAGTGCGCGGCGCGCTCCTTGGCGGCGTCCTGCAGCGCGGTCTCCAGCGCCGGCCAGAGCTTCTCCTGCTCGGCGTTCAGCCGCAGCCCGGCCTTGAGCGCAGCGATGCGTGCATCGCTCATGGCGCCGGCGAATTCGGCCATCTGCTCCGGGCTCGGGCGTGGATGCTCGCCCATGCCCGGCTTTGGCGCCGCCACTCCAAAGGTGACACCCGCGAGAAGGGCGGCGGCGGTAGCGGCAATGATCGTGCGTTTCATCGGCCTCATCTCCTGTGAAGGTGAGGCCGATGCTGGCTGATGAGACCAAGCGTTTCAAATGAAACTTCGGTAATAAACCCAATGTTACGTTCAGAAACGAAGCTGAACGAACGTTCAGGTTCATGAATAGTCATTAACCCGGCGAGATCATCTTCTCCGGACGCACAACAGCGTCGAATTCTTCGTTGGTGACATAACCACCACCCACCGCTTCTTCGCGCAGTGTGGTGCCGTTCTTATGCGCCGTCTTGGCGATCTTGGCCGCGTTGTCGTAGCCGATCTTCGGCGCCAGCGCGGTGACCAGCATGAGCGAGCGCTCCAGCGCCGCCTTGATGTTGTCTTCGCGCGGCACGATGCCGACGACGCAGTGCTCGGTGAAGCTCAGCGCGGCATCGGACATGAGGCGCACCGACTGCAGGAAATTATAGGCCATGACGGGGTTGTAGACGTTCAGCTCGAAATGACCCTGGCTGCCGGCGAAGCTCAGCGCGGCATTGTTGCCGAAAATCTGCACGCAGACCTGGGTGAGCGCTTCGCACTGGGTGGGGTTCACCTTGCCGGGCATGATCGACGAGCCGGGCTCGTTCTCCGGCAGCGCCAGTTCGCCAAGGCCGGAGCGCGGGCCGGAACCGAGAAAGCGGATGTCGTTGGCGATCTTGAACAGCGACACCGCCACCGTGTTGATCGCCCCGTGCGAGAACACCATGGCGTCATGCGCCGCCAGCGCCTCGAATTTGTTCGGCGCCGTAGTGAAGGGCAGGCCGGTGATGGCGGCGATGTGCTCGGCCACCTTCTCGGCGAAGCCCACCGGCGCGTTCAGCCCGGTACCCACCGCCGTGCCGCCCTGCGCGAGCTGCATCAGCGCCGGCAGCGTCGATTCGATGCGGGCGATGCCGTTCTCCACCTGATGGGCGTAGCCGGAGAATTCCTGTCCAAGCGTGAGCGGCGTCGCGTCCTGGGTGTGGGTGCGGCCGATCTTGATGATGTGCTGCCACTGCGCCGACTTCTCAGCCAGCGCGGCATGCAGCGTGCGCAGGGCCGGCAGCAGCCGGCGCGAAATCTCCTCCGCGCAGGCGACATGCATGGCGGTCGGGTAGGTGTCGTTGGACGACTGGCTCATATTGACGTGGTCATTGGGGTGGACGGGTTTCTTGGAACCCTTCTCCCCGCCCATCATCTCGATGGCCCGGTTCGAGATCACCTCATTGGCGTTCATGTTGGACTGGGTGCCCGACCCCGTCTGCCAGACCACCAGCGGAAAATGAGCGTCCAGCTTGCCGTCGATCACCTCCTGCGCGGCAGCGATGATCGCGGCGCCGAGCGTGGGATCGAGACGGCCGAGCGCCATATTGGTTTCCGCCGCCGCCCGCTTGACGATGCCAAGCGCACGGATCACCGGCAGCGGCTGCTTCTCCCAGCCAATCTTGAAATTGCCGAGCGACCGCTGCGCCTGCGCGCCCCAGTATTTGTCGGCCTCCACCTCGATGGGCCCAAACGTGTCGGTTTCGATGCGGGTATTGCTCATCGGTCAAAGCCTTTCGGGGTGCGTCTGAGGGCCCGTCCATGCGGGCGTCGCGGCTCGGCGCCGGTTTAGCATGCGTCGTGCGGCGGCGAAATCAGCCGCAGGTTCCATGACAGGCCCACGCAAGGTTCCACCGGGTACGATCACAAATACGTGATGCCTACCCCTTCGGCGACCCCTATGGAACCCATGCCACCACCACCATTTTACCGCAGAGAAGTCGGCTGGCGAGTCGTCAACGGACTACCTGCAACGGTTTTAGGCTGCCTTCATGGCGCCTGCCGCCGGGTACCTGAACGCCGCAAATTCTTGGAAAACGCCATTTTCATCGATATTATGAGAAGACTAATGCAGCATGTTGCGTAGATTCTGCGCGCCTTTTGAACGGAGGCCGGCGCCCGTGGGCGACCTTGTGAATCTCAACCGTCACCGCAAACGGATGGCGCGAATGACTGCGGAACAAACCGCCGCTGCCCGGCGTTTGGAGTTCGGCCGCCCAAAGTACCAGCGTGAGCTGGAAGCGGCCGAAGAACGAAAGCAGGAAAAAATGCTTGAAGGGCATAGGCGCATTCGAGAGGACGAGACATGAAGAGTCCCGTGGTTAAGCGGTCCATCGTGATTGCCGGGCACAAGACCAGCGTCAGTCTGGAAGATCAGTTTTGGGACGCCCTCAAGGAGATCGCGGCCAACCGGCGCAGCACCTTGTCGGAGATCGTGGCCTCGATCGATTCGGGCCGCAATCAGGGCAACCTGTCGTCGGCGATCCGCCTCTACGTATTGGCGCATTACCGCAGCCCCTCCTCCAGCCGCGAACCGACCGAAGCGTCGGAGCGAAACGGTTCCTTGCGCTCTACCGTTGCGTAAACCCGAAGCCGTTCCCATATCGGCAGGTGGCGGGCGCGTTGTAACCTGATGCCTCGTCACCTATAACCGCCTCGTCACGCCGTTATGGCGGCGAGGCGCGGGTTTTCTTGCACGGTGGCGTCTGCCGGTTCTGCGCTTGCGAGCCCGGACAAGCCGGGCGCGCAAACGGAGTGGGCGCGGAATGTCATGGAAGAACCAGAGCGGCGGGCCATGGGGGAATGGTCCGCGCGGCCCTTGGGGCACTGGTCCGCAATCGCCGGGGCCGAGTTCTCCCGATCTTGAAGATCTGATCCGTCGCGGACAGGAAAAGCTGCGGACCGCCATTCCCGGCGGTTTCGGCACCGGCAAGGGCATCGTGGTTCTGGTGGCGCTCGCCATCGTCGCCTGGCTGCTGTCGGGCTTCTACCGTGTTGAGCCGGACGAGCAGGGCGTGGTGCTGCGCTTCGGCAAATTCGTCGGCACAACCAATCCCGGCCTCAACTACCACCTCCCCTACCCCATCGAGACGGTGCTGACCCCCCAGGTCACCCGCGTCAACCGCATCGATATCGGCATCCGCACCGGAGATGACCCGCGCCGCGGTTCCGTGCAGCGCGACGTGTCGGAAGAGAGCCTGATGCTCACCGGCGACGAGAACATCGTCGATGTCGATTTCGCCGTGTTCTGGATGGTGAAGCCCGCCGCGCCCGGTTCCACCGAGGATGTCGGCGCCGCCAACTTCCTGTTCAACGTCCAGAACCCGGAAGGCACCATCAAGGCCGTGGCGGAAAGCGCCATGCGCGAGGTGGTCGGCCGCACCAACATCCAGCCCATCCTCACCGGCGCCCGCCAGAACATCGAAACGGCGGTGCAGGAGCTGATGCAGCGCACGCTGGACGGCTACCGCGCCGGCGTTCTCATCACCCAGGTTCAGTTGCAGAAGGTCGATCCGCCCTCGCAGGTCATCGACGCCTTCCGTGACGTGCAGGCCGCCCGCGCCGATGCGGAGCGTCTGCAGAACGAGGCTCAGGCCTACGCCAACCGCGTGGTGCCGGAAGCCCGTGGTGACGCCGCGCGCATCACCCAGGGCGCTGAAGGCTACAAGGAGCGGGCGATCATCGAGGCGCGAGGCCAGGCGGCGCGCTTCCTGAGCGTGCTCGGCGAATATCAGAAGGCGCCCGAGGTCACACGCCAGCGCCTCTATCTCGAAACCATGGAACGCGTATTCGGCGGAATGGACAAGGTGATCATTGATCCTGCGGCCGGCGGCTCGTCCGGCGTCGTGCCCTATTTGCCTCTCGCGCCGCTCACCGGCAGCACCCCCGCTCAGGGAGCCGCGAAATGAGGAACAGCCTCGGCCTCATTCTGGCGATCGCCGTCGTCGCCGTGCTCATCGGCCTGTTCTCGGCCCTGTTCAGCGTCTACCAGACCCAGCAGGCGCTCGTTCTGCGCCTCGGTGAACCCATCCGGGTCATCGAGGAGCCGGGCCTGCACGCCAAGATCCCGATGATCGACAGCGTCATCTTCATCGACAAGCGCATCCTCGACCTCGAAAACCCCTCTCAGGAGGTGATCGCGGCCGACCAGAAGCGTCTGGTGGTGGATGCCTTCGCCCGCTACCGCATCGTCAATCCGCTGCGCTTCTACCAGTCGGTCGGCAGTGTCGAGGCGGCCAATTCCCGCCTCGCCACCATCCTCAACTCGTCGCTGCGCCGTGTGCTCGGCGAATCCACCTTCACCCAGGTGGTGCGCGACCAGCGCGAAGATCTGATGGCGCGCATTCGCAACCAGGTGAACCGCGAGGCTACCGGCTTCGGCATCGATGTCATCGATGTCCGCATCCGTCGTGCCGATCTGCCGGAGGCCAACAGCCAGGCTGTGTTCCAGCGCATGCAGACCGAGCGCCAGCGCGAGGCGGCGGAAATCCGCGCGCAGGGCGGCGAGGCGGCGCAGACCATCCGCTCCCGCGCCGATCGCGACTCGACGATCATCGTCGCCGAGGCCAACGCCACCGCCGACCAGCTGCGCGGTGAGGGCGAGGCCGAGCGCAACGAGATCTTCGCGCAGGCCTATAATCAGGACCGGGCCTTCTTCGACTTCTACCGGTCGATGCAGGCCTATGAGGCCTCGCTGAAGGGCTCGGACACGCGGATGCTGCTGGCGCCGGATTCGGAGTTCTTCCGCTTCTTCAGCAATCCCACCGCCCGCGCCGATGCGGTTCTCGGCACGCCGGCCGCGCCGGCGGCGGCTCAACCCGCTCCGGCGGTTCCGGCGGCGCCGTTGGCGCCGGCGAACTGACGCGACGCGACGATGTATGATTTCATCGTCGCGCTCGGCCTTGTGCTGGTCATCGAAGGTTTGGCGCTTGCCGTCGCTCCGGCGGCGGTGCGCCGCTCCGCCGAAGCCATCGCGCAATTGTCCGACTCGCCCTTGCGCGTGGCCGGCCTCATCGGGGCCGTTCTGGGTCTTGCCCTTGTGTGGATTATCCGAGGCTAACGAGGCGGGGCTCCGTGCCCCGCCTCGCGCTCTTTTGGCTTGCATCGCGCCTTGCGGCTTGTAGCGTCGGGCGAACGGCCAATGGATGAGGGGCCGTGCCGCCCGGCTCCGCGTGGCGGCGTCAAGGAGGCTTCATGACCAACTGCCTTGAGGGCCTCGGCCTTGCCCGTTCCGCCCCCGCTCTTCCCGCTTGCTGCCGCCCCCCCGTTCCTGCCCCACGGCTCTCCGTGGCGCGCCGGCTCGGCGCCGCGCTCCTTGCCATCGGCCTCGCCGCTTCGGTAACCCTGTTCCCGCAGCCGGGCCGTGCGGCGGCGACCAAGGGTCCCGACACGGTGGCCGACACCGCCGCCCAGATCATGGACGCGGTGGTCAACATCTCCACCTCGCAGACCGTCGCCCCCTCGCGCAGCGTGCCGACGCCGGAACTGCCGCCGGGCTCGCCTTTCGAGGAGTTCTTCGAGGAGTTCTTCAAGCGCCGGCAGCAGCAGGGCGAGGGCCAGGGCCCGCGTCGCGTCTCCTCGCTTGGCTCCGGCTTCGTCATCGACGCCAGCGGCTATATTGTTACCAACAACCACGTCATCGCCGATGCCGACGAGGTCTACGCCAATTTCGCCGACGGTTCGAAGCTGAAGGCGGAGATCGTCGGCCGCGACACCAAGATCGACCTCGCGCTGCTGAAGGTGACGCCCGAGGCCGGCAAACCGCTGAAGGCGGTGAAGTTCGGTAATTCCGACATTCTGCGTGTCGGCGACTGGGTCATGGCGATCGGCAACCCGTTCGGCCTCGGCGGCACGCTCACGGTCGGCGTCATCTCCGCCCGCAACCGCGACATCAACTCCGGCCCCTACGATAACTTTCTGCAGACCGACGCCGCCATCAACCGCGGCAATTCCGGCGGACCGCTGTTCAACATGGAAGGCGATGTGATCGGCATCAATACCGCCATCATCTCGCCGTCGGGCGGCTCCATCGGCATCGGCTTCGCCGTGCCCTCCAACACCGCCATCCCGATCATCGCCCAGCTCAAGGAGTTCGGCGAAACCCGGCGCGGCTGGATCGGGGTGCGCATCCAACAGGTGACGCCGGAGATCGCCGAGAGCCTCTCGCTCGACCGGGTGCGCGGCGCGCTGATCGGCTCGGTGACCGAGGACGGACCCGCCGCCAAGGGCGGGCTCAAGGCGGGCGACGTGGTCATCACCTTCGACGGCAAGGAGGTGAAGGACATGCGCTCCTTGCCGATCATCGTCGCCGACACGCCGGTGGACAAGCAGGTCGATGTCGTCGTGATCCGCAAGGGCCAGCAGGAGACGGTCAAGCTCACCGTCGGCCGGCTCGACGAAGGCACGCCCTCCCCCAGCGCCGCCGTCGCCCCGGAGAAGAAGCCGGAAGCGCCGCCACCGGTCGCCACGCTCAAGCTGATGGGCGTCGAGATGGCCGAGATGACGCCGGAACTGCGCACCCGCTTCAAGATCAAGGACGAGCTCAAGGGCGTCGTGGTGATGACGGTGGAGCCCGGCTCGGTGGCGGCCGAGCGTGGCATCGCGCCGGGCCATCTCATCGTCGAGGTCAATCAGGAAGCGACGCTCACCCCCGGCGATGTCGAGAAGCGCCTCGCCGCGCTAAAGAAGGAAGGCCGGCGTTCGGCGCTGCTGATGGTGGCCGACCCCGAAGGCCAGATCCGCTTCACTGCCCTGCCGATCGAGTGACACGCGCGGCCAAGGTCGCCTCACCCCTTTCCATCCGCGAGACACAACACCCCGGAGCCCGCTCCGGGGTGTTGTCGTTAGGACAGGTCAATGAGAGGGGGAAGGGACGTGCTCAGGGCCGCGCCTGCGGCATGGGCGGCGGCGGCAGGCCGGAGCCGGCATCCGCGGCGGCGGGCTTGCGCTCGGTCAGCTGCACCGTCCAGCTCTTCTGCTCGTGGGTGTCCACTTCGAAGAAGCCGGTGCGGTCGAAGCCGCGCGCCAGGCAGTCCTGGATGCCGCGAATGGTGAATTCCTTCTCACGGGTACACATGAAGGCCTTGCCGGACCATTCCCCGCCGAGATCGTAGTCGATGGCGTAGACATAGTAGAAGCGCGCCACCAGATCGCCGCGCAGCAGCGTCTCGCAGCTATTGGCGCCGATGTTCCACCAGCCCTCGGTCGCCCAGCTATTGCCGTCCTTGTAGCCGAGCGCGATGCCGACGCGGCTGCTGGAGCGGTTGCACAGGCGGAAATCCGCCGCCGCCGGCACCGGCATCAGCCCGGCGAGAAGCGGCACGGCAAGCAGAGCCGCCCCCAGTGCCCGCGTCAGCGCGCCACGCGGCACCCGCAGCCGGCCGCCCCGAGGGAGGGCGGCGGCAGCGGCAACAGGATCACTCGTCGACGAGAACGGCTCGGAAATCATTGACGTTCGTGCAGGTCGGCCCCGGCGTGAGCAGATCTCCGAGGGCCTCGAAGAAGCTGGTGGAGTCGTTATTGGCGAGAAAGGCGGCAGGATCGAGACCCTGCGCCTTCGCCCGCGCCAGCGTGTCCGGCATCACATAGGCGCCGGCCGGATCGGAGGCGTCGCCGCCGCCGCCATCGGTGCCGTCCGTGTCGCCGGCCACAGCGTAAATCCCCGGCGCGCCGTCGAGCGCCACGGCGAGCGCCAGCGCATATTCCTGGTTCGGGCCGCCCCGGCCCTGGCCGCGCATGGTGACGGTGAGTTCGCCGCCGGAGAGCAGCACCGCTTTGCGACCCGCCGCCTTCAGCTCCTTCGCCTTGGCGGCCTGCGCGGCAGCCACGTCGCGCGCCTCGCCTTCCAGATTGTCGCCGAGCAGCACCGGCTCGATCCCGGCCTCGCGGGCGATCTTCTCCGCCGCGACGAAGGAATCGGCCGGGCGGGAGATGAGGACGTACTCGGAACCGGCGAAGGCCGCGTCGCCGGGCTTCGGCGATTCATTGGCAGGGTCGCGCAGTGCCACCGCCACGGAGGGCGGCGGGTCGATGCGGTAGCGGGCGAGCACATCGCGCGCTTCCGCCAGCGTGGTCGGGTCCGGCACGGTCGGGCCGGAGCCGATCACCGCCGGATCGTCGCCCGGCACGTCGGAGACCGACAGCGTGACTACCCGCGCCGGCTGAGCCAGCGCCGCCAGGCGCCCGCCCTTGATACGCGAGAGATGCTTCCGCACCGTGTTGATTTCGGTGATGTTGGCACCGGAGCGCAGCAGCGCGCGGGTCAGCGCACGCTTGTCGTCCAGCTCGACGCCGAAAGCGGGCGCAATCCAGTTAGCCGAAGCGCCGCCGGAGAGAAGCACCAGCACGAGATCGTCGGCGGTGGCGGAGGCGGCGAGGTCGATCGCCTTCTGCGCGCCAGCAAGGCCCGCCGCGTCCGGCACGGGATGGCCGGCCTCGACCATTTCCAACTGACGGGTGGGGCGACCATAGCCGTGGCGGGCGACGCCGATCCCAAGGAGACGCGAGGGGTCGACGCCCATCTCGTCGAGATAATGCCGCTCGGCCACTTCCAGCATCGAGCCGGCGGCCTTGCCGGCGGCGAGCAGGATCAGGCGGCCTTGGGCGGGAGGCGGCGGCAGCGCCGGCGGCAGACAGGTGGAAGGATGCGCGGCCGCAACCGCAGCGGTGAACAGGCGATCGAGAAATTCACGCGCCGAAACGTCCGTCATCACACCCACCCCGCCCCAAAGGAGGCCTTCCTGCCGGTCTCTTGCCCGGCCATTGCTTATTGCGCGCGGGCGCGAATCCCCGGCCGCGCGACGCGAAACGGGCGTATTCCTATGGCACGCCACGCCTCACGTCGATATCCTCCTGCACACTTCCCCGCAGCACACGGGCAATTATGCGCCGCCTCTCCACGGACGAATCCACCGCGCCCGCCAGCGCCTCCCCTGCTTTGGACCCGTTCCCCGCCTTTGAGCGCCTTCCGGGAACACTGGAAGCCGGGCTTATCCTGCTGTGCGACCACGCGTCCAACGCCCTGCCACCGGCCTATGGCTCGCTCGGCCTGCCCAAGGCGGAACTGCAGCGCCACATCGGCTACGACATCGGCGCGGCCGGCGTCACACGGATGCTGGCCCATCGCCTCGGTTGCCCAGCGGTACTCTCGCGTTTTTCGCGGCTTCTCATCGACCCCAATCGCGGCGAGGACGATCCCACTCTGGTGATGCGGCTGTCCGACGGCGCGGTGGTTCCGGGCAACCGCCATGCCGATGCGGCGGAGATCGAGCGCCGGCTGGCGCTGTTCCACCGCCCCTATCACGACGCCATCACCGCCGAGATCGAGGCGGCGCTGGCGGCGGGCATCGTGCCGGTGCTGCTGTCGATTCACAGCTTCACCCCGGTCTGGCGCGGCGTGGCCCGCCCTTGGCACGCCGCCGTGCTGTGGGACAGCGATCCCCGCTTCACCCGCGAGCTCATCGACGCGCTGGAAGCCCCCGGTGATCTCATCGTCGGCGACAACGAGCCCTATGATGGCGCGCTGCGCGGCGATTGCCTGTTCCGCCACGCCACGCTGCGCGGCCTCGCCAACACGCTGCTCGAAATCCGGCAGGATCTGATCGCCGAGGTCGACGGCCAGCGCGCCTGGGCCGACCGGCTGGCTGGGCTGCTCCCCGCCATTCTCGCCCGGCCGGAACTGCACGAAGTGCGCAGCTATGGCTCGCGCACCGGCCCCGTGCCCCCCATCTGACGGGACGACATATCCCGGGAGACTTCCATGACCGACCTCGACAATGCCACCCGCACCGAACTGGAAGCCGCAGCCTTCCGCCGCCTCGTCGCCCATCTGCAGGCGCGCACCGATGTGCAGAACATCGCGCTGATGAACCTGGCGGGCTTCTGCCGCAACTGCCTGTCCAACTGGCTGCTCGATGCGGCCAGGGAACGGGACGTGCCCATGACCAAGGATGAGAGCCGCGAAGCCGTCTATGGCATGCCCTATGAGGAGTGGAAGGCCCGCCACCAGAGCGAGGCGACGCCGGAGCAGAAGGCGGCCTTCCCCGGACCGGGGCCGCACTGAGCCGGCAAGGAGCCGCTTTTCCCCGGATTCGCGGTGGATAGCGGGACTAGCTGGCCCCGCCAAGGCGCACGGATGCGTCCTTGCCTTGACGGCCCGCCCGGCTTGCGCTCCCTATCGCCGCCCGAATTGCCGTCTAGACGCCGGGCCCTGCCCGCTGCCCCGGAGACACCATGTCCGATATTCCGAACGACCAGCCCTTGTCCGATGCCGCCGCCGGCTTCGCCAAGGAGCAGCTGAAATCCTTCATCGAGCGCATCGAGCGGCTTGAGGAAGAGAAGAAGACCATTGCCGACGACATCAAGGATGTCTTCGCCGAAGCCAAGGGTACCGGCTTCGACACCAAGGCGCTGCGGGAAATCCTCAAGATCCGCAAGCAGGACGCCGACCAGCGCGCCGAGCATGAGGCGATCGTCGACCTCTATATGCAGGCGCTGGGGATGCTCGGCGAAAGCTGAACCGGGCGCGCCACGCAGAGATTATTGACGTCAGATATTGTCAAACCGACCGGGCGGCCACTGGCCGCCCGTTCCGTTTGGAGGGCCAGCGCCCCGATCAGAGCGGCTTCTTGAGCGGGGCCGGGCCGGTCATCATCGCCACCACCGGCACGGCGACCACCGCCTCGCCGGAGAATTGCGTGGTGGAAAGCCCCTTCACCCCGTCGCGGCTGAACTGGGCGGCGACGATGCGGCGCGGCGGCAGCACGAAAGCGGCGAAGCGGCGAAGCTCCGGCAGATGCATGGACACCTCGCCCGCAACGCTGGGGCCGCTGAACAGGCGGCGAATCTCCGCGATCATTGCCTGCGAATGCGCCTGCGGCTTGCGCCCAGGGGCAGCGGCGGCGGTTGCCGTGGGCGCGGTGCGTGCGGCGGCTGTCGATGCCGGCTCCGGCGCGCGGCCGGGCTGGAGGCGCGGAGCGGTGAACACACTGCCGGCGGCGTCGGCATAGGCCAGCGCCGGGCCTTCGCCCTGCGTGCCGCGCACGATGACCTCCGGCAGGCCACCGACCTCGCTCGGGCGGGTGGCGGCAAGCGGCGTGCCGCTGATGGCGCTGGCGATCTGCCGGCTGTTGCTCGCCTCCGGCGTGCCCGGCATCGGGATCGCGGCGGCGAGCGCGGCGAGGTCCGCCTTGCCGGCGGCGGGCGCCGGAGCGGGACGCGGTGCGGGCGCGGCGGCCACCGCCCCACGCGGCAGCGGATTGGGCTGCGGCAGCGGCACCGTACCCAGCGAAGCCACTTCAAACGGTGCCATGGGCGCCGCAGCCGCCGGCAGAGACGGGCGCGGCGTCGGTGTGGGCACGGGCGCGGCGAGCGCGAGCTGGGCTGGCGCGGGAGCGACAGGTGCGGGAGCGGCGGCGACCTGAGCCGGCGCCTCCTCCGCAGGGGCAGGAGTGGCGGCCGGGGCGGCCTCTTCCTCGTCGTCGCCATCCTTGCCGAACAGGCCGGCGAAAATGTTCTTGGCCGGCGCGCCCTTGCGCTTGGGATCATTGCCGCCGGACAGGCCGGCGAAGGCCGCGCCGGCGCCGCCGGGCTCGTTGCCGCGGGCTTCCACCGCCGCCAGCGCCTGGGCGTAGCCGGGCATGGGCTTGCCATCGGCCGGCACATGCACCGTGCGGCCATCGGGGAAGACGCGGGCGAGTTCCGGCCGGCTCATGCGCGGCCAGTGGCGGATACCGCCGGTGTCGAGATGGACGAAGGGCGAGCCGGAGGTGGGGTAGAAGCCGACGCCCCCGCGCTGCAGCCGCAGCCCGGCCTCGCGGATCTTCGCTAGCGGCACGCCGGGAATGTAGAAATCCATCGCCCGCCCCTGCATGTGCAGGCTGGTCTGGGCGACGCCGCGCGAGCGCGAGCGCAGCATGGCGTTAGTGGCGGGGGAACGGTAGCCGCCGATCACCTGGATCGGCTGGGTCGCACCGGTCTCGCGATAGACCTCCCAGACAATGTCGAACAGGCGCGGGTCCATATTGGTCGGCTCTTTGCGCCGCCAATCCTGCAACAGCACGTTCAGCTGCTTCAGCGCCGCCGGGTCGTAACGGCCATTGCGCTTGAAGGTGATGGTGGCGCTCTCGCCGGAATGGACATGGTGGAGGCTGAGCGTGCGCGTGTCGCCATTGGCCACCGCATCCTGCAGCAGATCGGCGCCGCACAGCGTGGCAAGCGCCGCGAGAAGAGCGGCCTTGGCCAGCTTGGACGAGCGGAGGGCGGAAAATCGCAACGGCTTGAACCCGAACTCAACGTTTCCTGGAACGGTGCGGGCGGAAGCGCCCGTACCGCGCATGGTGAACACAGTCTTCTCGGGTTTGGTTAAGAGGTCCTTACGACCCCAGCCCCCACGCCTGTTGTCTCTCGCACTAAAAAGTGACTGTGGCAAAAGAGTGCCAGCACGTCAAATTCGCGTGCGATTACCTCCCGCCGAGCCCTTTTACGCTCGATCGTCTCCTCCTAGCCACAGCAGCTGGTGCGGGGCTGCCGTCAGCGCCGCAGCGCCGGCTTTCCCTGCTCGGCGAAGCGGCGCGCCCCGTCGAGCCCGAGCTGCGCTTTGGTGGCGGCGTTGATGCCGTAGAGGTCCTCGCGCGTCACCAGCTGGCCGGCGGAATCGACGAAGCTGGTGAAATAGACGAGATGGATGGGGAATTTGTTCTTCAGCGTGAGCGAGCGCTCATTGCCGCCGAGCAGGCGCGACAGGCGCTGCTCGGTCCATCCCTCCTTGGGCAGGCCGAGCGCAAACAGCGCCTCGGCGAAGGCCATCGGTTCATGCACCCGCACGCAGCCATGGCTGAAGGCACGGCGGTCGCGGGCGAACAGGGCGCGGCTCGGCGTGTCGTGCAGATAGACCGAGTGCTTGTTGGGGAACATGAACTTCATCCGCCCCAGCGCGTTGCGCTCGCCCGGCTCCTGGCGGAACGAATAGCCCTGCGTGCCCCGGCGCCAGTCCACCATGCCGGGGTCGATCACCCGGCCATTGCGCACCACGTCGATTCCCTGGCGCTGCAGCGCGTAAGGGTCCGCCTGCAGCTTCGGCAGCATCTCGTTGCGCATGATGCTGGGCGGCACGTGCCAGGAGGGGTTGAACACCACATACTGCATCGTCTCGTCGAGGATCGGCGTCGGGCTCTCGGGCTTGCCGACCACCACCCGCGTCTCATGCACCGTGCCGCCATCGACGATGATGCGCACCATGAATTCGGGAATGTTGACGATCACATAGGTCGGTGCCACCTCATGCGGCACCCAGCGCCAGCGCTCCATATTGGCGATGATGTCGGGCACCGGGTCGCCGCCGGTGTCGTTCAATGCCGCCACCGTGCCGCGCCCGACAATGCCGTCGGCGGCAAGGCCGGCCTGGCGCTGGAATTCCTCCACCGCCCGCACCAGCGCCGGATCATAGATCTCCCCATCCCCACGCGGCTCGACCCCCAGCCGGGCACGCAGCAGCGGCACGCGCGGGTCGCTCTCACCGGGGCGCACGGACGGGCCGGGCGGGATCGGCGCGTGGGAAACCGCCTGCTCCCGGGCCATCAGCCGCGCGAGCTGCTCCTTCAGCAGAAGATATTGCGGGTATTGCGGGGCGAAGCTCGCCAGCACGGCGCGCGCCGCCGCCGCATCCGGCGCGCCGGCGAGACGGGCCAGCACATCGGCCGAATCCGGCACGGTCGGGTTGGGATCGACATCCTTGGAGAGCTTTTTCGGGTCGAACCGTCCGCTCTGCGCGTGCCGGGCATAGAGCAGCGCGGTGGCGGCAAGCCGCATCTCGGCTTCGGCGCGTTGGCCGGCATCGGCCGTCGCCGGCAGCGGCGGCTGGGCATAGTCGGTCGGGTCAAGCCCTTCGCTGGCGGCGGCGGCGAAGCTGTCGAGAGCCGCCTGCCCGAGCGGGGAGACGCCCCCTTCCTGCGTGAACGCGGGCTGGAAGGCACGTGCCGTGTAGAAGGCGGCCAGCGCCTCGCGGTCCGCCGGGCGGGTGGAGAAGCGCGGCAGCGAATTGGTGATCAGCGCGGCGAGTTGGCGGGAGAACGCCGATTCGGCGGTCTCGGCCGGGGCGACCGGTGCCGGCCCCCCGGACGTGCCTTCGCCAACGCCTGGCGCCCCATTGCCGACGCTGGGCGCGGCCGGCAACGCGGCCGCAGGGTCGGCATCGACCGGAGCGGCGGGAAGCGGCTCGGCCGGGCTCGGTGCTGCAAGCGCGGCACTGCGCGCCGGGCTGGGGCGGGCGGGATCGGCAGCATCGAAATGCGGCGCCTCCGTCGCGATGGACGGCAGCGGTGCCGCCGGCTCGGCGGGGCGCACAAGGCTCGCGGTCGCGGCGGCAGGGGACACGTTCTCGGAGGAGGTCGTTGCCCCAGCGGGGACCTCGCCGTTTCCCGGGCCGGCCTGGTCGACGGCGGCGATACTGCTGGGCGCCTGCTGCGCCTGCACGCTCAGCCCCCCGCTGCTCACCGTGGCCAGCAGCAGGCCGGCGGAAGCCGCCAGCACACGGCGCGAGGCCGTCCCGCGTGCCGTGGCGCTCCTGTTCTCGACCGTATCTGTAGCGCCGCGACCGAACATTGGAATCTTCTCCGCCTGTTGCCCATCGGGGTCGCCTGGCCGCGCCGCTCCCGTTGGAATCGGCAACGATCAGACCATAGCCCACACGGGGTTCAACTCACGAACACGGCAGGCGGATCCCCGGGGAATCTCTCGCCCTGCACTCTGCCCCGGCATGGTAAAGGCGATGTTAAGCATGCTGTCCATTTGCGCACGGCACCGCTGCGGGCGAGGTGGCTCGGGCGCGTCCGGCAGGGCCGCATCTTCCCTTGCTCCCGCGCCCGCGATTCCTATAATCCGCGCCTTTCCTGAAAGGGGCGGAAAGCAGAATGAGCGACCTGACGGCCGGAACGGCCGCCGACCATCGACCCGTCGCCATCATCATGGGCAGCCAGTCGGACTGGGACACGATGCGCCACGCCGCCGAGACGCTGGACGCGCTCGGTGTCGGCCATGACT
Organism: Ancylobacter polymorphus; assembly: GCF_022836935.1. Classification (NCBI taxonomy): domain Bacteria; kingdom Pseudomonadati; phylum Pseudomonadota; class Alphaproteobacteria; order Hyphomicrobiales; family Xanthobacteraceae; genus Ancylobacter; species Ancylobacter polymorphus. The sequence continues at coordinate 2,008,106 of NZ_CP083239.1, read as the reverse complement.
GCCGCATCGTCTCGGCCCACCGCACGCCCGAGCGCATGTTCACCTTCGCCAAGGCCGCGAAGGCGGCGGGGACCAAGGTGATCATCGCCGGTGCCGGCGGCGCGGCGCATCTGCCGGGCATGGTCGCCTCGCTCACCACGCTGCCGGTGTTCGGCGTGCCGGTCGAATCCAAGGCGCTGTCCGGCGTCGACAGCCTCTATTCCATCGTGCAGATGCCGGCGGGTATTCCGGTGGGCACGCTCGCCATCGGCAAGGCCGGCGCCACCAATGCCGCGCTGCTCGCCGCCGCCGTGCTCGCCCTCACTGACGACGCGCTGGCGACCCGGCTGGAGGAGTGGCGCGCCGCCCGCACCGCCGCCGTGACGGAGCGCCCGGAATGAGCACGCAACCGAAGATTCTCGCGCCCGGCGACACGATCGGCATTCTCGGCGGCGGCCAGCTCGCCCGCATGATCGCCCTCGCCGCCGCCCCGCTCGGCCTGAAGGCGCATATCTACGCGCCGGAAGAGGGCAGCCCGGCCTTCGATGTCGCCAGCGCCCACACCCGCGCCGCCTATGACGACTTCGCCGCGCTGGAACGCTTCGCCAAGTCGGTCGATGTCGTTACCTATGAATTCGAGAACGTGCCGGTCTACACCGCCGAATTCCTCGCCCGCCATGTGCCGGTGCATCCCGGCGCGCGGGCGCTCGGCATCACCCAGGACCGGCTGGAGGAAAAGACCTTCGTCTCCCGCCTCGGCATCGAGACCGCGCCCTTCGCCGCCGTGCATGACGAGGCGGAGCTGGAAGCGGCGCTGGCCGAGATCGGCCGCCCGGCGGTGCTGAAGACCCGCCGCTTCGGCTATGACGGCAAGGGGCAGGTCACTATCCGCGAGGGTGATGATGCCGCGGCCGCCTTTGCCGCCGTGGGTCGCCACCCCTCGATCCTCGAAGGCTTCGTGCCGTTCGAGCGCGAGGTCTCCGTGGTCGCCGCCCGCACCGAGGATGGCCGCTTCAAGGCCTATGAGGTGACGGAGAACGAGCACCGCCATCACATCCTGTTCCGCTCCACCGTCCCGGCGAACGTGACCACGGCAGTGGACGCCGTCGCCCGCGAGATCGCCCGGCGCATCGGCGAATCGCTGGGCTATGTCGGCGTATTCGCGGTCGAGATGTTCCTCGTGGTAGTGGACGGCGCGCAGGGCGTCATCGTCAACGAGATCGCCCCGCGCGTGCATAATTCCGGCCACTGGACGCTGAACGGGGCGCTCACCAGCCAGTTCGAGCAGCATGTGCGCGCCATAGCCGGCTGGCCGCTCGGCGCGGTGGAGCGGCTCGGCCGTGTCGAGATGACCAATCTCATCGGCGACGAGGCGGATAGCTGGCGCGACCTGCTGGATGAGCCTGGCGCGCATCTGCACCTCTATGGCAAGGCGGAAGCCCGCCCCGGCCGCAAGATGGGCCATGTGACGCGCATTTTTGAGGAAGACTAGGCCATGCGGGCGGGCCTCGCGGGGGCCCGCGCATTTTCCGCTTCGCACGGCGGCGGGACGACCGCTCACGCCTTCGTGCGCGGCGCCGTTGAAATTCCGCCGCCGCCGGGGGCGTATAGGCAGGACCGTCACCGACCCGAGCGGACCCGCCCATGCCCTTTCTGCGCGAGAATTCCGGCAAGCTCAGCCCCGAGAAGATCGCGGCGCTGCTGATCGTGCTGCTGCCCTTCGGCCTGCTGCTGGCACAGATCTTCAGCGGCGGCTTCGCCGCCTCCGAGCCACCCGGGCTGGGGGGCGCCGGTTTGGGCGGTGGAGGGCTCGGCGGGCCAGGGGCCGGGGGCGGGCTGGGCGGCGAGGCGGCGCTGGGCGCCCGCCCGCTCATCCAGGTCATCCATTTCGTCGGCGACTGGGCGATCCGGTTGCTGCTGCTATCGCTTGCCGTAACGCCGGCGCGGCGCCTGTTCAACGCGCCGAAACTGCTGCTGACGCGCCGCACCCTCGGCCTCGGTGCCGCTGCGCTCATCGGCGTGCATCTCGCGGTCTATCTCGTCGATGTCGGCAGTCTTGTCACGGCCGCGAGCGAGATCGCGCTGCGCATCTATCTCACCATCGGCTTTGTTGCCGTGCTGGCCTTTGCCGCGCTGTCGGCCACCTCCTGGGACGGGGCGATCCGCCGGCTCGGCGCGGCGCGCTGGAACCGGCTGCACCAATTGGTCTACCCCGCCACCGCGCTCGCTTTGCTGCACTTCTTCATGCAGCAGAAGCTCGACGTGACCCAGCCGGTGCTGATGACCGGCCTGTTCGTCTGGCTGATGGGCTGGCGCGTGCTGCAGGCTTACGGGCGCGGCACCGGCTTTCTCAACCTTCTTGCGCTCGCCGCCGCCTCCGGCATCCTCACCGCGCTGATCGAAGCCGGCTGGTACGCCGCCGCCACCGGCATCGACCCTGTGCGGGTGCTGCAGGCGAACCTCTCATTTGCGTATGCCATCAGCCCGAGTTGGTGGGTGGCCGGCGCCGGCATCGCCGTCGCGGTGCTGAGCGACATCGCCCTGCGGCTGCGGCCCCTTCCCGTCCGTCGGACCGCACGCGCATGAAGGATCAGCCGACGGCGCGCGCCAGCCACGCCGCCGCCTGATCCTTCGGCAACGCCGTCCAGCCCTCCAGCTGGTGGCGGAACCAGGTGTCCTGCCGCTTGGCGTAGTGGCGCGTGTCGAGGATAGCCCCCTCGATCGCCGCCTCCACCGTGATCTCCCCGGCGAGATGGCGCCCGAACCACGGCATGCCGTGGGCCTTCAAGAGCGGCCGATCCGCCGGCAGGCCGCGCGCCAGCAACGCCCGCGCCTCGTCCAGTGCCCCTTCCGCCATCATGGCGTGGAAGCGCTCGGCGATGCGGGCGCGCAGGGCCGCGCGGTCAGTGGCGAGGAACAGCCGCAGCGTGCTTTCCGCCGCCAGCACCGGCGCCTCGGCCGGGACCTGCTGCCACTGCGCCAGCGGCCGTCCCGTCGCTTCGAACACTTCCAGCGCCCGCATCAGCCGCTGCGTGTCGGAAGGCCGCAGCCGTGCCGCCGTCTCCGGGTCCACCGCCATCAGCCGCGCGTGCAGCCTCAGCGCATCGAGGTCGAGGCCGCGCACGCGGGCGCGAACCGCCTCTGGAATCGGCGGAATGGGCGAGAGCCCCTGGGTGAGCGCCTTGAAGTAAAGCCCGGTGCCGCCGGTGACGATCGGCAGCCAGCCCACGCGCTCCGCCTCGGCCAGCGCCGCCGCCGCATCTTCCAGCCAGCGCGCCACGGAATAATCGTCACCGCCATCCACATGGCCATAGAGCCGGTGCGGCGCGCGCGCCTCCTCCTGCAGGGTCGGCCGCGCCGAGAGCACCCTGAGGTCGCGATAGACCTGCATGGAATCGGCATTGATGACGACGCCGCCCACCCGCTCCGCCAAAGCGAGCGCCAGCGCCGACTTGCCGCTCGCCGTCGGTCCTGCAATAAGCACGGCGCGCGGGCGCGCAGCTTTCGCGGTCACGCCCTTTTCGCTCTTCCGGGTTTCCATCCTGCCTTTTTGCCCGACGCCGGCCCGGCGGCAAGGTCCCAGTTGCTGCCATGTCGCACTCCCTGCCGCTTGTCGCCGTTTTCATCTCCTCTCCCGCCGCCCCGGCGGTGGATGAGGCGCTGCTCGCCCGCGCCCGCGCCGCCCTCCCCTCGCCCGGCCCGGCACACTGGCTCAACCCCGGCATCGCGGCGGAAATCGCCTGCGCCGACGGCGCAGACCTCGCGAGCCTGCGCGCGGCGCTGGACGGCGCCCCAGTCGATGTGGCGCTGCTGCCGGCGGAAGGACGGCGCAAGCGGCTATTCCTCGCCGATATGGATTCCACCATGATCGGGCAGGAATGCATCGATGAGCTCGCCGACTATGCCGGGATGAAGGCGCATGTCTCCGCCATCACCGAGCGCGCCATGCGCGGCGAGATCGCCTTCGAGCCGGCGCTGCGCGAGCGCGTCGCCCTGCTCAAGGGCCTCCCGCTCGCCGTCGTCGATGAGGTCATCGCCGCGCGCATTCGTCTCACCCCGGGCGGCACCACGCTGGTGCGCACCATGAAGGCGCAGGGCACCCACACGTTGCTGGTGTCCGGCGGCTTCACCCTCTTTACCGAGCGCGTAGCGGAGATGATCGGCTTCGACGCCCACCGCGCCAATGTGCTGGTGGCCGATGGCGAGGCCTTCGCCGGGCTGGTCGAGGAACCCATCCTCGGTCGCGAGGCCAAGCTCGCCGCGCTGGTGGAGCTGCGCGCGGCCCTCGGCCTTGGCCATGGCGACACGCTCGCCGTCGGCGACGGGGCGAACGATCTCGCCATGATCGGCGAAGCGGGCCTCGGCGTCGCCTACCACGCCAAGCCCGCCGTCGCCGCCGCCGCGCAGGTGCGGATCGACCATGGCGACCTCACCGCCCTGCTCTATCTCCAGGGCTACACGGCCGAGGAGTTCATCGCCGCCTGAGCCGCGGTCAGGGCGCCAGCGGCGGCAGGATGATCGGGCTGCGCAGCGGGTCGTTGGGAATATCCACCGGCGGGGCCAGCGGCGGGGCGGCGCTTCCCGGCGCGCTCTGCCCGGGCGCGGTGTACTGGCCATAATAGGATTGCGGCGCCGCCGGCCGAGCGGCAGCAGGCGCGCGCGGCGCGGCCGGCTGCGGCGTCGCCCGCGGGGCAACGGCGGCGCCACCGGCACGCGGCGCGGCCTGCGGCGTGGGGCGGCGCACCGGCGGCGCGTCGGTCGCCTGCCCGCCATCGGTCAGCGGCGTGCGGCCATATTCCGCTTCCAGCCGCCTTGTCTCCCGCTCCAGCGCCCGCATGTTGATGGCGGTGCTGAGCGCGGTGAGGTCGAAGCGCCGCTCCGGCGCCGTCAGCGGGCCGCGCCACTGCACCGCCGCCGCCGGCGCGGCCGGCAGGCCGGCGCTGGCGACATCCTGCATTTCCAGCGTCGCCTCGAAGCTCAGGGCGGGAATGTCCAGCGCCCCGCTCAGGCCGAAGCGCTGTTCGCCCACCGCGAGCCGGGCGGCACTGGTGCGGGCGACGCCGTCCACCACGCTGACCGCACTTTCCACCCGCGCCAGCTTCAGCGGCGCCCGCGCCAGACCGTCGCTGAGCAGCTGTGCGAGGCGCTGCTGGTCCGGCGGCGGGCCGCGTTCGGTCGCCAGCATCACATATTGCAGCGCCTTCGGGTCGCTCTGGTCGATTTCCAGCGCCTCGACCGCGACGCTGCCCTGCCCCTGCAGCTGGCTGGCCAGCGCGAAGGGCGAGGTGCCGCGCCCGGTGAGGTCGAGCGTGGTGCTCACGCGGCCGCGCAGCTTCGGCTGCGTCACGCCGAGGGCGGCGAACAGCGCGGCGCTGTCGGCATTGGTCAGCGCCAGCCGTCCGTCGAACTGCACCGTCTGGCCGGCGCGGGCGAGGTTGAACTTGCCGGCGAAGTTTCCGCCGGCGAGCGTGCCATTCGCGCTCTCCACCGCGAGGCGCCCCTCGCTCAGCCGCGCCGCCACCTTCGCCTCGCCCAGTATCAGGCCGCCGGGAAGGTCGAAGCGCCCGACATTCAGCGTCACATCGGCGGCGGGTGCCGCGGCGGCCGGGCCGAAGGCCGCGCGTGACCATCCCTCCGCCGCGCCGCCATCGGAAGCGCCGACGACAAGCGCGAGCGCCGGCGCGAGGCTCCATTGCGGCAGGTTGAGCGCCGCCCGCAGCGGCTGACCCGACATATAGGCGAGGGTGCCGTCGAGACGCTGCGCGCCCAGCGTCCCGGCCAGCGCGCCAATGCGCCATTCCTCGCCTGCGCGGGTCAGCGTGCCGGTGAAGCGGGCCGGCACCGCGCCGGCGGCCGGCACGGCGTTCTGCGGCAGCAGGGGGGTGAGATCGGCCGCGTCGAGCGTCAGGGCGAGGTCGGGTTCCAGCCGCCCGGCGGCGTCGAGCGCCGCCTTGCCTTCCGCCCGCAGCCGCGCGCCGGCAAATTCGAGCGTCGCGGCGACGCGCTGGTCGAGATCGAGGACAAGTCGCGCCGGGCCGAGAGTAGGCCGCAGCCCCGGCACGCCAGCACTGGTGAGCACCGCGCTGCCGTCGCGCGCATCCAGCGCGACCTGTCCGCTCAGGCGGCCATCGGCGGCAAAGCCGAGCTTTCCGGTGCCGGAAAGACCGCCAAGCCGGCCGCCGGCATCCACCGTTGTGCGCCCGTCCTGCGACACCAGCGTCAGGGTGAGGTCGACGGGCGCGAGGCTCGCCTGCGCGGCGGAAAGGAAGGGTTCGATGCGGGTGAGGCCGAACGCCCCGGCAAGGCCCGGCAGGCCCTCGGCCCGCCGGCCGGTGAGCTTTGCGGTGAAGCGCGCGGTACCGGCGCCATCGCCGCCGAGGGCAGCGAGGCGCCCGCTACCGGTAAGATCGAGCCCGGCGAAATCCTCCAGCGCCAGGCGCTCGATGCCCAGCCCCTCCGACGTGCCCTTGAGGATGAGATCCAGGCTGCGGGCGCTGCCGCCGGCAAGCCGCACCTGCCGGCCGCCGACGCTGAGATTGAGATCGGTGGTCCCGAGGCCGAGCGCTACCAACTTCTGCATCGGCGGCAACAGCGCGTCGACATCGACATCCGAGGTGGTCAGCACCGCGTCGATCCGCCCGCGTCCCTGCGCCACCGGCAGCGTATAGGCAGCGGTGCCGGCAAAGCGGCTCTCGCCGGCGGCAAGCTCCAGCTTGTCGAGCGCGAAGCCGCCAGCACTGACGCTGAGATCGCCGGCCAGCCGCGCCGCCCCGGCCGGCAGGCTCGCCACCAGCCCGCTGGCCTGCGGCACCGCCCAGGCGACGAAGCCCGGCAGGTCCTGCGCCTCCAGCACACCCGTGCCGCCGAACAGCGCCGCATTGGGATCGCCGGTGCCGGCCACGCGCGGCAGCGTACCGGACAGCGCGATCCGCGCCCCACCGGGCAGCCGCGCCTCCAGCGTGCGGGCGCGCCAGCCGCCGGGCGACCAGTCGAGCCCCGCCTTCACCTCGCGCGCCGCCGCCCCGGCGAGCAGCACCGTGTCGCTGGACAGATCCAGCGAGCCGACCATGGCGAGATCGGCGAGCGGCGCGAGCAGCCGCGCCAGCGCATCGGTCGCCGCCAGCGGCGTCGCGCCACCGGTCAGCGCGGCAAGATCGAGCTGGCGGGCGGCAAGGGTGAGATCGAGCCGCGATTCCGGGACGCCGGGGCCGGCCGCGACGAGGCGGGCGGAACCCGACAGCGCCACAGGCCGCTCGGCCGCGTCGAGTGTCAGGCTAAGATCGGTCGCGGCGACAGTCTGCGGCGTCGCATCCACCTTGGCGGCGAGGCTCCACGCCTTGAGCGGGTCGCCGCCCGTGGGACTGGCTTCGGGGGCGGCGGTGCGCACCAGCGCCGCCCGGCCGCGAAAGCTCGGCGCACCGCCGGCAAGGTTCAGCACCCCGTCCGCATCGACGCTGAGCGGCGAGCCGACATTCTGCGCGCTGAGCCGGAGCTTGGCGGTACTGTCGGCGGCGAAGGCCGATACATTCAGCCGCACCCGCCGGCGCAGGCCGGCCGCATCGGCCTCACCATCCAGTTTTATCGGTCCCATCGAACCGCCGACTTCGCCGGTGAGGTCCACGTCGTCGAGCTTGAAGGCGCGCTGATTGGCGCGGTCCAGCAGTTCGAAGCTACCGTCGAGGACGGAGAGTTGGGCGACGCTGAACCCCGCGGGGCGGGCGGCACCGGTAGGAATCGAGATTTTCCCCGTATTATCAATTACCAAGCGAGCACGCGGACGCAGAAGCGTGACCTGATCGGCCACCACGTCGCCGCGCATCAACGCACCGAGATTGAGCCGGCCGGACAGTTCCGCCGCCGCGAGCGAGGTCCCGCCGCCGTCAAGACCAATGGAAACATCGCGCAGGACAACACGCGGCGTGGGGAGAATCTGCGCGTCGATCGGCCCGCGGATGACGACAGGCGCACCCATCGTCCGCGCCGCCTGCGCCTCAAACACCGAGCGCCATTGCGACCAGTCGACGACGAACGGCGCCGCGAAGGCCGCCACGACGGCCAGTATGATCGCGCCCGCAATCGTCAACAGCAGGTTCTGCACGCGTTCCTCCGGCCTTTCGGCCCCGGCGTCCCGCCCGCTGGCGGATGCCCGACCACTCTACGCTAGATGGTTGATAATTTTCGCGTTCTTAGCTGTATGCGCAAGGCGCGAATTGAGGCAGACCGCCGCAAGCCGGTCTCGGCGCCGCCCGGGCGTCCCGGATCAGGGCAGGATCTTGCCCGGATTCATGATGTCGTGCGGGTCCAGCGCCTGCTTGATCGCCCGCATCGCCTCCAATGTGGCGGCGCCGTGCTCGGCCTCCATATAGGCGCGCTTGCCCTGCCCGACGCCGTGCTCACCCGTGGCTGTGCCGCCCATGGCCAGCGAGCGCTTGATCATGCGGGAAATGAAGTCCTTCGCCTTGGCGACATCGTGCGGGTCGCTCACGTCCACCAGCGTGACGGTGTGGAAATTGCCGTCCCCGACATGGCCGACGATCGGCGCCAGCATCCCCATTTCCTCAATGTCCCGCTTGGTCTCATCGACACAGTCGGCAAGACGGGAGAGGGGGACGCAGACATCGGTGGCGAGGGCCTTGGCGCCGGGCTTCAGCGGCAGACAGGCCCAATAAGCGTCGTGCCGCGCCTGCCACAGGCGCGTGCGGTCCTCCGGTCGCGTCGCCCAGCGGAAACCGCCCCCACCATACTCGGCGGCGATCTCGCTAAATCTCTCACTTTGCTCGTGAACGCTCGCCTCGGTGCCGTGGAACTCGACGAACAGCGTCGGCTGCTCGGCAAGATCGAGCTTCGAATAGGCATTGCAGGCCCGGACCTGCACTTCGTCGAGCAGTTCGATGCGCGCGACGGGGAGGCCGGTCTGGATGGTGAGGATGACCGCATCGCAGGCGGCGCGGACCGTGGGGAAGGCGCAGACTCCGCCGGAGATCGCCTCAGGGATGCCGGCAAGCCGCAGCGTCAGGCTGGTGATGATGCCCAGCGTGCCCTCGGCGCCGACGAACAGGCGCGTAAGATCGTAGCCGGCCGATGATTTCTTCGCCCGCCGCGCGGTGGTGATCACCTCGCCATTGGCCAGCACCGCGGTGAGTGCGATGACATTGTCCTTCATCGTGCCATAGCGCACAGCATTGGTGCCGGAAGCGCGGGTAGACGCCATGCCGCCCAACGAGGCATCGGCGCCGGGATCTATGGGGAAGAACAGGCCGGCATCGCGCAGATGCTCGTTCAGCTGCTTGCGCGTCACCCCCGGCTCGACCACGCAGTCGAGATCTTCCGTGTGCACAGACAGCACACGGTTCATCCGTGACAGGTCGATGGAAATGCCGCCCCTCGGCGCGTTGATCTGCCCTTCCAGCGAGGAGCCGGTGCCGAAGGCGATGACCGGCACGCGGTGCTGCGCGCAGGCGCGCACGACCTTCTGCACCTCCTCGGTGCTTTCGACGAACACCACCGCGTCCGGCGCCTCATTGGCGAGCCAGGTGACGGTGTTGGCGTGCTGCTCGCGAATGGCCCGACCGGTGGCGAGCCGCTCACCGAAATGGGCGGAGAGAGCGGCGATAACCTGCTGCACCCCCGCACCACCCGCAGGCGCCACAGGACGCTCCTCGACACTGGTTTCCATGCCACCCTCCCGACGCTCGTCTCGGCCCTACACCCGGCCGGAGCCGGTCGCCTCAACGGCATATACCTTATGCCGGCCCCTCGCGACTCCCGGCGGAGGCCTGCTGCCGCGCAATAAGCACGACGAAACCCCGCTATCGCAAGAATTCGGTCATTCAAACGCCATCACGGCAGGTGACGACTGCATGGAAAGTCGGCACAATGCTTGTCAATAAGGCAGCGCGCTACCTCGCGCTCATAACGGTCGGGATGGTGTCATGCTGGACGGGATCGATTTCGAACCCGTGTTCTTCGCGCCCTTCGTGTCGTCCGTCATGACGGTTGACGCCGGTTGGGCCGATCACAACGGGCATTTGCACGCAGCATTCTACAGCCTGCTTTTCGACCGCGCGGTCGATGAAGCGGTGTTCCTTGTCGGGCTCGGCCCGCACATGGTGGAAAGCCGGCGGGCGTCGTTCGTCACGATGGAGGCGCATCAGCGCTTCCAGCGCGAGCTTCGCGCCGGGCAGGAAGTGCGGGCGACGCTCCGCCTCATCAATTACGACGACAAGCGCATGCACCTGTTCCAGGAGTTGCACCACGCCCGCGAGGGCTGGATTGCCGCGACCTATGAGCAGATCGCCCAGCATGTCGAGGCAGGCACCCGCCGTGTGGTGCCCTTCCCCGACGAGGTGCTGGAGCGCTTGGCGCTGATGAAGGCGGCCCACGGGGCGCTGCCCATGCCGGAAGGACTCGGCCGGCCGGTCAACATGCCGATCCGGCTGAGCTGACCGGCGCGCAGGCCCCACACGCCCTCGGGAGGGTTCACCCCCGCAAGGCGGGCGTGGTGTTGCGCCCGCGATCGGCGGTCAATTCCAGCGTCGTCCAGCCTTCGATGGTGCGGCGGCGCTTGAGCCGCAGCCCTTGGGCGCGATAGGCGGCCAGCGCCGCATTGGCGTGTGAAGGCAGCAGGCCCGACAGTACCACCGTGCCGCCCGGCGCCAGCAATCGGCTCAATGGCCGGGCGATGCCCTTGAGTGGCGCCAGCAGGATATTGGCGAGGATCAGGTCATAGGGGCCGTGGCGACGAAATTCTCCCGCCCCCAGTCCCGGCGCATGCACAAACTGGATATGCGGCGCGGCGCGGTTCGCCACGGCATTGGCCCGCGCCGTGGTCACCGCCACCTTGTCGATATCGCTGGCAAGCACGGGGGCGTGGAACAGTCGCGCCGCGGCCATGGCCAGCACCCCCGTGCCGGTGCCGACATCGAGCGTGCGGCCCGGCCGGCGCTGCTTGCCGAAGGTATCGATGGCGGCAAGGCAGCCCTTGGTGGTGCCGTGATGGCCGGTACCGAAGGCGAGCGCCGCCTCGATCTCGATGCCGATGCGGTTGCCCGTCAACCGCCCGCGATCATGCGAGCCATGAACGACAAAGCGGCCAATGGCCACGGGGGCGAGGCCTTCCAGCGACGCCGCTACCCAGTCCTTCTTGTCGAGCAGCGAGAAGGTCGCCGCAACGGCGGCTTCAGGCGAAACGAGCGCGATGAGATCGCGCACCATCTCCTCGTCCGGCGGATCGCCGAAATAGACCTCCACTGCCCAACCCGAGCCCTCGGCGCGGTCTTCCACCTCAAAGGCGGCGGCGGCCACCTCGGCGGGGTCGAAACTCTCGCCGAGATATTCGGCAATGGCGCGCGCCTCATGCTCGGGCGCATCCACCCGCATCACGTGCGAGGCGCCATTAGGCGGCAATCCTTCGAGCATATCGGTCCTCACCTGGCGAGCGCATCCATGGTGCGCGTCTGTAAGCGAGGACGCGCCCGAACACCAGCGTGGGAGCGCCCCCACCGCTCACGCGGCATCGACGAAGCTGTCCACCACCTTCTTCTCGCCAGCCTTGTCGAACTGCACGGTGAGCTTGTTGCCTTCCACCGAGGCGACCTCGCCATAGCCGAACTTCTGGTGGAACACACGGTCGCCAATGGCGAAGCGGGAGGCTGGGCCGGTCGACTTGGCGATGAGTTCACCCTCGATCACCCGGCCGCCGCGCGCCTTCTCACTGGCGGCGAAGCGTGAGGGCCGGTTGTCGCTGGAGCTGCCGCCGGAGAAGCCCCCGCCACCGCTATTGCTGCGCGCGGCGTTCTGCGCCCGCTGCCAGCCGGGCGTCGAATAGGAAGAGCCAAAGGTCTGCACCTCGTCGAAGCGGCTGGGACCATAGCCATAGCGACCCGACTGGCCGCCGCCCCAGCCCTGCCCGCCGCGCGATTCCGTCACCTCCACGTCCTTCTCCGACAATTCGTCAAGGAAGCGGCTCGGCACGGCGGATTGCCACATGCCGTGAATGCGCCGGTTGGAGGCAAAGAACACCTTGGCGCGGCGCCGCGCGCGGGTGAGGCCGACATAGGCGAGGCGGCGCTCTTCCTCCAGCCCCGCGCGGCCCTGCTCATCCAGCGCGCGCTGGTTGGGGAACACGCCCTCCTCCCATCCGGGAAGAAACACCGTGTCGAATTCCAGCCCCTTGGCCGAATGCAGCGTCATGATGTTGACGGCATCGCCGCCTGCGGCGCCCTCGACGTCCATGACCAGCGAAATGTGCTCGAGGAAGCCGATGAGGTTCTCGAACTGCTCCATCGAGCGCACGAGTTCCTTGAGGTTGTCGAGCCGGCCCTGCGCGTCGGCGGAGCGGTCCTTCTGCCACATCTCGGTGTAGCCGGATTCGTCCAGCACGATCTCGGCCAGTTCATTCTGCGGCAGGCTGGCCATCTGGCCGCGCCAACGGTCGAAAGAGGCGACGAGGTCGCGCAAGGTGAGCCGCACTTTCGGCTTCAACTCCTCGCTCGCCACCAGTTCCCGCGCGGCCTCGATCAACGGAATCTGCGCAGCGCGGGCGTGATCATGGATCTGCCGCAGCGCCGCGTCGCCCAGACCGCGCTTGGGCACATTGACGATGCGCTCGAAGGCGAGGTCGTCGGAGGGCGAGGCGATGACGCGCAGATAAGCCAACGCGTCGCGGATTTCCGCCCGCTCATAGAAGCGCGGGCCGCCGATGACGCGGTAGTTCAGCCCCAGCGTGACGAAGCGCTCTTCAAACTCGCGCATCTGGAAGGAGGCCCGCACCAGAATGGCGATCTGGGTCAGGGCATGGCCTTGGCGCTGGAGCTGTTCGATCTCCTCGCCGATGGCGCGGGCTTCCTCCTGGCTGTCCCAGGCACCGGTCACCGTGACCTTCTCGCCGCTCTCGCCTTCCGAGAACAGCGTCTTGCCGAGCCGGCCCGCATTGTGGGCGATGAGGTGGGCCGCAGCGCCGAGGATATGGCCGGTGGAGCGGTAGTTGCGCTCCAGCCGCACCACGGTGGCGCCGGGGAAATCGGCCTCGAAGCGCAGGATGTTATCGACCTCCGCCCCGCGCCAGCCATAGATCGACTGGTCGTCGTCGCCGACGCAGCAGACATTGCGCGAGCCGGCCGCCAGCAAGCGCAGCCAGAGATACTGCGCGACGTTGGTGTCCTGATATTCGTCGACGAGAATGTAGCGGAAGCGGCGGTGATATTCCGCGAGCACGTCCGGATTCTCGCGCAGCAGACGGATGCTCTCGAGAAGCAGGTCGCCGAAATCGACGGCGTTGAGCGCCTTCAGCCGCGCCTGATAGGCGGCGTAGAAGGCCCCGCCGCGCCCATTGGCGAAAGCAGAGCCCTCGCCCGCCGGCACCTGCTGCGGGCCGAGGCCGCGATTTTTCCAGCCGTCGATGATGTTGGCCAACAGCCGGGCCGGCCAGCGCTTCTCGTCAACGCCTTCGGCCTGCAGCAACTGTTTCAGCAGCCTTATCTGGTCGTCCGTATCGAGAATGGTGAAGCCGGATTTCAGCCCCACCAGCTCCGAATGCCGGCGCAGCATCCGCACACCGATGGAGTGGAAGGTGCCGAGCCAGGGCATGCCCTCCACCTCCTCCCCGACCATGGCGCCAATGCGCTCCTTCATCTCCCGCGCCGCCTTGTTGGTGAAGGTGACAGCGAGGATCTGCGAGGGCCAGGCGAGGCCGAGCGAGAGGATATGGGCGATGCGGGTGGTGAGTACCCGCGTCTTGCCGGTGCCGGCGCCGGCGAGCACCAGCACGGGCCCGTCGGTCGCCTCCACCGCCGCCCGCTGCTCGGGATTGAGGCCGTCGAGATAGACGCCGCGCGCGTGCCCGGCCCCGTCGGGACGCGCCAGCGCCGCCGCGCGCGCGGCAATGCCGCCGGGTCGCGGAGAGGCCGCCGGCAGGTCGAAGGGGAAATCGGAGGGTTCACCGTCCGGGATGTTTCGGGGGTCGGCCAACGGCCTGCTCACAGTCATGATGAATGATTCTTGGCGGAACAAAATGGCACCGGCATGCCCGTTTGGCGAGGGCGGCGCACATTGGCGAGGTTTTCAGCTGGCGCGATAGCCCAGCGCGGGCAGTTCGGCACCGATATGGGCGCCCAGCGCCCGCGCCGCCAGCGAGGGGCGCGGATCGGCATATTCCAGCGCGATGCCGATGCTGGGCAGCGCCGGCATGCCTTGCGTGACAATGTGCAGGTCCGGCGGCACCGCCATGCGCGTGAGCACCGCGATCGCATGGCCGGAGCGGGCGATGGCGATGAGGCCGGCAAGGCTGTTGCTGGCGAAGGCCACCCGGTAGCGCCGCCCCACCTGCTCCATCGCCGTGCAGGCGGCGCGGTAGTCGAGCGTCAGCGGTGCGGAGAGCGCCAGCGGCAGGGTGGCCTGGGCGAGCACGGCGGGCGCGGGATCGTGAGCTACCCAGACGAATTCCTCTGGCCGGATCACATCGCCGCCAGCGGGATCGGGCACCGAGACCAGTGCCAGCTCGATCTGCCGCCGGTGCAGCAATGGACGCAGTTCCAGCGTCGGCGCACAGACCATGCGTAGTTCGACATCGGGATAGAGCGCGCAGAAGCCGCGCAGAAGCTCCGGCAGGAAGGCGGCGGAATAGTCCTCCGGGCAGCCGAAGCTGACCGAGCCGCGCAGCCCGGTGCCCACCATATCGGCGAGGATTTCGTCGTGGCGCGCGAGCAAGGCGTCGGCATGCACCAGCAGTTTCTCGCCTGCCGTGGTGAGACGCACGCCGGAGCCGCTGCGGTGCAGCAGGGGTTGGCCGAGCGCGCTTTCCAGCCGGTGCATCTGCATGCTGAGCGCCGATTGGGTGCGGCCGATCTGCAGGCAGGCGCCGCTGATCGAGCCGGCGCGCGCCACAACGGTGAAGCTGCGCAGCAAAGCGAGGTCGAGATCGGGAATGGCGGCCATGCCGCCATCAGTTTCATCGATATCGGAATGAAACAATATCAGTTTGCCTGAGAGCGACGCCACCGATAGCTCTTATCCACCGCCATACGGGGATGAGCCATGTCGCTGAATGCCGATCCCGCCTTCTGGGCCGCCGCCAACACGCATCTCACCCGCTACGGGCCGAGCTTCGAATCCATCATCGTCGAGCGCGCCGCGGGCAGCTTCGTCTACGACGCCGACGGGCGCGGGATTCTCGACTTCACCTCTGGGCAGATGAGTGCGGTGCTAGGCCACACCCACCCCGATATCGTCGCCACCGTCGAGCGGCAGATGGGCCGGGTCGCGCATCTGTTTTCCGGCATGCTGTCCCGCCCGGTGGTGGAGCTCGCCTCCCGCCTCTCCGCATTGGCGCCGGGGCTGGAGCGGGTCCAACTGCTCTCGACCGGGGCGGAATCGAACGAAGCTGCCATCCGCATGGCCAAGCTCGTCACCGGCGGGCACGAGGTCGTCGCCTTCGCGCAGAGCTGGCACGGCATGACCGGCGCGGCGGCCGCCGCCACCTACAGCGCCGGGCGCCGGGGCTATGGACCGGTGACGCCGGGCTCCTTCGTCATTCCCGCGCCCAATTCCTACCGCCCGCGCTTCGCCCATGCCGACGGCACCAATGACTGGCAGACAGAACTCGACGACGCCTTCGCGCTGATCGACCGCCAGTCCACCGGAGCGCTCGCCGCCTTCATCGCCGAGCCGATCCTGTCCAGCGGCGGCATCCTCGAACTGCCACCCGGTTATCTCAAGGCGCTGAAGCAGAAATGCGAAGAGCGCGGCATGCTGCTCATCCTCGACGAGGCGCAAACCGGCATCGCCCGCACCGGCCACATGTTCGCCTTCCAGCGCGACGGCGTGACGCCCGACATCATGACACTTTCCAAGACGCTCGGCGCCGGCCTGCCGCTCGCCGCGGTCATGACGACGGCCGAGATCGAGCAGAAGGCGCATGAAAAGGGCTATCTGTTCTACACCACCCATGTCTCCGATCCGCTCCCGGCCGCCGTCGGCGTCACCGTGCTCGACGTGGTCGAGCGCGACGGGCTGGTGGAACAGGCGGTTCTCCGCGGTCAGCGGCTGAAGGACGGATTGCTCGCGTTGCAGCAGCGCCATGACTGCGTTGGCGATGTGCGCGGGCGCGGCCTGCTGCTGGGGCTGGAAATCGTGCTCGACCGGGGCACCAAGGAGCCGGGTTTCGAGCTCGGCGCGCGCGTCATGGACGAGGCGATGACGCGCGGGCTGAGCATGAACATCGTCAAGCTGCCGGGTATGGGCGGCGTGTTCCGCATCGCCCCGGCGCTGACGGTGAGCGAGGCGGAGATCGATCGCGGGCTGGAGATCATCTCCGACTCCATCACCGCCGCCACAGGCTGAGAGGCCCGCCGCGCCCGTCCGGGCCGCTACGAAGCGATCCGGGCGGCACGGGGCGCTGGCATCGCCTGCCCGGGCATGGTCTGATCGATCAGATTCCGCCCGTGCAGCACCAAGGCCCATCATGTTCGACGCCAAGTTCCAGACCTTCGCCGATTCCGCCGCTCCCGCGCTCGGTACCGCCCGCCTGAAGCTGCTGCGCGAGGAACTGGAACGACGCGGGCTCGACGGTTTCCTCATTCCCCGCGCCGACGCGCACCAGAATGAATATGTCCCGCCCTGCGACGAACGCCTCGCCTGGCTCACCGGCTTCACCGGCTCGGCCGGTGTCGCGCTGGTGCTGCGGGACGAGGCCGCCATCGTAGTCGATGGCCGCTACACGCTGCAGGCCGCCGCGCAGGTCGACACCGCTTCCTTCGCCGTCGTGCCGCTCGCGGAAACCACGCCCGAGCGCTGGCTGGAGACGCACCTGCCGGCCGGCGCTCATTTCGGATACGACCCCTGGCTGACGACGGTAGACAGCGAGCAGAAGCTGCGCCGCGCCGCCTCCGCTGCCGGCGGGGTGCTGGTGGCAGTGGACGGCAACCCGGTGGACGCGGTGTGGCGCGATCGTCCGGCGCCCCCGCTCGCCCCCGTGACGCTACGCGATCCGGCGCTGGCCGGCGAAAGCGCCGCCGATAAGATCGGCCGGGTGCAGAAGGCGCTCGGCGAGCAGAAGCTCGATGCGTTGGTCATCTCCGACCCGCATTCCGTCGCCTGGACCTTCAACATTCGCGGCGGCGACGTGAACTTCACACCGCTACCGCTGTCTTGGGCGCTGATTCCCCGCAGCGGACGGCCGACGCTGTTCATCGACGCCCGCAAACTCTCCAACGCGGTACGCGATGCCCTCGCGCCCATCGCCGAGATTGCCGAGCCGGTGCTGTTGGAACGTGCCGTGGAGATGGCCGCCGCCGGCGGCGCCACCGTCCGGCTCGATCAGGCAACCGCTCCGGCGCTTCTGGCGGCACGGATCGAGGCCGCTGGCGGGAAGGTCTCCAACGGAGTGAGCCCGGTCGCGCTGATGCAAGCGGCAAAGAATGCCGCCGAGCTTGAGGGCATGCGGGCCGCGCACCGGCGCGACGGCGCGGCGCTCGCCCGGTTCCTCGCCTGGTTTGACACGGAAGCGCCGAAAGGCGGGCTGACCGAGATCGACGCGGTCTGTGCGCTGGAGAGCTTCCGGCGCGAGACGGGCGTGCTCAAGGATATTTCCTTCCCCAGCATCTCCGGCGCCGGGCCGAACGGCGCCATCGTGCATTACCGCGTCAGCGAGGCGACCAACCGGCCCATCCGCCCGGATGAGCTGTTCCTCATCGATTCCGGCGCGCAGTATGAGGACGGCACCACCGATGTGACCCGCACTCTCGTCGTCGGCACGGCGAGCGCGGAAATGCGCGACCGCTTCACCCGGGTGCTGAAGGGGCACATCGCGATTGCACGGGCCGTGTTCCCGCTCGGCACCTCGGGCGCGCAGCTCGACAGCTTCGCCCGACAGCACCTCTGGGCGGCGGGGCTGGATTTCGACCACGGCACCGGCCATGGCGTCGGCGCCTATCTCTCGGTGCATGAGGGGCCGGCGCGGATTTCCAAGGTCGGCACGGTGCCGCTGGCGCGCGGCATGGTGCTCTCCAACGAGCCCGGCTACTACAAGACGGGCGCTTACGGCATTCGGCTGGAAAATCTGGAAATCGTCGTCGACGGGCCGGTGATCGAGGGGGCGGAGCGTACGCTGTTGGCCTTCGAGACGCTGACGCTGGCCCCGTTCGACCGGCGCGGGATCGAGCCCGCTTTGCTCACAGCCGAGGAGATCGCCTGGCTCGATGCCTATCATGCCCGAGTGCAGGCGGAGATCGGCCCGCTGGTCGACGCGCCGACCCGGCTCTGGCTGGAGGCCGCCACGGCACCGCTGGCGCGCTGACGGCGGGAAAATAGGTAATGGTTCAATGGAACCATCGTCGATGACCGGCATTATCCCCGCGACCGATGTAACGGGACGGCTGGAGACTCGACGATGACCACCATTCTTATCGTTATTCTTATCCTGATCCTTATTGGCGCCCTGCCGAGCTGGGGCTACAGCCGCAATTGGGGCTATGGCCCCAGCGGTCTCGTCACCATCCTGCTGGTGATTCTGATCGTGATGATGCTGACCGGGCGCCTCTGACCGTCGCGCACCGGAGTGGAAAAGCCGCCGCGTCTCCCCCCGCGGCGGCTTTTTCGTGTCTACGAAACGGGCGCGGCGTCGCGGTGAGTAGTCAGCCGCGCAGCACCGCCGCGGCCTCCGAAGCCGGCACCACCTTCGCGCCGGCGAATTCCAGTGCCGCCATCATCGCCGCCTGCACGGCGGGCGCGGGCACTTCCTTGCCATTGAACGCCAGCGGCAGCGTCGCCGTCGCGTCATGCGCAAGCGTGACCTCATAGCCGAGATCGAGCGCCGCCCGGCTCGCCGCATCCACGCACATATGGCTCATCGCGCCGACGATCACCAGGCGGCTGACGCCCTGCCCGCGCAGCAGGCTGTCGAGATCGGTGCGCAGGAAGGCGTTCACCTCCTCCTTCACCACGACCGGCTCCCCCTCTTGCGGTGCGAGGCTGGCGTGGATTTCCGCGCCCGGCGTGCCTCGCGTGAAGAATGGCGAGTCCTCACCAGTCATTTCATGACGCACATGCACCACCCCGGCGCCAGCTTCGCGCGCCAAGGCGAGAAGTTCCCCAGCCTTCGCGGCAGCAGCGGCGGTACCTTCCAGCGGGAAGCGGCCACCAGGGAAATAGTCGTTCTGCAGGTCGATGATGAGAAGCGCGGTGTCAGACACGGCAAGCTCCGGTGGTCGTAAAAGGGGAGCCAAGGTCCCCCCAGCGCAGCTTCCCTGTCAACTGGCGCCGGCCAGAGCCAGCCACTCGTCCTCGGTGAGCACCGCCACGCCCAGTTCCCGGGCCTTGGCGAGCTTGGTGCCCGCATCGGCGCCGGCGACGACGTAATCGGTCTTCTTCGACACGGAGCCTGCCACTTTGGCGCCCAGCCGCTCGGCCATGGCCTTGGCCTCGTCGCGGGTCATCTTCTCCAGCGCGCCGGTGAACACCACGGTCTTGCCGTTGACCGCACCAGCGCTGGCGACCGCTTCCATGGGCTCGGGCGTCACCTCGCCCAGCAGCGCCTCGACTGCCGCCTGGTTGTTCGGCTCACCGAAGAAATCGACCACCGCCTCCGCCACCACCGCGCCGATGCCCTCGATGCCTATGATCTCCTGCCAGGCCTCGTTGCCCTTGGGGTGCGCCTCGCCAGGGGGTATCGCCGCCAGCGCCGTCTCGCGCAGTGCCTCGATGGTTGGGAAATGGCGCAGCAGGCGCTTGGCATTGGTTTCGCCGACATGACGGATGCCGAGCGCGTAGAGGAAACGGTTCACCGGCACCTGCCGGCGCGAGGCGATGGCGGCGAACAGATTCTTCGCCGAGGTCTCGCCCCAGCCCTCGCGGTTCTTGAGCCGGGTGAGCGCTCCGGGGGCCGAATCGCGGGCCTCCAGCGTGAAGATATCCGCCGGCTGCTTCACCAGCCCAGCCTCATAGAAGGCCTGCACCTGCTTCTCGCCCAGCCCTTCGATGTCGAAGGCGTCGCGCGAGACAAAATGGCGGATGCGCTCCACCGCCTGCGCCGGGCAGATGAGCCCGCCCGTGCAGCGGCGCACCGCCTCGCCCTCCTCGCGCACGGCATGGGAGCCGCAGGCGGGGCAGAGGGTGGGGAAGGCGTAGGGTCTGGCATCGGCGGGACGGCGCTCGGTCTCGACCGCTACCACTTGAGGAATCACATCGCCGGCGCGCTGGATCACCACCCAATCGCCCTCGCGAATATCGACTCCACCGCGGATCGGCTCGCCATTGCCGCCGATGCCGCGAATATAATCCTCATTGTGCAACGAGGCGTTGGAGACCACGACGCCGCCCACCGTCACCGGGGTGAGTTTGGCGACCGGGGTCAGCGCGCCGGTGCGCCCGACCTGGATTTCGATGCGCTCCAGCCGGGTCACCGCCCGCTGCGCCGGAAACTTGTGCGCCAGCGCCCAGCGCGGCGAACGGGAGACAAAACCGAGCCGCCCCTGCAGCGCGAGGCTGTCGACCTTGTAGACGACGCCGTCAATGTCATAGCCGAGCATGGCCCGCTGCTCACCGATCAGGCGGTAATGCGCCAGCAGCTCCGCCGCCGTGTGGCAGCGCACCGTGAGCGGGTTGGTCGGCAGCCCCCAGCGCTTGAACGCCTCGATGACGCCGAACTGCGTATCGGCGGGCAGCCCAGCCTCACTCACCTCGCCCCAGGCATAGGCGAAGAAGCGTAGCGGTCGGCTCGCTGTGATCTTGGGGTCCAGCTGGCGCAGGCTGCCGGCCGCCGCGTTGCGCGGATTGGCGAAAAGCGGCTTGCCGGCCTCCTGCTGGCGCTCATTTATGGCGGCGAAGGCGTCGTGGCCCATATAGACCTCGCCGCGCACCTCGAACACATCAGGCACATCCGCGCCCTTCAGCCGCTGGGGAATTTCGCCGATGGTGCGGACATTGGCGGTGACATCCTCGCCCTCGAAGCCGTCGCCACGCGTCGCCGCCTGCACGAACACGCCATTCTCGTAGCGTAGCGAGCAGGACAGCCCGTCGATCTTCGGCTCGGCGGTGAAGGTCACCTCCGTGTCTGCGGCAAGGCCGAGGAAGCGGCGCACGCGGGCGACAAATTCCTCCACCTCCTCGTCGGCGAAGGCATTTCCCAGCGAGAGCATCGGCACCGCATGGCGCACCTTGGCGAATTTGGCGGAAGGCGCGGCCCCGACCTTCTCCGAGAGGCTGTCCATGCCGCGCAATTCGGGAAACTGTGCCTCGATCGCCTCATAGCGCCGGCGCAGCGCGTCATACGCCGCATCGGAGACGGTCGGCGCGTCGTCCTGGTAATAGCGCCGGTCATGGCCGGCGATCTCCTCGCCCAGCTTTGCGTGCGCACGCGCCGCTTCGTCGGCGGTCATGGCCGCGACATCCTCGGCAGCGGCCACATTCGGCAGGTCGTCGGCCGGCGTGACGGAAGAAGACGTTTGGGATCGCGACATCACACTCACCGCAGGCTTGGGCGGGGCACCGCCGGGGGCCCTCTCCCTTTCCAGAAATCGCCCGCCGGCTCAAGCCTCGCGATCAGGGCGCGGAAGACACCGGGCTCGGCGGGGACGACACCACCGGATCGAGCCGGAACAGCCGCACCGGCGGCATGGTCACGTCGCGAAAACGCCGCGACACCTCACCGAGATCCGTTCGTCCATAGACAGCGGCGATCTCGTTGAAGGAGCGGTAGGTGGAGAGCACGAGGAGCAGCGGCCCTTTCAGGCTGGGCGGCTCGGACTCGTCCATGAAAGCATAACGCTGACGCTCATCGAATTGCCGCACGGTCACACCCGGCAGTTCCCGCTTCAGCATGGCGGTCATCTGGTAATCATTGGTGAGGATCGCGGTCGCGCCGATCTCCCGCCGGCGCGTGTCGATTTCGGCGGCGAACGCCGGCCAGCCGCGCGTCATACGCACGATGGCGTCCTTGTTGCCGGCGAGCGTGGTGGGCACGAACAGCGCGTGAAGGCCCAGCGCCAGAATGAGACCAAAGGCCAAGGGCAACGTCGCCCGCGCCAGGCCCGGCAGGCTTCGCCCCAACCACCCGCTGCCGGCCGGGGCCAGCATGCCCGCCGCCGCCGCAATAGCAACGAGCGGGTAGAGAAAGCCGACCCAGTTGCCCTCGACGCGCGACCGCAGCGCATGCACGAGGAAATAGGCCAGCGGCACGAACAGCAGGAAGAGCACCAGCGCCCGGCCTGCACCGGGGCGGAACATCGCCGCCGCGCGCCCCGGCAGCAGCCCGAGAACGGCGAACAGAAAGATGAGCGGGGTCGCCAGCGCGATCTGCGAGCCGACGAACTCCGGCAGGAAGCCGGGGCGAAACGGTGCCTGCGCCGTCACCCGGCCGCCCTGCTTGGTCAATGTCGCCCAATCATGCGTGGCGTTCCAGGCGATATTGGGCAGGAATACGAGCAGCGCGAGCGCACCCGCCAGCCATGGCCATGGCGTGAGCAACTGCCGACGGAGCGGCGGCAGAACGAAAACCGCCAGCGCGAAGCCACCCGCCAGCATGATGCCGGAATATTTCGACTGTGCCGCCAGCCCCGTCGCCAGCCCCATGGCGAGCCACAGCCACGGGCAGGGTGCGCGCAGCAACCGCGCCGCCCCCCACACCATGGCCGCGCAGAACAGGGCGAGCGGCGCATCCGGCGTGGCCAGCGTCAGCCCGAGAAAGCCGAAGATGGTGGCGTTGAACAGAACCGCCGCCAGGGCGCCGGCGCGCTTGTCCGCCAGCAGTTCCGCCGCCGCACGCCAGACGAACCAGCTCGCCGGCAGCGCGGCCAGCACGCTGAACAGCCGGATGCCGAGCGGCGTATCTCCCAGCATTTCCTGCCCGGCGCGGATGAACAGCGCGATCATCGGGGGATGATCGACATAACCGGCGGAAAGGCCCTGAGCCCACAGCGCGTAATAGGCCTCGTCTGGTACAAGCGGCACGAAAGCGGCGAGCAGCAGCCGCCACACCAGCATCAGCCCAATCAACGCGAGCGCACCGCGCGCCGCGGTCTCCTGCGACAAGGCGGCAACCGGCGACGAGGCGGCTCGTGGCGCGTTCACGCCGCGTCCTTCCACACCAGCGCGCGGCTCATCGCGTAGTTCCACACCGCCCCGATGAACGCCCCGGCGATGCCGGCAAGCCACCATTGGTTGGTCTGGTAGAAGGCCCAGTCTGCCGCGCCGACATTGGCCGCCGCGCCCAGCCCGCAAATGGCATAGAAGGCCAGCAGCCCGCGCAGGAAGGCAAAGCCGGTCAGGCGGCGATCGCGATAGGTCAGCAGATTGTTGAGCAGATAGTTGAAGGTCATCGCCGTCATCGTGGCGATGGCCTGCGCCACCAGGAAGCTCAGCGCCAGACCGAGGCCAATGCGCAGCGCCGCGAGATGGACGACGAGCCCCGCCGCGCCCACTGTGGCGAAGGACAGGAAGCGCAGCGAGACAAGGCCACCCGTCGCCTTGGCGACGATCAGGCCGAGAAAATCCATCAACACCTTGTTGTCGAGCTTGCTGTCGCCGCTCTGCCGCACGCCGAAGCTATAGGTTAGCTCCGTCACCTTCAGCCGCCCCTTGGCGGTGGCGAGAATGTCGAGCAGGATCTTGAAGCCCTGCGTGGAAAGTTTCGGTGCCAGTTCCTCCACCGTCTCCCGCCGCAGCATGAAGAAGCCGCTCATCGGGTCGGAAGAGGTCACATGCAGCACGCGCTGGGCGAGGAGCGTGGCCAGCCGGCTACCGCGGCCGCGCCAGGCACTGAAGCCCTCCGCGTCGCCGCCGGGGGCGTAGCGCGTCGCCACGACCACATCGGCACCCGCGCCCATCGCTTCGAACATGCGCGGCAGCAGGCTCTCATCATGCTGGAGGTCAGCGTCCATGACGGCGACGACCGGCGCCTGCGCCGCGAGCATGCCCTCGATGCACGCGCCGGCGAGGCCGCGCCGGCCGACGCGGCGGATACAGCGGATGCGCGGGTCGCGCCGGCCGATGCTGCGCAGCGCGTCGGCGGTGCCGTCGGGTGAATTGTCATCGACGAAGATCGCTTCCCAGGCGAGACCGTCGAGCACGCGCGCGAGCCGCGCGACCAGCGGCTCCAGATTGCCGCGCTCGTTGAAGGTGGGAATGACCACCGTCATATCAGGGGGAACGGCCGGTGCGGCGAGGAAGACCGGCGCGGCACTTTCGGTGCCGGCGTGGGTGGGCGCGAGGGACGGCGAGGACGTCATGGGAAGCCGGCGGAGCGAGGGACAGGGGCGTTCGCACGTCGAATAGGACAGGCCGGCGCGGAAGTCGACGCCCTCCGAGGGCGCAGGCGCCCCGCCGGCGGAGTATCAATCGGCGACCGCCCCTTTCAGCAGCCTGTCGGCCGCCGCCCGTGCCTCCGACGTCACTTCGGCACCGGACAGCATCCGGGCGATCTCCTCGCGCCGGTGATCGGGGGCAAGCGGCGCCACCCGCGTCGCCACGCGGTCGAGTTCGGCCATGGCCTCCTTGGCGATGCGGAAATGATTGCCGGCGCGTGCGGCCACCTGCGGGGCATGCGTCACCGCCACCACCTGCACGCGACCCGAAAGCCGGGCGAGGCGGGCGCCGATCGCGTCGGCCACCGCGCCACCGACCCCGGTGTCGATTTCGTCGAACACCAACGTCGGCGCCGAGCCCTTGTCGGCCAGCACCACCTTCAGCGCCAGCAGGAAGCGCGCCAGTTCGCCGCCGGAGGCGACCTTCATCATCGGGCCGGGCCGCGTGCCAGGATTGGTCTGCACCCAGAACTCGATGCGGTCATAGCCGTCGATATGCGCGGCCTCGTCCATCTGGCAGTCGGTGAGGAACCGGGCGCGCTCCAGCTTCAGCGGCGGCAGTTCGGCGTTCACCGCCGCATCCAGCGCCTCGGCCGCCGCGCGGCGCTTGTGCGAGAGATCGCGCGCCGACTGGCGATAGGCCGCTTCCATGGCATCGGCGCGCGCCTCGAGACCCTTCAGCGTCTCGGCTCCATGGTCGAGCGCGTCGAGCTGGTCGGCAAAGCGGGCGGCGACGGTCGGCAGGTCGTCCACCGTGCAGGCGTATTTCCGGCCGGCCGCGCGCAGGGTGAACAGCCGTTCCTCGATCCGTTCCAGCTCATGCGGGTCGAAATCGGCCTCGCGCAGCGCCGCATCGAGATGGGAGCGGGCAAGGTCGAGTGCGTTCAGCGCCGCGTCGATCGCTTCTACCGCCGGGCGCACCAGCGATTCGACCTCGCCGGCCCGCCGTTCGAGCCGGCGCACGGCGGCGGCGAGGCCGGGTATGGGGGAATTGTTGCCGCCGACGGCGTCCTGCGCATCGGCCAGATCGGTCGCGATCTTCTCGAAACGCATCATTTCGGTGCGCCGCGCCGCAAGACGTTCCTCTTCGCCCGGCTCGGCGGCAAGGGCGGTAAGCTCCTCCACCGCATGACGGATGAAATCGGCTTCCTTGGCTGCCTCATCAAGCCGCGCCTTTTCCTGGGCGGCCTCCGTGCGGGCAGCGCGCCAGCCGCGGGCCCGGGCGCTGACTTCCTCGGCCAGCCCGACCAGACCGCCATAGGCGTCGAGCAGCGCGCGGTGCGACGCAGGATCGACCAGCGCGCGATCGTCGTGCTGGCCGTGAATCTCCACCAGTCGACGACCGAGCGTGCGCAGCATCTGCGCGCTGACCGACTGATCGTTGACAAAAGCGCGGGTGCGGCCATCCGCATGCTGCACCCGCCGCAGCACCAGCGCGCCATCATCGTCGATCCCGGCTTCCGCCAGCAGTGCGCGCACGGGGTGATCGGCGGCGAGATCGAATTCGGCCGTCACCTGCCCCTGCGTGGTGCCCTGACGCACCAGCGAGCCATCGCCCCGGCCGCCGAGCGCGAGGGTGAAGGCGTCGAGCAGGATGGACTTGCCCGCGCCGGTTTCGCCGGTGAGGACCGTGAGGCCGGAATGGAAAGAGAGGTCGAGCCGCTCGATGAGCACGATATCCCTGATCGACAGGGCGATCAGCATGGGTAACGCTCCAGAACGTGGCCTTGCGGGACGAGCATGCGCGGCGTTGGCGCCAGCGGCCGAAAGACGCGCATCATGTTCTCGCTACGTTCTCACAAGTCGCGGCGGAGCGGAAGAGGGTTTCGCCCCTTCCCTAGCCGAGGGTGAAACCCTTGAACGCCTTGGCGATCCACGACTGCTCGTTCATCTTCGGATCGACGCCGCGCGACTGAACCAGCTTGAACGCGTCCTTGTACCAGGTGCTGTCGGGGAAATTATAGCCCAGCACCGCCGCCGATGTCTGCGCCTCGCTGATGACGCCAAGCGACATATAGGCTTCGGTGAGGCGGTAAAGCGCCTCCTCGACATGGCGGGTCGTCTGATAGCGGGTCACCACCACCTTGAAGCGGTTGATCGCGCCCGCATAATTGCGCTGCTCAAGATAATAGCGCCCGATCATCATCTCCTTGCCGGCGAGCTGATCGCGAGCGACTTCGAGCTTCTTCTTGGCGCTGACGGCGTATTCCGTATTTGGATACTTTCGAATAACCTCTTCCAGCGCATCCATGGCGCGCTGCGTGCGCTGCTGGTCGCGAGAGATGTCGGGGATCTGGTCGAAATAGGAGGCGGCGACGAGATACTGCGCATAGGCAGCATCTTCCGAGCCGGGATGCAGAGCGAGATAACGCCGCGCCGCTGCGATGCAATCGTCGTATTCGCCCAGCGTGTAGTTGTTATAGGCGATCATCAGCAGCGCCTTGCGCGCCCATTCGGAGTAGGGATGCTGGCGATCGACATCCTCGAAGCGGGTGATCGCCTCCTTGTACTCACCCTTCTGCATGAGGGTGAGGCCCTCATTGTAGCGCTGTTCGGCGGGAACGTCGGGATAGACCGTCTCTTCCTTGTTGGTATCGAACCAGCTGGCGCAGCCGCCCAGCGAGGCACCAACGAGCACCAGTCCGAAAAGGCGCGCGGCCACGAAGCCCGAACGCACCGCGCGGGGGCGGGAGACGGGAGCCAAGGGGCCGGGAACAGTCTGGCCGAGACGGAGAAGACGCATCACAAGTTCGATCCCGATCTGGTCGCTGTTTCGTCGCCGAGTGCGTGGACAGGCGCTAAGGTGGCTTTCCGACCGGATTATGGCGCCTTGGGACGCCGAGCGCAAAGAGCCACGGCAAGCCACCTTTTCACGCCCTCTGTGGCGCGAAGGACGCGCATGCACGGCAACACCGGGAAATGCAGCCCGGACGGCACCCAGCCAAATGGAGAAAAACCGGAAGACGGGAGCGATTGGAACGTCCGGCGCCCGGCCCATCAGTCGGCCAGGAGGTCGACAGCCTCACAGTTCCGGCGCGTAGGCGGGAACCGCCACTGCGATCAGCCCGGCATTGCTGCTGACGGTCCGGCGGGCCGGGATGCGGGCTTCGACGATCTCATAGGCGGAACGGTCGGAGAGCAGCGCGTCGACGACGGCGAAATTCAGCTTGTGGCCGCCGCGATAGGAACGGTAGCGGGCCAGAAGCGGCAGGCCGCCAATGGCAAGATCCCCAATGGCGTCGAGCGCCTTATGGCGGACGAACTCGTCGGCGTAGCGCAGACCGGTGGTGTTCATCACGCCCTCGTCGCCGAGGCAGATGGTGTTGTCGAGCGAGGCGCCGAGGGCATAGCCGGCCTGCCACAGACGCTCGACATCGCTGACGAAGCCGAAGGTGCGCGCAGCGGCGAGTTCCTTGCGGAACACATCCGGCGACATGGTGGCCGCGAAGCGCTGACGCCCGATGGCGGAATGGTTGAAATCGATCTCGACTTCGAGCCGGAAGCCCATGTCATAGGGCGAAATCTCGCCGAAGCCGGTCTCTGTCTCGATACGGACGGGCTTGAGCACACGCAGATAACGGCGCGCGCGGTCGGTCTCGACAATGCTGGCCTCATCCACCGCAGCAACGAATTCGCCGGCGCTGCCATCGAGGATCGGTACTTCCGGACCGTCGATCTCGACCCGGGCATTGTCGACACCGAGGCCGGCGAAGCAGGCCATCAGGTGTTCAACGGTGGAAACGGCGGGCCCTTCCGAATCGCGCAGCACGGTGGCGAGATCGCTACCACGCACCGCACCACGGCAAGCGCGCACCGATTGATTCGTGTCGTTGCGGAAGAAGACGATGCCCGTGTCGGCTTCGGCGGGGGAAAGATGCATCCGGGCCATCTTGCCGGAATGTACGCCGACGCCGGAGAGCGTCACATCATCGCCGAGGGTGGTCTGCCGTACAGCGTTCATTCGACCCAAAAAGCGGTGCGGCAGGCGCCCCGCTCTCCCCAATCCCCAAAACCAACACAGTGCGCCGCTACCTAAAGGCTCGGAACCGAATCCGCTGCGGACGCTTATCGTTGGCTGGCAAGATAACGGCGCCGTGAGTCCGCGCCAAATCACGCTTGCTTACCGTCTGTTACCGCCTTTACGCTACCGCACAAATCTGAAAAATCCTTTAATTACAAACAGCTACGCCCGGACCTCGCGATCCGGGCGCTGCATTGCGTGGGCGTTTTGTAACAGGCGGCACGCGGCCGCCTGTGGTGCGTGTCTCAGCCTTGGCGGCGCAGGAAGGCGGGGATATCGAGATGATCATCCTCCGCCGGGCGCGCCGCGCGCGGATCGGCCGGGCGGGCCGCCGGACGCTTGGCGTATTCGGAAGTCTCGGGCCGCATGTCAGCAACCTGACGCGGCTCGGGCTGGGCCGGCGCGCGGCGCACCACGGGGCGCATATCCGCCGCCGGCTCTTCGTCTTCCTCCTGGCTGCGGCCGAGGCCGACATGGGCGAGACGCTGCAGCAGCGTCATCCGCTTCTTCTCAGCCTGATGATGGTCCGGCGCCTCGCCGCGCGCAGCGCGGATCTGATTCTGCGCCGGCATGGGAAGCTCGTCGACGCGCGGCATGCGCGGGGACGGACGCTCGGCCTGCGGCGGAATGAACGGCTCGATCGCGTGCTCTTCGTAAGCCGCCTCATTGTACGGCGCCGGCTCGGGCTCGGCATAGAGCGCGGGCTTGGGCGCCATCGGGCGGATGGTCACGTCGTCGATAGCGGCCGGCGCCGGCGCATAGGACGGCTGGGCGTAGGACGGCTCACCATAGGGATGCTCGCTGACCGGGGCCGCGGCGAAGCTCGGCTCGTGGTGCGGGGCGCCGAAATCCTCCGCGTCGAGCGCCGAGGCGACCGAGCGCAGGGCGGCGTCGCGGCGGGCTTCCACGGCGGCGCGGCCTGCATTGGAGACACGGCGGCCGCCGAGGTCCGGCAGATTGTTCAGCGCGTGGGGAATCTGCTCGGGAATCACCGCCGGGTCGATACCGGTGGCAACGACCGACACGCGGATCAGCCCTTCCAGGGTCTCGTCGAAGGTGGCGCCCAGAATGATGTTGGCATCGGGGTCGACTTCCTCACGGATGCGGGTCGCCGCCTCGTCCACCTCGAACAGGGTCAGGTCCTTGCCGCCGGTGATCGAGATCAGTAGGCCGCGCGCGCCACGCATCGACACTTCGTCGAGCAGCGGGTTGGCGATCGCCGCCTCGGCCGCATGGCGGGCGCGCTGCTCGCCGGAGGCCTCGCCCGTGCCCATCATAGCCTTGCCCATCTCGCGCATCACCGCGCGGACGTCGGCGAAGTCGAGGTTGATGAGGCCTTCCTTCACCATCAGGTCGGTGATGCAGGCAACGCCGGAATAGAGCACCTGGTCGGCCATCGCGAAGGCGTCGGCGAAGGTGGTGCGCTCATTGGCGACGCGGAACAGGTTCTGGTTGGGGATGACGATGAGCGTATCGACACCCTTCTGCAGCTCGTTGATGCCCATCTCGCCGATGCGCATGCGGCGCTGGCCTTCGAAGTGGAAGGGCTTGGTCACCACGCCGACGGTGAGGATACCCAGCTCGCGGGCCGCACGGGCGATGACCGGGGCCGCGCCGGTGCCGGTGCCGCCGCCCATGCCGGCGGTGATGAACACCATGTGGGCGCCTGCGAGATGATCGCGGATCTCGTCGAGCGCTTCCTCGGCGGCGGCACGACCGACTTCAGGCTGGGAACCGGCACCGAGACCTTCGGTGACCGCGACGCCCATCTGCACGATGCGCTCGGCCTTGGAGAGGGTCAGCGCCTGCGCGTCGGTGTTGGCGACCACGAAGTCGACCCCCGTCAGGCCGGCCGTGATCATGTTGTTGACCGCGTTGCCGCCAGCGCCACCAACACCGAAGACGGTGATGCGGGGACGCAGTTCGCGGATATCCGGTACCTGGAGGTTGATGGTCATTCTAGTGTCCCCTAACGCCGGCGGGCACGCGGCCCGTCATGATCCCTGTGGTGCCGGTTCCGCCGGCGCGGATTAAATGGTGCACGTCAGAAGGCCTCCCTCAGCCAGTGACCGACGCGCGAGAAGTAGCCGGAACCGTCGCCCTGCGAGAGGCGGCGGCGGCGAGCCTCGAAATGTTCGAGCCCCGCGACCTGCGGATAGACCAGAAGCCCGGTAGCCACGGCGAAGGGCGCGCCGCGCGTCGCCTCCGGCAGCTTGGAGATACCGAGCGGACGACCGATTCGCACCTGTGGTCCCAGTATGTTCCCGACTAGCTCCGCAAGGCCAGTGAGTTGAGCGGCCCCGCCGGTGAGAACGATGCGCCGACCCGCTCCTGCCGCATGGCCGGAGGCGTGCAGACGGTCGCGCACCAGTTCCACGATCTCCTCGACGCGCGGGCGCACGATGCGCATCAGCCGCGCCTTGGGAATCGCCCGCGGCAGGTCGTGATCGTCGGTGATGCTGGGCACGGTGAGCATTTCGCGCTCGTCAGCGCCCATCGCCAGCACGCCGCCATGCAGGCTCTTCAGCCGCTCGGCATCGGCAAGGCGGGTGGACAGGCCGCGCGCCACGTCGTTGGTCACGTGCTGGCCGCCGATGGCGATGCCGTCGACATGCACGCAATGGCCGTTCTCGACCACCGCCACCGTCGTGGTGCCGGCGCCGAAGTCGATGAGCGTGACGCCGAGTTCCGCCTCGTCATCGGCCAGGGTCGACAGCGCCGCCGCATAGGGGGCCGCGACCATCGCCTCGACGCCGAGGTGGCAGCGCTCGATGCACAGCAGCAGGTTGCGCACAGCGGCCGCCTCGGCGGTGATGACGTGCAGATCGACGCCGAGCCGGCGCCCCAGCATGCCGCGCGGCTCACCAATGCCGGCGACGCCGTCCAGCGCATAGCCGACCGGCAAGGCGTGCAGGATGGTGCGCCCCTCGCCGACCGCGAAAGTGGAGGCGGCGTCGAGCACGCGGCGGATATCACCCTCGGCGACGGCCGGCTCGGGCAGATCGACCTCGGCGGTGAAGTGCTCGGAAGCGAGGCGGCCGCCGGCCATCGAGACAATAACGGAAGCGATCTGCGCCCCGGCGGTGCGCTCGGCCGCGTCCACTGCCCGGCGGATCGCGTGCTCGGCGCGCTCCATGTCGATGACCGTGCCGCCCTTGATGCCATGGGCGCTGGTGTGGCCGATGCCAAGCACATCCACCGAATGAGTGCGCCGGCGCAGGCTGGACGTCGCCTCCCGCGGCTTCAGCCGGGCGATCATGCAGACGATCTTGGAGGTGCCGACTTCCAGCACGCCGACCACGCCGGTGCGGCGCGGCGCCAACGGCCGCATTTTCGGGGCGATCTCGAACGGTGCGCGGGTTCTCATGTGCTGCCCGCCTTCTTCGCCTTGGCCTTGGCCTTCAACTCCGCCTCGCGCGCCGCATAAGCGGCGTCGGACAGGCGCACCGATACCCGGTCGGGCAGGCGCAGATCGACAATGGTGATGTCGCGAGAGAGCAGCGACTTCTGCTGGTCGAGCAGCGCGAGCTGTTCGAGCGCGTCGTTCAGCCCTTCCTCGGGCAAGCGCACATCGACGCCATTGCGCAGCTTCAGCGTCCAGCGCCGGTCGGCGACACGGATGGCCGCACGCACCTGATCGCGCACCCCCGGAACGAGGCTCAGCGCCTCGACGATCTCGACCACATGAGTCTCGGCCCCATCGCCGACCACGATCGGCAGGCGAATGTAGCGCGGGTCGTCAGAATAGGGGGCGATGACGGTGCCGTCGCGGGCGATAACGTTGATCTTGCCGTCTTTCTGCCAGAGCGCGAAGCCCTCGCGCTCGACGATCTGGATGTCGAGGCGGTCGGGATAGAGCTTCTGCACTGTGGCACGCTTGATCCAAGCCAGCTCCTCCAGCCGCATGCGCGCGCCCTCGGCATCGAGGAAAAGCAGCGAGGATGTTGGCTTCACGCCGGCCGTGGCGAGGATATCGCCGGGCGTGACGTGATTCTGGCCAGAGAGATTGATGTTGGCGATGCGGAACCCGGCAAAATTGGCGGCGACATCGCCGAAGTCGCGAGCGGTCTCGATCGCCGCCGGCATATGGCCGCCCCGCTCCATGCCGTAAAGGCCGGTGGCGGCGAACAGGGCCGCCGTGAGCCAGGCTCCGGCGCCGGTGAAGGCGGCGCGCGAGGTGCACAGGCCGACCAGCAGGCGCCGGCCGCCGATGATGGTGCGGTCGAGAAGACGGGTGCGCTCGGACGTGGGGGCCCGGCGCACCGGCATGCGCGGACGCACGCCTCGGGTCGATTCGCCGGTGGCCGCGCTGGTCCGCTTGCCCGCCGGCGTCTGCCGCGGGGTCAGCGATCGAGCGAAGCGTCCTCCACCATCCATCGTACAAGCTCACCGAACGAATGGCCCGCATGGGCTGCCAATTCGGGCACAAGCGACGTCTCGGTCATTCCGGGCTGCGTATTGACCTCCAGACAGACAAGGCCGGATTCGTCTCCGGTCTGGTCGTCGTAGCGGAAGTCCGTCCTGCTGATGCCCCGACAGCCGAGAGCGCGATGCGCCCTGACCGCTAACATCTGCGCCTTTTGGTAAATATTCGGTAAAATTCGGGCCGGCAGAATGTGGCGTGAACCGCCCGGAGCGTATTTTGCCTCGTAATCATAGAACTTTAGGTCGGACTGGATTTCGATAACGCCGAGCGCCTCGTCGCCCATGACGGCGCAGGTCAGCTCCAGGCCGGGGATGTAGCGCTCGGCCACGAGGTCCTCGCCGAATCCCCAATCCGGCCGGTGAAGCTCCTGGGGCGGGTGCTCCTGATCCTCCCGCACGATGAACACGCCGACGGAAGACCCCCCGGTGTTCGGCTTGAGCACATAGGGGCGCGGCAGCACATGCGCCCGCGCCGCTTCCGCCCGCGTCACCATACGGCCCTCGGGTACGGGGATATCGTGCGCGGCAAGGACAATCTTGGCCTGCCGCTTGTCCATCGCCAGCGCCGAGGCGAGCACCCCGGAATGGGTGTAGGGAATGCGCAGGATTTCGAGAATGCCCTGGATGGTGCCGTCCTCGCCGGGCCGCCCGTGCAGCACATTAAGCGCCACATCGGGTTTGAGCGCTGTCAGCACCTGCGCAATGTCGCGCCCGACATCCACGCGGGTCACGCGGTAGCCAACGCTTTCCGCGGCTTTCGCGCAGGCTTCGCCGGACCACAGCGACACCTGCCGCTCCGGCGACCAGCCGCCCATCAGGACGGCGACATGCTTGCCCATGATACTCTCCTCGACGGCCCGACGGGCCGCATCGCTCAGACGGGAAGACCGATGCGCTTGATTTCCCACTCCAGCTCGACGCCGGAGTGGTCCTTCACACGCCGGCGCACTTCTTCGCCGAGCCCCTCGATATCGGCGGCCGTCGCACCGCCGGTGTTGATCAGGAAATTGCAGTGCATGGTCGACATCTGCGCCGCGCCCCGGGTCAACCCCCGGCAACCGGCGGCGTCGATCAACTGCCAGGCCTTCTGGCCGGGCGGATTCTTGAACGTCGAGCCACCGGTCTTTTCGC
Source organism: Ancylobacter polymorphus (assembly GCF_022836935.1). NCBI lineage: Bacteria > Pseudomonadati > Pseudomonadota > Alphaproteobacteria > Hyphomicrobiales > Xanthobacteraceae > Ancylobacter > Ancylobacter polymorphus. The sequence continues at coordinate 1,974,257 of NZ_CP083239.1, read as the reverse complement.
GGATCGGCTGCGAGGCTTCGCGTGCGCTGGTGATTCGGTCCATCTCGGCGAGAATGGCCGCCGTCTCTCCCGGCCGCCCCTGAAACAGCGCGGCGGTGAAGATCACATCGGCCGGTGCCTGCGAATGCCGGTAACTGAAACCGAAATCGGCATTGGTGAACACGTGCACCCGCCCCGCGCGATCGACGCCGCGCGCTTCGATGAGCGTGTCCTTCGTCTCCCCGCCATGCGCCCCGGCATTCATCCGCAGCGCCCCGCCAAGCCCGCCGGGAATGCCCCGGTAGAAGGCCAGACCGTCGATCCCCGCTTCCGCCGCTGCGCGGGCGAGTTTCACGTCCGGCACCGCCGTGCCGGCGCGGAGCCGGTGGCCCTCTTCAACCGTGATCTCACTGAAGCCGCGCCCCAGCCGCACCACCACGCCCGGCACCCCGCCGTCACGCACGATGAGGTTGGAACCGAGGCCGATGACCGTCACCGGGATTTCGGCCGGCAGATGGCTGAGGAAATAGGCGAGATCGTCCTCATCGGCTGGCGTGAACAGCACCTGCGCCGGCCCGCCGACGCGGAACCAGGTGAGTTCAGCCAAGCTCTGATTGGCGATCAGCCGGCCGCGCAGTTCCGGCATCGCGGCGGAAAGCTCTGGCGTGAGGTCGGAGAAGCTCATCGCGCGGCCCCGGCCGCCAGTTGCTCCGGCAGCGCATAGGCCCATTGGGTGATGTTGCCGGCGCCGAGACACACCACGTAGTCACCCGGCTTCATCAGCCCGTTCACCAGCCCCGCGAGCGCCTCTGGCCCGCTCAGCCCCATCACCGAGCGATGGCCGCGCGCGCGCAGCGCTTCTACGAGATGATCGCGGTCGATGCCGGAAATCGGCGCCTCGCCGGCCGCATAGACATCGGCGACGATCACATGATCGGCGTCGTTGAAGCAGGTGGCGAACTGGTCGAACAGCGATTGCAGCCGTGTGTAGCGGTGCGGCTGGACGACCGCGATCACCTGTCCCTCGGTCGAAGCGCGGGCGGCGCGCAGCACGGCGGCGATTTCCACGGGGTGGTGGCCGTAATCGTCGAAGATGGTGACACCGCCCACCTCACCGGTGCGGGTGAAGCGCCGCTTCACGCCACCGAAACCCGCCAGAGCGCTGCGAATCTGCTCGTCACTGGCGCCAAGTTCATGCGCAACGGCGATCGCAGCAGTCGCGTTCAGCGCGTTGTGCTTGCCGGGCATGGGCAGCACGAGATCGCGCAGTTCATGCACCACGGCGCCGGTGCGATCACGGAACAGCACGCCAAACCGGCACATGCCTCCGCGCAGGTCGAGTTCGACCAGGCGGACATCCGCCTGGGGGTTCTCGCCATAGGTTATGACGCGGCGATCCTCGACATGGCCGACAAGGTCCTGCACCACGGGATGATCCGTGCACATGACCGCGAAGCCGTAGAAGGGCAGGTTGTCGATGAAGCTGCGGAACGCGGCCTGCACCGCCTCGAAGGTCTTGAAGTGGTCGAGATGCTCCGGGTCGATATTGGTGACGATGGCGACCTCGACCGGCAGCTTGAGGAAAGTACCGTCGCTCTCATCGGCCTCAACCACCATCCATTCGCCATCCCCGAGGCGGGCATTGGTGCCATAGGCATTGATGATGCCGCCGTTGATGACGGTGGGGTCGAAGCCGCCAGCATCGAGCAGGGTGGCGACGAGCGAGGTCGTCGTGGTCTTGCCATGGGTGCCGGCGATGGCGACGCAGCTCTTCAGCCGCATCAGCTCGGCCAACATCTCCGCCCGACGCACCACCGGCAGGCGCTTGGCGCGGGCGGCGACCAGCTCAGGATTGTCGCGGCGGATGGCGGTGGAGACCACCAGCACCTCGGCGCCGTCGATGTTGCCGGCCGCGTGGCCGATCAGCACCTTGATGCCCTTTTCGGCGAGGCGCTTCACATTGGCGCTCTCGGCGACATCCGAGCCCTGCACGGTGTAGCCGAGATTGTGCAGCACCTCGGCAATGCCGCTCATGCCGATGCCGCCAATGCCGACGAAATGGATAGGGCCAAGAGAGAGCGGGAGCTTCATGGGGTGTTCCTTCCGCCCGCACGCGGGGCAGGCGTCTTTTGCCGGCGCGCAGGAATAGACGAGCGCGCCGCGCCCGTCACCGGGCCTTTGGTTGGGTCGAAGGGAAAGCGGGCGGGCGCGATCCTAGACATGGATCTTGCCGACCGCGATCACGAGCGTGGCGAGGCGCTCGGCGGCGTCGGCCCGGCCCATGGCACGGGCGGCGCTGGCCATCGCCTCCAGCCGCCCCGGTTCTCCGGCGAGACGGGCGATAGCGGCGGCGAAGCTCTCCGGCGTGAAATGGCTCTGCGGCATCACCACCGCGCCGCCGCCATTGGCAAGCGCTGTCGCATTGGCCAGTTGGTCCTGGTCGAGCGCGCCCGGCAATGGCACGAGGATGGAGGGCCGGCCAATCACGCCCAGCTCGGCCACCGTCATCGCGCCGGAGCGCGAAATGACGAGATGCGCGCCGGCAATGCGCGCCGGCAGATCGGGGAAGAAGGGCGCCACCTCCGCGCTCACGCCGAGCCGGGAATAGGTGGCGCGCACAGCGTCAAGGTCCTCTGGCCGGGCCTGCTGCACGAGACGAAGCCGGGCGCGCAGCGCCGGATCGAGCGCTTCCACGCCCGCCGGCACCACCTCGCTCATCACCCGCGCGCCCTGGCTGCCGCCGGTGACCAGAAGCTGGATCGGTCCGTCCGGCGCCGGGGGAGCGAAGGGCACCTCGGCGGCGGCGATCACCGCCGGACGGACGGGGTTGCCGGTGTGGTGAGCCTTGGCCGCGAGGGCAGGCTTGCCGGCGCAGATGGCGGGATAGCCGGAGGCGATGGCGGTGACGCGGGATGCGAGAAGCGTGTTGGCCCGCCCCATCACCGCATTGGCCTCATGGATCAGGGTTGGGAAGCCGGCATAATGGGCGGCGAGTATGGGCGGCAGGGTGGGATAGCCGCCGAATCCGACGACGATGGCCGGCCGCATCGCCCGCATCAGCCGAAAACCCTTCGCGAAGCCGAGCCCAAGCGTGAGCGCGGTGCGCGCCAGCGCGACGGGCGAGCGCCCGCGCACCGTCTCCGCCGGCAGCACGTGCAGGCGCCGCGCGGGAAAGTGGCCGGCATAGCGGGCGGCGCGCGAATCGGTGACGAGATCGACGTCGATGCCGCGCGCGGCCAGCACGCCGGCCAGCGCCTCGGCGGGGAACAGATGGCCGCCGGTGCCGCCGGCGGCAAGAATGACTAGCGGACGCGCAGCGGAGGACATGGTGACCCTCACGCCGGACGCGGCATCGGCGCGCCGAGACGCGTGCCGAGCCGCTCCAGCTCGGCCAGGGTCGCGGTGCGCGGGCGCCGGCGCGTCAGGGCGAGCAGCATGCCCATGCCATAGGCGAGCGACAGCAGCGACGAGCCGCCATAGGACACGAAAGGCAGCGTCATGCCCTTGGCGGGCATCATGTGCAGATTGACCATCATGTTGATGCAGGACTGCAGCCCGAACAGCATGGCGAGGCCCGCCGTGGCGAAACGCACGAACGGGTCCTCGTCATTCAGCGCCCGCGACAGCGCGCGCAGCACGATGAAGGCGAACAGGCTGGCGATCATCAGGCACAGAACCGCACCGAACTCCTCACCGGCGACGGCGAAGATGAAGTCGGTGTGCCCGTCGGGCAGTACCTTCTTGAAGCTGCCCTCGCCCGGCCCCTGCCCCAGCCAGCCGCCATTGAGGAAGGAGTTGATCGACAGGTCGATCTGATAGGTGTCGCCGGAATCCGGATTCATGAAACGGTCGATGCGCTGGGTGACGTGCGGCACCGTCTTGTACGCGAGGAACAGGCCGGCGGCGCCAATGCCGCCCAGCCCCACCACCCAGATGATGCGCAGCCCCGCGAGGAAGAACAGGCTGCCCCACACCAGCGAGACCAGCATGGTCTGGCCGAAGTCCGGCTGCATCACCAGCGGTGTCACCACCATGCCCAGCAGGCCGATGGCGAGGAACTGGCCCGGCATTTCCGGCCGTCGCACGCTTTCCGAGAAGAGCCAGGCGGCGATGATGACGAAGCTCGGCTTGAGGAATTCGGACGGCTGTACCGTGACGCTGGCGATGTTGAGCCAGCGCCGCGCACCCTTCACTTCCGGCCCGATCACCAGCGTGGCGCAGACGAGACCGAGGAACAGGAAGAACAGCACCAGCGCGATGCGCCTGATGTTACGCGGCGAAAGGAACGAGGTGGCCAGCAGAATGATCAGCGCCGGCACCAGGAACATCACCTGCCGGTTCACAAAATGGAACGGGTCGGGAATGCCGATGCGCGCCGCCACCGGCGGGCTCGCCGCCAGCGCCAGCACGATGCCGATGATCATCAAGGCGGCGAGAGCGCCGAGCAGCAGCCGGTCTATGGTCCACCACCACTCGCCGACGACCGTCCTTTCGGCACGCGATATCATATACGCCACTCCGGGAAACGCTTTGCCGGAGTATGGGACGGTTAAGGTTGACGCCGACTTAATGCCAGCAGTGCCTCAGGCCGTCGGAAGCGCGTTGACGAGGTCGCGGAACGCGTCGCCCCGCACCTCGAAGTTGCGGTACTGGTCGAAGCTGGCGCAGGCGGGGGACAGCAGAACCACCGGATGCGCCAGACCCGACGCCGCCGCGTCCGCCGCCGCGCGGGCGACCGCCACATCCAGCGTCCCGCACATCTCGAACGGCACCGTCTCGCCCAGCGTCGCGGCGAAGGCTTCGGCCGCGACGCCGATCAGATAGGCCTTTTTCACCCGCGGAAAGAAGGACCGCAGCGGCTCGATGCCGCCCTCCTTCGGCTTGCCGCCGGCGATCCAGAAGATGTCCTCGAACGAGGTCAGCGCCCGCTCGGCCGCATCGGCATTGGTTGCCTTGGAGTCGTTGACGAACAGCGTATGGCCTATGGTGCGGACCTGCTCCATGCGGTGAGCGAGGCCGGGAAAGCTCTTCATGCCGGTGGCGATCACCTCCGGCGCGAGGCCGAGGGCGCGGGCCGCAGCAAAGGCGGCGGCGGCGTTCTGCGCATTATGCGCGCCGCGCAGCGAGCCGATGCCGGCGAGCGGAAGGGTAAACACGCGGGTGCCCTTCTCCCTGACGACGAGATCGGTGCCCTTGAGGGAGACCCCGTCCTGCAGCGCCTCCCGGACGGAGACTCGCACGACATTCTTGCCCGCCGCTTCCGCGCGATCGGCGATGGCGCGCGACCAGTCGTCATCGACGCCGATCACCGCCGTACCACCCGCTTCGACACCGGCGATAAGCCGCTCCTTCACCGCGGCGTAATGCTCCATCGTCCCATGCCGGTCGAGATGATCGGGAGAGAGATTGAGCAGGATTCCCACGGCCGGATCGAGGCTCGGCGTGAGGTCGATCTGGTAGGAGGAGCATTCGATCACATAGGCGCGGCGCCCCTTCGGCGGCTCCAGCCCCAGAATGGCGGGCCCGAAATTGCCGCCGATCTGCACGTCGCGCCCGCCGACCTTGAGCAGATGGGCGAGCAGCGCCGTGGTGGTCGATTTGCCATTGGTGCCGGTGATCGCCGCGAAAGCGGGGCGCCCCGCCGCGCGCCGCTCGCGGCAGAACAGCTCGATATCGCCGATGACCTCCACGCCAGCGGCCCGCGCCTTCTTCACCGTCCAGTGCGGCTCGGGATGGGTGAGCGGCACGCCCGGCGCCAGAACCAGCCCGGCGAAACCCGACCAGTCGGCCGCGGACAGGTCCCCGGTCGGGATGGCCTCGGCCGCGGCTTTCTCCACCGAGGCGGGCGAATCATCCCAGGCTGTGACCTTCGCGCCCCCGGCGAGCAGCGCGCGGGCGGTGGCGAGGCCCGACCCGCCGAGCCCGAACAGGGCGACAACGTGGTCCTTGAAGGAAGATACGGGTATCATCGGGAGCAACCTCGGGAGCGGCACCCGCAAAAAGAACCGCGCGGGCTCCCCTCGCTAGCGCATTTCAAGGGGCGATGAAATGATCGGCCTGCCGACGACACCGGCGACCCCCCCCAGCCTGAGAGCCTGCCATGCCCGCCCCCGCTCTGCTTCCCCTCGGTTCGACGATGCGCGTGCTGCGGCCGCATCCCAACATCTACGCCTTCTATGACGGCCGGATCGACGGCGCGCGGGCGCATTCGGCGGCGCCGAACTGGCTCGACGACGGCGCCTATGCCCTCGGCGTCTGCGTCTATGCGGTGGTGGATGGCAATGAGGCGCTGCTCTATGACACCCACATCTCGCTCCCCCACGCGCAGATGATGCGCCGGACGCTGGAAGATGCGGGCGTCACCTCCTTCCGCGTCGTGCTGAGCCACTGGCACGACGACCATGTCGCCGGCAACGCCGTCTTCGCCACAGACGAGATTATCGCCCTCGACCGCACGGAACGGGCGCTCGCCGCCAACCGCGTGGCGCTGGAGAACGGCGACCCGCCGATTTTCCCGCTGGTCATGCCGAACAAGATCATCACCGGCCCGACCGAGATTTCCGTCGGCCGCCTCACCGTGAAGCTGGAACCGGCGGAAATCCACAGCCATGACGGGCTGATCTTGCTGCTGCCGCAGCTCGGGGTGATGTTGGCCGGCGACACGCTGGAAGAGCCAATCACCTATGTCGCCGAGGCCGAGCGGCTGCCGGTGCACATCGAGGAGTTGAAGCGCATCCGGCAGTGGGGCTATGGCCGCATCCTGCCCAATCACGGCGCGCCGGATGTGATTGCCGCCGGCGGCTACGGTCCCGAACTGATCGATGCCACGCTGCGCTATGTGAGCAAGCTCTTACACACGCGCATCGACATGGCGTTGGCCGACCAGGACCTTTCCACCTTCATCGCCGGCGATCTCGCCACCGGGACGCTGGCCTATTTCGCCCCCTATGAGGCGGTTCACGCCAGCAATGTGAAGAAGGTGCTGGCGCTGCCGGGATGAGGCTCTGAAGCCCCGTCATCCCGGACGGCCGCAGGCTGATCCGGGATCGCGTACCTTGAACGGATGGCGATCCCGGCTCTCGCTTCGCTCGGCCGGGACGACGAAAAACAAAACTCACCGCAGCTTCAGCGTCGACAGGCCGATCAGTGCCAGCACCACCGCGATGATCCAGAAGCGGATGACGATCTGCGGCTCGGTCCATCCCTTCTGCTCGAAATGGTGGTGGATCGGCGCCATTTTGAACACGCGCTTGCCGGTGAGCTTGAAGGAGGCGACCTGAACGATCACCGAGACCGCCTCCAGCACGAAGAGGCCACCGATCACCGCCAGCACGATCTCGTGCTTGGTGGCGACCGCGATGGTGCCGAGCAGCCCGCCGAGCGCCAGCGACCCGGTGTCGCCCATGAAGATCTGCGCCGGCGGCGCGTTGAACCAGAGAAAGCCGATGCCGGCGCCGATGATGGCACCGCAGATCACCGCCAGTTCGCCCACGCCGGCGACATAGTGGATCTGCAGATAATCCGCGAACAGCACGTTGCCAGAGAGGTAGGAGATCATCCCGAAGCTGCCCGCCGCCACCATGACGGGCACGATGGCGAGGCCGTCGAGGCCGTCGGTCAGGTTCACCGCATTGCCGGCGCCGACGATGACGAAGGCGCCGAGGACGACGAAGAACCAGCCAAGATCAAGCAGTAGGTCCTTGAAGAACGGGAAGGCCAGCGAGGAGGACAGCGGCTCGCGACCGACATGCATGATGACCACCGCCGCCGTGCCGGCGATCAGCGCCTCGATGGCGAGCCGCGACTTGCCGGACAGGCCATTATGGGTCTGCTTGGTGACCTTAAGATAGTCGTCATAAAAGCCGATCAGGCCGAAGCCTATGGTGACGAACAGTACCACCCAGACATAGGGGTTGGACAGGTTGCCCCAGAGCAGCGTCGCCACCATGAGCCCGGAGAAGATCATCAACCCGCCCATGGTGGGCGTGCCCTTTTTGGTCAGCAGATGCGACTGCGGCCCGTCGGTGCGGATGGGCTGGCCTTTGCCCTGCTTCAGCCGCAGCAGGGCGATGATCGCCGGGCCGAACATGAAGACGAACAGCAGCGCGGTGATGATCGCCCCGCCGGTGCGGAAAGTGATGTAGCGGAAGACGTTAACCGCCGGGACGCTTCCCTGGAGTTCGGCGAGCCATTGCAGCATGGAAGATCAACCTTGGGGTGGGCGGAGCGGCAAGCCGGCGCGCCGCGACAGGCAAGTGTTCAGGCCCGGAATCGGGAAGAAAGGAACGGCGCGGCTCATTCCGATGATTCCGCCGTTTCCGCAAGGCGGTCGTCGGGAAAACGCTCGATGAGTGCACGCACCAGCGGCCCCATGCGACTGCCATTGGAGCCCTTGACCATGATCACGTCGCCGCCGCGCAGCCGCTCGGCCACCAGGGGCAGCAGCGCCGCCGCATCCGGCGCCCAGCCGCCGCGGCGGCTTTCGGGCAGCGCCTCCCACAGCGCCCGCATCAGCGGGCCGGCGCAGAAGACGAGATCGGCGGCGGCAGCAGCCGGGGCGAGTTCGCGGTGCATCGCCTCGCCCTGGGGCCCGAGTTCCAGCATGTCGCCGAGCACGGCGATGCGCCGGCCGCGACCGGTCGGCGGGGTGGTGCCAAGCACGGCCAGCGCTGCGCGCATCGAGGCGGGGTTGGCGTTGTAGCTTTCGTCGATGATTGTCGCGCGCCCGCCCTTGACCGCCAGCCCCGTGCGCACGCCACGCCCCGGGGGCGGGCCGAGCGCCGACAGCGCCAGTGCGGCGAGGCACAGATCGGCGCCCGCGAGCTTCGCCGCGGCGAGCACGGCCAGCGCGTTCTGAACGATATGGCGGCCGGGCAGCCCGACCTTGAAGCTGACGCTCTCACCCATGATGTCGGCCATGGCGGTCGACATATGCGGCTGGAGATTGACGCTGGTAAGCCGGGCCTGCGCGCCTTCTGCCTCGCCGAAACCGATGATCGTGCCGATGCCCGCCGCCCGCGCGGCGGCCACCAGCCGCTCGTAATGCCGGTTGTCGCGGTTGAGCACGGCGGCGCCACCGGGCGTTACGCCGGTGAAGATTTCCGCCTTGGCGTCGGCAATGCCCTCCACACTGTCGAACTGGGCGATATGGACCGGCTCGACCGTGGTGATGATCGCCACATGCGGACGCACCATGTCCACAAGCGTCGCGATCTCGCCGGCGTGGTTCATGCCGAGTTCGAACACGCCATAGACGCTGTCCTGCGGCATGCGGGCGAGGGAGAGCGGCACGCCCCAGTGATTGTTGTAGGACGCCGCCGAGGCATGGGTCGGGCCGTCGGCCCCCAGCGCCAGGGCCAGCGCTTCCTTGGTCGTGGTCTTGCCGACCGAGCCCGTGACACCGACGATGCGGGCGCGGCTGCGGCCCCGGGCGGCGCGGCCGGCGGCTTCAAGCGCGCGGAGCACATCGTCCACCAGAAGCAGCGAAGCGCCGTCCGGCATATCGCCGGTGCGCCCGCGCTCGACCACGCTCAGTGCTCCGCCACGCTCATGCGCCATGGCCACATAGGCATGGCCGTCACTGTTGTCGCCGCGTAGCGCGAAGAACACATCGCCCGGCCGCAGAGTGCGGGTATCGATGGAGACGCCGCCAATGGCCGCGGCCGGCGCACCGGCGAGCACGCCTCCGGTAGCCTGGGCGAGCGCCTCCGGCGTCCACAGCGGCGATAGGGCAGCCGAACCGGCGCTCATGCGCTCATCTCCCGAGAAGCCCGACCGCAACGTCGCGGTCGGAGAATGGCAACGTCCGGTCGCCGATAGTCTGGCCGGTTTCGTGACCCTTGCCGGCAATCAGCACCACATCTCCCGCTGCCGCCTCGTCCAGAGCGGCTTTGATGGCCTCCGCACGGTCCCCGATCTCGCGCGCACCCGGCGCACTGGCGAGAATCGCCGCCCGGATCGTGGCGGGATCTTCGCTGCGCGGATTGTCGTCGGTGACGATCACGACATCGGCCTTGGCGGCGGCAATCGCCCCCATAATCGGACGCTTGCCCCGGTCACGATCACCGCCGCAGCCGAAGACGACGATCAACCGCCCGCTCGCATAGGGCCGCAGCGCGTCGAGCGCGTTGGCCAGCGCGTCGGGCTTGTGCGCGTAGTCGACGAACACGCCCGCACCCTCCTTTGTGCCGACGAGTTCGAGCCGACCCGGCACGCCCTCCAGGGTTTCAAGCAGCGGCAGCACCTCGCGGGCAGCCGCACCGGTGAGCAAGGCAAGGCCGGCGGCGACGAGCGCATTGCAGGCCTGGAACGCGCCGACGAGCGGCAGCTTCACCGTGTGGCGCGCACCATCGATTTCGATCTCAAGCCGTTGTCCCAGTCCCTCATCGACGCGGTTCAACAGCGCGATGCCGGCTCCCGTCGCACCGATGCCGAGCACGTTCAGCTCATGCTCGGCAGCGACCTGCGCGACGTGGCTGCCCTCGGTGCTGTCCACCCACACCGCCGCCCCACCGCCGCGGGGCACGAGATCTCGGAACAGCCGCATCTTGGCGTCGAGATAGGCCTGCATGTCCGGGTGATAGTCGAGATGGTCGCGCGAGAGGTTGGTGAAGCCGCCGGCCTTGAGCCGCACCCCGTCGAGCCGGTGCTGGTCGAGCCCGTGGGAGGACGCTTCCAGGCACAGATGGGTGACGCCCTCTTCGGCGAGGTGGTGCAGCGTGCGATGCAGCGTGATGGGGTCGGGCGTGGTGAGCGCGCCCTTGACGGCGCCTGAAGGCGCCACCACGCCGAGCGTGCCGAGGCTGGCAGCGGAGAAGCCGAGCCCCTGCCAGATCTGCCGAGTGAAGGAGGCCACCGACGTCTTTCCCGAGGTGCCGGTGACGGCGGCGATGGTCTCAGGCTGGCGGGGAAAGGCGCGGGCAGCCGCCAGACCCATGGAGTGCCGGGCATTGCCGACGCGCACATAAGAAATGGCGGGATCGAGCCATGTCGGCCTTGCCCCCTCCGCGACAACGGCAACCGCCCCGCGGTCGATGGCCTCGCGCACGAAGGAAAGTCCGTCGCTCTTCACACCGGCAAGCGCGAAGAAAACATCTCCCGCCCGAACCGAACGGCTGTCGAGAGCCGGCTCGGCCACAGCGAGCTCCGGAGAGGCAGCCTCGTAATCGGCGTCCTCGCCGATCAGCCCCCGAAGGGTAAGGCGGCGGGCGCAGTCGACGGTGGGTCGTATCTGGTCACGCATTGGCGTCGTCCTGCGCGCCACGACGGGCGCCTTTTACATCACTGCGCCCGGGCCAGCGTCGTGTTGGCGAGCAGGCTTTCGGCAGGCGGCATATCCGTACGCGGCATGATGCCCAGCATCGGCGCGATGCGGGAGATGATCTTGCCCGTGGTCGGCGCCGCGTTCCAGCCGGAGGTAGCGAAGCCATAGGTACCCTCGACCGGCTGAGGCTCGTCCAGCATCACCAGCACGAGGTACTGCGGATTGTCCATCGGAAACACCCCGGTGAAGGTCGTGAGCAGCCGCGTCTTGGAATAGCGGCCATTGATGACCTTTTCCGCCGTGCCGGTCTTGCCGCCGGCATAGAAGCCGGGGACGTTGACCTTCTTGGCCGAACCCTTCTCGGCATTGAGCCGCAGCAGGTAGCGCATCTTGGCGCTGGTTTCCGGCTTGATGATCGGCGTGCCGAGCGCCATCGCCTCCTCCCGCGTCCGTTTGAGGAAGGTCGGGGGAATGAGATAGCCGCCATTGACCAGCGCGTTCACCGCCATCACCGCCTGAAGCGGCGCGACTGCCAGGCCATGGCCGAAGGCGATGGTCGCGGTGTTCACCTCTCCCCAACGCTTGGGCACGATCGGCATGGCGCTTTCCGGGAGTTCCGTGCGCAGCCGGTCCAGCTGCCCGGCCTTGGCGAGGAACGCCTTGTGCGCGTCCACGCCAAGCGACAGCGCCATTTTTGCGGTGCCGATATTCGATGAGAACAGGAACACTTCGGGGAGCGTCAGCACGCGGTTTTCCGCATGATAGTCGCTGATCTTGAAACGCCCGAAGCTCAGCGCCCCGCGCGCGTCCAGCGTCGAGTTGATGTTGAAGCGGCCGCTGTCCAGCGCCATGGCGAAGGTCAGCGCCTTGAAGGTCGACCCCATCTCGAACACGCCGGTGGTGAGGCGGTTGAGGTTTTTCGGGTCGAGCGAGCGCGCCGGGTCATTGGCGTCGAAATCCGGCAGCGAGGCCATGGCGACGATCTCGCCGGTGCGCACATCCACCACCGTTCCCGCGGCGGCGATGGCCTTGAACTTCTCCTTGGCGGCGAAAAGCTCGTCGCGCAGCACGTGCTGCACGCGCAGATCGAGCGCCAGTTCCACCGGCTCCTGCTGGCGGTCCGTCGCAAAGCCCGCGAGGTGGAGATCGGAAAGCCCGCGCGTGTCGACCCATTTCTCGATGCCGGCAATGCCCTGATTGTCGATGTTTGTCGAACCGAGCACATGGGCGCCCAGCGTGCCACCCGGATAGATGCGCCGGTTCTCGGTCATGAAGCCGATGCCAGGCAGGCCGAGATTGTGGATTTCCCGCTGCTGCTGCGGGGTGATGTCGCGCTTCAGCCAGATGAAGCCGCGATCGGTGGAGAGCCGCTGGCGCAGTTCGTTGGCATCGAGGTCGGGCAGAACGGCGGTGAGTGCCTCGACCGCCTCGTCGACATCGATCAGCCGGCGGGGTTCGCCATAGAGCGAGGCGGACTTCACATCGGTGGCCAGCACCAGCCCGTTGCGGTCGACAATGTCCGGCCGCGCCGAGGCGACCGCATCGGTGGCAACGATGCGCCGCGCCACGGCGCCCTCGGGCGCCGAGGCGAGCATGGCGAGCCGGCCGCCAATGGCGAGGTAGACGCCGCCGAACACGATCATGCAGAGCACGATGCGCGCGCGGGCGACGGCATGAGCTTCCGGCCGGCCGCGCCCGAAGGCGGCCCGCACAATGGCGAGCAGCCCACGCAGCAAGGCGTGCGGCAGACGAAGCAGGCGCCGGCCGATCGCGGGGGCGGAGAGGTTGGAAACGATGCTCATGGTGCCACCTCGCGCTTACTGGCCGATATCGCCGGGCGGAAGCAGCGGCGCCGCCGTAACCGGGTTGAGCGGCGCGCCGACAACGCCCTGCGCGCCGGCGGGGCTGCGACGGGCGGTCCCCATCGTTCCCGCCGGGGGCATCGCCGACAGGGGCAACGGTTCGGCGGAGAAGGGCTGTTCGGGCAGCGGCGCATCGTCCGGCAGCTTGGCGACCGGAGCGGTGCGCGCGGGCTTCGACGGCTTCGGCGCGGCCGCTTCCGGCGTTGGCGGATTGAGAGAGGGACCGTCCACCAGCGCCTCGATCATACCGCTCAGCCCGTCGCCGCCTGCGTCCGGCTTGGCGGGAAGGCTGGCGAGACGGTCCATATGGTCGACATCGAGCGGCTGCATGTCGAGGTGCTTCTCCGCCAGGGCCTGAACGCGGTCGGGCGCGGTGCGGCGGGCCCACTCGGCATGGAGAATCGCGATGCGGTCGCGCTCGGACCGGATTTCGGTCCGCAGCTTGGCGATTTCCTGCGCCTCGAAGGCCGAGGAATATTTGACATGGTAGACGATGCCCGCCGCCGCGAGCAGCGCGATGACCGAAACGGCGTTGAGTATGCGGAACATGTCTCGACCTCAGCGACGGCGGGGAGCATCAAGGGCGGGCAGAGGCGGCAGCAGCGAGCCAAGGTCACCCCCGGCATGCGCCGGCGCGGCGGTACGGGCGGCGGCCCGCAGCTTGGACGAGCGGGCCCGCGGATTGGCCGCCCGTTCCTCTTCACCCGGCTCGACCGCGCCGCGCGCCACGAGCGTGAAGCTCGGCGCCGCACCCGCCACCGCCGGCAGATGACGTGAACCGGCGGCGACCTTGGCGCGGTTGGCGAGGAAATTCTTGACGATGCGGTCTTCCAGCGAGTGGAAGGTCACCACCACCAGCCGACCGCCGGGCTTTAGAATGCGCTCGGCGGATTCGAGCGCACGGGCGAGTTCGCCAAGCTCGTCATTCACCGCGATGCGCAGTGCCTGAAAGGTGCGGGTGGCCGGATGCGGCTCGTGCGGCTTCGCCCACACCACCTTGGAGATGATGTCGGCAAGCTGTAGCGTGCGTTCGATCGGCGTCTGCACCCGCGCTTCCACGATGGCGCGCGCCACCGCGCGCGAGCGACGCTCCTCGCCGAAGCGGTAGATGAGATTGGCGAGTTCGGTCTCGGAGAGCTTCGCCACCAGATCGGCGGCGGAGGGCCCGTCCTGCGACATCCGCATGTCGAGCGGCCCGTCGCGGCGGAAGGAAAAGCCGCGCTCACCCTCGTCAAGCTGCATGGAGGAGACGCCGATATCCAGCACGACGCCATCGACGAACGGCTCGCCCTGCGCCTCCACCACCGCATCGAGCGCACTGAAGCGCTCCGGCACCAGCGTGAGGCGTCCGTCGAATTCCGCGACCAGCGCCTGCCCGTCGCGAATGGCGTTGGGGTCGCGGTCGATGGCGATTACCCGGCAATCCGCCGCATCGAGAATGGCACGCGTGTAGCCGCCGGCGCCGAAGGTGCCGTCGACATAGACGCCGCCCGGCTGCGGGGCGAGATAATGCAGAACTTCGTTCAGCAGGACAGGCAGATGACGGGCCGGTCCGCCGGCAGCGTCCGTCTCCGAACCGCCGCGACCCGTCATCATGCCCCATCGGCGCGGGAATCCCGCGTCGCCCCCTGAGAGCCGATCTCCTGCTTCAGCGCGCGCACTCTGGCAGTGGCCTCCGCCAGATGCGCCCGGAAGCGCTCGGGCTCCCAGATCCGAAAATGATCCCCGAGGCCGACCAGAACGGCCTCGTCCTTGATGTGCGCATGGGCTTTCAGCCCCTCGCCGAGCATCACGCGGCCCTCCGGATCGAGCTTGACCATCTCGATCGCCCCGTAGAGCGCGCCCGCCAGTTCCTCCCGCGCTTCCGAATAGGACGGATACCGCGCGATCAGGGCGTCGATCCCCGCCATCAGCCGCGCGCCGCCCGCCTGCAGGGCGGGAAGGTCGAGCGCCGGATGGCAGTACAGGTGCTCCAGCCCGTCCCGCGCAAGAAGTGCGCGGTACGGCGCCGGGATCGACATCCGGCCCTTGGAATCGAGCCGCATCGGGTAGGTCGATACGAAACGTTCCATCGGCCCGGCACGCCCCTACGCAAACACGCCCCGTCGCAATGTGCTCGCCGCGCACCAAATGCCGAGCGACCAGCGCCGAAACGGCGCCGTCGGCCTTGGTTACGCAGTACTGCAACGGGATGATCTGGGATACCATGGGATATGATGGTCGTCAATGGAATGACCGTGGCAGACCACTGTCTGTGGGGCTTCCACACAGGTGATTCCGCCGCAGTCGGCATCCCGGCATTAACGCCCCATGAACCTTAAGAATCTGTTGAATCACGCTGGGTCCGGCATTAGCTGCTGCGGGATGAGCGACACCCACAGCCCCTTCCCGCCCGACTCGCCGCTGGTCGCCGAGGTTCTGTCCTCGCCAAACCACGGCCCGCGCCTCGGGGTCGCCCGCCCGGACATGTTGCTGCTGCACTATACGGGCATGGAATCGACCGCCGAGGCGGTCGCCTGGCTGCGCGCGCCGGAGCGGCAAGTCTCGGCGCATTACGTGGTTCTGGAGAATGGCCGCATTCTCCAGCTGGTGCCGGAGGCGCGCCGCGCCTGGCACGCCGGTGCCGCCTTCTGGGCGGGGGCCACCGACATCAACTCGCATGCGATCGGCATCGAAATCGCCAATCCCGGGCACGAATTCGGCTACCCGCCCTTCCCCGCCGTCCAGATCGAGGCCGTGACGGCGCTGGCCAAGGACATCCTGTCGCGCCAGCCCATCCCGCCCGACCGGGTGCTCGCCCATTCCGACGTCGCGCCGATGCGAAAGGACGACCCTGGGGAGAAGTTTCCTTGGGAAATCCTGCACCGCTTCGGAGTCGGGCATCTCGTCGAGGAAGTCCCGCCCAGCGACGGACGGTTTTTCATGCGCGGCGAGCACGGCCAGCCCATTGAAGCGCTCCAGGCCATGCTTGCCCTCTATGGCTATGGCGTGCCGGTGAGCGGCACCTATTGCGCGCAGACCGAGGCGGTCGTCCGGGCCTTCCAGCGGCATTTCCGCCGCGCTCGCGTCGATGGTGTGGCCGATGTCTCGACGCTGGCGACGCTTTACGCGCTCTGCGCGGCACGCCCGGCGGATGTGGCGGGCACAACGTCAAGCGCCGAGACCGCCTGAAATAGCGCCCCGCCTCAAATATGAGCAGGCGGAGACAGGATGCTGCGCGTGCTGCCGCTGTCCCGCAAGCATCGTTCGCGCGCGCTGCGATGGCACCACATTGCGCGGTACTGCCGGGGGGTTGCGGCCGTCGCTTGTCGGCAATGCGACCGATCTTGTGCGGCATAGGTCACATTCATACCTGATTGTCTTGGCTTTTCCCCGGCTGCCAAAACCGGATCGAAAGGCTTTAACCGTCTGATGAACGTTTCCCGCCTCTTCTCTGCTCTGCTCGTCTCCTCACTCTTCATTCCACTCCTACCGAACATCGTGGATGCGAAATCGATTTTCGAGCGCCCGGTGCCGTCTCCCCGTGATTCTTCCGAGATAAACCTCTCATCCTCCAGAGCTAACCTGACCGCGCTCGTCGACCGTGAGGCGCGCGCCAACGGCATCCCCGTCGCCCTCGCCCGCGCCGTGGTGCGCATCGAGAGCAACTGGAAGGTCCAGACCACCGGGCGCGCCGGTGAGGTCGGTCTCATGCAGATCAAGCACCAGACGGCGCGCGGCATGGGCTACAAGGGCTCCCGCGCGAAACTCTACGAGCCCGCGACCAATATCCGCTGGGGCATGCGCTACCTCGCCGGCGCCTATCGTCTCGCGGGCGGCGACACCTGCGGCACCGTGATGCGCTATCAAGGCGGCCACGGCGCCAAGCGCATGTCATCGACCGCACGCAGCTACTGCTCCAAGGCACGCACCATCATGGCTTCCAACTGACGCCAACGCCCCGTATGCAGGGTTTGCCCTGTGGGCGGGGCGGCGCCGATTGTCTCTTCTTCCCCCGCGCACTTGACGCCAGCGCCGCGCTCCCGCATGTGCAGATCGCCAGCCGGCCGGACGGCCGCGTCATCGCAAGATGCCGAGGAAAGTCCGGGCTCCACGGAGACACGGTGCCGGATAACGTCCGGCGGGGGCGACCCTAGGGAAAGTGCCACAGAAATCAGACCGCCACGGGTTCGCCCGGGGTAAGGGTGAAACGGTGCGGTAAGAGCGCACCGCGCGTCCGGCAACGGAGGCGGCACGGCAAACCCCACCGGGAGCAAAGTCGTATAGGGGTGGCACGAAGCTACGCTTCAGGTCCCGTCTTCGGACAGCCGCCCGGGTTGACTGCTCGAGGCGCCAAGCAATTGGCGTCCCAGAGGAATGGCCGTCACGTGGGAGAAATCCCGCCATACAAAACCCGGCTTATAGGCCGGCTGGCACCCACTCTTCCCCCCGCGCCATTGGCGCCGGGCTCACGTCTTGCTACGGCTTGGCTGCCGTCAACCGTGAAGGAGCTCACCCTATGGCGATCCGCATCATTCTCGCCGGGGCCACCGGCTGGGTCGGGCGCGCGCTCACGCCCGCGATCGCCGCCGCGCCCGATCTCGACCTCGTCGCCGGCGTCGCCCGCTCCCATGCTGGCGCCGACCTCGGCACCGCACTCGGTCGGGCCGCGACCGGCGTTCCGGTCTTCGCCAGCGTCGCGGAAGCCCTCACCGTTCCCGCCGATGTGCTGATCGACTACACCAAGCCCGGCGTGGTGAAAGCCAATGCCCGCGCCGCTTTGGAGGCCGGCCTTTGCGTCGTGATCGGAACGTCGGGGCTCGGTGCTGCCGACTACGCCGAACTCGACGAGGTGGCCAAGGCACACGAGAAAGGGCTGCTGGCGGCCGGCAATTTTTCCATCACCGCAACCCTGCTCAAGCGGTTCACGCTGGAGGCGGCAAAGTACGTCGCCGATGTCGAACTCATCGACTACGCCTCGGCCGGCAAGCCGGACGCCCCTTCCGGCACAGGCCGCGAACTCGCCGAAGCGCTGGCGGGCGTGCGTCAGCCGGCGACCTCGCGCCCCATAGCCGAGGTGGTCGGCGTGCCGGAAACGCGCGGCGGCGCCTTCGGCGAGGGCCCGCGCGAGGTGCGGGTGCACGCGCTGCGCCTGCCCTCCTTCGTGCTGGGGGTGGAAGCGGTCTTCGGCGCGCCGGACGAGCGGCTCACCATCCGCCACGATGCCGGCTCGTCTGCCGCGCCCTATGTCGCGGGTACGCTGCTCGCCGCCCGCAAGGTACAGGGCTGGGTGGGGGTCAAGCGTGGCCTCGACACGCTGCTTGATTGAGCGAGCGGCGCCTCAGTCTGTCCCCACCTTGGCTTCCGGGGCGAGGATCGGACTGGCAAACTCCCGCTGGGTGGTGAAAGAACGTGCATTCCCCGTCGCGCCCGTCGGTGTGGTGTCGAGCCCCAGCCATTTCGCCAGCGGGATGCTGCCGGGGGGCAGCAGGCCGGGAGGACGCGTTGAAGCCGGTGCGGCCGGAGTCGGCGCGGGCGCGCGGGGCGCCGGGTAGCTTTGCGCGGGATAGGCCGGAGCGGGCGCCGGATAGGGGTCGGCCGCATATCCCCCGTTCTCATAAGGGTTTACGGCCGGAGGGGTCAGCACCATTGGCGCCCCGACACTCCCGGCGGGGGCACGGCTCGGCGCCTGGTAGGCCTGCGCGGGCGGATAGGCGGGAGCGGGAGCGGGGGCGGCGCGGGCGGCGGCCGGGCGGACGGGGGCCAAAGGCGCAGGCGCGAGCGGCGCGGGGGCAGCTGCCTCGTCATAACCCTCCTGCTCGTCGCCCGCCGGGCCATAGTCTTCCGCTGGCTGAGCCGCGCCCGGCACGGACGACATCGGGCCCGTCTGCCAGGACGCGCCATAGGGCGGCGCCTTGTAGGCGGGCGCTTTATACACCGGCAAGCGCGGCGGAATCGGACGCTGCGCCAAGGGTTTACAGGTGGTGGAGCCGGAGGCGCGGCGCATCAGGTCGATGTGGATGTGATCGTAGTGATAGATGTTCGAGCCGGGCGCCAGCACGACGGTGAACCGCTCGCACGCATCCGCCTGCACGGTGCGCAGGAAGCCGCGCGCATCGGCGCTGCCCTTCCAGTCCTTGCGCACCGAAATCTCGCGCCCGTCGGCCAGAACGAAGCCGCCGATGTCGAGCCCGTTGCCGAAAGCATGTTCGGAAATCTTGCCCGTCGTCGCCCCGTTCATGCGCCGGCAGGAATAGGACGACATCTGCTTGATCTTGACCACGGGCTGCCCGAACCAGGCCATGGCGGCGGGCTGAACATCTTGCGTCACCCATTGGTCGACGGCCGAGGTCATCGGGCAGGCCAGCGTCGCACGCGGGCTAACCTCAACAGATCCTTCGGAAAAAGCCGTGATGCGGAAGGCATGGTCCATGCCGCAGGTGCCGGCGCCGTTGATGGCGCGGTCCTGAACGATGAAGGCGGAGGGCTTCACGCGGCCCTCCGCCAAACACCTTTCTTCAGCTTCCGTGCGCCAGGGTTCGCGCTGATCGAACAGCCCGAACTTGCAACCCGAAAGCCCCAGAAGGACGAGCGGGGCTACGAAAAACCAGGATACGCCGCGCGTCATGGGAAGACGGTAACCCGTCTTGGTTGACAGCGGGTTAAGCCCCCTGCCCCCATGGCAAAAAGGCCCGCCGGGGGGCGGGCCTTTGCGTGTGTTCTTGGCGTGGACGATGAGTGCGGTGAGGTGGACGATGAGACCGATGGAGACCGATCCGCTTCGCGGCCCCTCATCCGCTCCGCTCTCTCCCCCACCGGGCGCGGGGCGGCGGGGCCGCCCCTGCCGTCCTCAGTGGTTGAGGTTCTTGACCACGTCCTCGACCATCTTCTTGGCGTCGGCGAACAGCATCATGGTGTTGTCGCGGAAGAACAGCTCGTTCTCCACGCCGGCATAGCCCGCCGCCATGCCACGCTTGATGAACAGCACGGTCTTGGCCTTCTCCACGTCGAGGATCGGCATGCCGTAGATCGCCGAGGTCGGGTCGGTCTTCGCCGCCGGGTTGGTCACGTCATTGGCGCCGATGACGAAGGCCACATCCGCCTGCGCGAACTCGGAGTTGATGTCCTCGAGCTCGAACACCTCGTCATAGGGCACATTGGCCTCGGCCAGCAGCACGTTCATGTGCCCGGGCATGCGGCCCGCCACGGGATGGATGGCGTATTTCACCTCGACGCCTTCCTCCTTCAGCTTGTCGGCCATCTCGCGCAGCGCGTGCTGGGCTTGCGCCACCGCCATGCCGTAGCCCGGCACGATGATGACCTTGGAGGCGTTCTTCATGATGAAGGCCGCGTCCTCGGCCGAGCCCTGCTTCACCGGGCGCGTTTCCACCGCCCCGGCCGGGCCGGTGGCGCTGTCGCCGCCGAAGCCGCCCAGGATCACCGAGATGAAGGAGCGGTTCATGCCCTTGCACATGATGTAGGACAGGATCGCGCCCGAGGACCCCACCAGCGCGCCGGTGATGATCAGCGCGGTGTTGGACAGGGTGAAGCCGATGCCCGCCGCCGCCCAGCCGGAATAGGAATTGAGCATCGACACCACGACCGGCATGTCGGCGCCGCCGATCGGGATGATGATCAGCCCGCCGAGAATGAGCGAGGCGATGACGATCAGCCAGAACACGGTGTGGCTCTCGGTCGCCACCAGCACGCCGATCAGCACCACGATCAGCCCGGCGAGCGCGGCGTTGATGAGGTGGCGCGCCGGCAGCAGGATCGGCTTGCCCGACATGTTGCCGTTGAGCTTGGCGAAGGCGATGACCGAGCCGGTGAAGGTGATGGCACCGATGGCGACGCCGAGGCTCATCTCGATCAGCGCCTGGGCATGGATATGGCCGGGATCGCCGATATGGAACGCCGCCGGCGCGTAGAGCGCCGCCGCCGCGACCATCACGGCGGCAAGGCCGACCAGCGAGTGGAACGCCGCCACCAATTGGGGCATCTGCGTCATCGCGATCTTGCGGGCGATGACCGCGCCGGCGCCGCCGCCGAGCGCGAGGCCGCCGAGCACCAGCGCCCAGCCGCCCGGGCCGGCCGGCGGGGAGGAGCCGAGCGTCGTCACAATGGCGATGGTCATGCCGACCATGCCGAAGATGTTGCCCTGGCGGGAGGTGACCGGGCTGGAGAGCCCGCGCAGCGCCAGGATGAACAGCACACCGGAGATGAGGTAGAGCAGCGCGACCAGATTGGCGTTCATGTCAGCGCTCACTTCTTCTTCGAGTACATGGCGAGCATGCGGCTGGTCACCAGGAACCCGCCGAAGATGTTCACCGCCGCCAGGACGAGGCCGACAAAGCCGAAGCCGCGTGCCCAGCCCGTGCCTTCCGCCACCGTGTCGACGCCGACCGCGAGCAGCGCGCCGACCACGATCACCGAAGAGATGGCGTTGGTGACGCTCATCAAGGGCGTGTGCAGCGCCGGGGTCACCGACCATACGACGTAATAGCCGACGAACACCGCCAGCACGAAGATGGCGAGCTGGAACACGAAGGGGTCGATCGCCCCGCCGGTCAGCGCATGCGCCGCATTGCCCGCAAGTTCCGCATAGCTCTGCTGCGCCGCCGCGGCATAGGCCTGCGCCGCTTCCGCCGCCTGCCGCGCCACTTCCGCCGCCATACGCGCCCCTTCGGCCGCGTTCTGCGCCATCGCCCCCTGCGCCGCGTCGGAGACGCCAGGCGCGTTCTGGGCGAGTATCACGCCCCCTGCCGGATTGGCCATTTCCTCGATTCCCCGTTCTGTGAGGCGGCTGCCGATCTCCCCGGCCGGGCCGCCCTTAAGGCTTGATCTCGTTACCAGCGTTCCGGACACCGCCCCGCCGCGTCATCCCGGACGGCGCCAAGCGCCGAGCCGGGACCGGCTGCGGAGCCCGCGCGACCCTCGCCCCCTTCGCGCCCTCATGCCCGTCCCCGGACTTGATCCGGGGATTGACCCGGGCACCCAGGCGTCTCCCGACGCGCCGCGTCAGGTGGGATCCCCGGGTCAAGCCCGGGGATGAGGGAGGAGGACTGGGCCCTCAGCCCGCCCGGCTCACGCCGCCGACGCGCCCTCGGCCGCGGCCGGCGCCGGCGCGAAACCGGGATGCACCACCGCCCCGTCCTTGGTCAGCAGCGTCGCCTTCACCAGCTCGTCGTCCCACTTCACGCTGAGCGCCTTCGACCCCTTGTCCACCAGCGTCTCGACGAAGGCGTAGAGGTTCTTGGCGTAGAGCTGCGAGGCGGTGGCGGCGAGACGGCCCGGCACGTTCAGATGCCCGACGATCTTCACCCCATTGGCGGTCGTCACCACCTCGCCCGGCACCGCACCGGCGACATTGCCGCCGCGCTCCACCGCGAGGTCGATGATGACCGAGCCCGGCTTCATCGACGCCACCATGTCGGCCGACACCAGCTTGGGCGCCGGGCGGCCGGGGATCAGCGCCGTGGTGATGACGATGTCCTGCTTGGCGATGTGGCTGGCGGTCAGCGCCGCCTGCTTGGCCTGGTACTCCGCCGACATCGCCTTGGCGTAGCCGCCGGAGGTTTCCGCCTGCTTGAACTCCTCGTCCTCGACGGCGATGAACTTGGCGCCGAGGCTCTCGACCTGTTCCTTCGCCGCCGGGCGCACATCGGTGGCCGAGACCACCGCGCCGAGGCGCCGCGCCGTGGCGATGGCCTGCAGCCCGGCCACGCCCGCGCCCATGATGAACACGCGCGCCGCCGGCACGGTGCCGGCCGCCGTCATCATCATCGGGAAGGCCCGGCCGAACTCGGCGGAGGCGTCGATCACCGCGCGGTAGCCGGCAAGGTTCGCCTGGGAGGACAGCACGTCCATCACCTGCGCGCGGGTGATGCGCGGCATCAGCTCCATGGCGAACAGCGACACGCCGGTGCCGGCGATCTCGGTCAGCGCGGCCTCATGGCCATGCGGGTCGGCGATGGCGATGACCAACGCGCCCTTGTTGGCGCCCTTGAGCGCGGCGGCCTCCGGCCGGCGCACCGCGAGCACGACATCCGCGCCCGCCACGGCGGCAGCGTTATCCGCCACCACGGTTGCGCCCGCGCCCTCATACTCCCCGTCGCCAATCCCCGACGCCGACCCCGCCCCCGAGGCGACAAAAACCGCCGCACCCAGACCGATATAGCGCTTTACCGTGTCGGCACTGGCCGCCACGCGCGGCTCGAACCGCGCTTCTTCCTTCAAAATTGCGATGCGCACTGCCTCACTCCCAAGATCGCCTTCCTCCCGAGAAGGTCATTGGCCGTCTTCTTCATGCGTCGCCAGGGACGGGCCGGTGGGGCTCCGCTCGCCGGCCCGGCGCCCCCGGCCGGGTCCGCCACCCATGTCACCCGCGGCGGGGCGCGGAGAATTTCCGGGGACGGAGGCCGTCGAGACGCGTGGGACCGCATGCGCGACACGCATAGTGGTATACAGAATTCCGCATGCCAGCAAGACGATTCCGGCAGGCCTCCGGCGCGGAAATGCAGCCCGGATCGCCGCCGCCGCGCCTGCCGCACCGGCACGCTCTTGTGATGGGATCCGCCCTCGGCGTCGCGAAAGGGACACGCTGCGGTGCAAGATAACATCCGAGAGACAGAAGTAGACTTTTGGTTCATATGAGGGTTCGCCGGTGCTGCGCATCGGCAAGCCCACCGACGGAGGATATCATGGTTAGCAGGCGTGGACGCGCGACCAAAATCGTGGCGACGCTGGGTCCGGCATCTTCGAGCCCGGAGATGATCAAGGCGCTGTACGAGGCCGGGGTCGACGTGTTCCGGCTGAATTTCAGCCACGGCACGCAGGAAAACCATGGAAGGGTGCTCGCCTCTGTGCGCGCACTTGAGAAGGAAGTCCGCCGGCCGATCGGCGTGCTCGCCGACCTGCAGGGCCCGAAGCTGCGCCTCGGCCGCTTCGAGAATGGCTTCATCAACCTGACCGCCGGCTCGACCATCCGCTTCGACACCGACCCGACGCCGGGCAACGAGACCCGCGTCTCGATCCCGCATCCGGAAATTCTCGAAGCCCTCAATGAGGGCTCCACCGTGCTGCTCGACGACGGCAAGGTGCGCGTGCGCGTGGTGAAGAAGGGCGCCGGCTTTATCGAGGCCGAGGTGGTGGCCGGCAACAAGCTGTCCAACAACAAGGGCTTCAACGTCCCCGACGTGCTGCTCCCCGTCTCGGCCCTCACCGACAAGGACCGCGCCGACCTGTTCTTCGCCCTCGACCTCGGCGTTGAGTGGATCGCGCTCTCCTTCGTGCAGCGCCCCGAGGACGTGATCGAGGCCAAGGAACTGATCCAGGGCCGCGCCCAGATCAACCTGAAGCTGGAGAAGCCGCTGGCGGTCGAGCACCTCACCCGCCTCACCGAGCTGTCCGACAGCATCATGGTGGCGCGCGGCGATCTCGGCGTCGAGCTGTCGCTGCCGGAAATCCCGGCGCTGCAGAAGCGCGTGATCCGCGAATCCCGCCGCCTCGGCAAGCCGGTGATCGTGGCGACGCAGATGCTGGAATCCATGATCAGCGCGCCCGTGCCGACCCGCGCCGAGGTCTCCGACGTCGCCACCGCCGTCTATGACGGCGCCGACGCGGTGATGCTCTCGGCCGAGAGCGCCGCCGGCCAGTACCCGGTGGAAGCCGTGGCGATGATGGACCAGATCATCAAGCAGGTGGAGCGCGACCCCGGCTACCGCGCCATCATCGAATCGCAGCGCCCGGAGCAGGGCCATTCGGTGGCCGATGCGGTGACGCAGGCCGCCTATCACGCGGCGCTGTCGACCAATGCGGCGGCGATCTGCACCTATACGCTCTCCGGCACCACCACGCTGCACGCGGCGCGCGAGCGCCCACGCATCCCGATCATCGGAATCGCCAGCCAGCTCTCCACCGCCCGCCGGCTGGTGATGTCCTATGGCGTGCATGTCGTGCATGCGCCGGAGGAGATCCACACCTTCGGCGAGATGGCGGCCAAGGCGACGCAGGTGACGGTGGACCACGGCTTCGCGACGGAAGGCGACCTCATCGCCATCACCGCCGGCGTGCCCTTCGCCACCCCCGGCACCACCAATGTGCTGCGGCTCGTCACCATCGACAAGACGATGGCGCACCGCACCCCCCGCCCGGAAGAGAGCGGCGATTCCATGCGCCCGCGCGCCGCGGCGATGAAGGCGGACGACGCCGTGCTGCGCTCCGCCCCGGTGGAGCCGAAGGCGGAGTGACGCGCGGCACCGCGCACACCCCAACGACCGAGAGGCCCGCCGCGAGGCGGGCCTTTTTCGTGGCCGGCAGGACGGGCTCAGCCCGGCGCTACCAGATGAAATGCTGCCGGGCGAGGGCGAGCACCGCCTCGTCCTCGGTTTCGATCGCGTAGAACGAACTGTCGAAGGCGATTACGCTCAGCCATGGCGCCGCCGCCGCGCCCTCAAAGGCGCGGAACTCCCCGGTGATGACCTGGAGAAGGGTGTCCGCGCGGGCGCGCAAGGCCGCGCCTGAGAGGCGCTGGCCGGTTCCGGCGATCGCCTGCGCCCAGTCGATGTCGTGGCCGCGTATGGCCGTCGCCCAGAATTCCCCCTCCTCGCCATGATCCAGCTCCCACGCGGCAAGGTCGCCACGCGGCTGCAAGAGGTGGAGAATGTCGCGCAGATGAACGTCGCGGCCATCCTCCCGCACGGATCGGAATTCAAAGGAAGCCATAGGTTAGCGTGGCACACAGGGCGGGGGCGGACAACGGCGTGGCCACACGCCATGCTCGCACCCTGCCGGAACCGGAGGTGGCGTGCGTCGTTGCCCGGTCTACGATAGCGCGCAACCCCAACCCCACGGAGACCGACCATGATCCTGACCGGCGGCTGCAATTGCGGGGAGGTGCGCTATGAAATCGACGGCGCGCCGCTGCGCACCGGGCTGTGCCATTGCGCCACCTGCCGCAAACAGTCCGGCTCGGCCTTTTCCTTCTTCGCCATCTGGCCGCGCGCCCGCGTGACGCTGTCGGGCGAGCTCGCCTGCTGGCAGGCGCGGGCCGGCGGGGAGCGCTTCTGCCCGCGCTGCGGCTCGCAGCTGTTCTGCTGGGAAGAGGGCTCGGACGAGATCGAGGTCAAGCTCGGCACGCTGGACGCGCCGCCCTCCGCGCTGGTGCCGTCCTATGAACTGTGGACCATCCGCCGCGAGAACTGGCTGGCGCCGCAGCAGGGCGCGGAGCAGCACGCGAAGGACCAGCCGACGCCGGAGGACTGAGCCGGGCACGGACGAAGCGGGCCTCGGCCGGGCCGGGCGCGAACGGCCGCACGGGCGACGACGCGGCCGGCGAACCGCCGCCGATGCCGAAATACTGCTCCACCCCGAGCGGCGCCCCATGGGGGCTCGCCACCCGGCCGGCTCTGCCGGTATCTTAGGGCGGCCTTATCGCCCCCCTACCGGACCGCCCGCCCCCATGCCGCCGCGCCCTGCCCTCGTCGCGCCCACCGTCGCCACGCCCGCCGCCCCCGCCGTAGTTCCCTCGCAAAGGGTGCTCTGCCTCGACGGGCTGCGCGGGGTCGCCGCCTGTTCGGTGGTGGCGTTCCATTTCTTCTACGCCTTCACCCCGGCGCCCTTCACCGATTGGGGTCGCACCGGCTTCGGCCCGTGGGACACGCCGCTGGCGGTGCTGTGGAACGGGCATTTCGCCGTCGCCCTGTTCTTCGTGCTGTCCGGCTTCGTGCTCGCCGCCTCGGCGCCGCGCAGCGCGCGCGAGGCGCCCGCGCTCATCGGCCTGCGCTATCTCAGGCTCGCCCTGCCCGCCCTCGTCTCCTCGGCGCTTGCCTGGGCGTGGCTGAACGGCTTTCCCGAGGCGGCGCGCGAGGTGCAGGCGATGACCGGCAGCCGCTGGTTCCGCTGGACCTATCAGCCGCCGATCCCGCCCTTCGATCAGGCGCTGTGGGAAGGCGGCATCGGCGTGTTTCTCACCGGCACGACGCGGTTCAACAACCCGCTCTGGACCATGCAAGCGGAGTTCTTCGGCTCGGTGCTGATCTATGGCTCCTATGCGCTGCTGCCCGGCCGGGCGCGCCCGCCCGCCATGGCGCTAGGGGCGCTGGTCCTCGCCGTGCTGGGGCAGTTTTCGCTCGCCGCCTTTTGCGGCGGCGCGCTGGTCTATGAGTTCCGACACCTCCTGCGCGACCATAAGCGGGGCGGCGCGCTCCTCGGCCTGCTCGGCCTCGTGCTCGGCGCCACCTATCCCGGCCATTCCAGTGAGGGCGGCCTCATTCCCCTGCTGCAATCCTTTCTCGGCGTCGACGGGCCCCGGCAGATCGGCGCGGTGATGGTGCTGGTGGCGCTGCTCATCACCCCGCCGGTGCGGCGCCTGTTCGAGAGCGCGCCCTTGCAGCGTCTCGGCGCACTCTCCTTCCCGCTCTATCTCGTGCATGTGCCGCTCATCGTCGCGCCAGCCTGCGCTTTCTATGCCCGCTTCGGCCCGCTGGAGCCGGCGGCGCTGGCCGGGCTGTTCGCGGCGACCTTCCTCGCCGCGCTCGCTCTGGCGACGCTGTTCCTCGTGGCGGTGGAACGGCCGGTGCTGGCCGGGCTGCGGACGCTGCGCGCCCGGCTGCGACGCCGCCCCGCGCCGGGCTGACGCCGCGACAGGTCGCCGCTTTCCCTCCATAACGGCGCAAGCTGTTGTTTCCTCGCCGGTCTTTTCGTGGTCTTAAACAGTTCCGGCCGCGCTGTTTCGGCCACCCCAGCCCACCCCCTCGGGGGGTCAAGGAGAGCCGCGTTGCGGGTCACGAAAGCCAAGGTCGCCGAGCACAGAAGGGCGATTCTGGAAACCGCCTCGCGCCTGTTCCGCGAACGCGGCATCAAGGATGTCGGCGTCGCCGAGATCATGCAGGCGAGCGGCCTGACCCATGGCGCCTTCTATGGCCATTTCCGTTCCAAGGCCGACCTTGCCGACCAGGCCTGCCGCGAAGCCTGCGCGGAAGGCATCGAGAGTTGGCGGCACTCTGCGGATCTGACCGCGCTGCTCGACCGCTACCTCACCCCGGCGCATCGCGACGCCCCGGCGCGCGGCTGCGCCCTTTCCGCGCTCGGCGCCGAGGTCGCGCGCCAGTCGCCCGAGCTGCAGAAGAGCTATGCGGAAGGGCTGGAAGGCTTTCTCGCCGCGCTGGAGCGGCACATGACGGAGGCCACGCCCGAAGAGCGGCGGCGGCAGGCGCTGGCAGTGCTTTGCGGCATGATCGGCGCACTGACCCTGGCGCGCGGCGTGGCCGAGGGCGACCCGGCGCTTTCCGCCGAGATTCTCGCCGCCATGCGCGAGACGCTGCGGGCAAAGTTCGGCGCTTAAAACCCGCACGCCGAAGGCGCGATTGCTCTACCCCGCCGCCTGCAATGCCTTGCGGAAGCGCAGCACGGCGAGGCCGAAAAAGGCGGCGCCGATGGCGGCGAGCGCGAGCAGATTCGGCCAGATCACCGCCAGCCCGGCGCCGCGATAAAGCACCGCCTGCGACAGCGCGACGAAATGGGTGGAGGGCGAGAGCTGCATCACATTCTGCAGCCAGACCGGCATGCTCTCCATCGGCGTGGTCGAGCCCGACAAGAGGTTCATGACGATGAGGATCGGCATGACGATGAGGCCGAACTGCGCCATGGAGGTCGACACCGTCGCCACCAAGATGCCGAGCGCCGTCACCGAGAACTGGTAGACCAGCATGGAGGCGACGAACAGCGTCACCGAGCCCTGCACCGGCACGTTGAGCAGCCGCTCGACCACGATGAGCAGCGACAGCGTCGCCGCCACCACGATGACGAGGCCATTGGCCCAGATCTTCGCCAGCATGATCTCGATCGGCGTCACCGGCATGACCAGCAGATGCTCGATCGTGCCGTGCTCGCGCTCGCGGATCAGCGCCGCGCCGGAGAGGATGACGGCGAGCATGGTGACGTTGTTGATGACCTGCATCACCGCCGTGAACCAGGCGGAGGTGAGGTTGGCGTTGAATTTCGGCCGGATCACCACGCTCACCGGCGCCTCGCCCGTGGAGGAGGCGACGGCCGAGCGGGCGGCGAGCGCGGCGGCCACTTCCTGCGTCATGATGTTCTGGATATAGGCGGCGCCATTGCCCGCCTGCGACATGGCGGTCGCGTCGATGTCGAGCTGCAAGGCGGGGTCGCGGCCGGCGATAAGGTCGTGCTCGAATTTCGGTGGGATGGTGAGTACGAAGACATAGCGCCCGGAATCCATCGCCGCATCGACCTCATCGGCGGTGATGACGACGGGCGGCTTGAAGAAAGGCTGCAGCAGCGCGTCGCGCAGCTGGCGCGACAGCGCGCTCTGGTCCTCGTCCACCACCGCCACCGCGGCGTTCTCCACCTCGAACTTGGCGCCGGCCGAGACGGTGTAGACCGCGACGGTAAAGGTATAGAGGATCAGCCCCGCCAGCACCGGGTCGGCCTTGAGGCTGTAGAGTTCCTTGATGCCGAGGCGCCAGATGCGGGCAAGGCGGGCGAACATGCTCACGCCCCCTGCTTGCGAAGCGCCAGCATGGCGCCGGCGATGAAGACAAGCGCGAGCACGAACACCATGGCGATGTCGTGCCACAGCGCGCCGAAGCCGAGCGCCTTGGTGAAGGTGCCGACGCTCACCTGCTGATACCAGGCCGAGGGAAAGGCCAGCCCCATCAGCCGCGCCCCGCCCGACAGCGAGGAGACCGGCACCAGCAGGCCGGAGAAATTCACCGCCGGAATGATGGCGACGATGGCGGTGGCGAAGATCGCCGCCACCTGGCTGCTGACGAAGCTCGATACCAGCAGGCCGAAGGCGGTGGTGGAGAATACATAGACCAGCGAGCCGAAGGCCAGCGTGGCGAAGGAGCCCTTCACCGGCACGGCGAACACCAGCCACGCCGCCACAACCATGGTGAGGAAGCTGACAAAGGCGATGGCGACATAGGGCAATTGCTTGCCGAGCAGGAATTCGAACCGCGTTACCGGGGTCGACTGGAAATTGGTGATGGAGCCGGTTTCCTTCTCCTTCACCACGCCGAGCGCGCTCATGATGGCGGGGATCAGCACCAGCATCAGCATGATGACGTTCGGCACCATGGCGTTCACGCTCTTGAACGCCTGATTGTAGCGGTAGCGCGGCTCCAGGGTGAAGGCGGCGGACGGGCTGGCCTTGCCCGTGCTGCGCTCCTGCGCATCCGTGAGATAGCTCTGGGCGATGCCCTGGACATAGCCGCGTGTGGTCTCGGCGCGGAACGGCATGGAGCCGTCGAGCCAGACGCCGATTTCAGGCGTGCGCTCGCGCAGCAGGTCGCGGCCGAAATTCGGGGGGATTTCGATGGCGAGCTTGAGCTCCCCGCTTTTGATCCGCGTTTCCAGCTCCTCGATCGAGGATATGGGCGCATGGGTCTCGAAATAGCGCGAGCCCTCGAAGCTCTCCAGCACCTGCCGGCTCTGGGCGCTGCGGTCCTGGTCGAAGGCGGCATAGGGCAGCTTCTCGACATCGAAGGAGATGCCGTAGCCGAAGGTGAACAGGAGCAGGATCGGGCCGATGAGCGCGAAGGCGAGGCGGGCGGGGTCGCGCACGATTTCCAGCGCCTCGCGCCGCGCATAGGCCCAGAGCCGGCCGGCGTCGAAGCGCTTCACCGGCGCCAGCGTCGCCGGGCGTTCCTTCAGCTCCACTGCGCCGGCGTCGCGCCCCATGCCGGCCTCTTCCAGCACGGTGATGAACACCTCTTCCAGCGTCGCCATGCCACGCTCGCGCTTCAGCGCCTCCGGCGTGCCGACCGCCAGCACCCGGCCGGCATGCATCAGCGAGATGCGGTCGCAGCGCTCGGCCTCGTTCATGAAATGGGTGGAGAGGAAGATCGTCACCCCGTCCTGCCGCGACAACTCGATCAGCGTGCGCCAGAAGCCGTCGCGGGCCACCGGATCGACGCCGGAGGTCGGCTCGTCGAGGATGAGGATTTCCGGGCGATGGATCACCGCCACGGCGAGCTGCAGCCGCTGGCGGATGCCGAGCGGCAGGCTTTCGGGCCGCATATCGGCGACGTCGGCGAGGTCGAAGCGCCGCTCCATCTCGGCGACGCGCGCCTCGCGGTCGGCGATCTCGAACAGCTCGGCGTGCAGCACGAGATTCTGCCGCGCGGTGAGTTCGCCATAGAGCGAGAAGGCCTGCGACATGTAGCCGACGCGCTTGCGCGTTTCCATGTCGCCGCCGGCGAGCGGGGCGCCGAACAGCTTGGCCTCGCCCTCGCTGGCGGGCAGAAGGCCGGTGAGCATCTTCATCGTCGTCGACTTGCCCGAGCCGTTGGAGCCGAGAAAGCCGAAGATCTCGCCGCGCTCGATGCGGAAATTCACATGGTCGACGGCGACGAAATCGCCGAAGCGGCGGGTGAGCCCGTTGGCCTCGATCGCCGGCTCGCCGTCATGGACGACGCGCGGCAGGTCCGGCAGCGGGCCGTCCTGCGCCCGCTCGGCTTGCGGCAGCAGGGCGACGAAGGCGCGCTCCAGCGTCGCCTCCCCCGCCTGCGCGCGGATCTCGGCCGGCGTCCCGGTGGCGAGCACCCGCCCGGCATTCATCGCCGCCAGCCAGTCGAAGCGCTCCGCCTCCTCCATATAGGCGGTGGCGACAATGACGCTCATCGACGGGCGGCGCTCGCGCAGCCGCGCCATCAATTCCCAGAACTGCCGGCGCGACAGCGGGTCGATGCCGGTGGTGGGCTCGTCGAGAATGACGAGATCGGGGTCGTGGATCAGCGCGGCACAGATGCCGAGCTTCTGCTTCATGCCGCCGGAGAGCTTGCCGGCCGGGCGCGCGGCGAAGGGGGCGAGGCCGGTGGCGGCGAGCAGTTCGGCGATACGCTCGGCACGCTCCGCCGCGCCCTGGCCGAACAGCCGGCCGAAGAAATCCAGATTCTCGGCGATGGACAGGGTCGGGTAGAGATTGCGCCCCAGCCCCTGCGGCATGAAGGCGATGCGCCCGCCCGCCTGCCGGCGCCAGTCGCGCGCCGCCATGTCGCCGCCGAGCACGGATACGCGGCCCTCCTGCAGGCGGGTGACGCCTGCGGCGAGGCCGAGCAGGGTCGATTTGCCCACCCCGTCCGGCCCGATCAGCCCAGCCATGCAGCCGGCCGGCACGGCGAGGTCCACCCCGTCCAGCGCCAGCGTCTTGCCATAGCGATGGGTGACGCCGGCAAGCGCGAGGACGGGCGTGCCCGCATCCCCGCTCATTGCGGCAGCTTGACCGCGAGCCTATCCGGCCACGGCGTCGCCGGATCGGTGCGGACATAGGCGAGGCCGCGCACCCCGGCCTTCACCCGGTCCTCATATTGCCGCAGCAGCTCCGGCGCGATGCGCAGCTTGACGCGGAACATCAGCTTTTCCCGCTCATCCGCCGTCTCCACCGCCTTCGGCGTGAACTGCGCGCCGGTGGCGACGAAGCTCACCTTGGCCGGCACGACATAATCCGGCGCGGGATCGAGAATGATCCGCGCCTCGTCGCCCATGGCCAGCCGCCCGGCGACGCGCGCCGGCACGAACACGGTCATGTAGACATCCGACAGGTCGAGCAGGGTGACGATGGGCGCACCGGCGGCGACCACCTCGCCCGACTGCACCAGCCGGTATTCGACCCGGCCGCGCCGGGGCGCCCGCAAGGTGGAATCGTCGATCAGCGACTGCACCCGCGCCACCTCCGCCCGCGCGGCATCGGCGGCGGCGTCCGCCTCGTCCAGCGAGGCATGGGCCGCCTTGAGCGCGGCCAGCGCGACATTGAGCTGGCTCTGGCGCAAGTCGAGCGACTGGGCGGTGCCGAAGCCGCTCTCCTTCAGCTTGGAGGCGCGCTCATGTTCCTGCTGCGCCAGCGTGCGCTCGCTCTCGCGCTGGGCGATGGCGGCTTCCGCCTCGGCAATGGCCTTTTCCGCCCGGCGCACCTGCGCCTGCGCGCCGGCGAGCTGGGCTTCCAGCTCGGACGTGTCCATGCGGGCGACGACCTGCCCGGTCTCCACCGTCTGGCCCTCTTCCACCAGCACGGTGAGCACGCGGCCGGCGAGCTTGGCGGCGACCAGCACCTGCTCCGCCTCGATCCGCCCATTGGTGGAGACGATGCCCTCCGGCAGCCGGTTGCCGGTGAGCTTGCCGATCAGCCCCTGCAGGCGCGCCGCGAGACCGGTGGGCGAGGCCGTGCCGGAACCCGTCTCCTGGGCCGCTGCCGGCGCGGCGAGGGCGGCCGCGAGCACGAGCGCGAGAGAGAAAGCCTGGAACCGTCGCTGACCTGCCATCGTGGCTCCCTAGGATTGCAGCCGCTCATCAAGAGGATGGGGCGCCGGGCCGCATCCGCCAGTTGCTCGCGAAACAGTGTCCACGAACAGTAGCGCATGAGTAGCCGTCATTTGCACCCGCGTCTTGACCACGATCAACGAAGGGACGGCCATGAGCCTGTTGGATGCCGGCGCCATCACCCCTGAGGTCCCCTTGATGAAGGCCATGGTCCTCCACGCCACTGGCGAGGCGCTGCGTTTCGAACAACGCGCGCTGCCGGCGCCCGGCCCCGGGGAAATCCGGGTGCGGGTGGAAGCCTGCGCCGTGTGCCGTACCGATCTTCACGTCGTCGATGGCGATCTGCCGCCCGGCCCGCTGCCCATCATCCCCGGCCATGAGGTGGTCGGCATTGTCGAGGCGCAGGGCGAAGGGGTCGAGGTGCCCGCGCTCGGCACCCGCGTCAGAATCCCGTGGCTCGGCCATAGCTGCGGCCACTGCCCCTATTGCGCCAGCCAGCGCGAGAATCTGTGCGACGCCCCCGCCTTCACCGGCTACACCCGCGACGGCGGCTTCGCCTCGCATATCGTCGCCGATGCCGCCTTCTGCTTTCCGCTCATCGGCTTCGACGATCCCGTCGCCGCCGCGCCGCTGATGTGCGCCGGGTTGATCGGCTGGCGCACGCTGAAACTGGCGGGGGAGGCCCAGCGCGTCGGGCTCTACGGCTTCGGCGCCGCCGCCCATCTCATCGCCCAGCTCTGCCGCTGGCAGGGGCGCGAGGTCTATGCCTTTACCCGCGCCGGCGACGAGGGCGCGCAACAGCTCGCCCTCTCGCTCGGCGCGCGCTGGGCGGGAAGCTCGGGCGAGGCGCCGCCGGTGCCGCTCGACGCCGCGCTGATCTTCGCCCCCGTCGGCGCGCTGGTGCCGCTCGCCCTGCGCGCGGTGCGCAAAGGCGGTCGGGTGGTGTGCGGCGGCATCCATATGAGCGACATCCCGCAATTTCCCTATTCGCTCTTGTGGGAAGAGCGGCAGGTGCTGTCCGTCGCCAACCTGACCCGTGACGACGCGCACGAATTCCTCGCCCTCGCCCCGCGGGCCGGGGTGCGGGCGACCACCCATGTCTACCGGCTGGAACAGGCCAATGACGCCCTCGCCGATCTGCGCGCGGGCCAATTTCAGGGGGCGGCGGTGCTGGTCCCGTGACCCGGCAGGCCCGCGCCCTATCTCACCCAACGGCAACCCACGCAGAGGACAGAGCAATGGCATCGCAGCAGGCGACGGAGACTCTCGCGCCGGACCTTCTCAACCGCATGAACGCCTGGTGGCGGGCGGCGAACTATCTCTCCGTCGGGCAGATCTACCTGCTCGCCAACCCGCTGCTGCGCGAGAAGCTGACGCTGGAACATGTGAAGCCGCGCCTGCTCGGCCATTGGGGCACGACGCCGGGGCTGAACTTCCTCTATGTCCATCTCAACCGGCTGATCCGCGACACCGGCGCGGAGGTGCTGTTCATCGCCGGCCCCGGCCATGGCGCGCCCGGCGTGGTGGCGGCGACCTATCTGGAAGGCACCTATAGCGAGCTCTACCCCGATGTCTCGCAGGACGAGGCCGGGCTGTGCCGGCTGTTCCGGCAGTTCTCCTTCCCCGGCGGCATTCCCAGCCACGCGGCGCCGGAAACCCCCGGCTCGATCCATGAAGGCGGCGAGCTCGGCTATTCGCTCTCCCACGCCTATGGCGCGGTGCTGGACAACCCGGACCTGATCGTCGCCTGCGTCGTCGGCGACGGCGAGGCCGAGACCGGGCCGCTCGCCACCTCCTGGCACGGCAACAAGTTCCTCAACCCCGCCAGCGACGGCGCGGTGCTGCCGATCCTGCACCTCAACGGCTACAAGATCGCCAACCCGACCGTGCTCGCCCGCATCCCGCATGAGGAGCTGAAAAGCCTGTTCGAGGGCTATGGCTACGACCCGATCTTCGTCGAGGGCGAAGACCCCGAGCCGATGCACCAGGCGATGGCGGCGGCGCTGAACGAGGCGCATGGCAAGATCCGCGCGATCCAGGATGCGGCGCGCACCCGCGGCGACACCGACCGCCCGCGCTGGCCGATGATCATCCTGCGCAGCCCCAAGGGCTGGACCGGGCCGAAGACGGTGGACGGCAAGAAGGCGGAGGGCTTCTGGCGCTCGCATCAGGTGCCGTTCTCCGACATGTCGAAGCCCGAGCACCTGACCCTGCTCGAAGACTGGATGAAGAGCTACAAGCCGGAAGAGCTGTTCGACGCGGCGGGGACGCTCAAGCCCGAGATCGCCTCGCTGGCGCCCGAGGGCGTGAAGCGCATGAGCGCCAACCCGCACGCCAATGGCGGCGCGCTGCGCCGGCCGCTGCGCCTGCCGGATTTCACCGCCTATGCGGCGGAGGTCGCCCATCCCGGCGAGAAGGAGCTGGAATCCACCGCCATCATGGGCGCCTTCCTGCGCGACGTGATGAAGGACAATGCGGCGTCGAAGAATTTCCGCGTCTTCGGCCCGGACGAGACCGCCTCCAACCGGCTGCAGGCGCTGTTCGAGGTGACCAACCGCGCCTGGGACGCGGAGACGCTGTCCTATGACGACCATCTCGCCCGCGACGGGCGGGTGATGGAAATGCTCTCCGAGCATATGTGCCAGGGCTGGCTGGAGGGCTATCTGCTCACCGGCCGGCACGGGCTGTTCTCCTGCTACGAGGCGTTCATCCACATCGTCGATTCGATGTTCAACCAGCACGCCAAATGGCTGAAATCCGCCTCCGAGGTGGAATGGCGCCGGCCCATCGCCTCGCTCAACTATCTGCTCACCTCGCATGTCTGGCGGCAGGACCATAATGGCTTCAGCCACCAGGACCCCGGCTTCATCGACCATGTCGTAAACAAGAAGGCGGAGATCGTGCGCGTCTACCTGCCGCCGGACGCCAACACGCTGCTCTATGTCACCGACCACTGCCTGCGCTCGTGGAACCGGGTCAATGTCATCGTCGCCGGCAAGCAGCCCGCGCCGCAATGGCTCGACATGGACAGCGCCATCAAGCACTGCGCCAAGGGCATCGGCATGTGGGAATGGGCCTCCACCGATGGCGGCGTCGACCCGGATGTGGTGCTGGCCTGCGCCGGCGACGTGCCCACGCTGGAGACGCTGGCCGCCGCCGACCTGCTGCGCGGCTTCTTCCCGGACCTCAAGGTGCGCGTGGTCAATGTGGTCGACCTGATGACGCTGCAGCCGCAATCCGAGCACCCGCACGGGCTGTCGGAGACGGATTTCGACGCGCTGTTCACCACCGACAAGCCGGTGATCTTCGCCTATCACGGCTATCCCTGGCTCATCCACCGCCTCGCCTATCGCCGCACCAACCACGACAACATGCATGTGCGCGGCTATGTCGAGGAAGGTTCCACCACCACGCCCTTCGACATGGTGGTGCGCAACCGGCTCGACCGCTTCCACCTCGTCGCCGACGTGCTCGACCGGGTGCCGCAGCTCAAGACCAACACCCATGTCCGGCAGGCGATCCGCGACAAGCTGACCGAGCATGCCCGCTATATCCGCGCCCACGGCCTCGACATGCCGGAAGTGCGCGAGTGGAAATGGTCCGGGGGCAAGTGAACTGAGCCGGCAATGAAAGGGGGCCGGCAAGGCTCGACATGAGGCTTTGACAGGTAGCGGACAGCCTCCTGCCGCTACGTTCCGGGTGTCGCCGCTGACGGCGATCACAGGATCAGGAAAGCATCATGAAGAAGATCATTGCCGGCCTCGTTGCCGTCTCCGTCCTTGCTCCCGCCGCCGCTTTCGCCGGCCCGGTCTGCACGACGGAAGCCAAGGACAAGTGGATGAGCGAGGACGCCATGAAGGCCAAGGTGGCCGAGATGGGATATCAGAAGATCAAGACCTTCAAGGTCTCGGGCTCCTGCTACGAAATCTATGGCTACACCAAGGACAACAAGAAGGCCGAAGTCTATTTCAACCCGGTGACCGGCGCCGTCGTCAAGGCCGAGATCGACTGATGACCGACAGGGTCGCTCAAGCCGGCGGCGTCCCGCCGTCGGCCGCGGGCGCGAACGTCCGGGTGTGGGATCCGGTCGTGCGCCTGTTCCACTGGACGGTCGTCGCCGGCTGCGTCCTCAACCTGTTCGTTCTGGAAGATGGCGAGCTGCCGCATGAAATCGTCGGCTATGCCGTCGCCGCCGCGCTCACCATCCGCCTCGTCTGGGGCTTCATCGGCACGCGGCACGCCCGCTTTGCCGACTTCGTACCGACGCCCTCCCGGCTCATCGCCTATGTGCGCGCCCTCTTGCGCGGCGAGGAGCCGCGCATGCTCGGCCACAACCCGGCCGGCGCGGTGATGATGCTGGCGCTGATGGCGCTGCTCGCCGCCGTCTGCCTCACCGGCTGGATGACGACGCTCGACGCCTTCTGGGGCGAGGACTGGCTGGAGGAGCTTCACGAGGGCCTCGCCAATGCCATACTGGTGCTTGCCCTGCTGCACGCGGCGGCGGCGCTGTTCGAGAGCTGGCGCCACCGCGAGAACCTCGTATGGTCGATGGTGACGGGCTGGAAAAGGCGGTGAGCGCGGATGCGGCTTCTCCTCGTTGAAGACAGCGCGCGGCTGCGCGAGCTCGTCGGCGAGACCATCCGCGGCGCCGGGTGGCGGCTCGACGCGGTGGGCGGCGTCGCGGACGCGCAGGCCGCTTTAGCCAGCACGCACTACGACCTCGTGCTGCTCGATCTCGGCCTGCCGGACGGCGACGGGCTCGACCTCGTGCGCGGCCTCAGGCGCAGCCGCAGCAGCACGCCGGTGCTGGTGCTGACCGCGCGCGGGGCGGTGGACGAGCGCATCGCCGGGCTCGACGCCGGGGCCGACGACTACCTCACCAAGCCGTTCAACAATGGCGAACTGCTCGCCCGCGCCCGCGCCCTGCTGCGCCGCGCGCCGGTTTCCGCCGATCCCGTGCTGGAGGCGGGGGCGCTGCGCTTCGACCCGGCGACGCAGGAAGCGCGCTGCGGCGAGGAGGTGATCGCGCTGGCCCCGCGCGAGCGGGCGACGCTGGAAATATTGCTGCGCAATGCCGGCCGGGTGACGCCCAAGCGCGGACTGGAGGAAACGCTGTCCGAATATGACGAGG
Source organism: Ancylobacter polymorphus (assembly GCF_022836935.1). Lineage (NCBI taxonomy): Bacteria > Pseudomonadati > Pseudomonadota > Alphaproteobacteria > Hyphomicrobiales > Xanthobacteraceae > Ancylobacter > Ancylobacter polymorphus. The sequence continues at coordinate 1,935,763 of NZ_CP083239.1, read as the reverse complement.
AGATCAGCCCCAACGCCATCGAGGTGCTGATGTCGCGGCTGCGCCGGCGGCTGGCGCCCTATCCGACCCGCACCGCCATCGAGACGGTGCGCGGCGTCGGCTATCTCCTGCGCGAGACCGAGGGATGAGCCGCGCCGCCGGGGCGCGTGCGCCGCTGGGGCGCCTCGTCGCGCTGCGCATCGTGCTGTTCGCCGCGCTCGCCATGCTGGCACAGCTTGTCGCGGTGCTGATCGACTATGGCAGCGACCCCGACAATATGGCGCGCCTCGTGCTGGAGCAGGAAAGCGCGGAACTTGCCGCCGGACTGTCGCTGCACGACACCCGCCTCGCCTATGAACTGCCGGAGGAACTGCGCCGGCGCTATGGCGCGGCCGGCACGGGCTATGTCGCCCGCGTGCGCACCGCGCAGGGCGCGGTGCTGTTCTCGCATTGCGACGACGCCTGCACCGCGCATTTCCTGCCCCTCGACCTCAACCCGCCCTCCTTCTGGCTGCGTATCATCGCGCCCGGCTATCCGCTGAGCTTCGCCGGCGGGCGCACGGTGGAGATCGGCCCGCGCACCGCCTTTATCGAAGTGGCGGTGACCGGCGACCCGCAGGGCGCGGTGTGGGGCGTGCTGGCGCATGAGGTGGTGGACCATATGGTGCTGCCGATGAGCCTCACTTTGCTCTTCGTGCTCGGCGCCACGCTGCTCTCCATCCGCGCCGCGCTGCGCCCGGTGACGGCGGCGGCGGAGCAGGCGGAGCGGCTCGACCCGCTGAGCCCCGATGCAAGGCTGGAAGAGGCCGGCATGCCGCGCGAGATCGCCCAGCTGGCCGGGGCAGTGAACCGCTCCTATGCCCGCACCCGCGAATTGATGAACGCGCAGAAGCTGTTCACCTCCGCCATCGCCCATGAAATCCGCACGCCGCTGGCGGTGATCCGGCTGGAGCTGGAGAATATCGACCACCCCGCCGCGCGCCGCACGCTGGGGGAACTGGACGAGCTGACGCATTTTGTCGATCAGATGGTGATGCTGGCGCGGCTGGAGGCGGCGGACCGCAGCGGCTTCACGCCCATTGCGCTCGACGAGATTGGCCGCGAGATCGTCGGCACGCTGGCGCCGATCGTCTATGCGCGCGGCGCCCGTATCGGCTTCGAGGACGCGGGCGACGTGTATGTGCCCGGCAATGCCGCCCTGCTGAAGGACGCGGTGCGCAATCTGATCGAGAACGCGCTGCGCCATGGCGGGCCGGGCGTTTCCATCACGGTACGCAGCGATGACGGCCCGGGCATCAGCGTCATCGATGACGGGCGCGGCTTCGACCCCGACGCGCCGGGCGAGGCGACGGACCCGCCCGGCCATTACCGCCGCGCCGGCGGGCTCGGCATCGGGCTGGAAATCGTCCGCCGCATCGCCGCGCTGCATGGCGGGCGGCTGGAAATCGCCCGCGCCGCCCCGCACGGCACCCATGCGCGGCTGGTGTTTCCCGTCGCGCCGGTCATACCCGCGCGATGAGCGCCTGCGCGGCGGCGGGATTGCGCGGCTTGAAGCCGGAGATGACGAACAGGAACACCTCGCGCGGCGTCGCTTCCGCCGGCGGGGTGAGCAGGGTCGGCTTGTGCGCTTCCGGCGTCTCGCCCCTCGCCCAGGCCCGCGCGGTGGCGGCCCAGCCGTCCAGCGCCTTTTCCCCATAGCCCAGCGCCTCGTCCTCGCTTGTGCCCATGATCCGCGCATAGACGAAGGGGGCGGTGACATCGGCGATGGCGGGGAAATCGCTGTCGCCGGCATGGACGATGGCGACGCCATGCTCGCGCGCCAGAGCGACGAAATCCGGCGTCTTGAAGCTCTCATGCCGCACCTCCACCGCGTGGCGGATGTCGCGGCCGTCGACACGCTTGGGCAGGAGCTTGAGGAAGGCGGCGAAATCGTCCGGGTCGAACTTCTTGGTGGCCATGAACTGCCAGTTCACCGGGCCGAGCTTTTCCTTCAGCTCGGTGACGCCGCTGTTGAAGAAGCGCTCGATCGATTCACCCGCCTCGGCCAGCACGCGGCGATTGGTGGTGAAGCGCGGGCCTTTCAGCGTGAAGACGAAGCCTTCCGGCGTCTCCGCATGCCATTTGGCGAAACTCTCGGGCTTTTGCGAGCCGTAATAGGTGCCGTTGATCTCGATGGCGGTGAGCTTCGACGCGGCATATTCCAGCTCGCGCTTCTGGGTCAGGCCGTCGGGATAGAACACCCCGCGCCAGGGCTCGAAGGTCCAGCCACCGACGCCGATGCGGATGGGTGCGGAAGGGGACATGGGGGGCCTCTGCGTTCGTTGGCTTAGCGCGCAGTGTCGATTGGCGAGGAGCAAATGGCACGAAATGGCACACTCGTGCACGTGTCATCTATGTCATTTCCCTCTTATGGGCCGCAAGCAGACGAGAATTCATGGGATTGCGCATGGTGCTATCGGTCCCGAGGCACGACATGACACGTGCGCACCATGCGATGTTCGCCACGTCGCAGTCTCTAGCCTGCTGACCCGTGAAGTCTCGGAACATAGAACGGGGTTGGCCCCCGCGATTGGCAGGAACTGGTCGGTCCCCACGGCGCGATCGGTGGCTTTCCACACCCAACACCGGGACCCAACACCCGATCGATCCGCGCCTCACAGCGATGCACGGCGTGACGTGACCCCATCCGAGCCAGAGCGTGGCAGGATTTGGTGGACGTCATCGGCGACAGCCGGCGTCGTGCCTATCATCTCCTTCGGCACTGATTGCAACCCGTTGCAACGACCGCGATGCATTGAAGCGGGCAATGTCGCGGCGCCTTTGCGTGCAGGTCCGAACGCCGTTCATCAGACTGTCCGCCGTCAGCGCTCTTGAGACAGTTTGATGGTTTTCGGGAAGGGAGGATTTCTGGATCATCGCAGCCATTCAGGAGCGCAGATGAGACAGAAATCCGGGCCGGAGAAAGCACCGGCAGAGCAGGTCGTGAAGGACATCCGCCGAGCGACGCGGCGGCAGTTCTCGGCCGAAGAGAAGATCCGCATCGTGCTGGAAGGCGTGCGCGGCGAGGAGAGCATCGCCGAGCTGTGCCGGCGCGAGGGGATCGCCTCGTCGATGTATTACGGCTGGTCGAAGGAGTTCCTCGACGCCGGCAAGCGCCGTCTCGCCGGTGACACGGCGCGCGCGGCGACCTCGGACGAGGTGAAGGAGCTGCGCCGTGAGGCGCAGGCGCTGAAGGAGGCCGTGGCCGATCTGACCCTGGAAAACCGCCTGCTCAAAAAAAGCATGCTCGCGGATGGGGAGGACGACACATGAGGTATCCTGCCTCCGAGAAGGCCGAGATCATCCGGCTGGTCGAGGGATCGCATCTGCCGGCGCGGCGCACCTTGGACAAGCTCGGCATCCCGCGCGCCACGTTCTATCGCTGGTACGATCGCTATCTCACCGGCGGGGTCGAGGCGCTTGCCGATCATCGCTCACGGCCCGACCGTGTCTGGAACCGGATCCCCGAGCCGGTTCGGGACGAGATCGTCGAGCTGGCGCTGCGCGAAACGGAGCTGAGCCCACGCGAGCTGGCGGTGCGCTTCACCGACGAAAAGCGCTACTTCGTCTCGGAAGCATCGGTGTATCGGCTGCTGAAGGCGCATGATCTGATCACCAGCCCAGCCTACATCGTCATCAAGGCGGCGTCCGAGTTCAAGGACAAGACGACGGCGCCCAACCAGCTCTGGCAGACCGATTTCACCTACCTGAAGATCACGGGCTGGGGCTGGTATTATCTCTCGACCGTGCTCGACGACTTCTCCCGGTTCATCGTCGCCTGGAAGCTCTGCGCCACGATGCGCACTGACGACGTCACTGCCACGCTTGATCTGGCTCTGGCGGCATCGGGGCTCGACCAGATCACGGTCGCGCATCGGCCGAGGCTGTTGAGCGACAACGGCAGTTCCTACATCTCAGCCGACCTCGCCACCTGGCTCGACGGCAAGGGCATGCAGCATGTTCGCGGCGCGCCCTATCATCCCCAGACGCAGGGCAAGATCGAGCGCTGGCACCAGACCCTGAAGAACCGCATCCTGCTGGAAAAATACTATCTGCCCGGCGATCTCGAACGGCAGGTCGCCGCCTTCGTCGAGCATTACAACCATGCCCGCTACCACGAGAGCCTGGGCAACCTGACGCCCGCCGACGTCTACCTCGGTCGTGGGCAGGCCATCCTCACCGAACGCGAAAGGATCAAGCGCCAGACCATCCAACAGAGACGCTTGCAGCATCAGCTGCAGGCCGCATAACCTCAAACCCAGATGAGCCAGAACCTCCGTTCCTGAGACGCCGCAACAGTCTCAAATCATCTGACGACGGACAGTGCAGACATCGCTCACAATATCGACCACCGTTTCGATGCGCGGCAGATGGGCGGGCAACGCGCCGCGGTTTACACGACGCTTTGCGACCCGCACGGCCGTTGTCGCCGGCGCGTTCTCCTCAGATGCCCCAAAACCTGCGGCCTCCACCTCATGGGCCTCTTCCAGGGCGAGGAGAAGCTCGTCCTCGTGTAGCGTCTCGGCGCGCCGACCGACGGAACTCACCATCCTCCAGGCGCGTGGCGACCACCACCACGCCGGTGCCGTCCCAGAACACCAGCTTCACCCAGGCCTTCGGCCCACTCGCGGAAATCGACGGGCTTTGTCGCCTCCGTGACCCGGACTACGCCTGTCAGACCGATCACAACCCGGCCTTCAACGCGCCGAGCACCGCCGCGATGGTCGTCGGTGAGGCCCCTCTCTCGATCGTCACGCGGGCGCCGGCGACCGCAATCTCGATGGCCGCGGCGCGCCGTTGCCGGCCACGCCGCTTCGGTCGTGACGATGGGGCAGAAGGTTCAGACGGGGGGCTGGCTCTCCGGCGCGACGACCGCCGGCACGAAGGCCGGGATCATCTCGCTCACCTTGCGCGCTTCGCGCCGCGAGGTGAGCAGTTGCTGCGGCGTCAGACCGTGGCGGCGCGCACGGCGCTCACCGTCACATCCGGCTCAAACTTTCCGCGATGGTCGAGCCCGAGCAAGAGAGGCGTAGTTTGGTCTACGTGCTGGGCATCCGCCGGCATCATGCCCACTGCCCCACCAATCTCTCGACAAGAATTGCAACCGGTTGCAACAAACGAGATGGATCGTGTCGCAGCAAGTGGTGGAGCTCGCACCGGCGGTGACGAAACGTCATGCTCGGCCTCCTCCATGATAGTGGCCAGCTTCGGGAGCTTGGGTTGAATTTGATCGGCAACGGTGCGCTATTGCAGGCTGGCCGCCTCAGTGGCTTCCTGGGCGAAAGCGGTGGAGATGAAGGCCGAGATCACCCGCCGCCGCTCTGGCCTGCATGGGCCAGGGCATTGCGTCGGAAGTGCTCCCGATGCACTTCCAGATAGCTCTGAACACCTTGAGACCGCCGCCTTGATGCCTTCATCGCATCGGAGACCACCAGTTTCACCCCGCGCAGGCCCCGGCGCATCCACTTGCGTAGGAACTCGGTCCACATCAGCCCCGCCTCGGAGATCCCGATATCTAGCCCCAGCACCTCGCGCCGCCTCTCGGCGTTGAACCCTATGGCGATGATCACGGCAATCAAGACGATCCCTCCGCCACGCCGGACTTCGAGCCAGGTGGCGTCGATCAGAGAGAGGGCCAGTCGCCCTGGATCGAACGGTCAGGAAGGGCTTCATCTTACCGTCGGTCTCTTCGCACCGCCACGACAACTAGCCCTTAAATTGCGCGTATTGCTCATTGCCTTGACCAGATCATCGACGGATATGCCAGACGACAAGAATTGCAACCAGTTGCAACGAACAACATGCGTGAAAGCGAGGAATAGAAGCGACAGATGCGTTTGATCCCGAGCGGCTCACCTGCGCGACGCCGAAGGACGAACAGCCGCCGCCTTACGGCAACATTGTGATCAATTGCCGCCGGCCGAGCGATAGCCGACAGCGCCTGCGTTCATTGGTATTGATCGCGCAGCTGCGCGCGCAGGGCAAGATCCGGTCGATGAGATGGGTAGCGGACCATCTTCCGATCAGCGGCGATAATGCCGTATGCCCGCCGTTCCAACAGTCGCATCACGGCCCGCAAATGGGCGACAGCTTCGCGCGTGGCGACCGACCCCACCATTTATTACAAGAAGCTCGCGGAGCGCGCTGGCATCCAGCATCTGCTCAGCCAGCAGCCTCTTGGGGTTGGCGTTTTCGTCATCAAGCTGTTCTGGCCCTTGACCTCGAACCCGTCCATGGCGCCGCCATAACGGGCCTTCCGGTTCAGTTGTACAGGGTTGCTTCCGAGACGCAGTGCTTGCGCGACAGAACAGCACTCTCCGCCCCTATTTTATACTCGCGCAAAGCCGCGATGTCTGCTCTTCCGTGAACCGCACCCGCGTCATCTGTCCGCCTTAGAGAAAGCCGAAGTTAATTTTTCTTTTACTTTATCAAAATAATCATTAACAGAAAAAAAGTTACTAGAAACATCCAACGCATGTGGCGCATACGGCGCCTAATACTACGAAATTTAGCTTCGATAGACGCCTGCGAGCCTGGGGGAGCGTCCTTCTCGAGTTCGGCGTCGCAATGCTGCCCAGATTTTCTCATAATCATTTCTCAATTTCGCGAAGTGCTCGAATGGAACTAGCCCTGTCCGACTGTCGCTGCCACCATGCCGGCATTGCAGCAATTCCGAATGAAGACACATTTTTATTATCCGAATTTCCGTATAATTGAAATGTATATCATGTAGTCACCATTTTTCGTACAGAGAGGCGGCTGGTCTAAGATTGGTTTGGTGTCAGCCACGCTGCCACGTCGGCGCCTTCGCAGGCCTTATGAACCTTCTCAGACGCTCGTCCGCCGACAATCGAGTTGAGCCCATGCGTTTGTGGTAGGTGACCCATTTGCAGATCCCAATCGAGCTTCGGAACGATCTCAAAGGCGTCGAGGTGCATTCACTCTGGCAGCCGCATCCAGGGAGATCGCACGCCGGCCGCCGACAAAACCTGGTCGAAACGCGGGCTGTGAGCTGGCTGAACGGGTCGGGACTTTAGATGCCGGCCGCCCGAACCGGGGCAAGCCTCCTTCAGCGCGTCGACGCAGACGTTCGCCCATGGTGTTGAAAACCTCAGGAGAGAACCCTGCGGCTGTGCCAGCGCATGATCACGAACACATTCAAAAACCCGCTCCGCATCGGGATGTGGGTGATTTAGGCGGACCGACGTGGTCAGGCCTGTCGATAGCTACGACGCCGGGAAGATAAAGGATGACAAGATGCTGCTGGCGTCACACCGTGATCTTCGGCCTCTGTTTGATGGCAGCCAACTACATGCAGGCTATGAGACGCCGCGCGTGCGCCCGATCTCAGGTCCCGACCGGCGTAGATGGCGCATCGCCTGTCGGAAAGCACACCAGGGCGCCTCGACGAACTGGACCCTGGTCGCCCGCATGATGGCAAGGGTCTCGGGGCTTTGTGTCCGCAGGCCGCCGTCGAAAGCGACCGGCTGACATTGAGCAAGGCGCATTAGCGCCTATCTGCCATTTGAGCCCGACGCTGCGCATCTGTTCTTCCAGCTCGTCAGCCTCCCCCGTGAGCGCGGCGCCATGCTCGTGACCTCAAACCGGGCCATCGGAGAGTGGACTCGGTCTTCGGCGATCCCATCGCGGCCATCGCCATCCTCGATCGGCTGACAGCGGCGCAGTTGCAGGCCTTGTTCGAGGTCCGCACTGGCGCCGGGTGCATGAACGACAATGGACCAAGGCGCCGGTTGCGGCGCGCCAAAAACCCTCGCAAACCATGGATGAATACGATTGCATCAGCGTTTTGGCCTCGCTCCGCACCAAGCTTCCCCGTGATCCCGAAACGCCCCAGGAGATGCTGATCGTCCAGGACGCGGAGATCGAGCGGCCGCGTCATATCATCAAGGAATTGTAACCCCATCACTTGGGCCGGCGCGCCGAACCGCGGCCCGAGGACCAGCTTCTCGTCGCCCTGGAGGAGGCTGTGCAGGTGGAGGTCGAAGATTCTGCGGCATCCAAGGAGAAAGCGCCAGCGACAAAGGCCGATCGGGCTGCAACGCGTCGTGCAAACCGGGGCGCGATGCCCGCCCATCTACCCAGATCGAGACGGTGGTCGATATCGAGAGCGATAAACACTTTATACAGCCCAACTGCCTAGGTAGTGCTGAGTTATGGCCCAACCCTGGGCGACATCCGGCACCGTCGCAAAAAAGTAATTCTCACGGCTGGGGACACCCCGTCGTCCGCAGAAACCTGACTTGATTTTTTGCAGGAGGTCATGGAGCATGCCAATTGACATTTCAGAGCATGCGCAGTGGACAATCCCCCGCAAGAATGATTCGCATGTTTTGTTTATCGAATTATAATAATAGGCAATAGTATAAATATTCGGGACTGCATAGCATGATTAAAAAATTCAATAATTATGACAACTATACTTCATTGACGATATTAAATATAATTTATTATGTGTTTATTTATTTTCAATGAGCTTTTTAATATTTTTTTGTATATTATATTAAGAATATATAGAAAAACAATTGCAATTGATTCCGATTTATTAAACTACGCGTCAATTTTTGCGGCTATGTCCGCTATCTTTTGGGTTCTATCATGTATAATTTATAAGTATAATTAATATAACAATTATTATATGGAATTTGAATAATTTGAATTTATATTGGTAATATTTTTCAAGCGATCTCAATAGAGCATTTATTGATTTTCGGGCCAGGTAGCGGTCAAATTTCGCGGCTTCTCCCTGGTGGGTTTGGGGGGCTTTGCCGAGCTGCTTTTGAAGCGGAAGCTGTAATTGCCGGTGTCAAGGATATCGCGGTGATGGGTGAGCCGGTCAAGCAAGGCGGTCGTCATCTTTGCATCACTGAGGACCGTCGCCCATTCGGAGAAGCTGAGATTGGTGGTGATGACCACGCTGGTGCGCTCATAGAGCTTGCTCAGCAGGTGGAACAACAAGGCGCCGCCCGAGGCGCTGAACGGCAGGTAGCCTAGCTCGTCGAGGATGACGAGCTCGGCATAGACGAGCCGGCCGGCGATCTGGCCGGCCTTTCCCTGCGCCTTTTCCTGTCCGAGCGCGTTGACGAGCGCGACGGCAGAGGAGAAGCGGACCGGCCTGTGATGATACTCGACGGCGCGGACGCCGAGAGCCGTGGCGATGAGGGTCTTGCCGGTAGCCGCCCCGCCGACCAGGACGACGTTGTGCGCGTCGTCGGGGAACTCGCAGCGATGAAGCTGGCGCACGCACGATTCATTGACCTCGCGGCTGGCGAAGTCGAAGCCGTTGAGGTCGCGATAGGCCGGGAAGCGCGCAGCCTTGATCTGGTAGGCGGTGGATCGCACCTCGCGTTCGGCAGTCTCCGCCTTCAGGAGTTGCGAGAGGATCGGCATGGCGGTCTCGAAGGCCGGCGATCCCTGTTCTATCAGCTCTGTGACAGCTTGCGCCATGCCGTGCATCTTGAGGCTTCTCAGCATGATGACGATGGTCCCGCTGGCCGGATCATGACGCATGGCGCGCCTCCCTGGCTCGGCGCAGGGTGTCATAGCGTTCGACGTTGGCCTCCGGCTCGGTGGTCAGCGTGAAGGCGGCAGGGGCCGGGATCGTCGGCGTGCTCAGCGGCGCGCCGTTGATCAGCCGGTGCAGCAGGTGAGGATGTGGGTCTTGGTCCGCACGCCGGCCTTGAGAGCGAGTCCGACGGCTGTGAGCACGACCTGCTCCGTCCTGCTGGAGGACCAGGGAGAGGATCTCCACCATCTCGCGGTCACCGCCTGGTCGCTTGAGCAGGTGCTGCTGCAGGGACCGAAAGGACGGTGGCATCTCGGCAAGGGGTGCGCCGTTGCGCAGGGCGCCGGGCTTGCGCTGGACCACAGCCAGATAATGGCGCCAGTCATAGATGGTCCGGCTCTGGCGATCATGGGAGCGAGCAAAGACCCTTTGATGCTGGCAGATCGCCTGCCCCTCAGCGACGACGATGATCCGGTGGGGATAGATCCGCAGGCTCACCGGGCGGTTGGCGAAGAGTGAGTACTGGTGCGCGAAGCGCAGAAAATGCCGAGTGGGCATTTTGAAGGACGAACGGCACGCTTTAGCGATTGCGCTCCAAGTGGACGAGGCAGGTCGGGGAAACGCGCTTGGCGTGTTCGAAAAGCCGTCGAACGGCCGGGGCATCGCCATCAGGTGCCGGATCTCCTCAGCCATACCTCGGCGATCGAGCCGGGTTGCGTGCCCAGCCCGGTCTGGAGCCACAGCTCCCGCCATCGGGTCTCCAGCCACTCGTTCAAGGCCTCCAGCGAGAGGACGTCCGGCATGGGTTGCCAGAGCCGATGACGGGCATCCTGGGCATCTCCCAGCCAGAAGCCGGATTCGCGCAACTCATTGAAGCGGGGCCGCGTCGCAGCCGGTCATGGCCGATGCGCATTGACCTTTTTTGGATTCGTAGAGCCGTGTCCAGACGCACGTCGCTTTATATCTGTGCCCCAACGGACACAGGGGCGGGACGGACGAACATGGTCCGTCAGAAAATTGCTGTCCCTCCGTGAATCGCCCCTAAACTAGTGGTTGGGAAAATGGGGTAGTCAGGTACGCATCAACGGTTGCAGTCTGGCGGGCTTATTTGAGATCGACATTTTCGAGAATCGATCATCGTGTGGATCGTCGATAGGCTGTTTGACTGCACGAATTTCTTCGTTTCACCTGATGATAGATGGCGCGATGCCTTCGGAAGAGCCTTGGGATTGCGGGCCTTCTGCAGAATGGGAATGTGAAGATGTTGGGGCTTTCTTCCGGAACTGTTTACAAGCGCGCGGCGCGCCTTGCCTCTAACCTCAGGAATTCGACGGCGCTCGCGCGCTTGGTTGCCAGCATTGCGGTTATGGCGGGTCTCGGCTCGCCGCTGGTGGCGGCTGAGTTTACCGGAGCGGGACAATCTGGCTTCAACGAGTACATTCCGATTGCGACCCAGCAGGGTGCCGATGACGTCGTCAACATTACCATCGGCGATACGTCGGGCAGCGTGGTGATCGGGGACGATCTGGCACTGCCAGGTACCGCGACCGGCATCGATCTCAACTTCATCGCCGGTTCCAGCGGCGGGCCGGGCCGGGTCGGCGTGCAGAACGGGTCAGAATTCGTTGTCGAGGACGGCGCGGCCATCTACTTCAACGGCAACAGCCGGTTCGACATCGGTTACGATCCTGATCCCGCGGGAACGATCGAGGGAGCCGTCCTAATGACCGGCGGATCGGTCACGCTGGGCAAGGAAGGCGGCTATTCCGTCCTCAATGTCGGCTACACCGGGACGGGGTCCTTCATCCAGACTGGCGGCGCCATCCATCTCGACGGCAGCGCCCTGCAGCTTGGCGTCGTCGGCGGCTCCGGCGATTACGCCATGAGCGGCGGCACGTTCAACCTCACGGCCGGCTCCAGCATCTATGTCGGCGAAGGGGCCGGCGGCGACGGCACCTTGACCATCAGCGGCAATGCAAAATTCACCACGGACAACGTGGTCTCGGGAAGCGGCACGCAGATCTTCGTCGGGACGAATGGCGGCACCGGTCGCATCGTGCAGGACAGCCCGGATTCGCTGGTGTCGATCGATACCGGGTCGAATGCTTTCTGGTTCGGCTGGAACGACGGCGCCGCCGGCGGCGACGGCGCTTACGACCTACGCGACGGCACCTTCGAGGTGCTGAGCACGCAGGGGGCGACTTTCGGCCGCGATGCGGACACGACCGGCAGCTTCCTCCAGAGCGGCGGCGACTTTTCGTCCGAGGGCGCCGTGGTCATCAGTCGGGATGGCGCGGGTAGCTATGAGCTTTCGGGCGGCACCGCGGACTTTCTCGCCGGGTTGCAGATCGCGACGCAGTCCGGCACGGGCGCGGTGACCCAGACCGGCGGGACCGCCACCGTGACGGGCGGTCTGCGGTTCGGCACCGGTAGCGGCACCGGCACCTACACGCTGTCCGGCGGCACGCTGACGGTGGACGCCATCACCGGCGGCAATGCGAATTCGTCGTTTATCTTCGACGGCGGAACGCTCGTCGCGAGCGACAGCTTCTCGGTGCCTACGATCATCGACACGACATTTCAGAGCGACTCGACCATCAGTGTCGTCGACGGCGAGACCCTCACCTGGAACGGCGCGATCTCCGGCAACGGCGGGGTGACCAAGGATGGCGCCGGCACGCTCTCGCTCGGCGGCGACAACAGCCTCTATGGCGGCGACGTCAGCCTTGTCGGCGGCACGCTGGCGCTGACCGACAAGAATGGCATCGGCATCGGCAATGCTGTGGCTATGGCGGCCGACACCGTCTTCGACCTCACTGCGGTCGATGCGGGCAATCCCGGCTCGGGAGCGGGCATCGTCCAGATCGGGGCGCTCACCGGGGCCGGGCAGGTGAAGCTTGGCGACAGTTTCATTGTTTCCAGCATCGGGGCGGGCGCGAGCGCGGCCTTCTCCGGCACCATCACCTCCGACGGATGGGCCTACGATTCGACCTATGGCCGCTTCTACAAGGCGGGCGACGGCGATCTGGTGATCAACGGCTCGACGATGGAGAAGGGCGAGGCAACCATCATTGCGGGCTCGATGACGCAGAGCACCGGCGATACGGCGTGGTCGAACATCAATGTCGGCGGCGATGGTGGCACCGGCCAGCTCAACGTTTCCGGCGGAACGCTGACGCTGAATGTCGGCCTCCGCGTCGGCGATTTCGGCGGCACCGGCACGGTCAACCAGACCGGCGGCACGGTGCGGCTGGCGCAGACCTGCGACGACGATGACCGCTGCGCTGCGCTTCGCTTAACATCGGCAATCAGGGCGGCACGGGCACCTATAACATCAGCGGCGGCTCCCTGCTGCTGGAGGGCGGCACCCACTCCATCGGTCGCAACGCCACGAGCCGGCCGACGAGCAGCGGAGAACTCAACATCAGCAGTACGGGGCTGGTTCAGCTGTCTCCCAGCGTCGGAGATGGCTTCCTCGTTATCGGTGACCGCGATGCGGGTACCCAGCCCAACAGCTCAGGCGTGATCAACCAGACCGGCGGCACGCTGCGCATTTCCGACGGCTCGCGCTTCTATCTCGGTGGCTATGGCTCGGGCACGTACAACCTCAATGGCGGAACGCTGGAGATCGGCGGCGAGCCTGCTTGGCCTTTATGGCGGCGGCGGCAACACCACCGGCTCTTACGACTTCAACCTCGGCGGCGGCACGATCAAGGTGATCGGTACCGCGCTGAATACGGCGGTGGACGCCGAGCTGGTGGCGAATACAGCTTCGACCATCGACACCAACGGCCTCGGCGCGACGTGGAGTGGTCAGTTCTCCGGCGACGGCGACCTAATCAAGCAGGGGGTCGGCACGCTCTCGCTCGGCGGCGACAACAGCGCCTTCACTGGCGATGTCAGCCTTGTCGGCGGCACTCTGGCAGTGACGAACAATCTTGCACTCGGAACCAGCAACGACGTCGCCGTCGGGCCTGGTACCACCTTTGACATCAGTGGCACCCCTATCGGCGTGCAGATCGGCGCGCTCTCCGGCTCGGGCGAGATCCTGCTCGGCACCAAGCTGCTCTCCACGACGATCGGCGCGGGGCAGACCGCGGCGTTCTCCGGGACGATCCAGTCCAGCGGGATGGCGTGGGATGCCGATTACGGCAAATTCAATAAGGGTGGCGAGGGCACGCTTGTGATCGACGGCGCCGATATGAACGGCGGCGAGTTCTATGTGAGCGGCGGCACGGTCCGCGAAACCTCGGGCAACACGTCGATCGATTATCTCGACGTCGGTACCGGCACCACGAATTCTGCGGCCAATACGGGCGAACTGGAAGTTTCGGGCGGCACTCTCTCGCTCCAGTCGCTCTCAGTTGGCGGATGGGGCGGCATCGGCGAGGTCAACCAGACCGGCGGCACCGTCGCCGTGGTGGGCTGCAATGGCGCGAGCGACAGCTGCGGCGGCATGAACGTCGGCAACCAGGGTGGCCAAGGCACCTACAACATCTCCGGCGGCGTCCTGGCGCTCGCAAGCGGCGGCGTTTTCAATCTCGGCCGCTTCAGCAACAACAGCTACAGCACGTCCGAGGGCGAACTGAACATCTCTGGCACTGGCGAGGTGCGCATCGAGGACGGCAGCCTGATCATCGGAAACTGGGTGCTTTCCGGAACGCCCAATCTGGGTGACGGCGTCATCAACCAGACCGGCGGCGTGCTCTTCGTCGCCAACGACAGCCAGCTCTATCTCTCCGCCCAGGGTGACGGAGCGTACAACCTGTCAGGCGGCGTGCTGCAGATCGGCGGCACCTCGCTGATCGGCGACTACAACAATGGCGCCGGCAACTATGCCTTCAATCTCGGAGAGGCGACGCTCGAGGTCACCGGCGCCGCGCTGACCACCGAGGTGAATGCGACGCTGCAGGACGGCACCGTCTTTACCTTCGACACCAATGGTCTCGGCGCCTCGTGGAACGGCCAATTCTCAGGCGCAGGCGGGCTGCGCAAGACAGGGACGGGCGAGCTCGCCCTCACCAGCCCCAACAGCTACTCCGGCGACACCTATCTGGCCGGCGGCAAGTTGAGCGCCGCCGAGGGCGCGCTTGGCACGGGCACGAAAATCATTTTCGAGGCCACCAGCACGCTCGCCTTCGGCGATGCTGACGGCACGACGCTGGGTCAGGCCGTCCAGATCGGCACCGGCACCACGGCGATCCTCGAGATCAGCACCGGCAACACTGGCACCTTGACCGGCCAGATCTCCGGTCCCGGCGGGCTAACCAAGACCGGGGAAGGCACGCTGGTACTCGACCGTCCGAGCGATGTTGATCCGGCGAATGACTATTATGGCCAGACGATCGTCTCGAACGGCATCTTGCAGATCGTCGGCACCAACGCGCTCTCGGTCAATACGGCGGTGACAGTGGGAATCGATGGCACCTTCGAACTAGTCGGCGTCACGCAGAATGTTGATTCGATTGATGGGAGCGGCAGCGTCAGCATTGGGGATGGTTCGACCCTGACAGTCGGCGCCCTCTCGGGCAGTGCGAACATCGCCCTCGGCGCGGGTTCGGAACTGAACGTCGGCGGCAATGGCGAGAATACCACGTTCACCGGCGCGCTGACCGGTACTGGTACCTTCGTGAAGGAGGGCTCCGGCGCGCTTGTCATCGAGGGGACCAACTCGGAGAACTTCGAGGGGGCCACCAACATCAATGTGGGAGCTCTGATCCTCAACGGTTCGCTGGCAAAGTCGGACGTCACCGTGGGCGATGGCGCCGTGCTGGGCGGCAACGGGACAGCGAAGTCCGTTACACTCCAAGAAGGAGCGGCGGTAGGGCCGGGCAATTCTCCCGGCACGCTAACGGTCGGCGAGTTCACATTCGGCGGAGGGTCTCTGTACAACGCCGAGTTCGGATTCGATGCGTTTGGTGATCCCGTCAGCGACAATATCCTGGTCACCACCATCGCCGACACCTCCGGGAACGCGGTGATCCAGGGTGGCGCCCGCCTTGCGCTGGATGTCTCCAAGGGCATCCAGATTGGGCACGGCTACGAGATCATCACCATCGAGTCGGCCGGATCGGTCGTACGGACCGACGATGCGATATTCGACGTCGAATACGATGCCCCTCTGCTCGAGGCCCTCGTCGCCTATGGCGCGCACGCCGTCACTGTCACTTTTTCCGGCATTAGTGCGCCTTGGTCCACCAAGGTGAGCACCCGCAACCAGGGCGCCGTCGCCAATGCGGTGCAGTCCATGGCCGGGGACAATCCACTCTACGGGGCAGCGGTAATTCTCGGCGAGGCCGAGCTCGACAGCGCCTTCAACCTTCTCTCGGGGGAAATTGGCGCCTCGGCGAAGGGCGTGGTGATCAACGACAGCCAGTTCCTACGCGGGGCGATCTTTGAGCGGTTGTGGAGTGCCGACAATTCCCGCGCTTCCAGTAGCATATCGGTCGCCCCGCTCGGCTATCCCGCACCGGCCACCGGGCCTGCGCCCTTCCCCGTGAAGGGCCAGCCCGACCCGCTGCCGCCAGCCCCTGCCAGCGCCATTTGGGTGCAGGGCTTCGGCTCCTGGGGCTCAACTGATGGCAATGGCAACGCCGCCAGCCTCGATCGCGACACCGGGGGCTTCTTCATCGGCGCGGACACGCTGGTGGATACTTGGCGGCTCGGCGTGGTCGGTGGCTACAGCACCACCAGTTTCAATGTTGACGACCCTGTTTCCTCCGGCGACAGCGACAATTTCCACCTCGGCGTCTATACTGGCACGAATTGGGATGCGGTGCGGCTGCGCGCCGGCGCGGCCTATAGTTGGAACGACGTCTCCACGACGCGCCTTGCGACGATCCCCTTTGCGCAGACGCTGGAGGCGGACTACGACGCCGGCACCGCCCAGGTGTTCGGCGAGTTCGGCTACGGCTTTGGCGCCGCCGGCTTTGACTTCGAGCCCTTCGTTGGCCTTGCCTATGTCAGCTTGAACACCGACGGCTACGCCGAGACCGGTGGACCGGCGGCCCTGACCACGGGCAGCGACACCACCGGCGTGACCTACACCACGCTTGGCCTGCGGAGCTCGACCAGCTTCGCGCTCGGCTCGGCGCTGGCGACCGCCAAGGGCATGTTCGGCTGGCGCCACGCCTTCGGTGACGTTACCCCGCTTGCCACCTATGCCGTCGCCGCGGGCAGCGACCTGTTCACCGTGGCGGGTCTACCCATCGCCGAGAATTCCTTCCTCGTAGATCTTGGCCTCGATGTTGCGGTCTCCGACGGCGTGACGCTGGGCCTCGCCTATGGTGGCCAGTTCGGCGATGACTCGCAGGACCAGAGCGTGCGTGGCACGCTCGACTGGAAGTTCTAACCCGCACTCCGTCCGGCGGCCACTTTTTTCTCGGTCGCCTGCCAGGGCTAGAGTGGATTTGCCAGGGCTCGACTGGCCATATGTTCTTGAGACAGGCCTCCGCCAGCTTCGCGCTGCGGCGGCCTCGTTTTCAGCATCTTTTCTTTTCGTTAGCTCAGGGAATCTTATTTTTAATATCTGAAGCATTCAAAATTTAGTTTTGGCGCAGCACTATCTGAAAGACATATTTTACATTATTGAATAGAGCGAAAAAATCGAAAAACAATCACATCTACAAAATAGGATTCAAATATTTGTCTTCAGATTCT
This sequence comes from Ancylobacter polymorphus, assembly GCF_022836935.1. Lineage (NCBI taxonomy): Bacteria > Pseudomonadati > Pseudomonadota > Alphaproteobacteria > Hyphomicrobiales > Xanthobacteraceae > Ancylobacter > Ancylobacter polymorphus. The sequence continues at coordinate 1,918,563 of NZ_CP083239.1, read as the reverse complement.
AAATATTGTCCACTGGCATAATACATCAAAGCATGGGACCGAAAAATGCGAATTAAATACCATTTGCGATGGCTGCGGCATTGCGGAAAACGCGGGTAGATCATTAACCGACGCGGTCCGGATCTCCGCCTGATGCGGCGGGCAGCGCGCCTGGGACCCCAGGCTTCACTCCATCGGCAGCGCCTGGGCGTGCTTTACCTGGCTCAGCGCGAAGCTCGATTCGATCGAGGCGACGCCGTCCAACCGGGTGAGGGTGCGCTTGAGGAAGGCCTCATAAGCCGGCAGGTCCTTGACCACGATGCGCAGCAGATAATCCCTCTGGCCGGTCATCAGATAGCACTCGACGATTTCCGGCCAGCGGGCGATGGCCTTGGCGAAACGGTCGAGTTCGTCCTCGCGCTGGCGCTCCAGCCGGATGGAGGCGAAGACGCTGACCGGCAGGCCGGCCTTGTCCTGGTCGACCACCGCGACATAGCGCTTGATAACGCCTGACGCTTCGAGGTTGCGCACCCGCCGGGCGCAGGGCGAAGGCGAAAGCCCCACCGCCGCCGCCAGCTTCTCCATCGTGGTGTGTGCGTCCTGCTGGAGGATGGCGAGGATTTTTCGATCGATGGTATCGATTCTGACTTCTGGCATGAAACACCACGGACTGAGCCTAAATCGGCGATTTCAGCCATGATAGGCGGGGCGGGCGATGGTGAATAGCTGCAAACGCCCCTCGCCCGTGCCTAGGCTTCTGCCGTGGGTGAGCCCGGAGCGCCGACCATGGTCAAGATTGCCGCGAACAGTGCCGACGACATCGCCATCCTGCGGGAGCTGGAGCGCAAGATTCTCTGGCTGGCGACGTGGACGATCCACAACGCCAATCATGTCCGCCCCAATGTCGACGGGCTGAAGGTGGGCGGCCATCAGGCCTCCTCCGCCTCCATGGCGACCATCATGACCGCGCTCTACCTCAAGGCGCTGCGGCCGCAGGACCGGGTGGCGGTGAAACCGCATGCGAGCCCGATCTTCCACGCCATCCAGTATCTCTCCGGCAAGCAGACGCGGGAAAAGCTGGAGAATTTCCGCGGCTTTGGCGGTGCGCAGTCCTACCCTTCCCGCACCAAGGACATTGACGACGTCGATTTCTCCACCGGCTCGGTCGGCCTCGGCGTGGCGCAGACCTTGTTCGCCTCGCTGGTGCAGGACTATCTCGCCGCCAAGGGGCTGGGGAAAGGTCCCGAGGGCAAGATGATCGCCCTCGTCGGCGATGCGGAGATGGACGAGGGCAACATCTTCGAGGCGCTGCTTGAGGGGTGGAAGCACGGCCTGCGCAATACGTGGTGGATCGTAGACTATAACCGCCAGAGCCTCGACGCCGTGGTGCGCGAGGGGCTGTGGGAACGGTTCGAATCCATCTTCCGCAGCTTCGGCTGGGATGTGGTGATCCTGAAATATGGCCAGTTGCAGGAGGCGGCGTTCCAGGAGCCGGGCGGGCAGGCGCTCAAGCGCTGGATCGACACCTGCCCCAACCCGCTCTATTCGGCGCTGACCTTCCAGGGCGGCAGGGCGTGGCGCAAAAGGCTGATGGACGATATCGGCGACCAGGGCGAGGTCGCCGCGCTGATCGAGCGGCGCTCGGACGCGGAACTCGCCGCGCTGATGGGCAATCTCGGCGGGCATGATTTGCCCTCGCTGATCGAGGCTTTCGAGCAGGCGCGCGCGCATGACCGCCCGGTGTGCTTCATCGCCTACACCATCAAGGGCTTCGGCCTGCCGCTCGCGGGCCACAAGGACAACCATGCCGGGCTGATGACGCCGGGGCAGCTGGAGGGCCTGCGCGCCAGCCATGGCGTGCGCGAGGGGCATGAGTGGGATCGTTTCGAGGGCCTCACCACCCCACCGGCCCAATTGCAGGCCTTTCTCGACGCGGTGCCGTTCTGCCAGCGAAGCACGCGGCGACACCAGCCGCCAAGGATCGAGGTGCCGGCCACGCTCGACGTGCCGTTGCAGCCCGCCATGTCCACCCAGCAGGGCTTCGGCCTCCTGCTGAACGAGATCGGCAAGCGCGAGGATGATTTCGCCCGCCGCGTCGTCACCACCTCTCCCGACGTGACCGTCTCGACCAATCTCGGCGCCTGGGTCAACCGGCGCAAGCTGTTCGCGCGCGAGGAACTGGCCGACACCTTCAAGAAGGAGCGCATTCCCTCGACCTATAATTGGGAATTCGGCCCCGCCGGCCAGCACCTGGAGCTCGGCATCGCCGAGATGAACCTGTTCACGATGCTCTCGGCGCTCGGCCTGTCGCATTCCCTGTTCGGCGAGCGGCTGCTGCCCATCGGCACGCTGTACGATCCCTTCATCGAGCGCGGACTCGATGCGCTGAACTATGCCTGCTACCAGGACGCCCGCTTCATCCTCGCCGCCACCCCTTCCGGGGTGACGCTGGCGCCGGAAGGCGGCGCGCACCAGTCGATCGCCACGCCGCTGATCGGCATGGCGCAGGACGGGCTGGCGAGCTTCGAGCCGGCCTTTGTCGACGAGCTCGCGGTGATTCTGCGCTTCGCCTTCCAGCATGCGCAGGCGGAAGATGGCGGCTCGACCTATCTGCGCCTCTCTACCCGCACCATCGACCAGCCGCGCCGGACCATGGACGCGGCGCTGGCCAGCGACATCGTGGCCGGCGGCTACTGGCTGCGCCGGCCGGGGCCGAACGCGCAAGTGGTGATCGCCTATACCGGTGCGCTGGCGCCGGAAGCCATCGAGGCGGTGGGGCTGATCGCCGAGGACCGGCGCGATGTCGGCCTGCTCGCCGTCACCTCCGCCGACCGGCTGCATGCCGGCTGGACGGCGGCGCAGCGCGCCCGCGAAGGCGGCGACAGCGCGGCCCGCGCTCCTGTCGAAATGCTGCTCGACGCCGTGCCGCCGGGCTGCGCCCTCATCTCCGCCGTGGACGGCCACCCCGCGACGTTGGGCTGGCTGGGTTCCGTGCACGGCCACCGCGCCCGGGCGCTCGGCGTCGAGCATTTCGGCCAGACCGGCACCATCGCCGATCTCTACCGGCATGTCGGCATCGACGCGCAAGGCATGGTGCGCGCGGCGCAGGCGATGGTGCCGGGCCGGCCGATCCGCCATCTGCGCGCGGTGGGCTGAGGCTCGAAAGATCGGACGGCATTGGATACCGCCCGCCAATCACACAGCGCGAATCCGCCCCAGGACGAGGTAAGCGCCGACGCTTGCAGCTTTTATTGACGCAAGCGGCCTGCTACCCTCCGGAAGACGCAGTGCAACATGTGCCGGGGGGGGGAGCAGGTGGCAAAAGTGCGGGTGGCTTTATTGGTGCTTGATGTTGCCGTTGTAGCGGCAGCAGCGTGCGCCTCCGTGATGCTCCGCGACCCGCCGGATCAGTGGGCACATCGGTTTCTCGATCTGCGCCCCTATCTTGTCTTCTCGCTCATAGCCGCAGCCATCGTTCTTCCGGTCGCAGGAACGAGCCGCGATCTCTGGCGTTACGCGTCTTTCAACGATTTCTTGCGTATCATGCTGGCGGCCGTCGTCATCGTGCTGGCCGCCTCCAGCGGCACCTTCGCCTACAACCGGCTGGTGGGACTAGCGCGTACGATTCCGTTGATCCACGTCCTGCTCATTATCGGCTTCATGTGCGGGATACGGGTCGCCGCCCGGCTGCTCCATGGTTTCAAGTCGAGACCGAGTACAGCCGCACGGATTGGGGACAACCCTACCACCGAGAGCGTGCTTTTGGTCGGGGACAACGCGGTGGCTGAGCTGTTCATCCGCGCCGCGCGCGAACTTGGCCACGGGCCCATTCACGTGGCCGGCGTTCTCTCGACGAGCGGCCGCCACAAGGGACGCCGGCTTCAGGAAGTCGAGATTATGGGCGAGGCGGAGGAGCTTCCGGAGATCCTGCGCCGCCTCGAAATCCACGGGGTCGACGTGACGCGGATCGCGGTTGCCGTTCCCGCCGCACAGCTCTCGCCCGAGGCGCGCGAACTCCTGCAGGACCTAGAGGGCCGAATCGGCATACTGGTCGACTATCTCGCCGAGCGCCTGGGCTTCACCGCCACCCCCGGCAAGGTGCAGGATTGGCCGCCCGCCAACAGCGAGCTGGACCGCCTGCCCGCGCTCCGGGATGTGGTGGTCTGCGCGGAACTCCAGCGGGGGTACTGGCCGGTTAAACGCCTGTTCGACTTCGTCGTTGTTCTGGCGATCCTTGTCGTTGCAGTCCCGCTCATGCTGATTGTCGCGGTACTGGTCGCACTCGATGTCGGCAACCCCGTGCTTTTCTGGCAGGAGCGCTGGGGGCGCTTCGGCCGGCGCCTCCGGCTGTACAAGTTCCGCACCATGCGGCCAGCCCACGACACTGACGGTTCGCGCATCGAAGAGGCCCGTCGCACCTCGCGGATCGGTAATTTTCTGCGCAAGACCCGGCTGGACGAGTTGCCGCAACTCTTTCACATCCTGCTTGGAGAGATGTCCTTCGTCGGCCCGCGGCCGCTGCTCGCAAGCGAACAATCCTCCGCCTTCACCGGGCGCCTCGCCGTGCGGCCGGGACTGACGGGCTGGGCGCAGGTCCATGGCGGCCGGCTGATCTCGGTCGACGACAAGGCGGCAATGGATCTTTGGTACATCCGCAATGCCAGCTTCCAACTCGATTTCGTGATTGCGCTCAAGACCGTGCGGATGGTCCTCAATGGCGACCGTACCGAAGACAGCGTTGTTGTCACGGCTTGGCGGGAGGTGGCGGACTGGAAGGCCGAGCTTCAGGCCAATCGGCGGGTGCATCCGGTGCCGAGGGCCGGCTCCATATAGATCTGGATAGCCTCACTCACATGACCGTGCCTCGCCTGCGCCGGATCGGCGTGCCTGTCCGCGTCACGCATGGATAGAGTCGCCTTCCGTAGCCGCGAGGAGCGCCCGCCGTGCATCCTGGGTCAGTGGAAGGAAGAGCGTCTTGCACATCCTCATGACGGTCAACGCGGCCTGGAACATCTGGAACTTCCGCCGCCCCGTCGTCCAGGCCCTGCTCGCCGACGGCCACCTTCTGACTGTGCTGGCGCCGCCCGACGAGAGCGTGGCCGAACTCGAGAGGCTCGGATGCCGCGTCCTGCCGCTCGCAATGAACGCGAAAGGGCTCAACCCCGCCGAGGGCCTGCAGCTTCTGCGCCGCTTCAAGCAGGTTTTCCGCACCGAGCGCCCGGATATAGTGCTGAGCTTCACGATCAAGAACAACATCTTCGGCGCAATGGCGGCGCAGACGGTGGGCGTGCCCTTCCTGCCGAACGTCACCGGCCTCGGCACTGCCTTCCTTTCCGGCGGCCTTCTGCAGGTCATTGCCGAAGTGCTCTACCGGCGGGCCTTTGGCCGCCTTCCCATCATCTACTTCCAGAATAGCGACGACCGCGATCTTTTCCTGCAGCGCCATCTGGTCAAGGCCGCTCAGGCCCGCATCCTGCCGGGATCGGGCATCGACCTTGTCCGTTTCACCGCGGCGGAGATGCCGTCGCCCGAGGCGCCACCGGTCTTTCTGATGATCGCGCGCCTGTTGCGGGACAAGGGAGTACACGAATTCGTCGAGGCGGCGCGACAGGTCCGGGCACGCCATCCAACCGTGCGCTTCCAGCTTCTCGGCGCCGCCGGCTCCGAGAACCGCTCCTCCATCGACGCGCCGACCTTGCAGAAATGGGTGGCGGAGGGAGCCGTCGAGTATCTCGGCACGACGCAGGATGTGCGCCCCCACATTGCCGCCGCGAGCTGCGTCGTGCTGCCTTCCTACCGCGAGGGGGCGCCGCGCACCCTTATCGAGGCCGCCGCCATGGCTCGACCGCTGATCGCCACAGATGTGCCGGGGTGCCGTGCGGTGATCGACAGGGACATCAGCGGCTATTTGTGCGATGTCCGAAGCGCAGCAAGTCTTGCCGCGGCGATCGAGCGCTTTCTGGGCCTCTCCGAGGAGGCCCGCCGCGCGATGGGCCGCGCCGGGCGGGCCAAGATGGAGCGCGACTTCGACGAGGCGCTCGTCGTTGCCGCCTATCGCCGGGCCATCGCCCAGCTGGCCGGAGGGAGTTGATCGGATGGCAAGGAATTTTCGGTTGCGCCCACCTTTCGCCGCGCACCAGACTTTCCGCCGGCGGGCCTGCGTCGCCCGCCATTCAACCGTGCTGCGCGCACATCCATCGGATAGAACCGGAACCGCCAAGCGATGATGCCCGCTCCGTCCGATCGTCCCGCCGCCAGGCTGGACAGCCTCCAGCTTGGGCGAGCCCTCGCGGCGGCTGCCGTTGTCGCGCACCATGCCGCCCTGGCGAGCGACGCCTTCACTTCCGAGAGCTGGGGTCTTCTCCGCGAACTTGGATCCTATGGCGTAGATTATTTTTTCGTTCTAAGCGGATTCATCATATATTATGTACACGGGAGCGATCCAAAGAACGCCTATTATGCGTTTATATTTATGGAAAAGCGCATAATACGCGTTTATGTGCCTTATCTTCCTATATCTATTGCAATGATTATTCTCTACATTGCCCTTCCGACGATATCACAAGGAGGGCGAGACTGGGGATTGGTCAGCTCCCTGACTCTTCTTCCAATGGACTCGCCGCCGGCACTTAACGTCGCTTGGACGCTCGTATTTGAGATGATTTTTTACGTCATATTTGCCCTTTCATACTATACTAATTGTTTTCTTTTTGCCTCTTTGGTATGGCCTGCTCTGACTTTGGCAATAAACATAATTGGTTTCTACAGTGAAATTACATCTCCCCTTTGGACGCATGTCTTCAATTTGTTGATTCTCGAATTCGTCGCCGGCGTTCTGATGTCTTTCCTCTTCCTGCGCCTGCCAACCGCTTTCTGGCCTGTTCCGACAGTCGCGGGCGTGATTCTGTCGGCGATCTACTTCATCGTCCCGCCGACGCACCACATACCGTTCGGCCTGGCTCTCGCTCCGCTCGTCCTGGGTCTGGCGCAGATGGAGACGCATTATTCGCTGCGCCTGCCCGGCCCGATCCTGCTTCTCGGCGCGGCCTCTTATGCGATGTATCTCGTTCACTCGCCGCTTCAGTCGCTGCTGGCGCGCGTTCTCCAGCCGCTGGACAGCTGGATACTGACATTCACGGCCTGCAGCGTGTTCGGTATCGTTGCGGGAATTGCCTATCATCTCCTGTTCGAGCGGCCCATGCTGCGCCGCTTGTCGCGACGAACAGGGTCCCGCTCCGCCTGAGCGCCGGACACCGCGGAAACCCTAAATGCGAACGACTTCGATATGCCGTCGCCCCCTGCTCGCCGGAGCCGGCCTTCTGCTCGTAGCCGCACTGGGACTGGGAGGTACCCCTCCGCTGCGGGCCGCCTTGCGTGATGTAGGCGAGGTGCCCAGCCTTTCGGTCCTCTGATCTGGCAGTAGTGCCAGCAGCGGTGCTGGAGAAGGACGGTGGACGCAGAAGAGACCTATGTACGGCGTCGGCGCTGGAGTTGGGCCGAGAAGCGAGCGGTCGTTGAAGAGGCGGCCGCGAGCGGCAACGTCATCGAGACGGCGAAGCGCCATGGCATCCAGGCGCAGCAGATTTATCGATGGCGCGAACGCCTTTCCGAACGGATGGAACCTGCAGGGTTTGCGGCAGTGTCAGTTATTGATCCACCGAAGGCTCTTCCAGCACCGATGCCGGGTATGGATCGTCTGGAGGGATGTTCCACATCCAGCACTGCCCACACCGACACTCGGATCGAGATCGCGTCGGCTGGAGGTGTGACGGTTAGCCTGCCTGTCGGGTCCTCAGCGGAGTTCGTGGTGGCGATTGCTGGCGGGCTATCGCGAGGCCGGCGATGATCCCAGTTCCAAGCGGGGTTCGGGTGTGGCTGGCGACGGGCCACACGGATATGAGGAAGGGCTTCGCGGGTCTGGCATTGCAGGTCCAGGAAGTTCTACGGCGCGATCCCCATTGCGGGCACCTGTTCGTATTCCGGGGCAAGCGCGGCGATCTGGTGAAGGTGATCTGGCATGACGGCCAGGGCGCCTGCCTGTTCTCGAAGCGGCTGGAGCGGGGTGGTTTTCTGTGGCCGTCTCCGGCCGACGGCATGGTGACGATCACCCCTGCGCAGCTCGGCTATCTGCTGGAAGGCATAGACTGGCGGCATCCGCAGAGGACGTGGCGACCGGGCGCATCGGGGTAATTTGGGCGTGGCACAGGAGCGGCGGATATGATTCCATCGCCCTATGTCGAGCCCGATGGATCCTTTGCCGAGCGACCTTGCCGCGGCCCACGCCATGATCCTGGCGGAGCGTAGCGCGCGGCTGGAAGCCGAGGCGACCGTCGCCCGGGAGCGCGCTGCGAACAGCAGCACGGATGCCCTCATCGCGCGGCTGAAGCTGGAGATCGAGAAGCTCCGGCGCGAGCTTTACGGCACGCGCTCGGAGCGCAAGGCACGGCTGCTCGACCAGCTGGAGATGCAGCTCGAGGACCTGGAGGCTGACGCCACCGAAGACGAACTGGCCGCGGAAGCCGCAGCACAAACGGCCAATGTGGCGTCCTTCGAGCGCAAGCGGCCGGCACGCAAGCCGTTCCCTGATCATCTCCCGCGTGAGCGCGTCATCGTCGCCGCACCCGAGAGCTGCCCGTGCTGCGGATCCGGCAGACTGGTGAAGCTCGGGGAAGATATCACCGAGACGCTGGAGGTGATCCCGCGCCAGTGGAAGGTGATCCAGACGGTGCGCGAGCGCTTCTCCTGCCGGGCCTGCGAGGCGGTGACCCAGGCGCCGGCGCCGTTCCACGTCATCCCGCGCGGCCATGTCGGGCCGAACCTGCTGGCTATGGTGCTGTTCGAGAAGTTCGGCCAGCACCAGCCTCTGAACCGGCAGAGCGAGCGCTATGCTCGCGAGGGCATCGATCTGCCGCTGTCGACGCTGGCCGATCATGTCGGCGCCTGCGCCGCAGCGCTGCACCCGTTGCACGTGCTGCTCGAGCGCCATGTCATGGCGGCAGATCGCCTGCATGGCGACGACACGCCGGTGCCGATCCTGGCGAAGGGCACGACCGACACCGGTCGAGCCTGGGTGTATGTGCGCGACGATCGGCCCTTCGGCGGCGCCGATCCGCCGGCGGTGTTGTTCCGGGCATCACGCGACCGCTCGGGCGAACACCCGCAAGAGCATCTGACGCACTTCACCGGCAGCCTGCAGGCCGACGCCTATGCCGGTTACAATCGCCTGCTCGCTCCCGACCGCCAGCCGGGGCCGATCGTCGAGGCCCTGTGCTGGGCTCATGCACGCCGCAAGTTATTCGAGCTCGCCGACATCGCGGCGAACCGCCGGCGTGGGCGTAACGCCGCACCGATCTCACCGATTGCCTTCGAGGCCGTCGCCCGCATCGACGCGCTGTTCGACATGGAGCGTGAGATCAATGGCCTGAGTGCCGATCAGCGCCGAGCCGTTCGCCAGGAGCGCAGCGCTCCTCTCGTCGCCGAGCTTGAGGTTTGGATGCGCGAGCATCGCGCCAGGCTCTCCCGCCATGCACCTGTCGCCCAGGCCATGGACTACATGCTGCGGCGCTGGGACGCCTTCGCCCGCTTCCTCGATGACGGACACGTCTGCCTCACGAACAATGCGGCAGAACGGGCGCTGCGCGGCATCGCCCTCGGCCGCAAGGCCTGGCTGTTCGCCGGTTCCGACCGCGGCGCCGAGCGCGCCGCCGTCATGTACAGCCTGATCGGGACCGCCCGGCTCAACGACATCGATCCGCAGGCCTGGCTCGCTGACGTGCTCGCTCGCATCGCAGACATGCCGCAGAACCGGCTCGCCGAGCTGCTGCCCTGGAACTGGCATGCGGCGCGAGAGCCCGGGAGTCTCGCGGCATGAGCCATGTCGATCGGATCGCTCGCCTGAAGATCGAACTGGATGACTGGCAGCCCACCATCTGGCGCCGTGTCGAGGTGCCGCTCACCTCGTCGCTCAAGGCCTTGCACGACGTCATCCAGGCCGTCATGCCGTTCGAGGACACTCACCTGTTCGAGTTCCGCGCCGGCGGGCAGCGCTTTGCCATCCCCGATCCAGAATGGGACAGCCTGCGCGACAGGACCTATTCCGCCAAGACGTTGAGGCTCGGCGCTCTCATCGACCGCAGCATCACCGAGTTCAGCTACACCTATGACTTCGGCGACGACTGGCGGCACACGATCACGATCGAGGCGACCACCGCAGCCGATCCCGCCACGGATTATCCCCGTTACCTCGATGGTGCCCACCGTGCACCACCCGAGGATGTCGGCGGCATCCCCGGCTTCAAGCTCTTCCTCGAAGCCATCGCCGATCCAACCCACGAGGAGCATGACGAGCTCATGCGCTGGTACGGGGCGCCGTTCGATCCGGCTCTCATCGACGAGGACCTCATCCGCGCCCGCATCGCAAGGCTCGCCCGACGCCGCGCAATCGGCAAAGCCGCGTTCGCCAAGAGCCGTGGTCAAATCAACTGATCAGGCCGATAACCCCCGTGGCCCTCGCCGGGGGGTTACACTGGGAGGCCTCTATGTGAGCTTCCTTTGGAGAAGCTGGTCCACCCTTGGTGAAACCCCCATGGCACCCACGGCGATCGTCTTCACAGGTCAGCCAGACCGGATAGAACGCGCGCTTGAACTGATGGAAGAAGGCCGGGTGGCGCGGATTCTCGTCTCCGGCGCCAATCGCCCGGGCGGCGTCGATCCCACCCGGTTCGCCCGACAGTTCCGCCTCTCGCCGCGGCTGGTTTCCGCCCTGTCGGCCGGGGATATCGTCCTTGCCACCGAGGCGAACTCAACGCTTGAAAACGCGATCGAGACCTCGTGCTGGCTGAGCCGCCATCCGGAGATCGACGAGGTGACGCTGATCACCTCTTCAACGCACATGGCCCGCGCGTCGCTGGCACTGGAGCGAGCACTTCACGGAAGGGTCGAGGTCAGGCGCCTGACCTCCGATCGAAATTGCCCCACCTGCGAGGGTCCCAAACGGCTACCTCTCGCCGAATTCGGCACCTTCCTCGCCACCTGGCTGATAACCCTGTTGCCACAGGCGAGATGGACGCCTGATCCTCCGCGCCTTGGCGGCGCGGCGTCGCTACCAGAAGAACGCATCGTATTTCAAGGAGTCGAGAGGGCCGAAGAGCCAGCTCCGATATGGCACATAGCAGAGCGAGAAAATGACCGAACGGCTCACCCAGGCAAACAGTAACAATAGAAGGGCGACATAGGGCACAATTATATAGAATGTCCGGTGTGCCCGAAGCGGCAGATAAGGCACGCGAGCGAAGATCATGGCCTGGATGGGCACCAGATAGTAGGCCAGCCGGTCGCCGATGACGGAGGACACGGGCACTATGAACATGGTGACAATCATCGCCCCGGCCCCCAGAGCCGCCAACTTGTAGTCGCGCGGAAACACGTTTGCCCATTTGCGGCGCAGAATGACGAAGAAAAACAGCGCAGTAAGAGCCAAAAGGCCGACGCGGAAGGCCGCGCCGGCGGCATCGACGCCTGTATTGACATAGCGGCCGGTGGCGACCGCGGCGTTGTCCGAAGACATCAGGGCGAGGCCGCCCGGAACGGCCATAAGGCCGGCGAGGGCAAGACGGTCCCAGGAATACTGGCCGCGCACCAGTGGCACCAGCAGCAGGAACACCAGCGCGCTGGAATGCACGCCGCCGGCGAGCAAAATAAGTAACACGAAGCGCGTGAGGCGTTGATCGATGAAGGCCCCGAACGCCAGACACATGACGCCGATCGCCACCCCCTGCCGGATGCCCGACATGGGCATGTTGATAATCAGGACCGGGAAGAGAAGCACCAGAAACGCCAGGGGATTGGGCTGGCGCTTCGCCAGGGAGTGAACGCCGAGGAAGAAAACTGCCGACGAAAAAACATTGATCCACGGATAGGGCAGACCAACAGCATGCTGGATGAAAAAGACAAGACCCCACAACGGCTCTCTTTTTGAAAATATCTCATTAATAGAGTCAGAACCAAGAACGTTATATTGATTAAAATAACCCATCCAATCACAACCAACCTCAAAACGAAAGGCCGATAAAATGAAAAGAAGGAATAATAAAACTGAATACAGCTTTCTTGTTTTTACGAATCTCGCGATGATCAAGCCTATGAAAACGACGACGTAGAACATCAGACGACTCGACCCGCCACGCCGGCCAGCAGCGCCGCGAGGCGCGGGCCCCAGACCTGCAGGCTATACGCTTCTTCTACCTTCCGTCTGCCAGCAGCCCCCATGCGCCGCCGCAGGTCGGGATCGCGAAGCAGCGTCGTCAGGGCGGCGTTCCATTCTTGATGCGTCGTCGCCAGGAAGCCGTTCACGCCATGCTCGACGATCTCGGCATTGACGCCGACGGGCGAGGCGACGACGGGAAGGCCGCAGGCCATGTACTGGATCAGTTTGTAGCCGCACTTGCCCCGCGCCCAGGGAGAATCATCAAGCGGCATGACGCCGATGTCCATCTCGTGAATTCGCGTGACCTCGGACTCCTCTGTCCATGTCAGATTGTCGAGCAGGGGATGCGCCGCGGCTGCGCGGCCTGCGCCGACGGCAATTATCCGCGCACCGGCTGACTGGGCCGCCTGTGTCAGAAGCGGCATCATCGGCGCCATGTATTCGGTCCAGGTGCTGGGCGTGCCGATCCATCCAATCTTTGGAGCGCTTTTTGAGACGGTTTTGAGACTTTGGGTATAGGCTGTCAGATCAACAATTGTCGGAACGATCTCGACACGGGGACAAAAGGGGCGCGCATAATTTGCGAGATAGGCGTTTCCTGCAATTACCAGCTTTGCCCCACCTATCGTTTTCTGAATTTTTTGGCCGAGAAAGCGCCGGACAATACCGCTCCTGTGTTGGTCATAGTTGTGGAAGATAGCGTCGTCGTAGTCAAAAATGATCGGCTTACCCGGATAGCCTGCAAGGCGTTCGACCACCCCCGGAAGAAAGGGGAACAGTTCGCAATGGAGCCAGATGAGATCGGTGTCGGGCCTGGATAGAAGCCACATCAAGCGGTCAAAATAACGAGCAAAAATGTGGATATTATCGCGCCTGCGGCCTTCATAGAGGTGACGCAGATAATCATCGTCGAGGAGAGGGCGATGAATTAGTTCGAAGCCATCGCTTTCTAGAAACGAGCTATACTGATGAAATCGCTGCCGAGTACTAGCCGCGAGATCACCATATTTTGTGAGAAGCGCAATTTTCATCACACAGCCGGAGGCTTTCGACCCACCGCACACCAGAAGGGGAAAGACTCTGAAAATCGGACATCGAGAAGACCAGCGTCATGCATCATTTCGGTAATTTCCCGACGGGTAAAGCGCTGTTCCAGCGGCGTGCCAAACCTATCACGTGAGTCTGTCCGCATGGTGTAAAGACTGGTCTGACGATAGCTGGACAATAGCCAGCGATCAATATTGAACCCGAAGCGTTCACCGACTAAGGCTAAGCGCGCGAGGGGGAAGTAAACCAGCACTGCAATCAGGTCCGTCACCAGAGACTTGATCCTCGACGGCAGGACAGAAATGATCCGGCGCATGATATCAGAGATTCTCCAGATAAAGACAAACCATCGCGGTCGGTTATCAAACCTATAGTACAGATAGACTAAAAAGGGCGCGCCGGGCTTAAGTAGACGAACACAATCTCGTAATGCTGAGGCGGTGTCGGGCACATGATGCAGAACGCCAAGCGAGTAACCGAAATCCTGGCTTTCAGGCGGTAGTGCCTGATCTGAGACACTTGCGTTGACGAATCGGACGTTAGACAGGTGAGAAAGCTTTCGCTGAGCTACCGCTAGCGCTTCAGGAGAGGGGTCGATGCAAGTGAGCTTGCCTACTTTTGGCGCCACGAGGATCGCCCAGCGGCCTGATCCGCAGCCCATATCAAAGCCCAGCGCGCGATCAGGCAAACTTTCCCACGGGAAAATGCCGAAATAGGTGTCGAAAAGAAAGTCGTGTTCCGCTGCATCCAGCCCATCTTGATCGAAGCGGGACCATTCATCACCAAAAGAGGAAACTGTCTTTGAATCAATGTTTTTCATTTTTGACTACTTCTCCACGCCATCAGCATCAGAATAATCCAAAGCTGCGCCGAACGGTCGACACGGCCTGACAGATGCTCAGTCCACAGATCCCGGATCGGCTGTGGGTTTAATAGTCCATCGCTTGCCAATGCAGAGGGTGACAGCAGGTCTTCGGCCCATCCGCGCAACGGACCGCGCAGCCAAGAGGCAAGAGGGACAGAAAAACCCGCTTTGGGCCTCTCAATCAGACTGCGCGGCACGTGGCGATAGAGAACTTGCCGCAAGATCCATTTTCCCTGTCCATCACGAATCTTCATCCCGACGGGGATCCGGGCCGCCAAGGCGATCACCGCAGGGTCGAGGAAGGGGACACGCGTTTCAAGGCCGATGCCCATTGCGGCACGATCGACCTTGCACAGGATATCGTCCGGCAGGTAACCGCGCATGTCCAGCGCCATCATGCGCCCTGCGGCATCAGCATCGAGACACGGTGGCAGGGGATCGGTGGCAATCGCCCCCGGGCTTGAGCCGTCGGAATGGCCACCTTCGAGCGCCAGCTGGGGCGTGGGAGCAGGCCAGACGCTTATGATATCCCGGTAAAGTGCGTCGACCGACTGCGCGCGGCGAAGACGTTCGGCTATCCGATGCACCTTCTGACCCATGGCTGAGATTCCGCCGGCCGATGGGCGCATGGCGTTGTGCAACTGCCCCAGCCTGTCCCATGCGTGCTCTGGCAGGGCTAGAGCCGCCGCGGCAATCCAGCGCCGCAATGCAAAGGGCATCGGCGCGATGCGATTCCAAAGGCGTGGGCCGAAAACGTGGCGATTGTAGCCCCCGAACAATTCGTCTCCGGCATCGCCCGACAGGGCAACGGTCACGCCGCTCCGTGCGGCGCGGCAGACGAGATGCGTAGGAATCTGCGATGAATCGGCGAAAGGTTCGTCATAAAGCTCAGGTAGCAGAGGGATGACCTCGCGCGCTTCGGCCTCGGTGACATGGATCGCCGTATGGTTGGTACCCAGATGTCCGGCCACGGCGGCGGCGTGAGGACTCTCGTCAAACTCCTTGGCCCCGAAGCCGACCGTATATGTTTGTATCGGTTGACGCGACTGCCGCTGCATGAGCGCGACGATCAGCGAACTGTCGATACCACCCGACAGGAAGGCGCCAAGTGGCACATCCGCCACCATCTGGCGTCCAACGGCCGCGGCAAGCGTGGCCTCAACCATGTCGACTGCCGACGCCTCGTCGGTTAGGGGCTGCTCTGCGCCCGCCTGAATCACGCTGTCGAGCGACCAGAAGCGGCGGATATTCAACCCGCCCGAACTGTCGCCTGGGCGCAGGGGGCGTGGGGGCGCCGCCGCCGGTAAGCCCGCTGCATCCACCTCGAGCAGACAGCCCGGTTCCAGCTTGTACAGCCCTGGATGGATGCTGCGTGGCGAGGGCACATACCCCAGCGAGAGATACTGTGCCAGCGCCTCACGGCAAACCGAGGAGGGACAGTGCGGATGTGCCCGCAAGGCCTTGAGTTCCGACCCGAAGATGAGATCAGTGCCCGCCCAGCCCCAATAAAGCGGCTTCTCCCCCATGCGATCGCGGGCCAGCGTCAGTCGCTGCTCTTTCCGGTCCCACAGCGCCATGGCGAACATGCCTGACGCCTGTCGCAGGGTTTGCTCTATCCCCCAGTGCGCGATGCCCGCCAGCAGGGTTTCCGTGTCCGAGTGCCCTCGCCATTCTGGCTCGATGCCTGAAACACTCAGCTCCTGGCGAAGGTCAAGATGATTGTAAATCTCGCCATTAAAGGCAATTACGTACCGTCCACAGGGCGAATGCATCGGCTGCGCGCCGGCCGAACTGAGGTCGACAATCGATAGACGCCGGTGACCAAGGCCGACAGCATCCTCTGTCCAAATCCCCTCGGCATCAGGACCGCGGTGGCTGAGGGTTGAGGTCATCTTCTGGACCAGTCGCCCGAAACCACCGTTCCGGTGACCGCGAGGTGCAAGGATTCCGGTCAGTCCGCACATGGGCCGTCTCCGTTGATCAGTCCGGCATAGATACGGCCATAGGCCCGCGTGCCCGCCGAGAGCGAAAAGATCCGCTCCGCCGTCCGCCGGCAACGGGCGGAAAGATCGGGATCGGCGAGGAGAGCCTCTAGCGCCTCCCACGCCGCTTCCATCTGATGGGGAGCCGGCCCCTCGGCGAGGACGCCGACACGATGCTCGCGAATGATGGCGGCGACATCGCCGACGCCGTCATTGGCGACGACCGGCATGCCGCAGCCGAGAATCTCCGCCATCCGGGTCGGGGAGCGGCCGAGTTCAGACACTTCGCCGCCAGCATAGAACATCACCGAGACGAACTGGCCCTGCAGCACCTCCTGGACCCGGTCTGCCGGGCAGGGGGCCACATCCAGCCGGGACCACACCGCCGGGTCGGCGGCCACCAGCGCCCGCACCTGCTCGGGATCATCACGGGTGGTGATTTCAAATAGGACGCCTGGGTCGCGACGGGCGGCGACCGCCAGGAAGGAGGCCAGCCAGTCCATCCGGAACCAGCCGCTCAGCACCGTGCCGAGGCAGCCGACGACACGGGTTCCGGGCTTGCCTAGCGGTGGCACATAGCGATCGAGATCGGCGCAGGTCGGAATCACCACCACAGTCCGGCCCGCCATCTCCTTCGGATAGAGGCGGTTCAGGTACTCGGCCGCGGCATGGGTCAGCGACACCACGGCCGCCGCCCGCCGCAGGCACGCGCGCTCGGCCGCGACGATCGCCCGATGCAGCAGCGAGCCGCGCCTCACCCGCCCCGCCGTGATCAGCTCCTCCGGCCAGAGCGCGCGCATATCGAAGATGAACGGCACGCCGGTCATCCGCCCCACCACCAGCGCCACGGCGGCGGGGATATAAGAGCGGGCATGGATCAGCCTCACCCCCCGCCGGCGTACCTCGCGCCGCACCAGCCAGGCCATTCGGAGCATCGACAGCGCCGGGGCGATCACCTTGGGTTGGGGCCGGAACTTTTGTGGCAGCCAGCGAATGCCGAGCGCCTCGCATTCCGCCCGTGCCGAAGCCATCCGCGCCTCGTCCGCTCGGTCCTCGTTCTTCTCGTAAGTGATCAGGGTGATCCGATACTCCCGCGATAGCCCTCGTAGATAGGCGAGTACTTGGCTCTGGCCAAGCGGTTCCAGTAGGCCGTTACGGGTGAGGTAGAGGGTAGCCCTCATTTATTTATTGCCGTTGCCAAAAAGAAGTTCGGAGAATTTTTTCTCGGAGTTCTTGTCCGCGAACCGACCGTGGCCCGATTCAGGGCAGTGCGTGAGTTCGCCAACGTAATATCGATCTTCATCTATGAAAAAATCAACACGCACAAATTCGAATGGCTCTGATAGTTGGCGAGCAGTGTTTAGCATCTGCGCAAGCTGCGATGGTGCTTCTTCCCAAGGACCAATCGGGAAATTGTAGGTTAGGCTTACCGGCTCCCATTCTGATGTGTATATATTCCGCTTGTGCTGGTGTTGCCGATCACTGTCGACCTGTACGAGGCGTGGCTGTCCTTGAAAGCAAAAAAACTTGTAGTCTTTCGTCTTTATGCCAGATGGCAGCATGGGTTCACAAATGAGACGACGGCGAAGGAAAGCATAGTTCCTCTCCCGCGCACTCTCATATGGTGATGTTCGCAACGCTGCACGCAGGCTGTCGCGCTCACGGTCTGTCAAAGTACATCTGCCTTCATTGAGGAACACGACTGACCCGCTACCGTGCGCCGGCTTTACAACACAGGGTTTTGGCAGAATGTTTCCTTCGAGTTCGAGCACTGACCCGAACACGCCTAATGTCTTGAGCGTCAGTCCATCGCCGCACTTCTCGCGCACGTAGCTTTTGACCAAGACCTTGTCGGACGTCATCTGGCGAAGAACATCAAGAATTTCCTGAGAGGTTTTAAGCTGATACAGATAGTCATTGAACAATCTACTCTTTTTGCGTGGTAGCCGACGGTGCGCATAAACAAACATAAGAAAACAAAAGAGACGATCACCGAGCGGGCTGTAAGGGAGCCTGTCCAGAAAACCATGAGCGTAGGGCGCTAGCTTCAATTCTGATCTCCTGTGAGCAGTCGCAGGTATTGTGCTGCCTTGTCGGGCGGACGAAATGACCGCGCGCGCGCTTTGAGTAGGTCCGGTGGCATGGGTGCATCGAGCATCCTAGCGATTGCGCGTGAAAGCGCCATCGCGTCAGCGGGTGGGACAAGATGTCCGTAACGTCCATTATCGAGGATTTCCGCTGGCCCCGAGGGACAGTCGGTCGAGACGATCGCGACGCCGGCGGCCAATGCCTCGACGATTACGTTGCCGAACCCCTCCCAGTTCGAGGACATTACAAAGACATCCGCATGCTGCAGGAAAGTGCCGGGATTGGCGCGGAAGCCAGGCATCCAGACGCCGTCGGCGATGCCTAGGTTGACCGCCAACCGCTCCAGTTCGTCCCGTAACTGCCCCTCGCCAAGAATCAGCAGCCGCGCGTCTTGCCTCTTACGTAGATCGGCGAGCGCGCGCAGGAGGACGTCGTATCCTTTTTGGCGCTTTAGTGTGCCGATTGCGATGAGCCGCATGCCCCCCTCCAGCCATCCGGCAAGGTGACGTCGGTCCTCTGCTGTCATTAGGCCCGGCGGCAAGGGGCGAACCGGGTTGTGGATCACGGTCAAGCGCTCAACGGAAAGACCGGCAACCTCCTGCAGGCTGTCCGCTACCCCCTGAGAAACCGCGACGACACTGTGGCACGGGGCGTAAAGCTGCTGTCCGAACCGCTTCAGCGCCCATCTTTCCGATTGCCTAAGGGATGGCGTATGTCGAAAGTCGACGTGCTCACTGGAAACGAGGCGGATGTCCCGACCCGCGAGACGCGTGGCGACACCTGCGATCCCGGTCAGCGGCCACATCGCGGCTAGGAGGGAGACGGGGCGTCGGCGGCGCAGATAGCGAGTTAAAGCGAGGGGGAGGTGGCGGGCGCGGGGGGTTGCGAGATCGACCAGAGAAAAGCTTTGCCGCGCCTCTCCGAGAAACTCGCCTCTCGCCTGCATGCACACGAATTCCACTTCGTGTCCAGCCCGGACGAATTCATGCGCAAGATCGAGCATCACCCGCTCAGCTCCCCCGCAGCGCAGGTCAGGGAGGAGGATGGAGATAATCATCTTAGATTCACTGGTTGGACGGGACAGGCAGCCCAAAGGGCGTTGAGGTCAATCTCTACCCGATAACTATGAAACCGGTCCTCCAATTCGGAGCGTTCAGTGTTTGCATCCACGATTATGGGCTCGCAATCTGACCGTCCGACCGAGGAGAAATAATCCCTGAATTTAAACCCGTCGCCCTTGGGCTTGTTAGACGCGTGTAGCCAAATCGCCGGCACGCCATAGGCGTCCGCACAGATTATCCCATGCAGCGAGGATGAAATCACGCGGTCGCACGCAACGATCTGCTCGATCACATCTTCGATTCCCCCACTGATGTTGATGACGCGCGCATCCTCCCAATCGCGTGTCCTGCAATAGAAATCCTCTTCCCACTCGTAGCAATGCGGGATCACGCCTAAAGATCGCTGCTCCAAGTTTCGTTTAGGTTCGTATAGCCTTGGAAGCAAGAGAGCAGCATCACCGACAACATCCGGCGCCGGTAGCCCCTCTTTCCTAAGACGCTCGTTCGACAACCACCCGCGGACGGCGTGGATCTCGTGTGGACGCCCGTTGATCGGGACATTGGCAGAAATGAAGCCAGCACCCCAGACCATGGCGTTCGGATCGCTGCAAGCCGTCGCAAGATGGCTCCCGATCCAGTAGTGCACGGGCCGAGGTGGGATTTGATAGACATCGGCCCGATGGATCACCCTTCGGCCACTGATGCGTTCAGCCATATAGGGGTTCAGCTTGTCGCCCCAGTTTTGCGCGACAACGCCCTCTGTCGCCCATCGCATTACAATAGCATCCTCCTCCCGCCACAAGCGGCTGGTCGTTGCAAGTTTCCTCGGTATTGCACGGATCCGATCAAGCATCGGCCTTCGCCCTTTTCCCAGTAAGAATGCGTTCCATCGCTCCGAGCACCCGGGCATCATGTGCCTCTGACGAAAAACTCTCGCGAATTCGGGCACCGTTTCTTTGCAGTTCCACAGGTGCAAGCTGCAGCAATGATCGCAGGCGTATCAGCCATTGCTTCGCATCAAACCCATCCACCCGGAACTGAGGGTCCAGAACGGTCTCCGGCAAGCCGCCGGTTCCCGCAACCAAAACAGCGCGATCTGCTGCCTGTGCTTCGATCGAAACGCGGCCAAACGGCTCAGCCCAGCGCGACGGCACCAGCCAGAGCCGAGCCGAGGCAAACATCGCATCCCGGTCAGACGCCCAGCCCTGCCAATAGACATTTTCAGGCACAAAGTCAGGACGATCTCGGTCATGCCCATAGATCAGATAGCGCAGATCCGGCGAACGGCGGGCGAGATCAAGAACGAATACTAAACCCTTTTCAGGCCCGCGAGTGACAAAGCCGATGGTTCTAGGTGGCGCGGCAGATACCCCGGCATTAACATCGCAGGCCTGCAGTAACACATGAATGCGCCCCGGCTCCAACCCGAACCGATCGGAGATTGCGGTTCGCATGAAGCTGCTGTTGGTCAGAACCGCATCGGCGCTACGCATGAGCCGCGGATCCTGAAACCGACGCACCGCCGCCAACTTGCCCAGATTGATGCGCTGGCGCGCCGGAACCCACGGGCAGCGCAGACCAAAATTCTCATATGCCCGAACAAGCGCGACGCGGGCGGTGTCCGGCGGGCAAACATCGAAGGCAGCAAGCGTGGAGGTTGTAGCGATGACGGCTTCCGGTGGAGTGGTGTTTTCGATCCTCGAGCGGGTTTTTGTTCGCACGAAGTCCAACCAATGGCGAAACAGATCTGGTGCGCGCCAGGCAGGCGCGGGGTGGGAGAAAACACGAAAAGATTCCCCTGCGAACATATCCTCGTGCGTGCTGGGATCAAAAGACAAGACCGTAACAGCATAACGCTGCGCAAGAACACGAAGCATATTGAGATTGCTGATCGTTCCCCCTGTGTTTCCAATGGCGTTTGGAGCAGGGAAGAATTGTGAAATGAAGAGGATCTGCATCAAAAAGCTCCTAAGAACGAGACAAAACAAGCTTCTTGAACGCAAAAAGCTTTTTATAAGAATCAAAAACGAAATGCGAGCATATTTACCAAATTGAATTCCTATGCCTCGCAGCGGAATAAAAAGCTACCCCACAGTTCTAGCATTTAATCACCGCTAACAAATTCGCTCCACCGGCAGTGCCACCCTCCATTCTATGACAGCTAAAAGTCCTGCCATCAGCTACCATTTCGACCCATGTTTCCCAACTTTCAGGACTCCAGAATTGGATATGCCCCTTGTACTGGTCAAGACGACCATCGGGCACCGTGAACACCACTATTCCTCCATCAGCAGTTCCACGCACAAGGTTGTAAGCTGCTCGTTCTGGATGCTGAAGATGTTCAAGTGTTTGCGAGCAAACAGTAATGTGGTGCTTGCGGGGTAAGGGATCGTATATATTATGCTTTTCGAATACAACTTCAGAGCAACGCAACTTAGCGGCCTCTAGGCCGACAGATGAAAAATCGTATCCAAAGTAATTCACGTTCTGAAACCTCCTCTGCGCTTCCTCTAGGAGATGCCCAAGACCGCACCCAACATCAGCAAAAAACTCAGCATCTTCGATTCTTCGAGATTCGTCAATTAAGTTGAGTGTGTATTCATTGAGTCGTTTTCGTGCCGGCGATAAATACTGACCAGTAATTCCTGGATTACCAAACTTTTCATCCCATCCGTACTGAGAATTGTGCTTAATGGCGGCACCTTGTACAAATCGCTCGCTTGAGCTTTGTGTCCTTACGATTCTCCATGGCGTTTTAGAAATCATCCATTTTATCGTACTTTTGATCATATCTCTTCCCCTCGTTTCATTTGATCCCTACGATTTCCTCTTATCTGCTTTAATCGCTTCACCAGCCACTCAAAAAGCGGAGCCTCGTGAAGGCCCAAAAAGGCGTAAACGAAAGAAATACGATCTATAAGTTTCCGCTTGCCGGGAAAGCGAAGGAGGCGAAAAAACAAAAAAGCTCTCTCAATGAGGCCATAATGGCCAATTTCAGGCAGAATAAATTTACTTAGATTCGAATAAAGATTCGCATACTTTTTCTCCAAGCTCCTGCATTCCGCGGCAACTTTCGAATCTGCGCTTTGTGCGAATGCACTTAAGTCTCGGCTTGAAGTCCTCAATGAGACCATTTTGCTATGAATGAAATTATTCCAACGGCTCGGATTAGAAATACAGTAGCCGGCCCCACCTGATTCTTTACTTTTTCGTACATGAACCAGTGCATCACCAATTGAAATAAATACACCTGACAGTACTGTTCGGGAGTTCATGACGCCGTCTTCGATGATACTGCCACCAATCATTGGCGGAAAGCGTTTGAATAGGTCCGATGTGTAGGCACATGTGGGTGCCCAAAAATACTGCTGACGATCTTTTGCATATTCCGACAACTCGATCCTCTTCACTCCACGCGACCGCGGCCCAATTTCGCTCTGTTTTTTGCTAGGGTCACCGTCGCCGAAAAGATACATGCCGCTATGCAGCGTGCCTGTCGGACAAGAGTGTGAGTTCCAACACTCAACGATGCTTTTCGTTCGGGTGGGCACGGAGATGTCATCACCCGCGGCAACAACCAAGAGGCTCCCGTTGGTGTTCCTTCCGACCACGCAAACATGTACCGCCGTGCCAAGATTGACTTCACTTTGCCGGACCCTTACCAGATGCGGCCCTTGATATTTCCGCGCCATCTCCTCCATGATCTTGAACGTCCGGTCCGAGGAGCAGTCGTCCGAGAGGATGATCTCGAGCGGCGAATAGGTTTGGGAAAACGCTCCCTCCACCGCTTCCTGGATATATTTCTCCTGATTGTAGGCGAATAACGCGAAGGTCACGAGGGGGCGGTCCCGCGTGCCCTCGGGCAGGTTCGTATTGCCATAGGAGCGTATCACTGCCTGATCATCCATCCCTTCACCCTATCCCCAAATCCCGCGATGCGGCCCAGGCGGCCGCCTGCTCCGGCCTTCGACGAAAGGCGCATGAGCGCCCAGAGGCCAAGCCCAGCCGCCAGCCCCAGGCCCAGAACCGCGCCCAGCGGATCGGACCAGCGCGCCGCGATGTCCACCACCACAGCCGCGCCAATCATCGCGAGCGCCTGCGCCTTGACCGCGCGGGTCCAGCGGAATCCGATCATACGCCGACCGAACCACCAAACGATCGGCAGGTACGCAACGTAAAGCGCGAGAAACGCCCCCCCCGTAGCCGTGACGCCGATCAGCGGCAGGCCGACGAAGACACCTAGGACGAAGACGCCCATGCCCAGCGACTCGGTCAGGACATAGGTCTTGCCCGCCCCGGCCGCAAGGATGACAAAACCGAGCGGCCAGCTCATCACCTTGAGGATGTCACCCAAGAGCTGCCAGCGCAGAATCTCTACCGCAGGGCCGAATTCGGCGGAGTAGAGCAGGTGGATGACCCATGGCACAAGGCCGAGCATCGCCAGCAGCGCCGGCGCGCAGAGAAGTAGCGCGACCTCGGTCTGTTCGTTGACAAGGCGGGTGGCGGTGGCGTTGTCGCGGATCGCGGCCGTCAGGCGGGGGTAGTAGTCCTTTCCCATCGCGCCCAGCACGACCCCCAGATAGGTCATCCCGATCGCCCAAGCGGCCTGGAACTGGCCCAGCGCCTCGGCCCCAAGCTCCCGCTGCACCAAGGTCCGCGCGGCTAGGTGACCGAGCGTAGTGACAAGCCCGCTCAGCATGAAGGCAAAGCCCAGAGTCGCCATGACCCGCCATTCGCGAAACATCTCGAGCAGGAGGATCGGGGGCCCCGCAGGTGGGCCAAGGCGCGCGACGTAAAGGTGCCCGAGCAGGAAGGTAGCGACCGGCGCGATCAGGACCATGGCGATCAGTCCCTGCGCGCCCCAGAGCCACAGCGCCAGCACGCCGAGAGCGGCCCCGATGATCCCGGCGCCCACATTGATCCGGGCCAGATCGCCGATCCGGCGCAGGCCGGTCAGCAGCGCGCCCTGTGACCCGGCGGCGACCGTGAGCGCCACGCCCAGTGACAGCCAGGCCACATCTGTGGCGCGGCTCTCGTCCGCTAGGATCACCCGCGCGATCCAGCTGCTGGCCAGCCAGAAAAACGCTGCCCCGATCAGAGCCAGGCCCATCGTGCCCCAGAACAAGGCGCGGCGCGTGCGGCCTACAGCCTCTTCCCCCCCATGAGCGTGGGCAGCCGCGATCTGGCGGGTGCCGACATTGCCGATGCCAAGTGCCGCGATCGAGGACGCGGTCTGGACCAGACTCAGGTACAACCCGATCAACCCCACCCCCGCGGGCCCCAGCAGCACTGCCACGGCCTTCATCTTTACAAGGCTCACGGCGATGTTGATCACCTGCGCCCCCCCGATGATCGAGGAGGATCGCAGGATCGTTCGATAGGACGTTCCGCTCAAACCGCTGCCCTTACCGCATCGATCACCTGCACCGCATCCGCCGGCGGCAATTGCGGCCCCATCGGGAGGCTAAACACTTCGCCCGCCAGATCGCGCGCCAGCGGCAGGGCATCGGGGGCAAGACTCAGATCCGCATAGGCCTCCTGCATGTGCGGCGGGATCGGGTAGTGGATCAGGCTGCCGACCCCTGCCCCGGCCAGTCGCTTCTGCAACCCGTCGCGGTCGGGCGAGCGGACGACGTAGAGGTGCCAGACCGGTTCGGCCCAGTCGGGGACATGCGGCAGGATCAGACCGCTGTCCCGCAACCCTTCGGCATAGGCACCCGCAATCGCGCGGCGCCGGTCGTTCCAGGCGTCAAGATGCGGTAACTTGGCCTGCAGGACGGCGGCTTGGATCGGGTCGAGCCGCGAATTCACGCCCTGCAACTCATTCACGTATTTCACCCGGCTGCCATAGTTGCGCAGCACGCGGATGCGGTCGGCCAGATCGGCGCGGTTCGTCGTCACTGCCCCGCCATCACCAAGGGCGCCCAGGTTCTTGCCGGGATAAAAGCTCCAGCACACCACATCGCCATGCGCGCCAATGCGCCGCCCCTTATAGCACGCGCCATGGGCTTGGGCGGCATCCTCGATCACCGAAAGGCTATGTTGGCGGGCCAGCGCAAGGATCGGGTCAAGATCGGCAGGCTGGCCATAAAGATGAACGGGCAACAGCGCCCGTGTCGCCGGGGTAATCGCGGCGGCAATGCGGGCAGGGTCGATGTTGTGCGTGGCGGGGTCTGGTTCCACCGGAACGGGCCGCGCACCGACCGCCGTTACCGCCAGCCAGGTTGCGATATAGGTGTTCGAGGGCACGATCACTTCGTCCCCCGCGCCGATGTCGAGCGCCCGGAGTGCGAGTATCAGCGCGTCAAGCCCGTTGGCCAGACCCACCGCATGATCGGCCTCGCAATAGGCCGCCCATTCGGCCTCGAACGCGTCCACCTCAGACCCGAGGATGTACCAACCCGAGTCGAGGACTCGGTGGATCGCCGCGTCGATTTCGGTCCTGAGCTCGCGGTACGCGGCAGCAAGGTCGAGGAAGGGGATCATTCGATTTGTTTCCCTAACGCCTTCACAAACTCATCATAGTCCCTGAAATAGTCCGCCTCGTCAAAGCGATGCGAGGCGAGGACCATGCAGACGGCGCCCTGGCTGAAGGCGTCCATTTCGCGCCAGACCATCCTGCTGATGTAAAGGCCCTTGCGGGGATCGCGCAGCCAATACTCGGATCGCGTGGATCCATCGTCTATCTTCATGCGGAAGCTGCCGGATAAGGCAAAAACGATCTGTTCTAGTTGCTTGTGCGCATGCCCCCCACGCTCCGCATCCACCGGCACGTTGTACAGGTAATAAACCCGGGCGATCTGGAACGGGATGTGATTGCCACCCTCGACAAAGGTTAGATCGCCCCTTGGATCGTGGATCTGGGGAAGCTGGACTTCCCGGACAAAGCCATGGGGCCGCGTCATCCCGCACACTCCGCTTCTAGGATCGCCAGATATCCGGCACGGTCAGCCTCGAACCGGCCCCGTGCATACACGAGATAGATATCCTGATCGTCTCGCCTTACTTCGGTCATGCCGAGCCGACGATAGATCGCGACTGCCCGGTCGTTATTGATTCGAACATCAACCAAGGCTTTCGGCCGCCCCAGCCGTTCAAAACCTATGCCGAAAGACAAAACCACACTCTCCAGCGCCGCCTTCCGGGTCTTGTTGTGGTCGAGTATCCAGCTACCCCAGGTAAACTCTTCCGCACGGATATCGTAGAGCCTGACGGTGCCGCACGGGGTGCCGTCCCTGCGTTCTATGATATAGTATAATTCTCGCAGATCAGCCTCGCGCGCTTTGTAGCTTTCGATCCAGCGGCGCTGGTCCTCAGCCGTACCGCGCACCTCGGACAGGTGCCGGTTGTAGGCGGCGTCAGTGCGCAGGGCGAAGATATAATCGGCGTCCGCCGGCCGGATCAGCCGCAGAACAAGGTTCGGGCCCTCAACGCGGGTCAGAATGTCATGAACCATCACAGCCTCAGATCGCTCTCATCGGGGCCGAAGATGCTCTTCAGGTCGCAAAACACGTGCGGCTCGCGGCAGAGCGCCCGCACCGCCGGCGCACCCATGTCGCGGAAGGCGGTGTGGGCCACGGCGAGGATCACCCCGTCATAGCTGCCCGCCAGCGGGGCGGCGATGAGGTCCATGCCATATTCGTGCCGCGCCTCCTGCGCGTAGACCCAGGGATCGTGGATATCGACCTCCACGCCGTATTCCCTCAGTTCGGCCACCACGTCGACGACACGTGTGTTGCGCAGGTCCGGGCAGTTTTCCTTGAAGGCCAGCCCCAGCACCAGCACGCGGGCGCCGTCGATCTGGATGCGCTTCTTCAGCATCGCCTTGACCATCTGGCCGCCGACATAGGCGCCCATGCCGTCATTGATGCGCCGGCCGGCGAGGATGACCTGGGGATGATAGCCTAGCGATTCGGCCTTGTGGGTGAGATAGTAGGGATCGACACCGATGCAGTGGCCGCCGACGAGGCCCGGACGGAAAGGGAGGAAATTCCACTTCGTCGCCGCCGCCTTGAGCACGGCGTCGGTATCGATGCCCATCCGGTTGAAGATGATGGCGAGCTCGTTGACCAATGCGATGTTGAGGTCGCGCTGCGTGTTCTCGATCACCTTTGCAGCCTCGGCGACGCGGATGCTGCCCGCCTTGTAGGTTCCGGCGGTGACGATGGACGCGTAGAGCGCGTCGACCCTGTCGGCCACCTCGGGCGTCGAGCCGGAGGTCACCTTGCGGATCGTGGCCAGGCGGTGCGCCTTGTCGCCCGGATTGACGCGCTCGGGGCTGTAGCCGCAGAAGAAATCGACATTGAAGCGCAGGCCCGAGACCCGTTCGAGCACCGGCACACAGTCCTCTTCCGTGGCGCCGGGATAGACCGTGCTCTCATAGATGACGATGTCGCCGCGCTTGAGCACGCTTCCCACCGTCTCGGAGGCCCGCAGCAGCGGCGTCAGGTCCGGCCGCTTATGGGCGTCGATGGGGGTGGGGACCGTGACGATGTAAATCCGCGCCGCGCGCAGGTCCTCCCGATCGAAGGAACAGCGCAGCAGATGCGCCTCGGCAAGCTCGGCCGCCGTCACCTCCAGCGTGCGGTCATGGCCGACGGCCAGTTCGGCGATGCGCCCCTGATTGATGTCGAAGCCGACGACCGGCCGGACCTTGCCGAACTCCACCGCCAGCGGCAGGCCGACATAGCCGAGACCGATGACGGCGAGGATGTCTTGCGCGCCGTGCGCTGCCTGAACGGTCATTTGCCGTAATACTCTCTGAACCACTCCACGAAACGCGCAATGCCGTGGCGGAAATCGGTCTGTGGGCGGTAGCCTGTCAGGCTCTGCAGAAGCTCGGCATTCGCCCAGGTCGCCGGCACGTCGCCCATCTGCATCGGCATGTAGTTGCGGATCGCCTTGCGGCCGAGGCACTCCTCGATCGCGTCGACGAAATCCAGCAAACGCACCTTGTCGGAATTGCCGATATTCACGATCCGAAATGGCGCGACAGGGGAAAGGCTGTCGCCGAGCTCGATCGCCTCCCTTGTGGCGGGACGTACCGGCGGCGTGTCGATCAGCAGCCGGATGCCGCGCACCAGATCGTCGACATAGGTGAAGTCGCGGTACATGTCGCCGTGATTGTAGATGTCGATCGGCCGGTCTTCGAGAATGGCATCAACGAATTTGTAGAGCGCGAGATCGGGCCGCCCCCAGGGGCCGTAGACGGTGAAGAACCGGAACATGGTGGTGGGCAGGTCCCACAGATGGGCATAGGCGTGCCCCATGCTCTCAGTGGCCTTCTTCGTCGCGGCGTAGATGGTGAGCTGGGTGTCGGCCTTCTCGGTCTCGATGAAGGGCATGTCCTCATTGGCGCCATAGACGGAGGAGGTCGAGGCCATCAACAGGTGCCCGACCTTCAACCGTCGCGCCGCCTCCATTACGTTAAAGGTGCCGATCACGTTGGAATCGAGATAGGCGCGCGGGTTTTCGAGGCTGTAGCGCACCCCCGCCTGGGCGGCGAGGTGGACGATCACCTCGGGCTGGAAGTCGTCGGCAAGGGCGTCGAACCGCACCTGGTCCTCCAGCATCCCCTCCACCGCCGAGAAATGCGGATTCTGCAGCAGCATGGCGTGACGGCGCTGCTTGAGCCGGACGTCGTAATAATCCGTCATGCCGTCATAGCCCTGGACACGGAAACCTTCCGCCAGGAGCAGCCGTGCCAGGTGAAAGCCGATGAAGCCGGCCGTCCCGGTGATCAGTACGCGAGGGAGAGAAACAGACTGGGTCACTTGACTCCCCTAACGCGACCTTGGATGTACTGGACTAAAGTGGGTGATACCATTGTCGGCTTTCGGCAGCACCAGCATCGGCCGTTTGCACTTCAAAAACACCGTCGTTCGCAAATGAACGCAGAAGCTCGACCAGTTTCGGTAACGCCTCCGCAAGTTGCAGCAACGGATAAGTTACAAAGTTGTCCCGCTCCGTCGGCGCGAACCTCAGATGACGCAGCACGGCGCCGGTATCAACACCTGGATCGACCAGATGAATGGTGACGCCGAAATTCGCGTCATCCTTTGACCAGCGCGCCCAATACCCGCCATGGACGCCGCGATATCGCGGAATAATTCCTGCATGTATATTTACGAACGGACTGGCGACCGATTTGAGGATCGTCGACTTGATGATCCTCGTACCGTGCACAAGCACCAGCTCCGGCTGGCGAGCCTGCAAAAGTTCCGCGACGATCGGCGCGTTAATGGTCGCCACGCGATGGCCGGCATCGGCAAGCGGCGTATCGCGAAGGCCGTAAAGACGCATGATCTCCGTGGCGCGCCCCCGGGAGAGCCGGCGCAGAAGCGGAGGGATGCAGAGCTGGAACAGCACTTGCCCCGCCACGGATCGCCATCCCAGCTTGCGGTAGCGATGCAACAGCGTTTCCTCGCGGGGAACGGGGGCTTCCAGAACGATCTCCACATCGCTGACGCCGTGATCGAGCAGATAGTTGCGCAAGATCGCCGTTGATTGAGACTCCGCGGCGAGAAGGGTCAAACGCACGGCGCAACTCCCATCGAGCACGAGGCCATGCCGTACCCGTCCCGCAATTCGACAAAATGACTGATGAGGGTCGAAAGACCCTGCATGTTCCCCTGAACGTCGCCGCCGAAATTATGCGGGTGCCACCACAGATGGTAGCCCGCCCCGGCCCTGACCGTAGCCGTCATGCCGCGCTTGATAGTGGCGATGTGCAGCGGGTGCAGCCGCGCCAGCCGGCCCGCGCAGGGACGCAGGAAGCGGCTCGCCGGCACGTTTGCCGGGCTGCCGCCGGCCGGGGCGAAGCTGTGGGCGCCGAGAACGCCGCTATAGGCATCGACGAGCCGCAGCGCGCGGCGCGAATAGGTCTGCTCCTCGCCCTTGGCGGCCTGATAGGCCCAGCCCGGCGGATTTCCGCGATAGGTCGAAATGCCCAGCCTTGCGCATATATCGAGATGCGCCGCCGCAAACTGGTTGCGTGGGAAGACGATCGAGCCGAGCGTGATGCCGCGGCGCGAAGCCAGGCGGAGCGCCCCCTTCAGATCCGCCTCAAAGGCCTCAGCTGTCGCACCGTCCTCGAGGCAATAGAAATGCGACAGCGTATACGTGCCGATCTCCTGGCCCGGCGTCTGCGCGATCTGATCGATCAGCGAAGGCGCGAAATAATACGGGTCGGTCCTCTCGTCGCGGCCGATCTCGTCGAAATAGCCATAATTGGAAAAGCGCGCATTGGTGTAGGCGGGCATCACCTCGGGCACGCAGTCGAGCAGCTCCTCCTTATTCTCGCAAAAGAGAAACCCGACAATGGCCCAGGTCGCCCGAATATCGTTAGCGGCGAACAGGTCGAGCATCCGAGGAATGGCCGTACGGGCCCCGAGAATATTCGCGCCATAGCTCCTGCGGTCGGCGTGATCACGCACGCCCCAGAGAAGTTCGAAATCGAGCGAAATGACAAACCGGCCGCTCATTAAAGGCCACCTTTCACGGGAGCTCCTGCCCGTTGTAACGATTCGCAAAGGCAGGGGCCATCCGCAGGTTCCTTCACCGCCGCACCGCCCCGAGCCCGCCCGGCGCAGGCTCCTCGCCGATCTCGTCGCGCAATGCGTCGATTTCTGCCTTTAACGCCTCATACTCGTCGATCTTCCTCCTGAGAACCCGCCGCGCGATCGCCGCCTTCGCGGCAATCCCCTTCGGCGTCAGGATATAGGCATAGCGTCGCTTGTCCTTGGCGGCAGTGAAATTGCCGAGCTTCACCAGGCCTTTTTCGATCAGCGCGCTCAGCACGTAATGGACGCCGCCGACGCTGATCCCAACCGCTTCGGCGAGCTCCCGCTGCGACATTTCCGCGTTTTCCTGAAGCAGGTGAAGCACGCGGAGCCTCGCATCGTCCTGCAGCCTATCGCGTCGCCCCGCCATCCCCAACCTTTCAAACTATCGCACGAAGGGAGCCTTACCGTGCCTCGGCGGAGCGCCGGAGTGGAGCGAGATCGAATCCGGTATATCGTTCATTTCTGAACGGTATCACAGGAACCCGCCGGCAGAAAGGCGTAGCCCCCCGATCAATTGTGGCTGCGGCTCCCGCACCCATCGCCTGAATTCGTCCGGCACTCAACGTTGGATGTGAATCTGGCAGCCGCGGCCCCGCGTCAGGCGGGTCGGCCGCCATTCCTCGACGCCAGCGACCCCGCCCGCTGGGTGCCGCTCTTCAGCACCGGCCGCCGGGGCGCCGAAGGGGAGTACCGGACGGGCGACGGCATAGCTTCGGGACGCTCCGCGGCCGCGTCGGCCACCCTCCCGCCGTCGGGTCCAGGCGTCATAAAGGCACAGCACAGCGCGAAATACGCCATCATCGCCGCCGTGCGCAGCGGATAATCGACGAAGGAATGGAGCAGAAGCGTGAGCACGGCGACCGACGCGCAGTGCTGCAGAAGCCTCTTCTGCGGACTGCTGCCGGAGGTCGGGACGAGCCAGATACGGTAGAGCCGTTCGCCGAACCACACGAGGAAAAGCGCGATCAGAACAAGGCCCGGCATGCCCGTCTCGAGGAAGAATTCCAGCCAGTCGTCATGGGCGCGGTTCACATATTGCGGTGTCAGCCCGTCCGTGGGCTCATAGACTGGGAAGACGGCGGTGAAGGTCGCGAGCCCCGTACCGAAGGGCAGCGCGTCGATCGCTGCGCGCCAGGTCACCTCGTTGAACATGGCGCGCAGCTGATCCGCCAAGCCTTGCTCGAAACGGACTAGAAAGCGCTCGGCGCCGAGTTGGCCCACCAGCAGCACCAACCCGGCGAGCACGACGATGAGAGGTCCCCGCACCCGCCCCGACCGTACCTCGCGGCCTCTCAGGCAGACCGAAATGGTCGGCGCCATGCCGACGATAGCGGCGAGAGCGACCAACAGCAGAAGGATGCCCGCGCGCGACCGCGCCAGCGCAAGGCCGGCCATGACGAAAACCGCCATGGCACAGGCGCCGGCAAGCCAGAGGGCCTGGCTGGACATCGGCGCCCTGCGGAGAAAGATCTTCCCTCCCCGCCCGACGAACCAGGCCACGCCCATGAGAAAGGTCACATAGAGCTGCGCGGCGAAATGGTTGCGGTTGGCGAAGAAGCCGACCGATTCCGAGCGATTGCTAATCTCGAAGAAACGCAGCGCGCTGGCCGGCCCCTGCATCACCTGCAGAACGCCGAGGAACAGGGCCAGGAGGCCGAACACCAGCCCCCAGCCGCAAAAACGCAGGCGGCGCTCCTCGTCGAGCAGGGCGATCAGAAGAAACAGCGCCAGCGGCGGCAGCACGGCGGGGAGCGCGGCGAGGCTGGCCGCCGGATCGACGGAGGAACTGCCCGTCCAGGCGACGCCCGCCACCCCCTGCCCGCCTGCGGCGACAAGGCGGGCGGATACACCGCCCCAGCCCGGCGCGCCGAACAGCGGCAAGAGCTGCGCCAGCGCGATGAGCAGGCCGACCACCGCGATCGCGGCGCCGCAGGCAAGATTGAAGCTGAACCGCGCCGGGCGCGGGGGGATCGTCAGACGATCAAGCCAGAGCCACGCCGCCAGAACGAGAAAAGGCAGAGAAAAGAACTGCAGCAGAACGTCGGCGAGATAGCCCGCGCGTGTGGCCCCGCCGAGCACGATATTCGCGAACAGCAGAAGGACCGACGCACCATACGTCGCCCCCCCGTCGCCATGTGGCTTCAGAAACAGGGCCAATTGCCTCTTTCACATGCTGCGTTCGTCGCCGCGATCATGGACTGACGGGGAAGATGATCCCATTCTTGCTGCCTTCGTTGGAGAGGGCAATG
This sequence comes from Ancylobacter polymorphus, assembly GCF_022836935.1. NCBI lineage: Bacteria > Pseudomonadati > Pseudomonadota > Alphaproteobacteria > Hyphomicrobiales > Xanthobacteraceae > Ancylobacter > Ancylobacter polymorphus. The sequence continues at coordinate 1,885,523 of NZ_CP083239.1, read as the reverse complement.
GCCGCCGCGATACCGCCGCCGACCGCGACAGTGCCAATCACCAGGCCGGTCGAATCATCGAGCGCCAGCCCGCAGCCGGGCACGCGCAGCGTTTCCGTGGTGGAGGACGGGACGGTCACGGTGCGCTCATTGCCGAAATCGATCACGGCGCTGCCGGGGCCCTGCACCGCCACCTTGTCGCCGCTCTTGAGCGAAGCGCCGACGACGCCCGGGGCAAAGCCCTGGCCCTTGTCGACCAGCACCGTACCCACCGCCTCGGCAAGCGTGCCCGTGGTCTGGCAGGCATCCGCCGCCGCCGAACCGATCATGCCGAGCGAGACGAGCCCCGCCACCGACACATACGCCACACAACGCTTCATTTTGCCCCGCCTTACGAAACGTAATCTCTGGCCCGCGAACCTTGCTGAATGTTACAGGGTTCGCTCCCTGAAATCAAAACCGCAGGGAAGACGTGGTTTCGAAATTGTCTCTTATCCCGCTTCTGCGCGCGAGGAATGCTGAGATTCCCTTACAAACGCAGGATCTTCGCCCCAGCTTCGCCGCTACCGCCCCATGTGTGCAAGAGCGCCGCCAACACAGGTTCGCGTGTCTGCAAAAGCGCGCCGAGCGCCCGCGCTCCTTGCTGAGCCCCCTCCCCCGCCCTATCTGCACACCTGTGACACGGCGGCGCCGGCCGTTCGCCTGGCGTGCGGGGTGCGGCCGATTGACCGCCCGCAAGGACGCTCCCGCTGGCTGCATGCACAGATGGGCCCCATGATCGACCTGCACAATCATATCCTGCCCGGCATCGACGACGGCGCGGCCGATTACGCCGTCTCGCTCGAAATGGCGCGGCTGCATGTCGCGCAAGGGGTGGAGATCGTCGCCTGCACCCCGCACATCCTGCCGGGCGTCTATCATAATGAGGGTCCCCAGATTCGCCGGGCGGTGGACGATCTTCAGCGCGTGCTGGACGAGGCGGGGGTGCCGCTCATCCTCATTCCCGGTGCCGACAACCATATCGTGCCCGATTTCGCCGGCGAGTTGCGGCGCGGACGGCTGCTGACGCTGGGGGATACGCGCTACGTGCTGGTCGAGCCGCCGCACAATGTCGCCCCGGCGCGGCTGGACGAATTGGTCTTTACCATTCTTTTGGCAAATTATGTGCCTATCGTGACCCATCCCGAGCGGATGAAGTGGATCGAGGAGAAATACGATCTCATCGAGCGCATGGCGGCGCGGGGGGTGTGGATGCAGATTACCTCGGGATCTCTGACCGGCCGTTTCGGGCGCCGACCGACATACTGGGCGGAGAAGATGGTCAGCGAGGGCAAGGCGCATATCCTCGCCAGCGACGCGCATGATACGATGAAGCGCCCGCCGGACCTGGCCGAGGGCCGTCGGGCGGCGGAACGCCTTGTCGGCATGGCGGAGGCCGCGCGCATGACCGTGCAATGCCCGCGCGACATCATTTTGGACAGGGCGCCGGCAGAATGCGCGGCGACAGGGGTGGCAGGGTTCAATGAAGCTGGGCGGAAGAATAGCGACGATCCCCGCGCGCATCGCGGCGGTCGCGGTGGCGGCGATCTTCTTGGCCGGCTGCGTCGCTTCTTCGGGCGATAGCCCCTCGCCCTCCACCTCGGCGGGGAGCTATGTGAATTCGGGTGAGCAGGCGCCGTCCTCCGCCGCCCGCACCGCGACGGTGACTTCGCCAGCGACGGCGCGGCCTGCGGTCGCCGCAAGCACGGTGCCGGTGGCGGCGCAGCCCGAAGCTCCCGCCAGCGAGGTCGCGGCGGTGACGGCAGTCGGCACGCCGGGATCATCGGGCTATCGCGTCGGTCCGCTCGACATGCTCAACATCACCGTCTTCAAGGTCCCGGAACTGTCACAGACGGTGCAGATATCGGAGAGCGGCAAGTTCAGCTTTCCGCTGATCGGAGAAGTACAGGGTGCGGGTCTGACAGTGAGCGAGATCGAAAGGGATGTTGCCAGCAAGCTCGGCGGGAATTACGTCCGCAATCCGCAGGTCACGGTGCTCGTCAAGGAATATAACAGCCATCGCATCACGGTCGACGGCGCGGTGGCCAAGCCCGGCGTCTTCCCCATGCAGGGGCCGGTATCCCTCCTCCAGGCGATCGCGATGGCCGGCGGCGCACAGGAAGTTTCCGATGGCACCATCCTGGTTTTCCGCCGCGTCGACGGCAAGAGCAGCGTAGCCAAATTCAATTTGAGCGACCTGCGCTCCCAGAAGGTGAGCGATCCGGATCTCCGGGCGGGGGATATCGTGACGGTGCCCTCGTCCGACGTGAAGGTCGGCCTCCAGTACATTTTGCGGTCGCTTCCGCTATTCAACACATTCATGATGCTATAGCCAGCCGATCGGTTAGCGCCAGATGCCCCAGGGGGACAAAGACACGATGGTGAACGAAGGGGGAGACGGCGCCCGGGCCGGCGGAGACGGGAAAAGCCTGCTCGCCACCATCGAGACTCGCGCATTGACCTCGACGCGGGACGGCTATGGATATGGCGTGAGCGCCTATCCCACCTATAACTCGGCCGAAGCTTCAGGCGACGACATCGATCTCGTGGCGCTTGCCCGGCAGATGATGGCGATCGCCTGGAAATGGCGGCACCTCATCCTGGGCACATCGGCCGTCTCCCTGGTCCTAGGGCTGGTCTATTGTTTCCTGGCGACACCGCTTTACACCTCGACGGTGCGCATCCAGATCGACCGCCAAGCCAGCAAAATTGTCGATGATGGCTCCACCGCACCCGACGAATCCGGCGGCAGCGACTTCCAGAAGACCCATCTGGAGCTCCTCAAGACGCGCGCCATGGCCGAGCGTACCGTGGCCGCGCTTGGGCTCGACCGGGACGACGGCTTCACGGCCTCCTCGCCCGGCTTGATCCGCGGCATCTTCAATCTTGTCTCGGGCCCGTCGGAAGACTTAGATCCGGTCGCGCAGGCGGAGAGGAATCTCGCCGTCGCCACCGGCCGGGTTCAGGGGAGCGTCGATGTCAATGCCGTGACCACCTCCCGCCTAGTGGACATCCATTACACCGACACGTCGCCCACGCGCGCGGCCGCCATCGCCAACGCCTATGCGGACGCCTATGTCACCGCCAATCTCGACAAGCGTTTCGCGGCCAATTCCTACGCGAAGGTCTTCTTGGAAGACCAGATCAAACAGCTAAAACTGCGGCTGGAGGAGTCCGAGCAGGCATTGATCGCCTTTTCCGAACGCGAGGACATGATCCAGACCAATGACAAGGTCTCGATCGCCGAAAACAATCTGGCGGCAGCTAATGCCGCCCTTGGCCAGCTGATCTCCAACCGCATCCGCGACGAGGAGACATGGAAGCAGGTGGAGGCGAGTTCGGCAATCAATCTGCCCCAGCTCCTGTCCAACGGCGTCATCGACGGGCTTCGCGCCCAGCGCAATTCGCTGAGGCGGGACTATGAGGAGAAGCTGGAAACCTTCAAGCCGGGCTACCCGGCGATGGTGGAAATCTCCAACAAGATTGCCGAGATCGACCGCCAGCTCGCCACTGAAGTCTCGACGATACGAAACGCTTTGAAGGCGACCTACGAGTCTTCCGCCAGCCAGGAAGCCCAGATGCGCGAGCGCATTGAGGAATTGCGAGGCGAGGTTCTGGAACTGCAGAAGAAGAGCGTGCGCTACGGAATCCTCCAGCGCGAGGTCGATTCGAACCGGAACCTCTATAACAGCCTGCTTCAGCGTTATAAGGAAGTGGACGTCGCCAGCGGCGTGGGTACCAACAACGTGTTCATCGTCGATCGTGCGATGCCCGGCTGGCGCTCGCACCCAAAGACGACGATGGTCCTGGCCGGATCGCTGCTTTTCGGCCTGCTCGCAGGTTTCGGCGCGGGTCTCCTGATCGAGCTCTTTGATGACCGCATCCACTCGCCCGAGGACGCGGAAAAGGCCACCGGCCTGCCGATCCTCGGCATCGTTCCGCGCGCCGAGTTCCCCAATGGCATCGTCGCCGAGCTCAGCGACCCACGCTCGGCCGTCGCCGAGGCCTATCGCTCGCTGGCGACCTCGCTGCAATTCGCCACCGAAACCGGGCTGCCGCGCACGCTGGTGGTCACCAGCGCCGGCGCAGCCGAGGGCAAGTCGAGCACCGCCATCGCGCTGGCGCGGCACTACGCCATCACGGGCAAGCGCGTGCTGCTGATCGACGCCGATCTGCGCCGCCCCTCGGTGCACAGCAAGCTCGGCTATGACAATTCGGTGGGGCTGAGCAATTGCCTCACCGGCATGTCGACTTTGCACGACGTGGTGCAGGCGACCGATCTCGACACGCTCGATTTCCTCGCCTCCGGCCCGCTGCCGCCCAATGCGGCGGAAATTCTTGGCGGCACCCATGTGTTCTCGCTGATCTCGGTCGGGCTTGAGATTTACGACCTGCTGATCTTCGACAGCCCGCCCATGCTCAGCATCGCCGACGCCCAGCTGCTCGGCGCCGCCGCGCAGGCGACCATCTTCGTCACCGGCTCCGGCGACGGGCGCCGTGCCATTGCCCGCAACGCGCTGCGCCGGCTGCAGATCGCCCGCGCCGCTACCATCGGCGTCGTGCTGACCAAGTTCGACACCCGCAGCGCCCATTACGGCTATGGCTATGGTTATGGCTACGGCTACGGCTATGGCTACGAATATGGGCAGGGCACCGACACCGGCAGCCCCAGCCCCGGCACGCGCGGGCTCGACAGCGTGAAGGCGCTGCTGCCGAAATTCGGCCGCCGCGACGCCAAGACCGACCATTCCGAAGCGGCCTGACCCATGGCGGAGCCCGACGCGCTCGACGCCGCGCTCGCCTTGTTCAAGGACCCGGTGAGGGCCCGCGGCCTGCCAGGCCGGCCGCTGCCGCCGGATGTCGGCCGGCTGCTCGCCATCGCCGTCGGCGAGGAAGAGGCGCTCGCCGCCGCCAGCCGCCGCAGCGGCTTCAGCCGGCAGCCCCTGCAGGAGGCCGCTGGCTTCTTCATCGAGCAGGCGCTGCTCTGCCGCGACGCCGACAGCTACCGCGTGCTCGGCGGCGGGCCGCAGTCCACCCATGAGGAGCTGCGGCACAATATGGCGCTGCTGATGCGCTGGCTGCATCCCGACCTGCAGGCGCAGCGCAGCGGGCCCCTCGACCGCGAAGTGTTCGCCGCCCGCGTCTCCCGCGCCTGGGAGGACCTGAAGACGCCGGAACGGCGCGAGGCCTATGAGCTGCGCCGCCCGCCCACACCGAGCGCCGGCACGCGTGCCGGAGCGAGCCGCGCCTCGGCGTCGACCGGCGCCCGTCCCAATGGCGCCGTGCCGGGAAGCGGCAAGCCGGGCAGCGCAAGGCCCAATGCGAGCAAAGCGCCTTCCGGCAAGACACGGTCGTCGAAGGCCGGGATGCGCGCGCCGAATGGCAGCGGGGCGGGCACGAACGGCTCCCGTTCCGGCGGCACCGGCGCGGGCAGCGGCCTTTCGCGCCGGCCGCTGCCGCTCAGCGTTCACCGCCTTGAGGAACCCTCGCTGTGGGTACGGCTCTGGGGCCTTCTCTGGGGTCGCCGATGAGCACGCCGAAACACCGGCGCCGGCCCTCGCCGCGCCCGCGATCTTCTTGGCTACGCGTCTCATGGCTGCAGTTCTCATGGCCTCGCTTCACCGGGCTGCGGAATGCGCGCCTCGCCATGGCGGTGCATCCCGTGCGCAGCGCGGCACTCGCCGCCGGGCTCGTGGCTCTCGCCGTGCTCATCGCCACCACCTCGCTGCCCATGGCGCTGGCCGAGCGCCACCCGCAGCTGGCGCTGTGGCTCTATCCCGACCATCCGCAGGCCCTGCTGACCTTGGCGCGGCAGGAACGCGCGCGGCTCGCCGCAGCCACGACGCGGGCGCAGGAAGAAGCGGCGGCTCAGGAAGCGGCCGCCCAGCAAGCCGCGGCGCAGGCGGAGCAGGACGGCAAGACCGCCCAGGAGAACCCCGACCGCGATGGCGAAGCCGCCCCCGTGGATGAGGCTCCCCCGGCCGAAAGCGCGCCGGCCGAGGACGCGCTGGCGCAGGCGGAGCGCGAGCACGCCGCCTCGCTCGCCGCACCGGCACGCACTGACGCCGAGGACGCACCGGACGAGGAAGCTGTCCCGGCCCTACCGCCCGCGGCCGCGGAACTGCCCGCCATCCGCGCCGGCCTGCGCGATCTCGCCGCCCGCATTGCCGCCGCCGCGCCGCTGGAGCCCTCGGCCCGTCGGCTGCTCGGCGACACCACCGACGATCTCGACGCCAGCCGCCAGGCGATGCTGGACGCAGTCGCCCGCTCGCGCCGCGAGACCGTGGCCGCCTTCTGGCTGATGCACCAGGATTACGAGCGCAAGGATTATCAAGGCGTGGTGGCTCTGGCCGCGGTGCTCATCCAGACCCGGCCGGCGCTCAATGAATACACGCTGAGCTATCTCAATTCGCTGGCGCTGGAGCCGGAAGGGCGCGCGGCGCTGGTGGCGGCGCTGGTGCATAACCCCGGCTGGCGCCCGCTGTTCCTCCGCAGCATGGGTGCGAAGCTCGCCGCCTCGGACGCGCCGCTGGCACTGATCCAGGCGCTGAAGGAGGCCGGCAGCCCGCCGAGCGAGGCCGAGCTGATCCCGCTGCTGCGGGCGCGGATGGCGGCGGAGAAGCGGGCCGAGGGCGCCTATAATATCTGGCTGCAAATGCTGCCGGCACAGGAGGTGCTGCAGGTCCGGCCGGTGAACAATCTCGATTTCGCCCGCGATCCCAGCGGCCTGCCCTTCAACTGGAACCTGCCGCGGCCGATGAACGCCTTCATCGATCTGCAGGCGCGCAACGACACGGTGGACGGGCGCGTGCTGCGCATCCGCTTCGGCGTGGGACGCATCCGGCTGGGAGCAATCGAGCAGGTAACCTTCCTGCGACCCGGCCGCTACCAGTTCTCCGGCGAGCAGAAAGGGCTGATGTCCTCCAAGCGCGGCATGGTCTGGCAGGTGCTGTGCTATCCCGGAGGCCCGGTGGCGGGCCAGTCGAGCCAGCTTATGGGCGCGCCGCGCGTGTGGCGGCCGTTCTCCTTCGACATCACCATTCCCAATAATGGCCGCTGCGATGCCCAGCGGCTGCGGCTTTTCCACGATTCGCGCTCGACCTCGGAGCAGTTCGCCTCCGGCGAAATCCAGTTCCAGTCGCTGCAGATCACGCCGGTGGAACCGGCGACATCCGGCGGCTGAGCCACGGCCGCTGGCCCCTTGCCTAAGATCAAAGCCCGGGGCAGCGCAGCGTCTAAGGTATGCTCGTAGGGCCGGCGCCGTTCTGGCGACGCCGGGCATTATCCGTGCGGGACAGCCCCCATGAGCAAAACGAGCGACGAAACGCCCGCCCCTCTCTCCCGCAAGGTGTATGAGCGCGAACTCAAGCGCCTGCATGGCGAACTGGTCGCGCTGCAGGAATGGACCAAGGCGACCGGCGCCAAGATCTGCATCCTGTTCGAGGGCCGCGACGGCGCCGGCAAGGGCGGCGTCATCAAGGCCATCACCGAGCGGGTGAGCCCGCGCGTGTTCCGCGTCGTCGCCCTGCCGGCACCGAGCGAGCGCGAGAAATCGCAGATGTATGCCCAGCGCTACCTGCCGCATCTGCCGGCGGCGGGCGAGATCGTGATCTTCGACCGCTCCTGGTACAACCGCGCCGGCGTCGAGCGGGTGATGGGCTTCTGCACCGAGGCGGAGGCGGAGAAGTTCCTCGACACCATTTCCGCCGTCGAGCGCGTCGTCGTCGAATCTGGCGTGATCCTCTTGAAATACTGGCTGGAAGTGAGCCCGGAGGAACAAACCCGCCGGATCGAGCAGCGCATCCACGACCCGCGCAAGATCTGGAAGCTCTCGCCGATGGACCTCGAATCCTATGGCCGCTGGTACGACTATTCCCGCGCCCGCGACGCCATGTTCACCGCTTCCGACAGCGCCTGGGCGCCCTGGTATGTGGCGCGCTCCGACGACAAGAAGCGCACGCGGCTCAACGTCATCAGCCATTTGCTGTCCAAGCTGCCCTATGAGGCACCCAAGCGCGACAAGATCACCCTGCCGAAGCGGCAGAAGCCCAAGGGCTATGTCGAGCCGGAGGATACGCGCCACCACGTCCCGGCGATTTTCTGAACGCCCATCCGCCGCCGGCACCAAAAATCAGAGGAGCGAAACGATGACCGACCCCACCGGGACGCACGACAAGCTCGGCGACGAGAGCTTCATGTCCGCCGCCGATCTGCGCGGCTATATGGACAAGATCGCGCTGGCGAAGATGAACGAGGCGGTGGAGGCGATGGACCATGCCCGCCACGCCAAGGAGGAGCTTGCCAAGCGGCTCGCCGAGCCCATCGAGCTGACGCCCCAGAAGCTGCACGAACTGGCCGAGACGCTGCTGGTCAAGCTGCGCGCCGCCGCCGAGCGCGGCGAGACCGAAATCATGGTGATGCGCTTTCCCAATTCGCTATGCACCGACCATGGGCGGGCGATCAACAATGCCGAGCCCGGCTGGCCGGACACGCTGACCGGACGCCCGCGCCAGGCCTATGAAATCTGGCGCGACCATCTGAAAAGCGCCGGCTACGGGCTTTCCGCCCTCATCGTGGAATGGCCCAACGACATGCCCGGCGATGTCGGCATGTATCTGACCTGGGGTAAGCGATAGATCATTTCACTGTTTCACGGAAACAGTGAAATGATCTAATTCTTTGTTTTGTCGCGTTTTCTTCGCGCGAACCGGTATCCACTTCGCTCGAAAACGTTCCAGCGCCGGCCGGGCCGTCGGCGCAGGGGCCTACTCCGCGTCGGCGACGATCAGTTCCACCCCGGCCTCGGTGAGGGCGCGCCTCATCGCCTCGGAGGGTGGGAGATCGGTCACCAGCCGGTCGATGCGCGCCAGCGGCGCGACCTCGAACACCGCGCCGCGCTCGAACTTGCTGTGGTCGGCCAGCACGGTGACGCGGTCGGCGCGCTCGATCATCGCCTTCGCCACCTCGGCCTCCTGCAGGTCGAAATCCATCACCGCATGGGCGTCGATGGCGCCGATGGTGAGCACGGCGTGGCGGGTGCGGAACTTGCCGATCTGCTCCAGCGCCAGCGGGCCGAGGCTCTCCCCGGCATCGGCGCCATAGGCGCCGCCGAGCAGGAACACCTTGTGGGTATGGGGTGCCGCCAGCGTCGCGGCGATGCGCGGCGCATTAGTGATGGCGACCAGCGCCGGCCGCGTCGCCAGCGCCTCGGCGAAGGCGATGGTGGTGCTGCCGGTGTCGATGAACAGCGAATCCTCCGGCCCGAACAGGTCCCGAGCCGCCAGGGCGATGCGCTTCTTGCCGGCCGCGTTCTGCACCATGCGTTGGGCGAAGGGGCGCTCCTCGTCGGGTTCGGCGCCCGGCGCGGCGAGCGCGCGCGCCCCGCCATGGTAGCGGCGCAGATGGCCGGTGGATTCAAGGCGCGCGAGATCGCGCCGCACCGTCTCGCGCGAGACGCCGAGGCGGTCGGAAAGCGCCTCCACGGTCAATTCGCCCGCAGCGGCGACCAGCGCGACGATGTCCTGATGGCGCGAGGAAAGTGCCAAGCCTGTCTCCCAAAGAGCCGCGCCGCGCGCCGCCCCATGCCGCCCCTGCCCGTTCGGGCGATCTAGGCATGCGAGATCGGTTATGCCAGAGCGGAAAGGCGGTCAATACGGCCAATCTTGACCGAAGAACGGGCGACACTCCAGAGGATTCCGCGCATAACGTCGATTTGGTCAACAAATCTGGGCCGCAACCGACCGTTCGGACTTCCTGTTCACAAATTCAGCGACCGAACGGGCAATTAGGTCAAAAATCGGGCTTCCCTTTGCGCTCCGTTACGTTAGAGTGATCGCAAGCGCGAAAAAATCAAGCAAGCACAACATTAGTGCAATGCAGCGCGAGGGGACTGAATTGAACCGGGCAGCACCTGCCGGGCCCGCGCCCGGCCGACGGCGGCAGCGCCGCACCCCGCATCGCCCTGCGCTGGCGCCAGCCGGCGCGGCGCGGCTGCGGGTGCGCGTCCTGCCGCCCGGCAAGGGGCGCCCGGCCAGCCATGGAGACACCGCGTGCAGGTGGAAGGCGTGAAGCGGAGCGGGGGCGGCTGGCGGCTGATCGCCGCCTATGTCCGCGTGACGGACAAGCTCTCGGACTATGTCGGCTATCTCGCCGCGTCGCTGGTCTTCGCCATGGGCGGGGTGCTGATGTTCGATGCGGTGACCCGCAATCTCATCAAGATGCCGGTGCACTGGGCGGTGGAACTCACCCAGTTCATGCTCGCCGCCTATTATTTCATGGGTGGCCCGTTCACGCTCAAGAACAATGAGCATGTGCGGATGGACCTCTGGTATTCGACCCTGTCGGAGCGCGGCAAGGCGAAGATGGACCTCGCCACCGTCTGGTGCCTGATCTTCTATCTCGGCGTTCTGCTCGTCGGCTCCATTTCCAGCCTGCAATACGCCATTGCCACCAATGAGAAGCGCTTCTCGATCTGGAATCCCTCGGTGATTCCGATCAAGGCGCTGCTCACCGTCTGTCTCGTGCTGATGCTGATGCAGGCCTTCGCGCTGGTGTTCAAGCATATCGCCACCCTGCGCGGGGAGAAGCTCTGATGTCCTATGAGACGATCGCGCTCCTGATGTTCGCGTCGATGGTGCTGGCGCTGATCAGCGGCCAGCTGGTCTTCGCCGGCATCGGCTTCGTCGCCTCCGCCGCCGCGCTGCTGCTCTATGGCCCCGGCGCCATGGACCTGCCGTTCAACCAGGTGTTCAAGCTGTTCAACTGGTACGCGATGCTGACCCTGCCCATGTTCATCTATATGGGCTACGTCCTCGCGGAATCCGGCATCGCGGAGGATCTGTACCGAGCGCTGCATGTCTGGTTCGGCCGCTTCACCGGCGGCCTCGCCATCGGCACCATCTTCCTCATGGTCATCATCTCGGCGATGAACGGGCTTTCCGTCGCCGGCATGGCCATCGGCGCCACCATCGCTTTGCCGGAAATGATCCGCCGCGGCTATGACAAGGTGCTGATCTCGGGCGTCATCCAGGGCGGCTCCTCGCTCGGCATCCTCATCCCGCCCTCGGTGGTGCTGGTGCTCTACGGCATGATCGCCCGCCAGCCGGTCTCGAAGCTCTGGTTCGCCGGCGTCGGGCCGGGCCTTTTGATGGCCGCACTGTTCATTCTCTACATCTATGTCCGGGTGAAGCTGAACCCGAAGCTGGCGCCCAAGCTCACCGACGACGAGCTGAACATGCCGCTGCGCGAAAAGCTGGCGCTGGCGCGGGCGGGCATCATTCCCTTCGCCATCTTCTTCTTCATGACCGGCCTGTTCGTCTTCGGCGTCACCAGCCTGGTGGAAAGCTCGGCGGTCGGCGCCACGGCGGCGACGCTGGCGGCGCTGGCCAAGCGCCGGCTGAACTGGCCGGTGCTGCGCGACACCGCGCTGAAGACGCTGAACGTCTCCTGCATGTTCATGTGGCTGATCCTGGCCGCGCTCGCCTTCGGCACCGTGTTCGACGGGCTCGGCGCGGTGAAGGCGATCGAGTTCCTGTTCGTCAAGCAGTGGGATCTCAATCCCTGGACCATCATCATCATGATGCAGCTGAGCTTCATCGTCATGGGGATGTTCCTCGACGACACCGCGATGCTGGTCATCGTCGCGCCGCTGTACATCCCGCTGGTGAAGGCGCTCGATCTCGGCTTCGACAACCAGCTGATCTGGTACGGCATCCTCTACACGATTACCTGCCAGATCGCCTACATCACCCCACCCTTCGGCTATAATCTGTTCCTGATGCGCTCGCTGGCGCCGAAGGAAATCTCGCTGGTCGACATCTACAAGTCGATCTGGCCCTTCGCAGCGATCATGCTGTTCACCATCGTCATTCTGATGGTCTTCCCGCAGATCGCGCTCTGGCTTCCCGAACACATGAAGGTCAAAGGCTGATCAACAGCCTTGTCCACGGTTTCCCCCTTCCAGAGGAGAACAAGATGACTGACGAGACCAAGAAGCCCTTCCCGAAAAAGGTCGATCCCGCCGCCGACGCCATTCTCGCCACCCGCCGCAGCTTCCTCGGCAAGGCGGCGCTCGGCACCGGCGCGGCGCTCGCCGGCTCGACGCTCGCCGCCCCCGCCGTCATCGCCCAGGCCGGCACCATCAAGTGGCGCCTGCAGACCTATTCCGGCGCCCCGCTCGGCGCCCATGTCATCAAGCCGCAGATCGACGCCTTCAACGCCGCCGCCAATGGCGCGATGGAGATCGAGCTCTATTACGCCGACCAGCTGGTGCCGACCTCCGACCTGTTCCGCGCGCTGCAGACCGGCACGCTCGACGCGGTGCAGTCGGACGAGGCGACCATGGCCTCGCCGGTCGATATCGCCGTCTTCGGCGGCTACTTCCCCTTCGCCACCCGCTACAGCCTCGATGTGCCGGCGCTGTTCCGCTATTACGGCCTCAAGGAAATCTGGGCCGAGGCCTATGCCGAGGTGCCGAACGTCACCTGGCTGTCGACCGGCGCCTGGGACCCGCTGCACATCTTCACCGTCAACAAGCCGATCAAGAGCCTCGCCGACATGGCCGGCCTGCGCGTGTTCGGCGTGCCGACCGCCGGCAAGTTCCTGTCCAAATACGGCCTCGTGCCGGTGACCATCCCGTGGGACAACGTCGAAGTGGCGCTGCAGACCGGCGAACTCGACGGCGTGGCCTGGTGCGGCTTCACCGAGGCCTATGAGGTGGGCTGGGCGGATGTGTGCAACTACGCGCTGACCAATTCGGTCACCGGCGCCTGGTTCGGCAGCTACTTCGCCAACACGCCGAGCTGGGAGAAGGTGCCGCCGCATCTCAAGGAGCTGTTCCTGATGAGCATCGACCAGTCGCACTATTACCGCGATGTCTGGTACTGGGGCGGCGAGGCCAAGCTGCGCGTCGAGGGCCAGAAGATGGAGCTGACCTCGCTGCCGCCGGCCGAATGGGCGCAGGTCGTCGCCGATTCCAAGGGCTTCTGGGACGAAGTCGCCTCCTCCAGCCCGCGCGCGGGCAAGGTGGTCGCCGCCTTCAAGAAGTACGACGAGACCATGCAGAAGGCCGGCTACCCCTATCGCTGAGCCTCCCTCCCGCCCCTCGCCCCGCCGCCCGCGCGGCGGCGGGGCCCCGAGCGCCCGCCCCCCAGCGCTCACTGTCACCTGCCAGCCGGGCCCGACCGCCCCGCTGCGGCCGTGCCGACCAGGAAAGGAGCCGCATGCTCCCCGCAACCGCCCCCACCCTCTCACCCCCCGGCCGCGAGACCTTCGACGTTGCCGTCATCGGCGCCGGCGTGGTCGGCTGCGCCGTGGTGCGCCGCCTTGCGCTCGCCGGCGCCAAGGTGGTGCTGATCGAGAAGGGCAGCGATATCCTTTCCGGCGCCTCCAAGGCCAACAGCGCCATTCTGCACACCGGCTTCGACGCCCCGCCCGGCAGCCTGGAGCTGGAGCTGATCAAGGCAGGCCGCGCGGAATATCTCGCCATCGCCGGTTCACTCGGCCTCTCCGTGGTCAAGACCGGCGCGCTGGTCTGCGCCTGGAACGACAATGAGGCGGAAAAGCTGGAGGCCATCGCCGCGCAGGGACGCGAAAATGGCATCGCGGCGCTGGAACTGCTCTCCGGCAGCAAGGCCCGCGCCACCATGCCCGGCCTCTCCGAGCGGCTGGTCGCGGCACTGGAAGTCGCGGACGAGCACATCATCGACCCCTGGACGGCGCCGCTCTCCTATCTGACGCAGGGCGTGAAGCTCGGCGCGCGCTTGCTACGCCAAGCCGAGCTGACCGAGGGCCGCTATGACGGCACATGGCATCTTTCCACCACCGCCGGCGACGTGCGCGCCCGCGCTGTGGTCAACACCGCCGGGCTCTATGGCGACATCGTCGATGCGCGGCTGGGCTTTACCCCGGAATTTGAAATCCGCCCGCGCAAGGGCCAGTTCGTGGTGCTGGACAAGGCCGCCGCTGCGCATGTGCCGCGCATCGTGCTGCCCGTGCCGACCGACATCACCAAGGGCGTGGTCGTCTGCCCCACCGCCTTCGGCAATGTGCTGGTCGGCCCCACCGCCGAGGAACAGGACGACCGCGTGCGTGCCACCGTGGAAACCGCAAACTTGGAGAGCCTGCTGGCGCGCGGGGCGGAGATCGTGCCGACGCTGGCGGGCATTCCGGTCACCGCCGTCTATGCCGGCCTGCGCCCGGCGAGCGAGAGCAAGGCCTATCGCGTCTTCTGCCGGCCGGAGAGCCGCGCCGTCACGCTCGGCGGCATCCGCTCCACCGGGCTCAGCGCCGCGCTCGGCCTGGCGCAGCACGCGCTCTCGCTGATCGAGGGCTTCGGCCTCGGCCTCGCGCCGGTGGAAAGCGCGCCGCCGGTGCGCCTGCCCAACCTCACCGAGACGCTGCCGCGCGACTGGCAGCAGCCGGGCCATGGCGAGATCGTCTGCCATTGCGAACTGGTGACCAAGCGCGAGATCGAGGCGGCGCTCGCCTCCGACGTGCCGCCGGGCGATTTCGGCGGGCTGCGGCGGCGCACCCGCGCCGGCATGGGCCGCTGCCAGGGCTTCTACTGCAATGCCCGCCTCGCCGAGATGACGCGTGGCCATCTGGCCGAACCGCTGGCCGTGGAGGGCGCCGCATCATGAGCGAAGCGGATGTCCTCATCGTCGGCGGCGGGCCAGCCGGGGTCGCGGCGGCGCTGGAGCTGCGCCGCCAGGGCGTCGCTCGCGTCGTGCTGTTGGAACGCGAGCCGCATCTCGGCGGCGCCACCCGCCATTGCAGCCATTCGCCCTTCGGCATGCGCGAATTCGGCCGGGTCTATCTCGGCGCCGCCTATGGCAGGCGGCTGGAAGCGGAGATCGCCCGCGCCGGGGTCGAACTGCGCACTGGCCATTCCGTGGTGCGGATCGAGCCGGGCGGCCAGCTCCAGGTCACCTCGCCGCGCGGGGTGGAGACGCTCGCGGCAAAGCGCCTGCTCATCGCCACCGGCACGCGCGAGACGCCACGTTCCGCCCGCCTCGTTTCCGGCGACCGGCCGGTGGGCGTGGTCACGACCGGCGCGCTACAGGCCTATGTCGCCTTTCACGGGCTGATGCCGTTCCGCCGTCCGCTCATTGTCGGCTCGGAGCTGGTCAGCCTTTCCGCCGTGCTGACCTGCACGAGCCATGGCGCGCGGCCGGTGGCGATGATCGAGCCCGGTCCGCACCCGCTCGCCCCGGCGCCGCTGATGGCGTTTCCCCGGCTGATGGGCGTGCCCTTCCATGCCGGGGCGGAACTCGTCGACATCCGCGGGACGACGCGGGTGGAAGAGGCGACGGTGCGGCTCGCCGATGGCACGGCGCGCGTTTTCGCCTGCGACGGCGTGCTGTTTACCGGCCGCTTTACCCCGGAATCGGCGCTGCTGCGGCAGTCCACGATTGGGGTCGACGCGGGCAGTTCCGGGCCGGCCATCGACCCGTTCGGCCGCACCGCCGACCCGCATGTCTTCGCCGCCGGCAATCTGTTGCGGGCGGTCGAGACCGGCGGCTGGTCGTTCCGCGAGGGTCGTGCCGTCGGCCGCGCCATGGCCGAGGATCTGGCGGAAGAGCGGGCGGGCGGCAGCGCGCCGGGCGACCTCATCCCCGTCACCTTCGACCCGCCGATCAAGCTGGTGGTCCCCGGCCTGATCCGGCGCGGTGCGGGCGCGACGCCCGCCTTGCCCGATTTCCAACTGCGGTTCCTGCGCCGCGCGCGCGGCCGGCTGGTGCTGCTCATTGACGGGCGCGAGACGTGGTCGGCGCGGGGGACCTGGATGCCCGAGCGGCGCATCCTCGTGCCGATCCCGCGCGACGCGCACACCGCCGATGCCGTGCATCTCCGCTTCGAGGAGGCCGCCTGATGCGTGTCGCCGCCATCGACCAGGGCACCACCTCCACACGCTGCCTCTTGGTCGAGGCGGATGGTACGGCGCGGGTGGCCGGCAGCCTGACCCATGCTCAGCGCCACCCGGCGCCGGGCTGGGTGGAGCATGACCCGGCCGAACTGCTGCGCAACATCCGCGCCCTCATTGCGGCCGCCGGCGCGGTGGACGCCATCGCCCTCGCCAATCAGGGCGAGAGTTGCCTCGCCTGGGACGCGGTGAGCGGGGATGCGCTCTCCCCCGTGATCGTCTGGCAGGATGCGCGCACGGCGGACAGCCTGGCCGCCCGTCCGGCAAAGCAGGCGGCGCGCGCCACGGCGATCAGCGGTCTGCCGCTCGACCCGTATTTCTCCGCCTCCAAGCTCGGCTGGCTGATGGAGAACGTGCCCGCCGTCGCCACCGCGCGGGCGACCGGGCGGCTGCGCCTCGGCAACACCGACGCCTATTTTCTCGACCGCCTCACGGGCACCTTCGCCACCGACCTCGCCACCGCCTCGCGCACCGGCCTGCTGGACCTTTCCACCGGGCGCTGGAGCGCGGAACTGTGCGATCTCCACGGCGTGCCGCTGGAATTCCTGCCGCCGATCCGTGCCGTCGATGCCGGCTTCGGGACGATCGACGGCGTGCCGCTGCGCGTGTCCATCGTCGACCAGCAGGCGGCGCTCTATGGCCATGGCTGCCGGGCACCGGGGGATGCCAAGATCACCTTCGGCACCGGCGCCTTCCTGCTCGTCCTCGCCGGCGCGGAGCGGCCGGCGCCGCAGGGGCTGCTGCCGACCATCGGCTGGCAGCGCACCGGCGAGGCGCCGGTCTTCGCCATTGAGGGCGGGGTCTATGACGCCGGCGCGGCGCTGGAATGGCTGCGCCGGCTCGGTCTCTACAGCGACACGGCCGAACTCGACGGCTTCACCGGGCCCTCCGCGCTCAGCCGCGGGCTGGTGTTCGTGCCGGCGCTGTCCGGCCTTGCCGCGCCCTATTGGGACCGCAAGGCGGCGCCACTGTTCATCGGCATGGAGGCGGCGACCGACCGGCGCGACATGGTGCGGGCGGCGCTGGAAGGCATCGCTCTGCTCACCGTCGGGCTGATCGCGGCGGCGGAGCGTGCCGGGGCGCCGATCACCGCGATTTCCATCGATGGCGGCCTGTCGCAGAGCGCCTATTTCGCCCGCTTCCTCGCTGCCGCCAGCGGCCGGGTGGTGAAGGTGCCGGCGCAGCATGAAATGACCGCGCTCGGCCTCGCCGCGCTGTGCGGCGTCGATATCAGTGCCGCGCGCGGCGGTGATCGCCATTTCGCCCCGGACGGTTCGGTGAGCCCGCAGGACCATGCCCGGTTTGCCGAGGCGGTGGCGAAAAGCCGGGGCTGGCGGGCGTAACGCCCCCTCAGAACACGAAATCCACCGAGGTGAGCAGCCAGCAGCCGCGCGCCCATTCAATGCGGTTGCCGGACGCGTCAGTGTTGATGGAGCTGGTGCGGAAAACCGGCGTGCCCGGCGTCAGCGCCAGAAGATTCGCCTCTTCCGCCGTGGCGAAGCCGCCGCTGATGCGGGTCTCGACGCGGCGGTATTTCTGGATGCCATGGGCGATGAACACATCCGTCACCGACTGGCGGCGGGAATAGACGGTGGCGAAGTCCGGCAACAAAGCGGCGGGAAATACCTTGGTGCTGATATAGATCGGCTGCCCGTCGGCCGCGCGCACGCGGCGCAGCCGCACCACCGGCGCACCGGGCGGCAGATGCAGTTGCTCGGCGGCCGCGGCGTCGGCGAATTCCTCTTCCAGCAGCGTCGTGGTGGTGGTGACCATCTTGCCGTCGGCGCGAAGGCTCTCGGCGAAGCGGCTGCCGTCGCGCACCACCAGCGCCGAGGGTAGGCTGCGCACGAACGCCCCCACCCCCTTGCGCGCGGTGAGGTGGCCTTCCTGCTGCAATTGCTGCAGCGCCCGGCGCAGGGTGATGCGGGTGACGCCGAGCTTTTCCGCCAGATGCACCTCGCCCGGCAGCTGGCTGCCCGGCCGCAAATAGCCGCTCTCGATCAGCGAGAGGATGTAGTCGTAAATCTGCTGCCAGATCGGGGTGTCGCGGCGCGGGCGGAACACCAGCCCATCAAAGCCGGACACATCGCTCGCCCCCCCGGCCTGTGCCTTCACGCTTCGGTTCACGCCCTCACTCCGCCGCCTGCGCCACGCCCGCGATCGGCCGATGCTCCACCGCCCGGCGCGCATAGACGATACGCCCTTCGACCAGCGTCGCCACCACTTCTGGATGCGCCATGTCGGAGGCATCGACAAGGATCAGGTCCGCCCGCTGCCCCGGCGCCAGCCGGCCGCGATCCTCCAGACGGGCGACGCGGGCGGGATTGGCGGAGATGAGCGGCCAGTGGCGCGCCAGCGCGTCGCGATTCCCCGCCGCCAGGGTGAAGGCCGCATAGAGCGGCGAGGGGTAATGATAGTCGCTGGTCAGCACGGTGCAGCGCCCGGCGGCCACCGCCTCGCCCGCGCTCTGCGCGCCATTATGGCTGCCGCCGCGCACCACATTCGGCGCGCCGAGGATCACATCCTCGCCGGCGTCGCGGGCGGCTTGCGCGGTCTCGGGGTTCATCGGGAATTCGGACGCCACCGCGCCCAGCGCGCGGAAGCGGGCGCGCTCGTCCGGCGAATTCTCGTCATGGGCGAGCAGCACATTGCCATTGGCCCGTGCGCTGGCGGCGAGGCTCTCAATGGCGGCGGGCACGGCCTCGCGCGCACCCCACACGCGGTCCAGCAACGCGCGGTAATCGTCCTGGCTGAGGCCGGAGCGCTCCGCCATCTGGCCGATCTTGCGGGCGATGGTGCCCTTCAGCACCGAGCCGGTCGTGTGGTCGTTGAAGGCGAGGATCGGCGTGGGGGCGAGCGCCAGCCAGCCGCGCACCTCTTCCATCGCCTCCAGCGCGAAGGTCTCCCAGCGCAGATGCAGGCGGGTGTCGCAGGCGAGGCCGCCGCGAAGGGCCATCAGCGTGGCGACGAAGGCGCGCGCCGCTTCCACCGAGCGCAGGCCCGGCTCCCAGGAAATGGTGACGCCGTGAAAGGCGGTGGTGATGCCGTTGGCCACCAGCTGCCGGTCGGTGTCGCGCAAGGCGAGCGTGGTGTCGAAACGCACGCCCGGGCGCGGCATGATGTGGCGCTCGAAGGCGTCGCCGTGAATGTCGACGATCCCCGGCAGCACCAGCAGGCCCGACGCGTCGATCACCCGTGTGGGCACTCCGCCGGCGGCGTCATCGGCCAGAAGCGCGGCGCGCAGCACCAGCGGCTCGTCGCTCCACCGGCCGTCCACCAGCGCCAGCCCGTTCTCGATACGCACGCTCATTCTTGCCTCGCCGCCTCTGGGTCACTGTCACGTATGCGTCATACGCTGTCTATACAGATAATCGCAGTCCACAGTTCCTGTCTATACAGCAAAGGGCACAAAATGTTTCGCAGGCTTGTTTCCGCTCTCGCCATCACCGTGGTGACCGCCTTCGCCGCAAGCGCCGAACCCGTGCGTTTCGCCGTGACCGACATTGAAGGGCTGGAGGCGCTGCAGCAGGAGTTCGGTGGCTTCCAGAAGGAGCTGTCGAAGCTCACCGGGCTCGACATCGAGCTGATCCCGGTCAGTTCGCGCACCGCCGCCGTCGAGGCGATGAATTCCGGCCATGTCGAGCTCGTGCTCACCGGCCCGGCCGAATATGTCGTCATGAAGCAGCTCAGCGACCCGCGCATCGTCGTCGCCTGGCAGCGGCCGGACTATTTCGCGCAAATCGCGGTGCTGGCCAACGGGCCGATCCGCTCCATCGACGACCTCAAGGGCAAGAAGGTCTCCTTCGGCTCGGTCGGCTCCACCTCGCAGCATCTCGGCCCGGCGCAGGTGCTCGCCGATTTCGGCATCATGTACGGCAAGGATTATGAGGGCGTCATCATCTCCCGCAACGTCGCGGCGGAAGCGCTGATCCGCGGCGACATCGCCGCCATCGGCCTGAACTATGGCCATCTCAACTCCATCCGCAAGGCGTTCCCCAACGCCGCCTTCGCCGTCGTCGCCCGTGGCCGCGACCTGCCGAACGACATCCTCGTCGCCCGCAAGGACATTCCCGAGGAGGTGTTCGTGAAGGTGCGCGAAGCCTTCCTCAAGCATGGCAACGAGCTGATGAACGCCGTGCTCAAGGGCGAGGACAATCAGAAGTTCAAGGGCGGCGTCTTCATCACCGACGTGACGGACAGCGATTACGACTATGTCCGCTCGATGTACCGCACCATCGGCATCGAGAGCTTCGGCAGCTTCATCAACTGACGCCCGCCCCGACGCGCCGGGCGGGCCCTGCCCCGTCCGGCGCTTCTCTGTTTTCCGCGATGGAGGCCGCCATGGAGCGCGTTCCGATCGAGCCCGTTTCCGTGCCACATCTCGCTGGCCTCAGCCCGGCCGACACCGGCAATCCGCCGATCGGCCCGCTGGTGAAGGCGCCAGCGCCGGTGCTCGCCCCGCAGATCATCGGCGCGCGCGGCCTCGCCAAGACCTATCCCAACGGGCAGCGCGTGTTCGCCGGGGTCGATCTCGACATCCGCGCCGACCAGCGCGTCGCGCTCATCGGCTCCAATGGCGCGGGCAAATCCACCCTGCTCAAATGCCTGATCGGCCTTTTGCCGACGACACTCGGCGAGATCACCACGCTGGGCGAGCGCTTCCTGGCCGCCCCCAGCGCCGCGCAGCTCGCCCGCCTGCGCCGGCAGATCGGCTTCGTGTTCCAGAATCACGGGCTGGTCGGGCGGCAGAGCGTGCTCACCAATGTCATTCAGGGCAAGCTCGGCCTGCCCGGCAGCTGGCGCGCCTTCCACCATGCGCTCGCCCCGCAGCACTGGCGCGAAGAGGCGATGGCGGTGCTGGCCGAGGTGCGCCTCGCCGACAAGGCCGGCGCCCGCGCCGATCAATTGTCCGGCGGGCAGGCGCAGCGCGTCGCCATCGCCCGCGCGCTGATCCGCCGGCCGCGCCTGCTGATCGCCGACGAGCCCGCCGCCAGCCTCGACCCGGCGGTGGGGCGGGACATCATGCGCATCTTCTCCGATCTCGCCCGCGATCACGGCATCACCCTCGTCTACACCACGCACGACATGCAGCACGCGCTCGACTATTCCGACCGCATCGTCGCCCTCAAGGATGGCAAGGTGCATTTCGACCGGCCCACCGCGCGGGTGACCGCGCGCGACATGGAGGGCGTGTTCCATGGCTGACGCCGCCACCGCCCCGCGCGCCCTGCCGCCCTCGCGGCTTCCCTCGATGTCGCCGCTGACCTTTACCCTCATCGTCGTCGTCGCGGCCCTCTTTCTCGCCTCGATGGGGCAGGTCGCGCCCTCGCCGGAAAAGCTCGCCAACGGCCTGCCGCGCATGGCCGACCTGGTCGGCCGCATGCTGCCGCCCAACACCGACCCCGGCTTTCTCCAGCGCATGGGCTGGCGGATTCTGGAGACGCTGCAGATCGCCCTCGTCGGCACCGTGTTCGGCGTGCTCATCAGCCTGCCCATGGGCTGGCTGGCCGCGCGCGGCATTTCCCCGCTCGGCGCGCTGCGGCATTTCCCGCGCGCGCTGGTGTCGCTGTTCCGCACCGTGCCCGATCTCGTCTGGGCGCTGCTCTTCGTCTCGACGCTCGGCCTCGGCGCGGTGGCGGGTACCATGACCATCGTCGTCGACACGATCGGCTTTTGCGGCCGCTTCTTCGCCGAGGCGATGGAGGAGGCCGACAAGAAACCGCAGGAGGCGCTGCATGCCATCGGCGCCAACCGCGTCAGCGTGCTTCTGGGGGCGATCCTGCCGGATGTGATGCCGACGCTGATCAACTCCTCGCTCTTCGCGCTGGAAAAGGCGGTGCGGGCCTCGGTGGTGCTCGGCCTCGTCGGCGCCGGCGGCATCGGGCAGGAACTGAAAGTGGCGTTCGACCTGTTCCAGTACCGCAACGCCTCGGCCATCATCCTCGCCATCTTCGTCATCGTGCTGGCGATGGAATTCCTCACCGACCGGCTGCGGGCGAAGTTCCAGTAGACCCGCGCGGAGGGTGCTTTCCGCGGAGCGAGGGGGTAAGTGTCGCGGCTCAAGCGACAGGTGCCCATTCGTGACCTCCTTCCTCCTCCACATGCGCCCCATCTTCTTCGGCACCGTGCTCGGCATTGGCGGCCTCGCCAATGGCTGGCGGGTGGCGAGCCGGCTGTGGGGCGCGCCGGTGCTGATCGGCGAGGCGCTGGCCGTGCTCGCCTTCGGGCTCTGGCTGCTGTGGAGCGTGCTCTACGCGCTGAAATGGCGATTCCACCCCGCCGCCGCGCGTGAGGAAATACGCCACCCCGCGCAGGGCCTCATCGCCGCGCTGGCGCCGGTTTCCACCCTCATCGCCGCCATCGCCATCGGCCCGCATGTGCCGCTGCTCGGCTGGGGCCTGTTCATCGCCGGGGCGGCCGGGGTCGCGCTCTATGCTGCCTGGAGCGTCGGCGGGCTGTGGCAGGGCGGGCGGGCGCCGCAGGAGGTGACGCCGATCCTCTATCTGCCCACCGTCGGCGGCGGGCTGGTCGCCGGCATCGCCAGCGCCACCTTCGGCCAGCCGGCGCTAGGCTGGATGTTCTTCGGCATGGGGGTGTTCTCGTGGCTCTCCATGGAATCGGTGTTCCTCACCCGGCTGTTCCAGCACGGGCTACCGGCCACCGCCCGCGCAAGCCTCGGCATGGAACTGGCGCCGCCAGCGGTGGCCTGCGTCGCCTATCTCTCGCTAGCGCCGGGGCCGGCGGACCGGGCGGCGCTGGCTCTGTTCGGCTATGGCTGCTTTCTCGCGCTGGTAATGCTGCGCCTCGTGCCCTGGCTGCGCCAACAGCCCTTCGGGCCCGGCGCCTGGGGCTACACCTTCGGCGTGGCCAGCCTGCCGCTCGCCGCGCTGAAGCTGGTGGAACAGGGCGCCGGCGCGCCGGTGACGCAGATGGCGCTGGCGCTGTTCGTCGCCGGCAACGCAATCATCGGCTGGATCGCGCTGCGCAGCCTTGTCGGCGTCATCGGCTTCTTTCGCCGCAGGCCGGGCTGAGCCGCGCTCAGCGCGCCGCGCCGCGTTCCGCGATCAGGAACGGCGCATCCGGGCCAAGCGCGTCGAGTACCCGCCAGCCCGGCGCGATGAAGTCGCCCGGCACCTTCGCCTCGCCCACATCGGCCGGCAGGCGCGTCGGCACAACGACGCGCACCGCCTCCTCGCCGCGCCTGCGCTCGAAGCCGAACCAGCCGACGCGGCCGGACGCCATGTCGAGAGGCCGGTAGTCCCCACCCGTCAGAGCGCCATTGCGCTGGCGGAGCGCCAGCAGCGCCCGCGTCAGCCGGAAATACTCGGCGTCGCCGGCCTCCGAAGTGTCCTCGCCGTGCAGCGCCGCCTGCCGCGCCGCCCAGTCGACCGGGCGGCGATTATCCGGATCGACCAGCGAGAAATCGCGGAATTCCGTGCCCTGATAAAGGTCCGGCGTGCCCGGCAGCGTGTGCTGGAGGATGAGCTGGGTGAGGCCGACCAGCCGCCCGGCCGGCGCGATTTCCGCCAGCAGCGCCTCCATTCGCGCGCGGAAGCCGGCCGCCTCCGGCGCCTCGATCAGCCCGGCGGCGAAGGCGAGGCAGGCCTCCTCATAAGGCGCGTTCGGCGTTTCCCAATTGCTGTGGCGCTTGGCCTCGCGCAGCGCCTTGGTGATGTAGCCGGCCATGCGCTCGGCGCTGATCGGCCAGGCCGAGACCAGCGTTTGCAGGATCATATGCGCATCGAGCGGGTCGGGCATCGCCATGCCCGCCTCCTCGCGCAGCAGCGGCGCGACAAGCTCCCGCGCCTCCTCGGTGAAGGCGAGCCAGTGCGCGGGCTGGTGGCTGAGCGCGGCGAGCCGGGCGCGAGGACCGGGGCCGCGCTTGGTGTCGTGGGTGGCGAGCGGGATCAGATCGCTCAGCCCCGCCTGCGCCCGCGCCGCGTTCAGCGCGTGCATCTCCGCCGCCGTGCGGGCGGGATGGTTGAGGCTGCCGCCCACCTCATTGGCGCAGAGCAGCACGGGGTAACGATACAGCTCCGTGTCCTCGAAACCCTTGGCCATGGCCGGGCCGCTGAGCTGCTGGAAGCGCGAGCGGAACTCATGGTCGCTCGGCCGCTCGGGATGCTCCACCCGCTGCAACAGCAGCGTGGCGGCGGCGGCGGTGAGCGGGTTCTCGTTGGCTTCGATGCGGGCGCGGATCTCCTCCCAGATCGCCACATCCTCGGGCGCATGGCCTTGGGGCGTCGCGTAGGAGCGGTAGACCGGGCAATGGGCGAGCAGCGCCACCACGGCGTCGCGGATCGCGGTGTCGGTGAGGTCGCCGGCCTGCATCGCCGCGTCCAGCCCCTCGCGGGCCAAAGTCGCCAGAATGTCGACCTCGGCCTTCAGGCTCGCTTCCAGCACCTGCCGCTTGGCGTCGGCGAGCCGCTCGGGCAGCGCGCCGATGAGCAGATGGCGGGTCCGCAGCGCCTCCTCGAAGCGGCGATAGCCCTCGGGGTCGACGCAGAGCGCGTTGATGTCGTTCAGCCGCTCATAGCCGGTGGTGCCCTCAATCGGCCACGGGCGAAGCACCTCTCCCGGCTCCAATATCTTCTCGACGAGGAGCGGCACGTCCGCACCCACCGCGGCGCGCAGCCTGTCGCAATAGCCGGCGGGGTCGACCAGCCCGTCAATATGGTCGATGCGCAGGCCGTGAACGAGCCCGCGGGCGATCAGGTCCAACGGCAGGCGGTGCACGAGGTCGAACACCTCGGGGTCCTCGACCCGTACGCCGGCAAGGTCGGTGATGTTGAAGAAGCGGCGGTAATTGAGATCATGCGCCGCCGTCCGCCACCAGGCGAGCCGCCAGTGCTGGTCCTCCAGCAGGCTGGCGAGGTCCGCTTGCGCGAGGACCGAGTCGAGCGCGCCGCGCTCGCTGTCGCCAAGGCCGGTGAACACCACCCGCGCCGCGCCGAGACCGGCATCGCTGGGCGAGGCTTCCACCCGCTCGAACGCGGCGGCGGCCGCCTCAAGCCCCGCCGCGCGCAGCAGCGCGGCCACGCTCGTCGCGCGCAGCGGAAAGCGATGGTCGGCATAGGCGACATTGATCCGCCCCAGCGCGTAATCGGCCTCCAGCGACAGGCTGCCCGCCTCCCATGTGGCTTTGAGCGGATCGCCGAGCAGCGGCAGCAGCAGCCGGCCGCTCTCCCATTTCACATCGAACACGCGCGCGGCGGGCGAACCCGGCCCGCCTTCCAGCATGTCGTTCCAGAACGGGTTGTGGCTGGACGCCGCCATGTGGTTGGGCACGATGTCGAGCAGCACGCCCATGCCGCGCTCGACCAGCGCGGCGGCGAGGCGCGCAAACCCCTCCTCCCCGCCGAGCTCCAGGTTGATGCGGGTCGGGTCGGCCACGTCATAGCCATGGGTCGAGCCCGGCACCGCCATGGTGATCGGCGAGGCGTAGAGATGGCTGATGCCGAGCTCGGCGAGATAGGGCACCAGCCCCTCGGCATCGGCAAAGGTGAAGCCGCGATGGAACTGCAGGCGGTAGGTGGCGCGAAGCGGCGGGTTCATGCGGGCGCGAGGCTCCAGACGGCGGCGGCGAAGGGGCCGAGGGTGAGCTTGCCCTCGGCTTCGTGGATCACTCCGCCGGTGCTGGCCCCGGCCGGCATGCCGGCAATGCCGGTCATCGGGTCGAGCGTGGCCGCCTGCCGGCCGCCATTCAGCACCATCACCAGCGTGCCGGCGTTGAAGTGCCAGGCGACCCGCAGCGCCTCGCCGCTGCGGCTGAGTTCGCTGCCGCGATAGCCACTCGCCGCCAGCGGCCACACCAGCCGGCGGCGCTCATCCGCCAGCCGGCGGAAGATGTCGAGTTCCGCCCGCGCTTGCGGGGTCCGGAAATCCTCCGCCTTCAGCTTGGCGGAGATGAAGGTGGCTTCGCTCAGCGGGTCGGGGAAGCTTTCGCCATGGGCGTCGAAGAAATCGGCGAACTCGCTGCGCCGGCCATTGCGCACCGCCTCGGCGAGATCGCCCTCGAAATCGCAGAAGAACGGGAAGGGCTGCGACAGCAGCGCCTCCTCGCCCTGGAACAGCAGCGGAATGGCGGGCGAGAGCATCAGCACGAAGCGCAGGAAGGCGAGCCGCTCCGGCGCCAGACCCGCCGCCAGCCGGTCGCCGAGCGGGCGGTTGCCGATATGGTCGTGGTTCTGGGCGAAGGCGACGAAAGCGTCGGGCGCGAGTTCCTTGCTCACCGTGCCGCGCGGGTGCCCGCCCTCGCCGGGATAGGGCTCGCCCTGGAAGACGAAGCCCTCGGAAAGCGCCCGGCCGGCGGCGGCGACGGCATCGCGCGCATAGGGCGCGTAATAGCCGGTGCGCTCGCCGCTCGCCAGCACATGGAAGGCATGGTGCCAGTCGTCGTTCCATTGCGCGTCGTAGAGATGGTCGTCGCGCGTCATCCAGCCGGCGATGTTGTCGTGGTTCTCCAGCACCAGCCAGGCGTCCCGCTTCACCGCCCGGCAGGCGGCCGCGATCTCGCGCAGGAAGGTCTCGGCGCCCGTGGTCGCCAGCGCATGCACCGCGTCGAAGCGCAGCCCGTCAAAGCCGAATTCGGCGAGCCAATAGGCGGCGTTCTCGCTGAAGAAGGCCCGGACAACAGGGTTTTCGAGGTCGATCGCCGGGCCCCAGGGGGTGTCGATATCCGCGCGGAAGAAGGATTTGGCGTAGAGCGGCAGGTAATTCCCGCTCGGGCCAAAATGGTTGTAGACGACATCGAGCATCATGCCGAGGCCGCGCTCATGCGCGGCGTCGATCAGCGCGCGCAAATCCTCCGGCGTGCCATAGGCGGTGTCGGGCGCGTAGAGCAGCACGCCGTCATAGCCCCAGTTGCGGCGCCCGGCGAAATCGGCGACCGGCAACAACTCGATAACCGTGAAGCCGGCATCGCGGTAATGATCCAACCGGTCGATCAGCGCGCGGAACGTGCCTTCCGGCGTGGCGGTGCCGACATGCACCTCGGCGATGATGGCCTCATGCCAGGGCCGCGACGGGCCGGGCGCGCTGGAGGGGACCGGCGCGGGGACGAGGCTCCAGCCATCGGCATCTTCTGCCTGCCCGCGCGAGGCGGGATCGGGCACGGCGAGGCCGGCCTGCCCCTCGCCGAGGCGGAAGCGATAGCGCGTGCCGGCATTGAGCCCGTCGACAGCGGCGGTGAAGAAGCCGTCCGCGCCTTTCTCCATCGCCACCGGTCCCGCGCCGTCGATCTCAAGGCTCACGGTGGCGGCTTGCGGGGCGAACAGGCGAAAGCGTGTGGTGGCGCCCGCGATCAGCGGGCCGAACGTGCTGTTCATGCCCGCCATTCCCACACGATGAGGGTGCGGGCCGGCACGCCGAAGGTGCCACCGCCGTCGAGACTCGCGCCTTCAAGATCGTCGCCGGTGGCGAGGATCGCTTCCCAATGGCCGGACTGCACCGGCGGGGCGACGAAATCGACATCGACATGCGAGGCGTTGAGCATGATCACCAGCGACGGCTCCTCGGGCAGCACCGGCGCGAGGCGCAGGGTGAGGCATTTCGAATGCGGATCGGCCCAGTTCTCCTCGGTCATCCGCGTGCCGCCATTGTTGAACCAGGCGACATCCGGCTGGCCCATCTCATTGCGCGAGCCGGTGAGGAATTCCGGCCGCGACAGGCAGGAATGGACTTTTCGCAGCTGGGCGAGGCGGGCAACGAATTCCGGCAGCTCCGGGTCTTCATTCGACCAGTCGACCCAGCCGATCTCATTGTCCTGGCAATAGGCGTTGTTGTTGCCGCCCTGCGAGTTCGAACGCTCGTCGCCCGCCAGCAGCATGGGCACGCCCTGGCTGAGGAACAAAGTGGCGATCAAATTGCGCTTCTGCCGGCGGCGCAGCGCGTTGATCGCGGGGTCGTCGGTCTCGCCTTCGACTCCGCAGTTCCAGCTCTTATTGTCGTCATGGCCGTCGCGGCCATCCTCGCCATTGGCCTCATTGTGCTTGTCATTATAGGTGACGAGGTCGTGCAGGGTGAAACCGTCATGGGCGGTGATGAAATTGAGGCTCGACCACGGCCGGCGGCGCCCTTCCGAAAAGATGTCCTGCGAGGCGGCGAAGCGGGTGGCGAAGCTCGGCAGCAGCCCTTCCGAACCGCACCAGAATTCGCGCACCTTGTCGCGGTAGTCGCCGTTCCATTCGGAGAAGCCGGGCGGGAAGGCGCCGAGCTGGTAGCCGCCGGGGCCGACATCCCACGGCTCGGCGATCAGCTTCAGCCCGCCCAGCGTCGGGTCCTGGAGAATGGCGTTGAAGAAGGCATGGCCGGGATCGAACCCGTCCGGCCGGCGGCCGAGCGTGGTGGCGAGGTCGAAGCGGAAGCCGTCAATGCCGTAGATGGACGCCCACATGCGAAGTGAGTCCATCACCATCTGCAGCACGCGGGGATGGTCGGTGTTCACCGAGTTTCCGCAGCCGGTGAGGTCGTCATAATAGCGGCCATTGCCCGGCAGCAGCCGGTAATAGGACGCGTTGTCGATGCCCTTGAAGGAGAGCGTCGGCCCGAGATGGTTGCCCTCGCAGGTGTGGTTGTAGACCACGTCGAGAATGATCTCGATGCCGGCCTGATGCAGCCGGTCCACCGCTTCGCCAATGGCGTCGAGCCCGTCCTCGCCGAGATAACGCGGCTCCGGGGCGAAGAAGTTCAGCGTGTTGTAGCCCCAGTAATTGGCGAGGCCCCGATCGAGAAGGTGCCGGTCCTGGGTGAAGGCGTGAACGGGCAGCAGTTCCAGCGCGGTGACGCCGAGCTTGGCGAGGTAGTCGATGAATTCCGGCTGGCCGAGCGCGGTGAAGGTGCCGCGAATGGATTCCGGGATCAGCGGGTGGCGCATGGTCAGCCCGCGCACATGGCCCTCATAGATCACCGTCTTGGCCCAGGAGACGCGCGGGTGCTGTGTCGCCGCCATCGGCGTGCCGGCGACGACGCGGGCCTTAGGCATGAAGGGGGCGCTGTCACGTCCGTCCATGATCAGGTCGGCATCGTCGCCGGCGCCGATCGTGTAGCCGTAAAGCGCGTCATCCCATTCGATATTGCCGACCAGCATGCGGGCATAGGGGTCGAGCAGCAGCTTGTTCGGGTTGAAACGGTGGCCGACTTCGGGCGCCCACGGGCCGTGGACGCGCCAGCCATAAACCTGCCCGCGCCCGACGCCCGGCAGATAGCAGTGCCAGACGCCATTGGTGCATTCATGCAGGTCGATGCGCTCCAGCTCCGTCTGGCCATAGCGGTCGAACAGGCACAGCGTCACCCCGACGGCATTGTCCGAGAAGAGCGCAAAATTCGTTCCTCTCCCGTCGACCGTCACGCCGAGCGGAAAGGCAGAACCGGGCAATATCTTGCGCATGATGGGGTCACCAGAAGGAGGAAAAGGACGCGTTCAGTCATTCGCGCCGCGGGGGCGGCGCGTGGCACATCCGGAACGGCCGGAGAGTGGAGCGTCAGCCCCAGCCCCAATGGTTGGCGCGCATGAGGCGCACCGTGCGCTCCAGCGCGCGGCGCAGATCCAGCGGCGCCCCGCTCCGCGCCGCAGTGGCAAGCGCGCCGAGCGTGGTCTTGACCAGGGGATGGCCGGGACAGGCGCTGCGGGTGCCGACAAATTCGTAAGCGTCGCGAAGCGTGCGCAGGCGACCGCCCTCGCGCGTGCGCAGCGGGCGTTCCAGATCAGCGTCCCAGTAGCAGTCGGACATGGGTGCTCTCATGTGTCGGATCGAGCACAAAACGCAGGTCCGCGCGAAAAGGTTCCCTGTGGGGAGAGGGAAGCGGCCGATTCTGCGGCACCCAAGTGGCGAGAGAACGCAAAAAAGAGGCCGGCGGAAGCCGGCCCTTGGGAGGTTGTGCAGGAACGGGATGTCTCGCGGGTGCCCGGCCCGCTCGTCGCTCAGGCGGTCAGCACCTTCACTTCGTCGCGTAGCCGCCCGCCAAGCGCGGAGACGGCATCGGAAACCTGTTCGATCTGCCCCGCCGTGCCCCGGATCTGGCCGGAGATGCGCGAGACGCCGTTGATGCTCTCGGTCACCGAGGCATTGGTGACGCTCTGTTCCTCCACCGCGGCGGAGAGGGTCGAGAACACATCGCGCAGCGTGCCGACACTGTGGGTGATCTCGCTCACCGCCCGCGCCGCGTCGCTGCTGGCCTGCTGCACCGCACCGACCTGGGTGCTGATCTCCTTGGTGGCGTTGGCGGTCTGCAGCGCCAGTTCCTTCACCTCGGAGGCGACCACCGCGAAGCCCTTGCCGGCTTCGCCGACGCGGGCGGCCTCGATGGCGGCATTGAGGGCGAGGAGATTGGTCTGCGAGGCGATGCGCTCGATCATCGCCGAGATGTTGCCAATGCGCTCGATGCTCGCCACCAGCCCGCCGACCAGCCCGTCGGCCGAGGTGGCACGCTCGGCCGCCTGCGTGGTCATGGCGGTCGCGTTGTGAATCTGCTTGCTGACCTCGCCGAAGGACACCGACATTTCCACCGCCGAGGCGGCGACGGAGGAGGTCATCTCCTCGCTCTGGCGGCTGAGATTGTCGAGATCGGTGCTGGCAGCCTCCATGGCGGCGGAGGACTGGTTCATCTCCTCGATGACCGAGGTGACGCTGGCGGCCACCTTCACCGTGTCCGTCACCAGCGCCCAGGTCAGCATCGGCCCGTCATAATGGCCATCGGGCGTCATCAGTGCGGAAACGGAGAGATTGAGCGTCTCCGGGCCGACCTTGATCCGCGCCGTGTGCGGCAGCCGCGAGGCATCCGCCAGCATGTGGCGCTGCATTTCCGGCTTCTTGTGGAACACGTCGATGGAGGAGCCGATCAGCTCGGACGCCTTGATCGGCAGGTGCTGCTCGATGCGCTGAAGCGTGTTGAGGCTGGTGCGGTTGGCGTAGTCGATGATGAAGCCGTCGAGAGAGCAGGTCATCACATTGATCGGCATCTGATCGACCATCTGCATCAGCCGCCGGATCTTGGCCTCGGCGATCAGCGCCGCCGTTTCCACGCTCCACATCACCTGCACATGCTGGCACTCGCCCCGGGCATTGCGCAGGGGCGAGAGGGCGAAGCGCAGCACCTCGTTGCCAAGGTGCACATCCCGGGAGAAGGGCTGAAGGTCGCCGCGCGCCGGGCGGTCGCCGGCGGAGGCGAGATCGAGGGTGAACAGGCTGAGCGAGGCGCCGACGATCTCCGGCGGCGCCTTGGGCAGCGCGTGCCGGATCGTCTCATACAGCGCCTTTGATCGCGCATTGGCGTAGTCGATCCCGCCCGTATGGGGGTCGCACATGAGGATGGCTGCGGGCAGGTCGTCCAGCAGGGCGGCGTCGAAGGCGCGCGCCGAGGAGCGGCGCTTGAGGGAATAAAGCGAGGCGGGGCTCATGCCGATCTCCGGTCGGGGGCAGTGCGCCGGTCCAGCCGATCAGGACGGGCCCTTTTTGCTAGCCTGTGGAGCTTGCTTCAGGCTCGCTCCGGTTGCCCGAGGTGGCGGCGTCATCCGGTGCCGCCGGCACTTCCGGAAGGGCGATGGTGAACAGCGCGCCGCCCTCGACATTGGCGACGGTGAGCGTGCCGCCATAATCGCGGATGATGCCGAAGCTAACGGAGAGGCCGAGGCCCGTGCCCTGGCCGGAAGGCTTGGTGGTGAAGAAGGGCTGGAAAATCTTGCCGATCGCCGCCGGCGGGATGCCGCCGCCATTATCGCGCACGGTGACAACGACGAAGCCCTGCCCTTCCGTCACGCGGGGTTCGATGGCGATGGCGATGCGGCCGGCAAAATCCGGCTCGTGCTGGCGGCGGGCGCGGATGGCGTCGCGCGCGTTCAGCACCAGATTGATCAGCACCTGTTCCAGCTGCTCCTGCCGGCAGGGCACGCGAGCCGTGCCGGCGCTGCCCGTGGCCGTCAGTTCGATGCCGTCGAGGCGGATTTCCGTGCCGAGCACCTGCAACGTGCCCTCCACCGCCGTTTCCGCCGAGGAGGGATCGATGGCGAGCGTGTCCTTGCGCCCGAAGATGCGCATATGATCGATGATCGCCTTCATGCGCTCCACCTGCCGCACGATGCGCGCCAGCTTCTCGCTGGTGTGCTCGGCCGGCAGGCCCTTGCGCAGGCCCATGATCGCATTGCTGGCCGCCAGCCGGATGACCCCGAGCGGCTGGTTGATCTCATGGGCGAGGCCGGTCACCAGTTCACCAAGCGCCGCCATTTTCGACATCTGGTAGAGCTTGTTCTCCTTCAGGCGCTTGGCGGTTTCATCCAGCGCGAACACCACGGCCGGCGCGGTGGCGGGATCCGTGCGGCCCGGCCCGCTGGGCGGCAGCCGCGTGATGACCATGCCGACCTCGAACTCCTCGCCATCGCCGGAAAAATGCTCCATCGCCACCGAAGGCGCGGCATCCTCCTGCAGGCGGGCGAGGAACTCCGGCGATTCCACTCGCTCGGCGATCAGCCGGGGCAACAGGCCGTCCGCCGGCTCCCCGATACGCCCCGCCCGCCCGTTCTCGACATGCAGCACATGGATGCCCGGCACGCGGCTGATCGCCTGCAGCACCTGCGCCTCGCGCTCCTGTGCCTGCGCCGTGAGTTCCCGCTCGCGATAGGTCCGCTCCAGCCGCGAATGCCGCACGGCGAACAGGGCCAGTGCCGCAAGCGTCACGCCGAGCCCGCCGGCAATGCCCCAGATCGCCATATGAAAATCATGCGACTCGTCCAGCACCGCCTGGCGGTCCGCCGCCACCACCACGAGGAAGGGGTAGCGGTCGGATTGCATGGCATAGCCGATCCGGTCGACACCGTCCCAGGCGATGCCGGAATAGGGGCGATTGGTGTGGTCGGCGAGGATCGAGAGGCCAGGAAGGAGCGCCGCCGCCTCCATGCCGTCCATGTTGTGATTGGCCGGCACGCTGGCCCGCACCACCCCGTCAAAGCCCACGAGCGCGATCAGTCCCCGGCCTTCCGGCTGCAATTTCTCGTAAAATTCGATGAAGTCGGAAATCTGGTAGGAGGCGGCGATGATGCCGCGCAACGTGCCGTCGGGCGCGCGTAGGGCCTTGGTGAACTGAATCGACCAGGCGCCGCTGATCCGCCCCTTAACCGGCTTGCTGATGAAGATGCCGGTATCGGTCGGGTCGTTGTTCATATGCACGCGAATATGTTCGCGGTCGGCCAGCGTCACGCCATTGCCCGGCGGAAGCAGATTGCTGGCGACGACGGCCCCGGCGGGATCGACATAGGTTATCTGGATGACCGAGGCCGGCAGGCGGGCGGTGAGCAGCCGGGAATAGATTTCCTGCGGCGAGGCGTCGTCCGGCAGGTTGGCGAAGCCGTCGAGGAAGGCTTCGATGGATTCGACCGTGCGTTCCAGATGCGAGGTCAGCGCCACCGCCAGCTTGCGTGAGGCGGCGATAGTGACCTCCTCTTCATGGGCCGAATGCAATCGAATGGCGACGAGCGCCACCGACGCCGGCACGATGAAGGACAGGAGCAGCACGAATACCAGCAGCAGCCGGTACGAGGCGCCCTTCCACAGTGGCACGGCAGGGGAAACGTTCGCCGGCACGGCGGAAGGATCGGGCGGGATCGGCCCCGCCTGCGCTGAAGAATCCGAGGTCATCGCCGCCATGTCGAAAAAGGCATGTCGCTGCCGCCTCACCCCGCACCTGTGTCTTCGGGGCCGACGGCACCCGGACACTCTTGCAGTTCATTATGTCGTAGTCGCCCCGCCCTGTGGATGCAATCATGCGCACCCGTCAGCGCCTTGCACGACCTGAGATAGCCGAAACGGCGCTGAATCCTTGCGTTTTCTTGACAGCCGGCGCGGTTTTTGGGCCGGCGCGGGGTCCTCCCCCACAAACTCGATCCAAAATGGAGCGATTTCCGCCGTTTCCCCGCCGGAATGGCAGCGATTCGGCAGGCTTGGCTGGTAGCGGCGTGCGATCCTAGCCGCGCTCGTGCCGGTTGAGCGGCGCGCTTTCTTCCACGGAGCGGACGATGATGGTCAGGTTGATCTGCGCGCTCGTGCTGGGGCTTGTGTGCCTCGCCGTGCCGGACGGCGCGCGCGCGCAGGAACTCACCCTGCGCTGGCTCGGCGCCGACGGCCAGGTCGCGCTGGAGAAGACGCTGACGCTGGCCGAGATCGACACGCTTCCCCAGGTGACCATCGACACCAGCACACCCTGGACCGAGGGCGTGCAGCGCTTCACCGGCCCCTCGCTCGGTGCGCTCGCGGCGCTGGGCGGCCGGCCGGTGCGGGAGGCGAAGGTGATGGCGCTCAACGACTATGTCGCCCCCATTCCCGCCGAGGACTGGAAGGAGCATGGCGCCATCCTGACCACGCGGGTTGACGGCAAGACCATGCGGGTGCGCGACAAGGGGCCGTTCTGGGTGATGTACCCCATCGATTCCGACCCGGCGCTGCGGCAGCAATACTACCAGTCGCGCATGGTCTGGCAGGTCAAGTCCATTGATTTTAGCGCGCAATAGTCGCTCGATCGGCCTCCTCAAGCTTGGCCTTGTCGTCGCTTCCGTTGCGCTCTTTCTCGCGACCACGCTGGTCTATGTCCTGCAGACCCGCCAGCAGGCCTTTCTCACCGCGACGATCCGCTCCTCCGGCTGGGTGGCCTATCAGGCGCAGCTGGAATTCGTGAAGACGCAGGCCGAATTCGCCAAGCTCGCTATCGTGCCGAGCACCCTGGGCATGGACAAGCTGATGCTGCGCCTCGAACTGCTTCGCTCGCGGCTGCCGCTGCTCTACGATTCCGACGAGGGCCGCGTGCTGAGCGATATCGTCGACACGCGCGGCCCGACGCAGATTTTCGAGGCGCGGCTGGACCAGATCATCGATGAGGTTGGAAAACTCGATCCGGAGGATGGCGGCACGGCGCGGGAGCTGAAGAAACTGAGCCAGCAGCTGGAGCCGCTCGGTGAGGCGCTGCAGACCATATTGATGCAGTCGGTCGCCTATAATCAGGAGATCTTCCAGCGGGAGCGCGCCATGGCGCAGCGGCCCGGCGCGCTGCCGTTGGTGATGCTGTTCGTCAGCGGCGCCTGCCTTGCCGCCGTGCTCATCCTGCAGGCGCGCCGCGACCGCATCCGCCTCAACGAGGTGCGCGAGGCGCAGGCGGCGCTGGCGGCGATGGAGGAGAATCTGCGCGCCGTCATCCAGGCCGTGCCGGCCTGCGTGGTGGTGGCCGACCCGGACACCGACAAGGTGAACTTCATCAACCCGTCCGCCGCCGCCCTCGTCTCCCCCTCGCTGGACGATCCCGCCTGGCCGCGCTTCGTCCGGGCGATCCGCGCCGCCGCCGGCGAGCCCGATACCCGCCGCTGGGGCGCGCTGAGCATGGGCTATGCCCGCAGCCCCGGCGACATCATCTCGCTGCGCGGATCGGTCGGCACCGTCTTGTGGGAGCAGCGCCCGCAGCAGCTCATCGTGGTGGTCGACACCTCGCAGGTGCGCAATGCCGAATTGCAGGTGATGCAGGCGGCCAAGCTGGCGACGCTGGGCGAGATGGCCACCGCCATCGCGCATGAGCTCAACCAGCCGCTGGCGGTGATCAAGATGGCGGTGGCCAATGCCCGCCGCCTGCTCGACCCGCTGCCGGGCGGGGAGCCGGTGGCGGCCAAGCTGGAGCGCATTTCGGCGCAGG
Organism: Ancylobacter polymorphus; assembly: GCF_022836935.1. NCBI lineage: Bacteria > Pseudomonadati > Pseudomonadota > Alphaproteobacteria > Hyphomicrobiales > Xanthobacteraceae > Ancylobacter > Ancylobacter polymorphus. Next base: position 1,849,921 of record NZ_CP083239.1, on the reverse strand, counting down.
TCGACCGCGCCAAGCGCATCACCGACCAGGTCCGCCGCTATGGCCGCATGCCGACCGAGCAGCTTCTGCCCTTCTCGCTGCGCCATGCGGTGGAACTCGCCGCCGGCTTCGTCGCCGAGCAGTTCCGCGCCGCCAACATCGTGCTGTCGATCGAGGCGGGCGTGCCCGCCGAATTGCTGGTGTTTGGCGAGCAGACCATGTTCGAGCAGGTCATCGTCAATGTGCTGATCAACGCCCGCGATGCCTTCGAAACGCAGGAGATTCGCGAATCGCAGGAGCGCCGCGAACGCGACACCCCGCCGGCTGCCGCGGCCGGCACGGCCCGGCGCGAGGTGCAGGTGTCAATCGGGCGGGAGGGTGAGCGCGCGGTGATCGCGGTGCAGGACAATGCCGGCGGCGTGCCCGAGGACATTCTGGAACGCATGTTCGAGCCCTTCGCCACCACCAAATCGACGGAAAAGGGCACCGGGCTCGGCCTCTCGCTCGCGCGCAGCGTGGTGCGTGATATGAACGGTACCATCGTGGCAGAAAATGTCGGCGCCGGCGCGCGTTTCACCATCACCGTGCCGGCTTCGCTCATCAACGCCTCGCGGGACGCCGCATGAACGCCACACCCAGCATGCTGATCTGCGACGACGAGGAGGAGCTCGCCCACGAGCTGGGCGAGTATTTCGCCTCGCTGGGCTGGCATGTCGCCCTCGCCATCACGGCAGAGGAGGCGATCGCGCAGCTGCGCGACGGGCTGGCGCCGCAGGTGTTGATCACCGATCTGCGCATCGGCGCCGTTGACGGGCGGCTGGTGGTGGCCGAGGCCCGCGCCCTGCCGGCCGCGCTCCGCCCGGCGCTGGTCATCATCATCACCGGCCATGTCATGCACAATGTGACGGCGGCCGATCTCGACGGCGACTTCCTCTATGTGAAACCGGTCGATCCCACGGACGTTCTTGACGATATCGGCAGCTTCCTGGCCGGCGTGGCGCCGCCCCCGGCCTGAGGGCGCGAGCCGCCCGCCTCGCCGACCGCTGCGAAGGAACCTGCCGCACTGAATTTTGTCATTTCACAATGACGGAAGGCCCGCACTAACATAGTAGGTAGGGTAGTCGCCGAGCGTGGCATTCTTTTCGTCGTGAGCGGGCGTGTGGCGGTGCGAATGGTGGGTGCAACTGGGGTGGATTCGGAACTGCCGCGTGTTCTGCTGGTCGATGACGACCCGGACGTGCTGATCGAGCTGAGCGAAGGGCTGGCCATGCTCGGCCTGCCGAGCCTGACCGCGAATACGCCGGTGGAAGCCATCGACCTCGTGCAGCGCAACGAGCAGCTGCAGGTGGTGGTGACCGACCTGCAAATGCCGCGCATCGACGGCATCGAGCTGTTGCAGAAGCTCGCCTTGATGAGCCGCAAGCGCCCGCTCGCCACCATCATCATCACAGGCCACGCCTCGCTCGACCGGGCGGTGGGCGCGCTGCGCCTCAATGCGGTGGATTTCCTGCAGAAGCCGCTGCTGCCCGAGGAAGTCGCGCAGGCGGTGCGCCGGGCCTTCTCGCTGGTCGAGGACAGCGTCCGGCAGGCCAATGGGCCGGTGCCGGTAGCGGAAAAGCCGGTGGCACGGCCGAATTATCTGAAGACGCTGGTGGCCGCGCGCGCCGACCGCGACGCCATCTTCCAGTCCGACCTGTTCTCGGACCCGGCCTGGGACATGCTGCTCGACCTCGCGGTGGCGGAAGCCTCCGGCCGGCCGATTTCGGTCACCAGCCTGTGCATCGCCTCCGGCGCACCGACGACGACGGCGCTGCGACGGATCGATGAATTGCGGGACGCCGGGCTGATCGAGCGCCGCCCCGACCCCGCCGATCGCCGGCGGATCATCGTCGAATTGACAGAAAGCGGGCGCCAGCGGATGGAAGCTTTCGTCAAGCGGCAGGCCGAGCGTCTCGGCCTTCCCCTGGACTGAGCCCGCCGCGCGCGGGCGGCCGGTGGGGGTCGTTCAGCCGACGAACTGGTAGCCGAGATAGCGCTTGGCGTCGATCACGTCATAGCCGAGCTTCATGCGCAGCTTCTTGCGAAGCTTGCTCATATGGCCTTCGACCACGCTCTCGTCGACATCGTCGTTGAAGATGCCGTAGATCGTGTTGAAGATCTGGGTCTTGGTCACTCGCCGGCGGGCGTTCTTGACCAGATATTCCAGCATGTGCCGCTCGCGGCGCGGCAGCGGCAGCGGGGCGCCGTCGATCTCCGGGTCACGGCCGTCGAAGAACACCTTCAGCCGGTCCTCGCGCGCCGCAGCGGGGGCGGTATTGGCGTTGACACGCCGCCAGATCGCATCGGTGCGGGCGACGATCTCGCGGACATGCACGGGCTTGCGCACCACGTCGTCAATGCCGGCGGTGAACAGTTCCAGCGTCTGCGCCAGGCTCTTCTGGTCGCTCAGCGCCAGGATCGGCGCGGCGCTGTGCGAGCGGATCATCTCGGGGTAAGTCGGGCGCCGCTCGAAATCGCCGAGCAGAAAACCTTCCACCGCAGCAATATCATTCTCCGAAGCGCTCTCGATCCAGCCTTTGAACTCGTCTTCGTTCAGGCCGAAGCTGGAAAAACCTTCCCGCGAGAAGCTGGAAACATAGCTTTCGGCAACAATAGAGCGGTCGTCGACGATGACATACATGATTCAATTCCCCTGCCTTGAACCTGCAGTCATGCAATTCCGTGATTGCTGCCTGCACGTGTCCTTGGCCAAAGAACTATTTTGGTAAATATCTCCACTCAAGCCGAGTTGCTTCAGGGTTGGAGTGGGTTTCCCTCCATTCTGGCGGGTATCGCCACCTCAGGCCGCGTCGCGGCAACGCCAAAGCCGCCCCTCGGCGTAAGCCGAGGGGCGTTGGCGTGAGATTCATCCGATGTGAATCGATCCGGGCGACGCCCGCTTGCGCAGGCCCGGCGGCGATGCGCGTATTACGCGCGCGCCGGGCCGACGGCAGCGACATCAGCCCTCGAACACCGTCTCGATCTTGCTCTTCAGCGTCTGCGCGTTGAAGGGCTTGACGATGTAATTGTTCACACCGGCCTTCTTGGCGGCGATGACGTTTTCCGACTTCGCCTCGGCCGTGACCATGATGAAGGGCAGCGCGTTGAGGGCGCTGTCATCGCGCACCTGCTTCAGCAGTTCGTAGCCCGTCATCGGCTCCATGTTCCAGTCGGAAATCACCAGCCCGTACTGCCGCTCCTTCAGCTTGGAGAGGGCTTCGACGCCGTCGGACGCCTCGTCCACGTCTTCAAAGCCGATCTGCTTCAGCAGGTTGCGAATGATGCGGACCATGGTCTTGTAATCGTCGACTACAAGAACCGGCATCGACAAATCCACGGCCATAAAGCGCTCCGTCCCTCAGCTAACAAGTTCCACGGGACAGCCACATGCCGCCCTTTCCTAGGTTGATGTTCTGAATTGCAATGCTTGCGCGAAGCTTGCAGGGCGAAACCTAGGGTTATTCTCAGGCGTTTGGCTTTGAACTATAAGAAATCATCGAACACTTGCGAGTTAATGGGAGAATTTACATGTCGTCTGCCCGGCGGCCGTTCCGGATTGAAGCGAATGAACGACACAATGGGGCGGGAGAGAAGCACGTCGCCAGCACAGTGACGATGCAGGGCTCCGTCTCCGCCCAGATAGGCCGTGTGCTAGAAGAGCTGCACGAGCTGCGCGGCGTGATCGCGCGGTTCGACCGCCGCTGCCCCGAAGCCGATCCCGAATGCTCGCGCCACGCCATGCTGATGGACGTGGAGACGATCCGCCAGGCGATCGACAACACCAAGAACGAGCTGGCCACGCTGCAGGCGGGCGGCGCCAAGGGTGCGCGCTTCAACCGCGCCACCGACGAGCTCGACGCCGTCGTCGCCGACACCGAGGCGGCGACCGAGGACATTCTGCAGATGGCCGAGAATATCGACGGCGCGGCGATCTCGCTGGTCGCCGAGCTGGAAGGCAGCCACAAGATGCTGGCGCAGGCGATCCACAGCTACGCCACCCGCATCTTCGAGGCCTGCAATTTCCAGGACATTAGCGGCCAGCGCATCCGCAAGGTGGTCGACCTCATGGTCTTCATCGAGGAGCGGGTCGAACGCATGTCCAACATCTGGGGCGGGCAGGAAGAAGTGGCGCGCATCGCCGAGACCATCGCCCCCGAGCGCACCGGCGACGAGGCGCTGCTCAACGGGCCGGCGCTGGCGGATGACGAGAACGTCGTCTCGCAGGACGACATCGACTCCCTCTTCGCCTGAGATCAGGCGCAGAAGGCCCGCGACTGGGCGGTCCAGCTGCCGAAGCCGGACCGGACCAGATTGCGGATGACGGCACAGACATAGCGCTTCTGCGCCGGATCATTGTTCGGCCCGGCATTGTAACGGGCCGCCGCCATCGTCCAGTTGCCATGACGCTGCCGCAGCTCCGCAAGGAAGCGGGCGGCGTAGTCGACATTGCGCTCCGGATCGAACATCTCCGCCACCGAGGCGAACTGGTCGCCATGCCAGCGATGGTTGATCTGCATGCAGCCGAGATCGACCAGGGTCACGCCTCGCGCGTTGAACTCCGCCAGCTTGCGCGCGCCATCGGCGGGGCTGGTCGCGACAAGGCTTTTTCCCCCCGCATTCATCGCCAGAGGCTGCAGCGTGCCATTGCCGCCGGTCTCGGTCATGCCGACCGCATAGAGGATCGCCAGCGGCACGCCATGTTTGGCCGAGGCGCGCGCCATGGCCGCCTCGCATACGCCGAGGCGCGCCCCGGACGCCGCGCTGGCGGGCGTGCCGGCGGGTGTTTGCGTGGCCGAGGCGTTCGGCGCGGCCGCAAGCTCAGGGCTGCTGGTCAGCAGAGCCGCCATCAGCAGCGCGGAAAGCCGCATCTTCATCCTGTCGTCTCCTTCGGCGCGGGTCGGAATCGCCGGAATTCCCCTCGCGGGACCCGTTCCCCTCGCGGCGCTCCCAGTCCACCGGCGCGAAGGCGTCCTCGCCGGTGAGGCGGGGCGGCAGGCCGGTCTGACTGATGGTGAGGTCGAGCGGGCCGGCATCGGCATCGGCCAGCGTGGCGATGAGGCTGGCGCGGTCCTGCTCCAGCAGACGCGCCGTTTCCGCTCGCGCGGCATGAACATGGATCTCCAGCCCGTTGCGGCCGGTGCGCAGCCGCACCGTCACCAGGCCGAGTTCCAGCGGCCGGAGCTGGATTTCCAGCACCCGCACCGGGCCGCGCGCCGGCATGGCCGCGCTGGCGGCAGAGGCGCCCGGCGCTTCCGCGCGCACCGCCTCGGCAAGGACGCTGCCGAGCTGCACCGCCGCCGGCGACGGAGCGGCCCCCGCCGGTGCCGCGACCGGCGCGGGAGTGGCGGCGGCGCCGCTGGCAGCCGGAACGGGGGTCGGCGCCTCGGTGGCGATCTCGGACGCGCCGCGCGCCTTCTCCGCGCCAGCGGCCGCCCGGGCCGGCATCCGCGCGGCGGGGCGTTCCTCGAACGGGGCCATGTCGGGGGACGGCAGCGGCGCCTCGCCCGGCTGGGCGGGCAGGTCGACAGCGCGCGCAGCGGGGCGACGCTCGCTCAAAGCGGGCACCGGACGGTCGAACGCCAGCCCTTCGGAGGCGGCCAAGGTGGAAGCGGCAGAGACGGAAGCGGCAGAGGCGGAAGCCGCGGCGACCGTGGCCGCCTGGCCCGCGACGGCCGCAGCCTGCGCCTCGGCTTCCGCCGCCTGCGGAAGCGCGACGGAAAGCGATTGAACCGCCTTTGCCTGATCGGGCGCGGACGGTGGCGTCGGCCCGACCTCGCGCGGCAGCACCGGCGCGAAATGCGTCTCGCACAACACCACCTTGGCGCTGGGGACCGGCGCCTCGTCCAGCGTGCCCCCCTCCTCCAGCGTCGCGACCATGGCCGGGTCGCTCGTGCCTTCCGGCACATCCGCCGCTTCGGGCTGCGCCGAAGGGGCGGGCAGCAGGGTCGCGAATATCGCCGCCGGCAGCGGGGACGTTGAGGGCGCCCCGTCGTTCGGGGCGGCCGGTACGACGGGTGTGCTTTCCTCCGGGCGATCGGATGACGGCGCGGGCGCGGACCGATCGGCTTCGACCGGGAGAGGACGCCGCGCACCCTCCTCCGTCGCCGCCGAGAACATGGGCGCCGCCTCCGGCCGCGCGGAGAACAGGAGGGCGGCCTCGGCGCGCGCCGGCGCCGGCGACGAAGAGGGCGGGGTCCGCTCCGGGTGGGGGGAGGCTTCGTCCGCCGCCACCGACGGCGGAGCGGCGAGAGCAGGCGCGCCCTCCCCCGCCTCGGCGTCTCGATCGGGGCGAGCGACGGGCGGCATCTGAGCCACCGTTTCCGCCTCCCCATCCGGCAGGGGGAGGACGGACGGCGACGGACGCAACGGCGCTGCCGGCGTCGAGAGGATGTGGGCCACGGTGCCGGGCGCGGCGGGGCGGGCCAACGCAGCTTCCACAGCTGCCGGGGTGGGCGCGCGCATCGCCGGCCCGTTCTCGCGGGGCGTTTCGCCCGCGCCGCTGGAGGGCGGCTCGGCGAAAGGCTGGGCGGCGGACGGCGTGCTGACGGGTAGGCGGGCGGAACGCGCGAGCAGCGCGCCGAGGTCCATCGCCGCCACCGGCCGCTCCGTCTCGGCAATCGGGCCTGCAGGCACGGCGGCTTGATCCGGGGCCAGCTCGGGAGCGGGCGCCGTCTCCGCCGCCTCCAGCCGCACCGGCGTGCCGAAGCGCGGCGCCGGCAGCACGGATCGTTCGGCTCGCGGGCCGGCGGAAGGCGCTGGCGCCTCGGGCGTGGCGGCGGGCCGTCCATCCAGCTCGGCGAGCAGAGCGGCGAACGCGTCGCCGCCGTCCCCGCGCTCGGCGCGGCCGGCCAAATCCTCGGCGGTGGCGGTGCGGGCGGCGTTGAGCGGAACCGGGATCATAGCGGCGCGTCTCCCAGCGCTTTGTCGGCGGCCTCAAGGGCGGCCTGGGCCGAGGCCAGCACGGCCGGCGGCATGGCGTCCTGGCCGCCGGCCTGGCCCGTCTCCGGAGCGACCGGCCCCTGGGCTTCCGGCGCGCCGGCCTCACCCCCGAGCCCGGCCGGCGCCGGCACCGGCACATTGACGGCATCGTTGATCGACGCGGCCACCGCCAGCGCCGCGCCAAGCAGCCGCGCGTCCTCGCTGCCGAAGCGCTCGCGGGCGACCCTGGCGAGGGCCGCGCTGGCCTCGTCGAAGCGGCCAGGCGCGGCGATGATCGCGGCGGCGCGGTACAGCGTGGCGCGGTCGGCTTCCAGGCTGCCGAACACCGTGCCCTTCAGCACCAGCTCCGATGCCAGCGCCGCCGCCGTGGTCTTGCCCTGCGCCAGCGCCGCCTGGGCGATGAGCAGCGCGACCTCGCGACGGCTTTCCGGTTCCAGCGGCGCTAGAAGCTCATGGACGCGGTGGAATTCGTCGGCGCTGTCGATGAAGCTCATCCGCGTCAGCGCGGCGGCGAAGCGCAGGCGGAAATTGCCGGCATAGACCGAGTGGCGGTAGCGGGCGAGATAAGTCGAGGTCAGGCGCTCGAAGTTTTCCAGTTCATTGGCCTGGGCGGCGATGAAGATCTCGCGGCGCAGCGCCGCCTCCTCCACCAGCGTGCCCGGCGCCAGAAGGCGGGCGCGGCCCAGCAGCACCGAAGCGCGCGGCGGGTCGCGACGCACCCACAAAGCGGCCTGCGCCAGCGCGACCTGGCCGGCGAGGCTGTCCGGCAGCTGGCGCGCGTCGATCTCGCCGAGCTGCTTCAGCGCCTCCGGCTCACGGCCTTCGAGATAGGCGAGCGTGCCGCGCAGCAGCCGCTCGTCGACGGCGGGGCTGGCGCCCTGACCCAGCACCGCCCGCAGCACGCCCGGCCCGCCGCCGCTGAGCGCGAAGACGATGAGCGCGCGCGCGTTCTGCGGGTCGTTCCAGGCGGAAGAGTCCGCCGCGCGGAAGCTCTGGTCGATGCGGGCGATCAGCGCGTTCTGCGCCGTCAGAGCGTTCGGCTCGCCCGCCGCCATGCGGTCCTGCAGGCGCTGGAGCTCGCGCACCTCACGGTAGAGCGGCGGCGCGGGCGGCAGTTCGGGAGCGTTGGCGGAGGCCGGCTCATCCTTGGCGGGCGCCTCCTTGGCGGACGCTTCCTTGTCGGCGGCTTCCGGCGCCGTGGCTTCCGCCGCCTGCGCCGACGAGAACACGCCGAGCGTCGGCAGGGCGAGCAGCGCGGTCGTGCGCTCCATCGGCTCCGGCAAATCAGGCTCCGCCATCGGCGCGGCGGGGGCCGCGGGCGCCGTCACGGCGACAGCCGGGGCGACTATCGGCGCCGCCGCCGGCGAGACGACCGCCGGAGAGACGACCGGGGACAGCGCCGGCGCCGCCGCCGCGCTCGAAACCGCCGACACGGAAGGCGCGAAGGAGCGGGGATCGAAGGAATCGGCGGTAAAGGCCAGCGAGACGAACGCGTCCGGCCCGACCGCCTCCGACGAAAGCAGCGCCGGTGCCGGCACAGGCCCCGCGAAGGGCTGATGGGTCGGCGCTTCTTCCGCCGCCACGACCGGCACCTCGACAGGCGCGGGCTGGAAGGCGACCGGCGACCGCGCTTCCGCCCCGCCCAGGGCCGGCCGCGCGGGGGGCAGCGGCACGCGCAGCGTCGCCACCCGCGCCACAGGCGCCTCGGTCGCCAGCGCCGGCCGCGTGGACGGGAGCGGCACCGGCAGGGTGGTCTCCGGGGCGTCGGGCGCGGCAGCGTTCGGCAGATCGGCCGGCGCCTCCGCCAGCGCAAAAGGCTCCGGGGCACCAGCGTCCGGCTCTACCGTCGCGGGAGCCGCAACGGCCGGGGCCTGCGCCGCGAGATCGGCGGGACGCGGCAGCGGGCGCGGCGCCTCGAGCGGCATCTGGCGGGGAGCTGCCGGCGGCATCACCGCCGGCTTCAGCGGAGGTGTGGGCACCACCACGGGTGTGAGGGCGGGCAGCGCTTCGCGATCGCCCGTCGCCTCCCCGCCCGACTCGACCGGCGTGGCATCGGCGGGGCGCACCTCGCCCCACGGGTCCTTGGCCAGAGCCGGGCCGCCGGCGAGCAGCAGCGCGGCGAGGAGTATGGCGGGCAAAGCGACGCGGCTCATCGGACAGGCTCCTGCAGCACGATTTCGATCCGGCGGTTTTCCGGCGCGTTGGGGTCGGCCTTGTTCTTGAGATTGCGGTCGGCGAAACCGACGATCTGCTTGATGCGCCCCTCGTCCAGCCCGCCGCGCACCAGCATGTAATGGGCGATGTTGGCGCGGGCGGCGGAGAGCTGCCAATTGTCATAGGTCGGCGAGCGGAAGGGGCGCCCGTCGGTATAGCCGCGGATCACCACATCGCCGGGCCGGTCCTTCAAGGTCTGGGCGATACGCGCCATGGCGGCGACGATGCGCGCATCCGGCACCGCCGAGCCGATGGGGAACATGGAGAAGTCGAGGTCGTCGGTCAGGCTGATCACCGTGCCGTCGCCCGTCTTGCGCACCGTCACCTGCGGGCCGGTGGCGCCACCCATGGCGGCGGCAAGGTCGGCCTTGATCTGCTCTTCCAGCTTTTCCGCCGGTCCCTGCGCGCCCTCGGTGCGGGCCGGCCCATTGGCTGCCACCGCCTTGGCCGCCACCGCCTTGGCGCTGTCGCCATCGGGGGTCGACGAGGCGGCCTTGGTCGCGCCGGCAATGCCGCCGGCGCGGGTGGAGTCCGGCGTCGGGCCGCCGGCGGGCGAGCCATCCATCCCCTCGACGGCAGGGTTGGGCGTGTCGCGCTTGGCGCCCGCATCGGGCCGCGTGCCCTGCGGCGCGCCAATGCCGGCGGTGCCAGGCGCCGTCGCCTGCGCCTTGCGGGTGGAGGTCATCTGCCAATAGACCGGGTCGAACGGGTCGCGCGTGGCATCACCGCTGCCGGTGCCCGGCTCGCTATTGACGCCGATCGGCGCGTCGAGCGAGGTCGGCGTGCCGGGCGGCGCATCGGCGACGATCTCGGCCAGCACGGCATAGGGGTCCTGGAACAGCGCCGCCTCGCGCGGGCCCTGCTGGACCTCCTCGCCCTTGCCGGTGTTTTCGCCCACCGTGTCCTTCAGCGCGGACATCTGGTCGCCATCGTCCGAGGTGCCGACATCCTTGATGTCCTCGGGGTCGTTCAGTCCCTTGCGCTCGCTCACGCTGTCGGCGAGGTTCACCGGGTTGAAGTAATTGGCGATCGCCTTGCGCACATCCTTGTCGGTGACGTTGATCAGCCACATGATCAGGAAGAACGCCATCATCGCCGTCATGAAGTCGGCATGGGCGACCTTCCAGGCGCTGGAATGGTGCTCGTGCTCCTCGTCGTCATGCCGCTTGATGATGATGAGTTCTTGGTGTTCGGGACCGGCCATGGCCGCCTACTCCTGCGCCAGGGCGAGGCGCGCGGCCCAGGCCTGCATCTGCGTCTCGAATGTGGTGGCACCGGCGACGGCGACGATCTCGCCGCCCGCCCCGGCCTCGAAGCACACCGGCGCGCGCGGATCGAGCCGCGCCTGCAGCCCCTCCAGCAGGTCCGCCGGGCCACGCACGTGAAGCAGCGGCGTGGCGCCGTCGGCGAGCGCGCGGGTGATCGCGGTCGCCATGTCCGCCAGCACACGCTCGCGCAGGGCGCTCGCGAGAAAGGGGGCGATCACCCGGCCGAGCCGGGTGGCGAGGTCCTCGCCCAGCTGCTCCAGAGCCTCGGCCAGGGCCTGCGCCAGCGGCTCGCTCTCCTCCTGCGCCCAGGCGCGGCGCGCCTCGGCGAGCCGCTCCTCCGCCCGGGCGGCGTCCTCGGCGCGCTGACGGTCGAAGCGGGCGCGGGCCGCGGCTTCACCCGCCGCCCGCCCGGCCGCCTCGGCTTCCTGCACCAGCAGGGCGAGGTCCAGCGCCGGGGGAGCGGCGGGGATCGGCGCCGCGATGGGCGACGCCGGATGCGGCGCGGCGGGACGCGCCGGCGCCTCGCCCGCGCGGGGAGCCGCCGGCTCGGCGGCACGGGGGGCGAGACCGGAATAATCGGGAAGATGGTCGATCAGCGCCCGCATCAGACCCGCGCCTCCTGCTGCAGCCATTGCCGCAGAATGGCGGCGGCCTGCTCCTCATCGAAGTCGATGATCTGCTCCAGGCGCTTCTGCGGCGAACGGTTCATCTTGCTGGTGAGGTCCTCGATCAGGCTGACCGGCTCGGTGACGCCGGGGGTCATGGCGCCGCCCCCGTCGGGCGCCGGCAATTCGCCCATCGCGCCGCCGGTGCCGGCGAGCATCGCGGTTTCGATCATCTCCGCATCCTCAGGCCGGGCGACGATGGCGCGCACGGCGGGGCGCAGGCCGAACCAGATCAGCAGCACGGCGACGATGAGAATGGTGGCGGCGTTCACCAGCGTGCCGGCCTGGCGCATCAGCACTTCCGACCAGGGCAGCGCCGCGACGGGTTCGAGCTCGCCATTGCCATCGGCGAAGCCGACGGCGGACACCTTCAGCTTGTCGCCACGCGCCTTGTCGAAGCCGGAGGCGGCGGCGGCGAGCTGCTCGATCTCGTAGATCTGCGTCTCCAGCGGCACGGCGCCGTCGCCCGCCCCCTCCGCCGGCACCAGCCGGGCGCGGTTCACCAGAATGGCGATGGACAGGTTCTGCACGGTGAAGCCTTCGCGCACCGTCTCGGTGCTGCGCGAGGAAATCTCGAAATTGGTCAGTTCCTCGCGCCGGTTGGTCTCCTCATTGGAATTGTTGCCGGCATCCCCGCCGGCCGCCTGGCCGGGCATGTTCTGCTGCACCGAGGCCGCCGCCTGCTTGGAGCGGTTCTGCGACGTGCCGGTCTCCTTGACCACGCGCACCGAGCGCTCGGTCTTGGAGGCGGGGTCGTAGGTCGTCTCATTGGTGGTGACGCGATCGATGTCGAGGCGCGAGGTGACGCTGATCTGGAAATTGTCGATGCCGAGATAGGGGGTGAGCGCGCGGCGGATCTTCGCCTCGGTCTCGCGGTTCATCTGCTCCTGCAGCATCGCCTTCTTGCCGGAGGAGGCATTGGCCGGATCGTCGCCCGAGGCGAGAATGGCGCCCTCGGTGTTGAGCACGGTCACCGCGTCGATCTTCATGCCCGGCAGGGCGGCGGCAACGAGATGGCGGATCGCCTCCGCCGAGGTGCCGTCCTCCGCGTTCTCGGTGCGGATCACCACCGAGGCCGAGGCGCTCTGCTGGTCGCGGCGGAACGAGGCGCGGTCGGGCAGCACGATGTGCACCCGCGCCGCCTTGATGCCCTTCATGGTCTGGATGGTGCGGGCGAGTTCGCCTTCCAGCGCACGCACCTTCGTCACCTCCTGCATGAAGGAGGTGAGGCCGAGCGAGTTCACGTCGTTGAACAGTTCGTAGCCGGAGCTGGAGCTTTGCGGCAGGCCCTTCTCCGCCAGCTGCATGCGCGCGCGCGCCGTATCGGCGGGGGCGACCAGCACGGCCGTGCCATCGGCGTTCACGTCGAAGGAAATGCCGGCATCCTTCAGCGCGGCACCGATCCGGGTCACGTCCTCGCGGCTGAGATTGGCGTAGAGCGTTTCGGTGGCGGGGCGGCTGAGATAATAAGCGCCGAGGCCGATGGCGGCGAGCACCGCCAGCCCTATCATCGCCAGCGCGAACAGGCGGCGGGCACCGAGCTGCCGCAGATTGCTCAGAAGCATGTCGAGCTGCTGGCGTGCGAACATCTGCTCTCCCGCTCCCTAGATGATGCGAAGGGCCCTTGGCGCGGGCCGCGCGCGGGGCCCGCCAGTGGGGAGGGCCGTTCCGTCGGGAGGAGAGTGCGTCGGCGAGCTTGCCTGAGCGTTGCGCGGAGGAGCGCAAAAAAAGAGGGCCACGCTCCTGGGAGGCGAAGCGTGGCCCAAGGCGCGCCGTGGAACACGGCGGCGGGGTCGGAGAAACCGGGCGCGAGCCCGGCCGGATCAGCCGCGGAACAGGCTGAGCACGCTCTGCGAGCTGGAATTGGCGATGCCGAGCGACTGAACGGCGAGCTGCTGCTGAGTCTGCAGCGCCTTCAGACGGGTCGACTCTTCTTCCATGTTCGCATCGACGAGCGAGCCGATGGCGCGGTTGTTGGCGTCCTGCAACGCCTGCACGAAGTTGGTCTGCGACTCGATACGGCTGGCCGTGGAGCCGAGGCTCGTGGACGCATCCGTAAGGTCGGTCAGAGCGGCATCGACGATCGAGGTGTAGTTCGCGATCTGGTCGAGGTCGTTCTGGCTCGACGTCAGCTTGGAAATGTCGATATCCATGATCGAGCTGACCGTCGCCTTGCCGTTGGCCGTGGCGGCCACGCGGGACTTGTCGAGAATACCGAGGCTATCGGTACCCGAGGCGCCCAGCGAGTTCTTCAGCGCGAGAACCGCGCCGTCGAGAGCCGTCTTCTTCGCCGTCTCGGCGGTGGTGTAGGCACCGTCACGGGTGTTCTTCGCCGTCGCATAGGCGGCGTCACGGGCGGCCACAGCCGCGGCATCCATGGCGCTGCCGGCGAAGGTCGTGTCGGCCGCGCCGATGTCGGTGTTGTAGGTGGTGTCCGCCGTGGTCTTCGCGGTGTCGAAGGCGGTGTTCGCGGTGGTGGCGGCGGTGGAGTAGGTCGCCGACGCCGTGGTCACCGCCGCGTCGACCGCGGAGTGAACGGTGGTGTTCGAATCCAGCAGCTTGAACTTGCTGGTGTCGATGTTGATCGTGTCGACCTGCACCGAGTCGCCGGTGCGGGAGAACGAAGCAACCACCGCCTTGTTGGCATTGTAGTTGGCTTCGCTCGAATCCACCGACAGCCAGTTGCTGCCGGAAATGACCGTGCTCTTGGCGTTGTTCTTCACCTCTTCGAGCAGGCTGCCGATTTCGGTCTGCAGCTTGGCGCGATCGGCGTCCGGGGACGCGGCGGTGATGAGCTTTTCCTTCACCTTCTGCAGGGCATTGCGGACGGTGTCGAGACCGGTGTTGACGGTGTCGACCGAGGACTTGGCGAGGCCGAGCGAGTCCTTCACCGCACCGAGCGCACCGTTGTCGGAGCGGGTCGTGGTGGCGATGGACCAGTAGGCCGCGTTGTCCGACGCCGAATTGACGCGCAGGCCGGTGGAGACGCGGTTATTGGTGTCGTCGAGCGAAGAGTTGATGGTCCGCAGGGTCTGCAGGGCGACCATGGAGGACGTGTTGGTCATCAGGCTGGTCATAGGAATGTCCCTTGAGTTGATGTGAGTTTTTTCACGGGACATACCGGGCTTACACCGGCATGGCAGAGGCGGCATCATGCCTTTGATGATCGGGCCCGAGAGCGCGATCCGAGTGCCGGCCCAAAGCGGGCGGGCAATCAATCTGCCATGACGCCACCCTCGCACGGCAAGCTTGCGCGAGGCTTGCATCCGTCACGGGGCCTGACAGCGCGATGCGAAGCCGGCAAAACGCCGACGGGGCGGCCCGCTCGCGCGATCCGCCCCGCTATTGTTGTCAATCCGTCGGTCTATGAAGTGCGTCAGTAGAACGAACGCACCAGCCCGCCCACCAGAAGATTCCAGCCGTCGATCAGGATGAAGAACAGGATCTTGAACGGCAGGGCGATGACCGCTGGCGGCATCATCATCATGCCCATGGACATGACCAGCGTCGCCACGATCATGTCGATGATCAGGAAGGGCAGCATGATCAGGAAGCCGATCTCGAAGCCGCGCCGCAGCTCGGAAATCATGAAGGCGGGGATGAGGATGCGCAGCGGCACCTTGTCCTCCGTCGCCGCCGGCGCCTGGCCGTTGGCGGCGGCGAGGTCGGCGAAGGTCTGCAGGTCCTTGGGGCGCACCTGCGACATCATGAAGTCCTGGAACGGCGCCGCCACCCGCGTCAGCGCCTCCTGCTCGGTGATCTGGCCCTCGGTCAGCGGCTGGATGCCCTGCTGCCAGGCGCGGTCGAAGGTCGGGCCCATGACATAGAAGGTCATGAACAGCGACAGCGAGATCAGCACAAGATTAGCCGGCGTCGATTGCAAGCCGAGCCCCGAGCGGAGGAAGGACAAGGCGATGACCAGCCGGGTGAAGCTGGTGACGGTGATGAGCAGCCCCGGCGCCACCGACAACACGGTCAGCAGGGCGATCATCTGCACGATGCGCCCGCTTGCCGCCCCGCCGCCGGACTGCTGGAGCAGGTCGTTCAACCCCGGCAGCGACTGGGCGAAGGCCGGCGCGGCGAGGACGACGCTGGCGAAAAGGCCGGCGGCGGCGAGGCCGGCCACCGCGAGGGGGCGGGCGAAACGGCGGGAGAACGCGCTCATTGCACCACCATCGTCTCGATGATGAGTTCGTCGATCTTGCCCTCGGTGCGCAATTTGGCGCGCTCGGTCAGATCCTCGCGCAGGTGCAGGAGCCCGCTCGGCCCTTCCAGCTGGCTGAGCGAGAGCGTGCGCAGATACCCCATGATGTCGTCGCGGATCTGTGCGATAGCGATCTTCGGGTCGGGCAGCGCGTCCTTCTTGAAGATGATTGCGGCCTCGATACGCACGAAGGTCTGCGACGGCGCGGCGAGATTGGAGACGATCGCCTTCATCGGCTCCATCACCACATCCGTGCCGGCATATTTCAGCGGCGGCGTGTCGGGCTCGGGCGGCTTCTCCTTCGCCTTCTCGCTCACCGTCTTCTCGACGCTGGTGGCGAGCTGGATGCCGAGCCCGCCGCCACCGCCGGCGGCGAGGAGCGTGAGGATGGCCAGCGGGACGATCAGCCCGCCGCCGCTTTTCTTGTCGTCGCCTTTGACGGCGGCTGCCTTGGCTGCCATGGCCCGCCCCCGTCAGAACGGCGCCACGACATCATAGATGCGCTGGCCCCAAGCGGGCTGCTGCACATCCATGAGCCGGCCGCGTCCACCATAGGAGATGCGGGCTTCGGCGATCTTGTCGTAGGAGATGAGGTTGCGGCCGGAAATATCGAGCGGATTGACCATGCCGGCGACGTTGAGCACGCGGACTTCGTAGTTCACCAGGATTTCCTGCGAGCCGCTGATCATGAGATTGCCGTTCGGCAGAACGTCAGTGACCACCGCCGCGATCTGGACCTGCAGCTTTTCCGAGCGGTCGATCGAGCCCTTGCCCTTGGCGGCGGTGTCTGAATTCATGGTGAGGCTGCCATTGGCCGAGCCGGCCGCCCCGCTCCAGCCGAAGCCTTCGGCGGCGACGGCGACATCGAGCCCGGCCTGCTGCGCGGATTTGCGCGAGCGGTCGGTCTGGTTGTCGAACTGCGCCATGTCGTTCATGGCGATGGTCACCGTCACCACATCGCCGACCTTGCTGGCGCGGATGCTGCGATAGATGCTCTGCGTGCCCTGGTCCCAGGTCGAGGCGAAGCTGCGCTTGGGCGGCGCGGGGAAGCTCATGGGAATGGGGTCGGTCGGCTGGTTGATGCCGTAGCCGACCGGGGTGAGGCTCGGCCCGAAGGCGAGGCTGTCATAGGTCTTCTGGCAGCCGCCCAGCGCGAGCGCGAGGAGGGACACCGTGAGGGGAAGCGTCGAACGGGTACGTGTCACGATGATTTTCCATCCGGGGGCGGCGGGCGCTTGGCGATTCCCACCATCACGCCGGTGAGGCGAGCGGCGCGGGCCGGGTCCATCTCGTTGAGAATGGCGCTGGCGACGCGCGGGTTCAGCTTGGCGAGGATGGCGGCGGCGGGGTCGTCGCCCATGATGGTGAGCTGCGCGGCGGCGGCGTCGGGGCGCATCTGCGAGATGACCGAGATCACCGCCGCGTCCGCCTTGTTGAGGAAATCCTCGCGCCGGGTCAGCCATTTCTCGAATTCGGCGCGCTTGGCCTCCAGCCGGGCGATCCGATCCTCGATATCCTTTTCCAGCGCGGCGAGCGCCGCCCGCTGGCGGGCGAAGCGGGCATCACGCACCGCGTCGACCATCGCCTCGCAATATTGATCGGCGTTGTCGCCCTTGGGCGCCGGCGGCGCCGGGCGTGAGGCGACGATGGGCGCTGCGGCCTCGGGAGCTGGCGCCGTCTCCGCCCGCAGGCTCATCGCACCGAGAAAGCTGGTGCCGAGGGCGAGCGCGACGATCACCAGCGCCTTGACGATACCGGCGCTGCCGTCGCGCCGCGGCAATGGCAGGCGGCGGGCGGGCACTGTCCAGCCCATCGCCTCCGCTTCGCTATCCTCGCCGCCGGGCTCGCTGTCGCGGGCGGCGAAGCAGAGGGCGGCGGAAAGCAGCCCGAGCAGGCAGCCCACGGCGAGGGCGGCGAGATGCGAGACGACCAGTATCATGCTCATGCGGGAACTCCCGGCCGATGCGCCCTGCGGCGCTTACTGGATGACCAGCTCGGCTTGCAGGGCGCCGGCTGTCTTGATCGCCTGAAGGACCGAGATGATGTCCGTCGGCCTCATTCCCATACGGTTCAGACCTTGCACGAGGGTGTCGAGATCGGGGCCCCGCACCACGCTGAGGTAGCCGCCATCCTGCTCGACCTGGACCTCGGTATTGGGCACCACCACCGTCTCGCCATAGGAGAACGGCGCGGGCTGGGAGACCTGCGGCGTCTCGGTGACCCGCACGGTGAGATTGCCCTGCGTGACCGCGACGGTGGAGATCTTGACGTTGCGCCCGATCACCACCGTGCCGGAGCGCTGGTCGATGACCACGCGGGCAGGCGCGTCGGTCTGCACCGCGAGATCGCCGACCATGGCGAGGAAGCGGGCGGCGCTGATGCGCGGGGGCCGCAGCACGACAATGGAGCGCTGGTCGCGCGCCAGCGCCGTCGGGCGCACCGGGCCGCCGATCTTGCCATTGTCGGTGACATTGTTGCCGAAGCGGGCATTGATGGCGTCGGCCACCCGGGCGGCGGTGGCGAAGTCGGGGTTGTTCAGCTCCAGCACGAATTGCGGCAGCTCCGCCAGCTCCCCCGGCGCCGGCTTTTCCACCAGCGCCCCATTGGGGATGCGCGCGGCGGTGGGCACGCCCTGGGTCACGCTCTCGGCCTCGCCGGCGGCGACATAGCCGGTAACGGCGAGCTGGCCCTGCGCCACGGCGTAGGTCTGGCCGTCGGCGCTGTTCAGCGGGGTGATGAGCAGCGTGCCGCCCTTGAGCGAGGTAGCGTCGCCGAGCGAGGCGACATTGACATCGATGCGCCCGCCGACCCCGGCGAAGGAGGGCAGATTTGCGGTCACCGCCACCGCCGCGACGTTGCGCGAGCGCAGCGGCACGCCGCGCGTGCTGATGCCCAGCCGGTCGAGCATGGACTGCATCGCCTGCTCGGTGAAGGGCGAGTTGCGCAGCGTGTCGCCCGTGCCCTGCAACCCGATGACGAGGCCGTAGCCGATCAGCTGGTTGTCGCGCACGCCCTGCACGCTGGTAATGTCCTTGATGCGGGTCGCCGCCCCGGCCGCCGGGGCGAAGGCGAGCAGCAGCAGCAGCGCGCACAGGCCGCGCCCGCACCTCAGGCGCCGTGTCCAGCCGATCATGGCGCGGTCACCTTGACCGAGCCGTCGGCCTGGACGATGCCGGCGACGACCTTGCCGCTGTCGGCGTTCTTCAGCTTCACGATGGCACCGAGCGCGCCGGATTCGAGCGGCACGCCGATCGCGCGGATGCTGAGCCCGTCCTGCTCGAAGCGCAGTTCGGTGGCGACGCCGCGCGTCACCAGCTGAGCCTCCGCGACGGCGGCGACGGGAATGGCGTTGCCGGCCGCCAGCGGGCGGCGCGCCACCTTGCCGACCAGCTGGCCCGGAGTGACCGCCAGCGGGTACTGGTGCGCCATCGAAACCGGGAAGGCGCGCTCGCCGAGCATGGCGGCGGTGATGGTCTCGCCCGGCGCGATATTGGTCGCGGCGACCGGCAGGCTGATCTGCTCCGGCGCGGCGACGGCTGCCGGCGCGGGCGAAACTGGGGCCGGCGCGGGTGGCGCGTCGAGGCCGGACACCGTGTCGGCGATCGGCCGCTGGCGCGCAGTGGCCGGAGCCTGCGCCAGGGCCTGCTCCAAGGCCGGCAGCGTGGCCGACAGAACGGCGCAGGAAAGGGCGAGGGCGCGCACGCCCCCCGGCAGCAGCCGATTCATCGCGGATGTCCTTGTTTAGCGGATGCCCTTGGCAACCGTCGCCGCCATCTCGTCGGCGGCCTGGATCACCTTGGAGTTCATCTCATAGGCGCGCTGCGCGGTGATGAGCTCGGTGATTTCCTTCACCGGATCGACATTCGAGCCTTCGAGATAGCCCTGGTGGATCTTGCCGAAGCCGGCATCGCCGGCGACGCCGGTGACCGGCTGGCCCGAGGCGGCGGTCTCGCGGTAGAGATTGTTGCCGATCGGCTCCAGCCCGCCATCATTGGCGAAATTGGCGAGGCTGAGCTGGCCGAGAAGCTGCGGGTCCGCCTGCGCCGGGGTCTTGGCGTAGATGTTGCCGGTCTCGTTGATGACGATCTCGGTAGTGTCGGCGGGAAAGGTGATGGCCGGCTGCACGACATAGCCGTCATTGGTCACCAGTTCGCCGGCCGGTCCCTTGCTGAAGGAGCCGGCGCGCGTATAGAGCGTCTCGCCGGTCGGGCCGGTGATCTGGAACCAGCCGCGCCCGTTGATCGCCATGTCCAGCGGGTTGCCGGTCTGGGCGAGCGGCCCCTGCTGGTGCAGGTTGCGTACCCCGAGCGTGCGCACACCGAGGCCGATGAGCGCCCCCTCCGGGATCGGCAGGCCGCCTTCCGCATTGGGCACGCCCTGGGCGCGCTCGGCCTGGTAGAGCAGGTCGGAGAATTCGGCGCGGGCGCGCTTGAAGCCGGTCGTGTTGATGTTCGCGATGTTGTTCGCGATCACCTCGACATTGGTCTGCTGCGCGCTCATGCCGGTGGCGGCGATGGCCAGTGCTTTCATGTCGGCGTCCTCGGGGCAGCCGCGGACAGCGCGGCGACGGCGCCGCCCGCCGGGGATGCGGGAAACAGGGGGCGGAACGAGGTGTCGCGGGCGGCGCTAGATCGCCATCCGCGAGATTTCCTGATAGGCGGCGACCACCTTGTCGCGCACCGCCAGCGCGGTCTGCAGCGTGGTCTCGGCCGCCATGATGGTCTGCACCACATGCTGCACGGAGGCCTTGCCCTGCAGGCCGGTGATGGCGGCGGCTTCCGCCCCCTGCAACGAGCTGACCGCCTGGCCGGAGATGTCGGCCAGCATGTCGGAAAAGCCGGTGCCCGCCGCCGGCCGAACCGCCGAGGCGGCGGAGCTGGCCGCCGTGGAGGCGGTGCCGCCCACCCCGCGCAGGGTGGAGATCGAATTGAGCGCGTCCATCATCACCCGGCCCTCAACAAATCGATGGTCATGGAGATCATCGAGCGTGCCTGCTTCATCATCTGGAGATTGGCGGAATAGGAACGGCCGGCCTCGCGCAGGTCCGCCATCTCCATCAGCACATTCACATTGGGCAGCTTCACATTGCCGTCGGCATCGGCGGCCGGGTTGCCGGGGTCGTGCTCGATGGTGAAGGGCGTGGTGTCGTCGGTGCCGATGGCGCGAATGGCGACACCCGGCCCGGCGCTCAGGCCTTCCGGCACGCCCAAATGCACCGTCTTGCGGCGGTAGGGGTCGGCACCGGGCGTGGTGCCGGTGGAGCGGGCATTGGCGAGGTTCTCGGACACCACCCGCATGCGGGTGGACTGCGCCTCCATGCCGGAACTGGCGATGGTGGAGATGGATTTCAGGGAATCGATCATCAGGCGTTCCTCACACTGGCGAGCACCATGCGGTGGAAGGCGCGCACGACGCTCGTGTTCAAGGTAAAGGCCGCGTTGGTGTCGGCGGCTTTGACCATCTGCTGGTCGAGGCTCACCGTGTTGCCGGAGTCGGAGACTTCCCAGCTGTCCGCCGGCTTCACTTCGGCCCGCATCGCCTCGGCACCTGCCGGAGAGAGATGGCCGGCGGAGGTGCGCACCTGGGTGAGATGGGTGCGGTCCAGCACCGTCGAGAACGGCTCGACATCCGCCGCCCGGTAGGCCGGCGTATTGGCATTGGCGATGTTCGCGGCGATCGTCGCCTGCCGCACCGACGCCCATTCGGCGTGGCGGGCGGTGAGATCGAACAGGAATATCTTGTCCAAGGGGGGGCTCCGCATTTCGACCCGCGGACCGTAGGACCAGAACCTTGCACGAGGCTGGAGCGTTCAGTGCTCGCTGAGCCGGGCCGCCGCCAGCGCCGCCTCGAAGCGGCGCAGATTCTCGCTCTCCGAACCCGCCGCGGTGGCGAATTCGATGGCGTCGATATGCACGCCGACCGAGTTCTCGTCGAAGACCACATGAAAAGCCGTCGTCATCGCCGGCTGGCGGAAGCTGAGCGCGAGGGAGACATGCGGCGGCGCGCCCCAGTCGCTCTCGATCACCGCGTGGCGGTCATAGCTGAGCTGGCCCGGCTTGAGGAACAGCTCGGCCGAGGAGGCGATGAGGTCGTCGATATTACTGTCCTGGCCGCTGTTGATATAGGCCATCACCACCCCGGCATTGGTCAGGCACAGCTCGGTGAGAAAACCGCGCAGCGCCTCGGCCAGCCGTTTTTCATAGGTGAGCAGCGCCAGTTCCGGCAGGCTGGCGATGTCGAGACGGCAAGGCCCCTCATTTCCGCGCATTTTGGCCTCGCGAGTAGATGAAGAAGAGAATCTTGGCGACCGGGCGGTAGAACTCCGCCGGAATCCACTGGTCGACCTCCACCGCCTCATAGAGCGCCCGCGCCAGCGCGCGGTCCTCCACCACAGGCACGCCGGACGTTTCGGCGATGGAGCGTATCTTCAGGGCGATCAGGTCGACGCCCTTGGCCAGCACCAGCGGCGCCCCGCCCTTCACCCGGTCATAATGCAGGGCGATGGCGTAATGGGTCGGGTTGGCGATGACGAGCGAGGCCCGCGGCACCGCGCTCATCATGCGGTGGCGGGCGCGTTCCTTCGCCAGCGAGCGCATGCGCGCCTTGACGATCGGGTCACCCTCGGCCTGCTTGAACTCCTCCTTCACCTCCTGCTTGGTCATGCGCAGTTCCGCGCGCCAGCTCAGCCGCGACCAGACGAGGTCGATGCACACCAGCGCGATGGTGGCGACGCAGACGGCGGAGACCAGCCGCACCGCGAGGCCGAGCAGCATGGAGGGAACGAGCGTCGGGTCGCTCGACATGGCGCCCATGATGCTGTCCTTGGCGGAGAGCAGCAGCATGACGCAGATCGCCGCGACGGCGCCGAACTTGAACAGCGATTTCAGGAATTCGACCTGGCCGTGCCGGCCGAAAATGCGGGTGAAGCCGGAGGCCGGCGAGACGCGCGACCATTGCGGGCGAATGCGCTCGCCGACGAAGCGCGGCATGTTCTGCGCCAGCGAGGCGACGAGGCCGAAGGCGGCGAGCACCAGCGCGATCGGCAGCAGGAAGCGGGCGGCAAGGCCGAAGGCGAGCCAGAACAGCTCCAGCGCGTCCTCGCTGCCGGCGATGCGGAAGCCGCCGGGATTGTCGATCAGCCGCGCCATTCCCTCGGTCAGCAGCGTGACCTGCGGACCGGCGAAGAAGGAGAGGCTGACGAGAATGCCGAGCAGCGAGGCGAAGAGCGGGGCTTCGCGCGAAAACGGAACCTGTCCCTTTTCCAGCGCGTCGGAGATCTTCTTCTCGCTCGCCTCCTCGGTTTTGCTCTCCTTGTCATTATCCTCGGACATGGCGGCCCCCGGGGTGGCCTGACCTAGCGCACATAGGCTTCGTCCTCGCCGCCGGCGTTGAGCTCGATCTCGCCGCGCCCGGCCATTTCCAGCGCCATGTCGGTGATGGCGCGGCGGGCCTCGTGCACGTCGCGGTGCGAGGCCGGCTCGCTGCTCGTGAGTTCCTGCTCGACCATGCGCCGCACGCGCGAGCCGAGCGACTGCAGGATGATCTCGCGGAACTGCGGGTCCGTGCCCTTCAGCGCCATCACCGTGCGGTCGTTCGGCACCTGGTCGAACAGCGCCGTGCGGGCGCGCGGCGGCAGCGAGATGATGTCGTCGAAGGTGAACAGCAGCCCCTTGAGGATTTCCGCCGATTTCGGCCGCGTGCTCGCAAGGCTGGAGAGGACGTTCTCCATATCGTCGCGCTCCATCTTGTTGATGATGTCGGCGATGCGCGCATGGGTGTCGGCGCCCGCATTGCGGGCGAGGTTCACCATGAAGTCTTCATGGATGGTGTTCTCGATGATCCGCATCGTCTCGTCGACGATCGGCTTGAAGCCGAGCATGCGGCGCATCACGGCGTTGCGCATCGCCTCGGGCAGATGGCCGAGCACCTTGGCGGCGCAGGACGGCTTGACCTTGGACAGGATCAGCGCCGCGATCTGCGGGTGTTCCTTGATCACATAGGCGGCGATCGTACCTTCGGCGACCCCGGAAATGCGGTCCCAGATACTGTGATTGGTCGAGCCGAGAATGTCGGTCATGATCGCGGAGATCTGCTCGGGGGGCAGAACCCCGTCGAGCAGCCGCTCCACATCGCTGGGCGAGCCGACCACATTTGCGCCGGCGACGAACTGGGTGGCGAATTCCTCGATGGCGAGTTCGACCTGCGCGGTCGAGACCGGGCGCATCTCCGCGATGGCGCGGGTGATCGCCTTGATCTCCTCGGGCTGGAAGTGCTTCATCAGCCGCGCCGCCACCGGCCGGCCCATGGTCATGAGCAGGGCGGCGACGCGGTCGGAACCCTGTAGCGGGCGGGCCACCCGGGTGACGGCGGACATGCGCGCTCAACCGTCTCAGCGCGAGAGATCGCCACCGGACGCGCCGACGATCTCGGTCAGCGACACGCCGAAGCGGGAATTGTCCTCGTCCACCACCACGACTTCGCCGCGGGCGATGATGCGGCCATTGACGACGATGTCGACCGGCTCGCCGACGCGGCGGTCGAGCGGCACGATGGCGCCACGGCCGAGCTTCATCAGCTGCGCCACCGGCAGGTGCGCCGAGCCCAGCACCACCTGCAGCGTGACCGGCACGCGCAGCAGCGATTCGAGGCCACGGCCGCCGAAGCTTTCCTCAACCGTGCCGCTGGCCGACAGCACTTCCGGGGCGAAGGTTTCGTGGCTCATCCGCGCGGGTCCTTGTTAACGGAGGTGGGGAGAACGGCGGCAGCCTCGGCGCGGGCGCGGTCCAGCCGGGCGACCAGCGCCTCCGCCTCGCCGATGCGCGTGCACAGCGCCGAAATCAGCTCGCGGCTGTCATTGTTGAGCAGGGCGACGGCATCGCGCGCCTCGCCCAGCGCCGCGGCGCTGTCATGCAGCGCCAGCCGGTAGTGGCGCCCGACCGTCGAGAGCTCATTGAGCTTGCGATACATCAGCACGACGCAACCGCTCGTCACCACGAGCGCCACGAACAGCACCGCCTCAGCGGGGGAGAATGTCATCGATGAACTCCTGATCGAGGTCGACCGCCTCTTCGATACGCAGCACATAAGACCCTTCAGCTTGCCCGAGGCTGCACCAGAACAGCGGCTGCTCGACGCTCTCCAGCTTGACCCGGCTGCGCGGCGTCGCCTGCAGCGGCAGAATCTGGCCGACTTCCAGCTGCGCGGCGTCGCCGAGCGTGATCTCGCGCTCTTCCAGAACCGCGCGCAGCCGCACCTCGGTGCGCTGCACCTCGCCGCGAATGTGCTTGGTCCAGATCGGGTCGCGCGGGGAGGATTCGCCGGCGGTGGTGCTGGCGAGCTGCTGGCGCAGCGGGGTGAGCGCGCCCTGCGGGATCAGCACGAACATCTCGCCGCCGCGATTGAGCGCCTGCAGCAGGAATTTCGCGCAGATGGCGAGGTTGTTGCGCCGGCCCACCACCGCGAAATCCATGCGGGTTTCCTGGCGCTGGAACTTGAAGCTCACCTGGCTCACCAGCGCGAAGCTGCCTTGGAGCGCCTTGGCCACCTGTTCGAACAAGGCGATGGCGATGCGCAGCTCGATATTGGAGAAGGAGCGCTCGTCATCGACCGGCGGCTCGGAGCCGTCGGCGCCGAAGAGCACTTCGACCATGCTGAACACGAAGTCGCGGTCGAAGCCGACAATGACGTGGCTGTCCCATTCCGGGGAGTGGAACACGCCGACGATCGCCATGCCCTCATAGCTGTCGAGCACGTCGCCGATGCGCCCGCTCTCGACCTGGCTCAGCGAGTAATAGGCCTGCGAGGAGGCCAGCTGGCGCAGGCTCTCCGCGCACAG
The DNA here is from genome assembly GCF_022836935.1 of Ancylobacter polymorphus. Taxonomy (NCBI): domain Bacteria; kingdom Pseudomonadati; phylum Pseudomonadota; class Alphaproteobacteria; order Hyphomicrobiales; family Xanthobacteraceae; genus Ancylobacter; species Ancylobacter polymorphus. The sequence continues at coordinate 1,824,778 of NZ_CP083239.1, read as the reverse complement.
CGTCGCCATGCGGTCGAAGATGACATGCAGCATCGGCAGCTTGTCGAGCGAGAGCCCGGCAGCGTCGAGCAGAAGGTCGCGAATATCGGCCGGCGTGCCGGCGGAGGGAGTGGCGCGCATGTTCATGTGATCAGGCTGCCTGGGGAACGGCCGTGAGGTTCGGCACGTTGGAAATCGCCTCGGCTTCCACTTCGTCGATGCTCGGGCGCTCGGAGGAGGAGATGGTCTTGCGCCCGTGTTCGAGCGCGATCTGCGGCAGCGCCCCGTTCATGTAGGCGATGAGCGACTGCTTCACGATGATGTAGGGCTGGACCTGCTTCTCGCGCATGATCTTGATGTAATGCGCCATCGGCCCGAGGATCGCGTAGGAGGTGTAGATACCGATCAGCGTGCCGACGAGCGCCGAGGCGATGTAGTGGCCGAGGATTTCCGGCGACTGGTCAATGGCGCCCATCGCCTTGACGATGCCGAGCACCGCCGCGCAGATGCCGATGGCCGGCATGCCCTCGGCCACCGTGCTGAGCGCCCCGGCCGGCTTGGTCTTGTACTTCTTGATGGTCGAGATTTCCTGTTCCATCAGCCCCTCGATCTCGTGCGAGCGGGCATTGCCGATGACGATGAGCCGCGCGTAGTCGCAGATGAACTGCGTCAGCTCCTTGTCCTTGAGAATGTCCGGGAAGTGCTGGAACAGGGCGGAGTTGGCGGGGTCGTCGATATGACCTTCGACCTCATTGCGCGGACGGGTGCGCAATTCGCGCATCAGCGCATAGAGAAGGCCGAGCAGGCCGAGGAAATCCTTGCGCTTGGGCGCCTTGCCGGCAAAGGCCTGACCCAGCGCCTTGCCGGTGTCCTTGACGGTGGACATCGGATTGGCGATGAGGAAGGTGGCAAACGCGATCCCGAAAATAATAACATATTCAAAGGGTTGCCAAATCACTTCGAGATGGCCGCCCATCGCGACGAAGCCGCCTCCGATCGAGGCAAACCCCAGGACGATGCCAATCAGAATGAACAATGCCGACCCCTCCGTTGTTGGCTGAGGGTCTAGGCAAGCAAGATTGCGCGAGGCTGGCCCTGCCCGGCCGGACGGCGCGGAAGCCCGGCGCAAGCTTGCCGCGCCAGGGTGGCGGCCGGACCGGAGCCGGGAACCGCCATGACCACCACCTTTGCGACCTTCCAGTCGCTCACGCGCAACATGACCCGCACGCTCTCGCTGAAGGCGGCGGAGCCCTCGGTGGCGCTGGAAACCAAGTACTTCCTCGCAACCATCCCGAAGATCAAGACGGTCGACGCCTTCCTCAAGAACACCCGCGTCTTCACCTATGCGATGAACGCCTTCGGGCTCGGCGACATGGCCTATGCCAAGGGCTATATGCGCAAGGTGCTGACCGAGGGCATCGTCGACCCCAAATCCTTCGCCAACCGGCTGAATGACGAGCGCTTCACCGCCTTCGCCAAGGCGTTCGACTTCGACAATTACGGCCCGCTCACCACGACGCGCCCGGCGGCGCGGCAGGAGGTGGTCGACGCCTATGTGCGCCAGAAGCTCGAAGTCGATGCCGGGGCGGAGAATGAGGGCGTGCGGCTCGCGCTTTATTTCCAGCGCGAGGCGCCCAAGGTGAAGTCGGCCTATGGGCTGCTCGCCGATCCCGCGCTGTGGAAGGTGCTGAAGACCGTCTACGGCTTTCCCACCGCCATGGCCTCCGCCGACATCGAGAAGCAGGCCACCGCCGTCACCCAGCGCCTCAAGCTCGCCGATCTGCAGGACCCGACCAAGCTCGACCGGCTGATTCGCCGCTTCACCGCGCGCTGGGATGCCGACCAGGGCGTCGCCGCCTCGCCGACGCTGGCGCTGTTTCCGGCCAATGGCGTCGGCATGCGCACCGGCATGGCGCTGCTGAACCTCAAATATGGAGGCTGATCCATGCCGAGCCTTTACGTCCCGCTGGCGGCGCAGGTCGCCACCGAACGGCGCATGGCGACCATCGCCAACAACATCGCCAATATGAGCACCCCCGGCTTCCGCGCCGAGTCGATCAAGTTCGAGCGACTGCTCTCGACCGCCGGCGACCAGGAAGTGGCCTTCGTCTCCGAGGGCGAGACCTACACCTCGCTCGCCGCCGGACCCGTCAACTACACTGGCAACCCGCTCGACGTGGCGCCGCAGGGCGACGCCTGGTTCGCGGTGCAGACCCCGAATGGGCGGGCCTATACGCGCGACGGGCGCCTGCACATCGCCGCGACCGGCGAGTTGCTGACCGTCGACAACCTGCCGGTGCTCGATGCCGGCGGCACCGCGATGCTTGTCGACCCCGCCGGCGGCGAGATCCGCATCGGCGCCGACGGCGCGATGACCCAGGGCGCCAACCGCGTCGGCACGCTCGGCCTGTTCACCCTGCCGGCCGGTGCCAAGCTGACCCGCCAGGGCAATGCGGTGATCCCCGACCGCCCCGGCCTGCCGGTGCAGGACTTTTCCAGCCTCGGCGTGCGCCAGGGCTATGTCGAGGGCTCGAATGTCGACCCGATCCAGGAGATGACGCGGCTCATCGCCGTGCAGCGCACCTTCGAGATGGCGGCCCAGGCGGTGCAGCAGAGCGAGGACCAGACCTCGGAGACCATCCGCACGCTGGGGCCGTCCTGAGATGAACGCGCTGGCGCGGCTGGAAGCCGCGGTTCAATCCGGGCTCGACGATCTGCCCTTCGTGCGCGTCTCCGGCACGGTGCGCGAGGTCACGCCGACGCATTTCCGCGTCTCGGGCCTGTCCTCCCATCTCACCCTCGGCGCCTGCGTGTCGGTGGAGGCCAATGGCCGAAACCTGATCGGCGAGGTGGTGCGGCTCGACGAGGGCGGCGCCACGGTGAAGCCGTTCGACGAGCGGGTGCCGATCGGCCTCGGCGCGCCGGCGCACCGCGCCCGCCCCCTCGCCTTCCGCCCGCATGAGGAGTGGAAGGGCCGGGTGATCGGCGCGCTCGGCCAGCCGCTGGACGGGCTCGGCCCGCTCACCCTCGGCGACGAGGCGCGCGAATTGGAGGCCGACCCGCCGGAAGCGATGAGCCGGGCGCGCATCCACAAGCCGCTGCGCACCGGCGTGCGGGTGATCGACCTGTTCACCCCCATGGTCGAGGGCCAGCGTATCGGCATCTTCGCCGGCTCGGGCGTCGGCAAGTCCACCCTGCTCGCCATGCTGGCGCGCTGCGAGGGCTTCGACACCATCGTCGTCGCGCTGGTCGGCGAGCGCGGGCGCGAGGTGCGCGAATTCCTCGAAGGTCCGCTGGCGCCCAACCGCCACCGCTCGGTCGTGGTGGTCGCCACCAGCGACGAGAGCGCGATGATGCGCCGCCTCGCGCCGCGCGCCGGCTTCGCCGTGGCGGAATATTTCCGCGACCGTGGGGAGCAGGTGCTGCTCATCATCGACAGCGTCACGCGCTACGCCCATGCCGCGCGCGACGTGGCGCTGGCGGCCGGCGAACCGGCGGTGGCGCGCGGCTATGCGCCGAGCGTGTTCAGCACCCTGCCGCGCCTGCTGGAGCGTGCCGGGCCGGGGCCGGAGGGCAAGGGGGCGATCTCCGCCATCTTCTCGGTGCTGGTCGACGGCGACGACCATAACGACCCGGTGGCCGACGCGGTGCGCGGCACGCTGGATGGCCATATCGTGCTCGACCGCGCGATCGGCGACCAGGGCCGCTTTCCCGCCGTCAATGTCCTGCGCTCGGTCTCGCGCCTCGCCGATCTCGTGTGGAGCCCGGAGGAGCGCGACCTGATCCGCCGCCTGCGCAGCCTCATCGCCCGCTTCGAGGACACGCGCGACCTTCGGCTGATGGGCGGCTACCACCCCGGCGCCGACCCCGAGCTCGACCAAGCGGTGAAGGTGGTGCCGCGCATCTATGAGGCACTGTCGCAATATGCCGACGCACCGCCGAGCCGCGAGCCCTTCGCCGAACTCGCGCAGGCGATCCGCGGCTAGCCCAACGCGGCCGCGCCACGCCCCACGCACGCCAGTCTCGCGCAAGCCAGACAGGGTCAACTGCGGCAACGACACCGAGGAGTGATGAAATGAGCCTCTATGGCATGATGCGGACCGGTGTGTCCGGCATGGCGGCGCAGTCCAACAAGCTGGGCACCATCGGCGACAACATCGCCAATTCGGGCACCACCGGCTACAAGCGCGCGTCCACCGAATTCTCCAGCCTGCTGCTGCAGAGCGGGCCCGGCGAATATAATTCCGGCGCGGTCAACACCAGCGTGCGCTACGCGGTGAGCCAGCAGGGCGCGTTCAACTATTCCACCTCCGCGACCGATCTCGGCATCCAGGGCAACGGCTTCTTCCTGGTCTCCGATCCCAACGGCACGTCCTATCTCAGCCGCGCCGGCTCCTTCACCGTCGATGCCTCCTCCGGCAATCTGGTGAACACCGCCGGCTTCACGCTGATGGGCTACGACATCACCAATGGCGATCCCAATGTGGTGCTGAACGGCGCCGGCGGGCTGAAGCCCGTGCGCGTCGCCGATGTGCGGCTCGCCGCCAATCCCTCGCGCGACGGCGCCTTCGCCGCCAATCTGCCGGCCGCCGACACGGCGGTGACGGGCAGCACCCCGGCGGCCAACGTCGCCGGCTCGAACTATTCGCAGAAATCCTCGCTGGTGACCTTCGACAATCTCGGCAGCGAGGTCACCATCGACATCTATCTCACCAAGACCAGCGACAGCCCGATCGCCTGGGAAATGACCACGTTCGACCGCGCCGATGCGGCAGCGGGCGGTGGCTTCCCCTATGCCAGCGCCCCGCTGTCCACCCAGACGCTGGATTTCGACGCGCTCGGCAACCTCACCTCCGCCCCGACCACATCGCTGAACGTGCCGGGCGGCCAGACGCTGACGCTCGACCTCACCGGCATGACCCAGCTGGCCGACCGCTACACCCCGCTCAACGCCACGGTGGACGGCAACGCCCCGAGCTCAGTGTCGAGCGTCACCATCGACAAGGACGGTGTCGTTTCCGCCGTCGATCTCAACGGGCGCAAGTCGCCGCTCTACAAGATCCCCCTCGCCTTCGTCACCAGCCCGGACAATCTCACGCCCAAGGCGGGCAATGTGTTCGAGACGACGCGGGAATCGGGCGGGTTGCAGATCGGCTTCGCCAATGAGGGCGGGCTCGGCTCCATGGTGTCCGGCGCGACCGAGCGCTCGAATGTCGACATGGCGTCCGAGCTGACCGAGATGATCAGCGCCCAGCGCGACTATACCGCCAACTCCAAGGTGTTCCAGACCGGCTCCGAACTGCTCGACGTGCTGATGAGCCTGAAGCGGTGATACGCCGATGAGCCTGTCGCTCGCCTTCAACACCGCCCGCGCCTCGCTCGCGGCGACCTCGACGCAGATCGAGACGACGACCCGCAACATCGCCAATGCGGGTCAGCCGGGCTCCTCGCGCAAGATCGCCGTCACCACGACGGAAGCGACCGGCGGGGCCTATGTCGTCACCGTGTCGCGGGCGAGCGACGGACCGCTCTATACGCGCATGCTCGGCGCGACCTCGAACGCGGCCGACCGGCAGGCGGTGCTGGACGGGCTCGACCGGCTGCGCACCGGCATGGGCGATGTCACCGGCGACAATTCGCCGGCGGCACGCCTTGGCGCGCTCGGCGACGCGCTCGCCCAGTTCGCCAACGCCCCGGACGATCCCGCGCTCGGCGCCCGCACCGTCACCATGGCGCAGGACCTCGCCACCACGCTCAACAGCGCGGCTGCCACCGTGCGTACCGTCCGCTCCGAGGCCGACAGCGGCATGGCGCGCTCGGTGGCGCGGGTCAACGATCTGCTCAAGCAGTTCGCCGCCGAGAACGACACGGTGGTGCGCGGCACCGGCGCCGGGCGCGATGTCAGCGATGCCATGGACCGGCGCGACACGCTGCTCGCCAGCCTCGCCGAGGAAATGGGCGTCACCGCCGTCTCGCGCGGCAATAACGACCTCGTGCTCTACACCGATGGCGGCGCCACCCTGTTCGAGACCACGCCGCGCACGGTCAGCTTCGCCACCACGCCGGTGCTCGCCGCCGGCATGGCCGGCAAGGCGGTGATGGTGGACGGCGTAAGCGTCACCGGCGCCGACGCCACCATGCCGCTGCGCTCCGGCCGGATCGCCGGCCTCGCCGAACTGCGCGACCGCACCGCCGTGACGCTGGAGACGCAGCTCGACTCCCTCGCCTTCGGCCTCACCCAGGCCTTTGCCGAGAAGGACCAGACCGGCGGCGGCGCGCCCGACGCGCCCGGCCTGTTCACCGATGGCACGGCGAACCTGCCGGCGGGCCCCACCGGCCTTGCCGCGCGCCTCACCGTCAATCCGGCGGTCGATCCCGCGCAGGGCGGCAGCCCGAGCCGGCTGCGCGACGGCGGCATCAACGGCGCGGCCTATGTGGTCAATACGGGCGGCCAGCCGAGCTTCGGCGCCCATCTGCAGGCAGGCGCCGCCGCGCTGGCCGAGGTGCGCGATTTCGACCCCGCCTCCGGCATTCCCGCGCGCTCCACCATGGCCGATTTCGCCGCCGCCTCCACCGGCTGGCTGGAAGGCCAGCGGCAGGTGGCGGCGCGGGAGACGGAAAGCGAGACCGCCCTGCTCGCCCATGCCTCCTCGGCGCTGTCCAACGCCACCGGCATCAATATGGACGACGAATATGCCCGGCAGCTCGACCTCGAACGCAGCTACCAGGCCTCGTCCAAGCTCATTGCCGTGGTCAGCAGCCTCTATGACGCGCTCTTCCAGGCTCTGAGGTAAGCGATGCATTCCAGCTTCATCTCCACCCTCACACTCAACAGCGCCCCGCGCGCCGCCCTGCCCCGGCTGCAGAGCGAGCTCGCCAAGGCGAGCCAGGAACTCACCACTGGCCGGCGGGCCGATATCGGCCGCGATCTCGGCGTGGCGGTCGGCGAGAACCTCACCCTGCGCCGCGACCAGACCTCGCTGCAGAGCCTCATCGACGGCAACGCCTCGACCGGCGCCGTGCTCGACCGCACCCAGACCGCGCTCGACGACATTCGCGGCCAGGCCGACCGTTTCCTCAGCGCCATGGTCGGTATTTCCGACGCCAATAGCGGCGCCGGCGTGCTGGCGGCGCAGGGCCGTTCCGCCCTCGATGCCCTCACCTCGACGCTCAACCTCACCGATGGCCGGCGCTATCTCTTCGGCGGGCTCAACAGCGGCACCAAGCCGATGGCCGGTTTCGACGAGGGGCCGGAGGCGGCGATAAAAGGGGCCTTCGCCGCCCGCTTCGGGCTCGATCCCGCCAATCCGATGAAGGATCCGGCCGTGGCGCAGATCCCCGTCGCCGACCTCGCCGACTTCATCGACACCACCTTCGCCGCCTCCTTCGAGGAGCCGGGCTGGAGCGCCACCTGGTCGGACGCCAGCAGCGAGAACCGCCGCGCCGCCATTTCCTCCACCGCCCAGATCGAGGTCGGCGCCAGCGCCAATGAGCCAGCCATGCGCAAGCTCGCCATGGCATACACCATGATGGCGACGCTGGGAGGCGCCGGGCTCAAGGGCGACGCGCTGAACACCGTGCTCGACAAGACCCGTGGTCTCCTCGGCAGCGCCATTTCCGGCGTCACCGACATATCGACCCGGGTCGGCTCCGCCCAGAGCCGCATCGAAGCCGCCGACACCCTGATGCGTAGCGCCATCGACGCCACGGATCGCCGCCTCAACGTGCTCGAAGCCGTCGACCCCGCCGAAGCCAAGACGCGGTTCGACACCATGACCACCCAGGTCGAGATGTCGTACTCGCTGACCGCGCGAATACTTAAACTGTCCATCATGGACTACGTCTAGGACGAAAGGTCTAAAGATGTACCGCTTCTCCTATGCCGAGATACTCGGCGATTCCGCTGCCGAAGCCCGGGACGAGGAACGCATCGCGCTCGACCGCGCCATCGACATGCTGACGCGCGCCCAGGCCAACGGCCCGTCCTCGCCGGAGGCCGCCGAGGCGGTGCTCTATCTCCAGAAGCTCTGGGGCTTCCTCATCCGCGACCTCAGCGATCCGCATAATGAGCTGGCCGAGCAACTGCGCGGCAACCTGATCTCCATCGGCCTGTGGGTGATCAAGGAGGCGGACCAGATCGTTCAGGAGCGCTCCTCCAATTTCGCCGCCCTCATCGAGGTCAACCGTTCCATCCGCGACGGGCTGATGTGAGGCGCGGCGATGCAGATTTCCCTCAAGCCCGGTGAACGCCTGTTCCTCAACGGCGCCGTCATCCGCGTCGACCGCCGGGTGACCGTCGAGCTGATGAATGACGTGGCCTTCCTGCTGGAAAGCCATGTGCTCCAGGTCGAGGACACCACCACGCCGCTGCGCCAGCTCTATTTCGTGGTGCAGATGATGCTGATCGAGCCGCACCGCATGAACCAGGCGCAGCGCCTGTTCCGCGAGCAGCTCGCCGCGCTCGTCGTCTCCTTCCGCACCGAGTCGATGGTCGCCGCGCTGACCCAGATCGGCGATCTCGTCGATACCGGCCGCTATTTCGACGCGCTGCGCTCCATCCGCCGCCTGTTCCTGGTCGAGGAGACCATCCTCGGCTGCGACGCGCCCCGGGCCGCCTAGGGCTTTTTCCGCGCCGCGCCACCGCCGCCGGATTTTCCGCGCGGCCCCAAGGGAGTTCCGCCATGACCAGCATCAACGCCCTCGGTGGCAGCACCAGCGCGGCCGCGCCGGCCAAGTCGGGTGGCAGCACGCTCGATTACAGCGCCTTCCTGCAGCTGCTCGTCGCCCAGATGAAGACGCAGGACCCGACCAAGCCGATGGACAGCGCCCAGTATCTGGGCCAGCTCGCCTCCTTCTCGCAGGTGGAACAGAGCGTCTCGGCCAATGCCAAGCTCGACCGGCTGCTCACCTCCTCCGCGCTGCAGATCGCCGATGCCGCCGTCGGGCGCACCGTCACCAGCGCCGATGGCAGCGTGACCGGGCAGGTGGCCTCGGTGCGCATCACCTCGGAAGCGCCGGTCGCCACCCTCACCGACGGGCGGGAGATCACCCTCGGTTCCGGCATCCGGATCGCCTGAGCGATGAACGAGGCCGACGCTCTCGATATCGTCCAGTCCGCCATCTGGACCATCATCATCGCGTCCGGCCCCGCGGTCGCGGCGGCGATGCTGGTCGGCATCGGCGTCGCCTTGTTCCAGGCGCTGACGCAGGTGCAGGAAGTCACCCTCACCTTCATCCCGAAGATCATCGCGGTGCTCGTCGTCACCGCCCTCACCGCCACCTTCGTCGGCCAGCAGATCCTCGCCTTCACGCAGGAGGTCTATGGCCGCATCGGCACCGGATTCTGATGCATCATGAGCGCCCTGACCGCCGCCCCCGCCACTGAGCGCGCCTCCCGGCGCGACATAGGCTTCGCGGCGGGCATCGTCGCCATTCTCACCATCCTGTTCCTGCCGATTCCGGCCCCGCTCATCGATCTCGGGCTGGCGCTGTCCATCGCGCTCTCGGTGCTGATCCTGATGGTGGCGCTGTGGATCCAGAAGCCGCTGGAATTCAGCGCCTTCCCCACCGTGCTGCTGATCGCCACCCTGCTGCGCCTCGCGCTGGGCATCGGCACCACGCGCCTCATCCTAGCGGAAGGCGGCGAGGGCGTTCACGCCGCCGGGCACATCATCAGCGGCTTCTCGCAGCTGGTGATGAGCGGCGATTTCGTCATCGGTATCGTCGTCTTCGTCATCCTGATCACCGTCAACTTCCTCGTCATCACCAAGGGCGCCACCCGCATCGCCGAGGTCGGCGCGCGCTTCACCCTCGACGCCATCCCCGGCAAGCAGATGGCGATCGACGCCGATCTCAATGCCGGGCTCATCGACGACAAGGAAGCCCAGAAGCGGCGCAGCGAGCTGGAGGAGGAAAGCTCCTTCTTCGGCTCGATGGACGGCGCCTCCAAATTCGTCCGCGGCGAGGCGGTGGCGAGCCTGATCATCATCGCCGTCAACATTTTCGGCGGCATCATCATCGGCGTCACCCGCCACGAGATGGAGCTGCGCGAGGCGGCGGACATCTTCACCCGCCTCTCCGTCGGCGACGGGCTGGTCTCGCAGATTCCCGCCCTCATCGTCTCGCTCGCCGCCGGCCTGCTGGTGTCGAAGGGCGGCACGCGCGGCGCCACGGAAAAGGCGGTGCTCGGCCAGCTCGGCGCCTATCCGCGCGCGCTCTATGTCGCCGCCGCCCTGCTGTTCTGCCTGGCGCTGGTGCCCGGCCTGCCGCTGATCCCCTTCGCCGGGCTCGGCGCCATCCTGGCCTTTGTCGGCTACAAGGTGCCGCAGCATCTCGCCCGCCAGAAGGAGGCCGAGCAGGCCCGGGCGGCGCAGGCGCAGCAGCAGGCCGCGGCCGAGGCCAAGGATTCGGTCAAGGAATCGCTGCGCACCGCTGAGGTCGAGGTGGTGGTCGGCAAGCAGCTCGCCACCCTCGTGCTGCGCAACCCGGCCGAACTCGCCCACCGGATCGGCAAGATGCGGCGCAAATTCGCCGAGCGCTACGGCTTCGTGGTGCCCGACATCCGCGTGACGGAAGGGCTCGGCCTGCCGGCGAAGAACTACCAGATCCGGCTGCACGGCACCGCCATCACCGGCCATGAGATGCGGATCGGCGAGGCGCTGGTGGTGATCGGCGAGGGCCCGCGCCCGGACGTGCCCGGCGACGAGACGCGCGAACCGGCCTTCGGCATGAAGGCGCTGTGGGTGTCGGACGCCTATGCCGCCGAGGTCAAGCGCGAGGGCTTCATCCCCATCGACGCGCTCTCCATCATGCTCACCCATGTCAGCGAGGTGGTGTCGAACAATCTCGCGCAGTTGCTGTCCTACAAGGACATGCGCGCGCTGCTCGACCGGCTCGATCCCGAATATAAGCGGCTGATCGAGGATATGTGCCCCGCGCAGATTTCCTATTCCGGGCTGCAGGCGGTGCTCAAGCTGCTGCTGGCCGAGCGCGTCTCGATCCGCAATCTCCACCTCATCCTCGAAGCCATCGCCGAGATCGTGCCGCATGCCCGCCGTTCCGAGCAGGTGGTGGAACATGTGCGCATGCGCATGGCGCAGCAGATTTGCGGCGATCTTTCCGAGGGCGGGGTGCTGAAGGTGCTGCGGCTCGGCGGCAAATGGGACCTCACCTTCCATGAGAGCCTGAAGCGCGACGCCAAGGGCGAGGTGGCGGAGTTCGACATCGACCCCCGCCTTGTCGAGCAGTTCGGCACCGAGGCCTCCACCGCCATTCGCGAGCGCATGCGCAGCGCCGGCAGCTTCGCCCTCGTCACCGCCCCCGACGCCCGGCCCTATGTGCGGATGATCATCGAGCGCATGTTCCCGGCGCTGCCGGTGCTCTCGCATGTGGAAATCGCCCGCGGGGTGGAAATCTCCTCGCTCGGGGCCATCGCGTGAACAGCGCGGCGGAGGCGCCCCTCGTCGCGGCGTTCCTCATCTTCTGCCGCATCGGCGCCTGCTTCATGCTGATGCCGGCCTTTTCCAGTAGCCGGCTGCCAGCCAAGGTGCGGCTGTTCCTGGCGCTGGGCATTTCCTATGCCCTCACCCCGCTGCTGGGCGACGGCATCGCCCGCACCGTGGTCGGCCTGTCGCAGGCCCAGCTCCTGCTGGCGATCGGCGGCGAACTCGCCACCGGTGGCATTATCGGCCTGCTAGCGCGCATCTTCTTCCTCGCCCTGCAGACGCTGATGACGGCGGCGGCGCAGGCGCTGAGCCTCGCCACCCCCTCCAGCATGATGGCGGACGATGAAGGCGGCCAGGTGCCGGAAATCGCCACGCTGATGGCGCTGTCCGCCGTCGCCCTGCTCTTCGCCACCGAACAGCACTGGGAAATCCTGCGCGCGCTCATCGATTCCTATGCGCGTCTGCCGCCGGCCGGCACCTTCCAGACCGGCGCCTCGCTCGCTTTGGTCGTGGACCGGCTCACCGACACCTTCCTGCTGGCGCTGCGGCTGGCGAGCCCGTTCCTCATCTATTCCGTGGTGGTGAACTTCGCGGTCGGCCTCATCAACAAGCTGACCCCGCAGATTCCCGTCTATTTCATTGCCATGCCCATCATCACCGCCGGCGGGCTGCTGCTGCTCTATGCGACGGTAGACGATGTGCTGCGCATGTTCCTGGAGGCCTTCGCCTCCTGGCTGGTGAAAGGCTGAACCATGGTCGCCACACTGCGCAAGGCGCGGCGGATCGAATCGGTGCAGGGGCAGATGCACCAGCGCGCCGAAAGCGCGCTCGCCCAGCTGGAGCGGGCGCTGGCCGAGGTGCAGCGGGAGCGGGGCGAGGTGCTCGCCGTGCTCAACAACGAGGCCGTGCCCTCCTTCGTCATCGCCCTCGCCGCCCCGCGCCTGCGCGCGCTCGACGCGCAGATCGCCCGGCTGCAGCAGGAAGTGGCGCAACAGAAAGTGGTGGCACTCGACGCCGCCATGCGGCTGAAGCGGGCGGAGCGTCTGACCGGCAAGGCCGCCGCGCACGCCAACGCCGCGCAGGAGCGCGCCGATCTCGACGACGCGCTCGAGGCTTTCATCGCCCGGAGTGGCGCAAGCTTCCCGGCAGCCTGACCTGCGAGGCTGCAACCGTCAAAATGTAACGGTGCAGCCGATGAGCATTCAGCCGCCCTCCGATATCCTTCTCGACGTGGTGAAAGCCGCCGATCCGCACAAGGCGCAGGCCATGGCGGCGCGGCTGCGCGAGGTCGCGTCCGCCGGTCCGGCCGGGGCCGTGGACCTCGCCGAGGGCGCGGGCTTCGATGACGCCCTCGCCAGCGAAGGCGTCGCCGCTCCGGCCCTCGGTGAAGGCACCAGCCCGCTCGGCGGCTTCTCCGCCCGGGCGCTTTCCAACGCCACCGCCCTTTCCGCCCGTCACGAGACGCCCGGCGCCTCGCCCTATCGGCGCTTCGAGGCGATGGTGCTGAGCGGCTTCGTCGAGCAGCTGCTGCCGAAATCCAGCGCCACCCTGTTCGGCGCCGGCACCGCCGGGCAGGTCTGGCGCTCCATGCTGGCCGAGCGCATCGCCGACGAGGTGGCGAAGTCCGGCGGCATCGGCATCGCCCAGCACCTCGCCGCCGCGCGGGGCGGGCCCAGCGCATCATGACCGCCAACCCCGCCCTTGCGACGCTGAAGGGCCTGCTCGACCGGCTGGAAGAGACGGTGGAGGAGGAAACCTCCGCGCTCGCCCAGCGCCGGCCGCTGGACTTCGAGGAGATCAACCGCCGCAAGAGCCGCAGCCTGCTGGAACTGACGCGCGCCATTCGCTCGCTGCCTGAGGCGTTCGACGCCGCCCGCGAAGGCGGGCTGTCCGCGCGGCTGGCGCGGCTGCGGGCCGGGCTGGAGGCCAATCAGGACATGCTGCGCATCCATCTTTCCGCCGCGCAGGAAATCGCCGCCCTTCTTGGCCGCGAAATGGGCGAGGCGGAATCCGACGGCACCTATTCCTTCGCCCAGCTCAACCGGCAGGCCGCGCGATGATGCGTCTGCTGTTCATCGGCCTCTGGGCCTGCCTGGTGACGCTGCTGGCGAGCTATGGCGGGGCCTATTGGATGGCGGGCTCGGCCGGCGCCAAGAGCGAGGAACCCTACCTCGCCGGGCTCGAATATCGCCGGCTGGACCCGATCAACGTGCCGATGATCATCGACGGCACCGTGCGCGGCTATGTCATCGCCAAGCTGGTGTTCACCGCCGACGCGGGGACGCTGCGCAAGCTGCCGATCGACCCGCAGATCTTCGTCACCAACGCGGCCTTTGACGAGATTTACACTGAAGGCCGCATCGAATTCGGCAAGTTGTCGAAATACAACCTCGCCGAGATGATGGCCAATATACGCATGAGGGCCAATGAAAAGCTCAAAGGCGATGTCATAACCGAGATACTGGTCGACGGCATCAACTACATCGACAAGTCCGAAATACGTGCCCTTGTCGACCGGACCGGCGACACGCCGAAGAAGAAATCATCCGCCGCCTCAGGCGAAAAAGCAACGCATTGATCTCACCCGGAATGTCCACATGAAGATCACCGGTAAAATCTATTCCATCGTCGCCACGTTGGGCCTGACAACGGCGATCGTCGGCGGCATTTCGGTCTACACGCTGGCGCATGAAACGCGCCTCGCCAACAAGCTCGACCAATTGCACCGCCAGGCCTTCCTCGCCGAACGCATCAACGGCCTGGTCAGCACCGTCGTCATGGACGCGCGCGGCATCTACATGTCGAAGGACACGGAAGCCGCCAAGCCCTTCGTCGCCGGCCTGAAGCGCAGCCTCAACCACCTGCAAGAGACCGCGCAGGAAGTGACCTCGACCAAGGATGCCGATGTCCAGGCCAGCTTCGGCCCGGTCGCCAAGGATGTCGCCGACTTCGTCGCCTTCCGCACCGAGACCGCGCGCCTCGCCACCTCGGAAGGCCCGCAGGCGGCCAATGTCCAGGGCAACAACGAGGCCAACCGCGCCAATCGCAAGGCACTGCAGACCTCGCTCAACGAACATGTCGAGCGGCTGCGCGACATGACCGATCCGCTGCGCGAGGAGTTCAACACCGTCAGCAGCTGGGCCGGCTTCGTCATCCTCGCCGCGACGATCATCGGCCTTCTCATCGGCATCGGCACCGGCCTCTATATCGGCGTCGTCACGCTGAGCCGCCCCATCCGTCGGGTTATCGAAACGGTGAAGGCCGTGGCCGACGGCAAGCTCGATGTCGCGGTCGAGCCCAATCCGGGCAAGGACGAGATTGGCGACCTCTGGCGTTCCACCGGTGAGCTTCTGGGCACGCTGCGCGATGCCGAGCAGCTGCGCGCCGAGCAGGCGACCAATGCCGAACGTATGGAAGCCGAGAAGCGCGTCGCCATGCGCGATCTCGCCGAACGCTTCGACAGCGAGGTCTCCGGCGTCGTCCGCTCCGTGGCGGCCGCCGTCACCCAGCTCGAACATTCCGCTTCCAGCATGAGCTCGTCCGCCGACGAGACCAGCAAGCAGTCCACCGTCGTCGCCGCGGCCGCCGAACAGGCGACCAGCAATGTGCAGATCGCCGCCTCCGCCGCCGAGGAGCTCGCCGCCTCGGTGCGCGAGATCGGCCATCAGGTGGCCACCGCCGCCAAGATCGCCGGCGAGGCGACCGAGCAGGCGACCGGCACCGCCGATGTGGTGCGCGGCCTCGCCACCAACGCCCAGCGCATCGGCCAGGTGGTGAACCTCATCACCGACATCGCCTCGCAGACCAATCTGCTGGCCCTCAACGCCACCATCGAGGCGGCGCGGGCAGGCGAGGCGGGACGCGGCTTCGCGGTCGTGGCGATGGAAGTGAAGACCCTCGCCGAGCAGACCTCGAAGGCGACCGACGAGATTTCCTCGCAGATCGCCGCCGTGCAGGGCGCCACCAACGATGTGGTGCGGGCGATCGAGAACATCACCGGCACCATCCGCCGCATCGACGAGATTTCCAGCGCCATCGCCACCTCGATCGATGAGCAGGGGGCGGCGACCGGTGAGATCGCGCAGAACGTCCACCAGGCGGCCCAGGGCACGCAGGAAGTCTCTTCCAGCATTTCGACGGTGAGCGTCGCGGCTGCCGATACCGGCCGCGTCTCCGCCGAAATCGTCCGCTCCGCCTCCGATCTGTCGTCTCAGGCCAGCCGCCTGCGCACCCAGGTCGACACCTTCATCGAACGCATCCGCGCCGCCTGAGCCCCGCCGGCGCCGTGCGCGCCGGCTCCGAGATCACCCCAATCCAGTGAGTGTCATGGACGATCTGCTCCGCGAATTCCTGACGGAAACCAGCGAAAGCCTCGACGTCGCCGACGGCGAACTTCTGAGGCTCGAAACCGACCCGAACAACCGGGACATCCTCAACAACATCTTCCGCCTCGTGCACACCATCAAGGGCACGTGCGGCTTCATCGGCCTGGCGCGGCTGGCACGGCTCGCCCATGCCGCCGAGACGCTGATGGATGAGTTCCGCAACGGCCGGCCGGTGAAGTCGGGCGCGGTGGACCTGATCCTGCGCACCATCGACCGGATCAAGCTGATCCTGGCCGAGATCGAGCGCACCGACGGCGTCGAGCCTCCGGGCGCGGACGAGGACCTGATCACGGCGCTGGAGGCGGAAGCCGCGCAGGAGACCGTCGAGGAAGAGGTGGTCGCCCCACCGCTCGCCGCCGCCATGCCGGCGCCGGTGGAAACCGTCTCTGCCGCCGGCACGCTGGAGCGCGAACTGCTGCCGGGCGAAGTGCCGCTGGACGAACTTGAGCGCATGTTCCGCGAGACAGCGGTGGAAGCCCGCCCCAAGGCGGTCGCCACGCCCGCCCCCGCGCTCGCGCCGAAGGCCGCCGAGGGTGAGCTGGCCGCGGCCGGGCACGACCCGGCGGCGGCGGCGGCGCAGACCATCCGCGTCAACGTTTCCGTGCTCGAACATCTGATGACGATGGTGTCCGAGCTGGTGCTGACCCGCAACCAGCTGATGGAAATCAGCCGCCGCAACGAGGACAGCGAATATAAGAGCCCGCTGCAGCGGCTCTCCACCGTGACCGGCGAATTGCAGGAAGCGGTGATGCGCACCCGCATGCAGCCGATCGGCAATGCCTGGCAGAAGCTGCCGCGCATCGTGCGCGACCTCGCCCATGAGCTCGGCAAGCATATCGAGCTGGAACAGCACGGCGCCGAGACCGAACTCGACCGGCAGTTGCTCGACCAGATCAAGGACCCGCTCACCCATATGGTGCGCAATTCCGCCGATCACGGTCTGGAGATGCCGGCCGCGCGGCGCGCCGCCGGCAAGCCGGAAAAGGGCACGATCCGCCTCGCCGCCTATCACGAGGGTGGCCATGTCATCGTCGAGATTGCCGATGACGGGCGCGGGCTCGATGTCAGCCGCATCAAGGCGAAGGCGGTCGAGAACGGCCTGTGCACGGAAGCCGATGCCGCGCGCATGACCGATGCGCAGGCCTTCCGCTTCATCTTCCAGGCTGGCTTCTCCACCGCGCAGCAGGTCACCAGCGTATCCGGCCGCGGCGTCGGCATGGATGTGGTGCGCTGCAATATCGAGGCGATCGGCGGCACGGTCGATGTCCGCTCCAAGCGCGGCGAAGGCACCACCTTCACCATCAAGATCCCGCTGACGCTGGCCATCGTCCCGGCGCTGATCGTCGAATCTACCGGCGAGCGCTTCGCCCTGCCGCAGACCTCGGTGGTCGAGCTGGTGCGGGTGCGCGGCGATAGCGAGCATTCGCTGAGCTTCATCAAGCACGCCCATGTGCTGCGCCTGCGCGACCGGCTGCTGCCGATCCTCGATCTCGGCACGGTGATGGGCCTGTCCTGCCATTGGGGCGAGCGTCCCGAGGGCGAGCTGATCGTGGTGATGCAGGTCGGCAGCCAGCGCTTCGGCGTCGTTGTCGACAGCGTCTCGCACACCGAGGAAATCGTGGTGAAGCCGCTCGCCTCGGTGCTGCGCGGCATCTCCCTGGTCTCGGGCAGCACCATTCTCGGCGACGGGCGCGTCATCATGATCATCGACCCCAACGGCCTGTCCCAGCTCGCCGCCGCCCGCTCGGACAAGACCGGAGAGGCGACCAAGAGCGAGGCGGATGCCGCCAAGAACGCCGATACCAACCGGATGTCGCTGCTGCTCTGCCGCGCCGGCGCGGAAGGGCTGAAGGCGGTGCCGCTCGCCCTCGTCACCCGCCTCGAAGAACTCGACGCCGAGGATGTGGAGCGCCTGTCGGATCGCTGCGTCGCGCAGTATCGCGGCACGCTCATCCCGATCCTCTACGCCAATGACGAAGTGGAGCGGAAGACCTCCGGCAAGCAGCCTCTGCTCATCTTCTCGGAAGGCGAGCGGACCATGGGCCTCGTCGTCGACCAGATCGTCGACATCGTCGAGACCGCCTTCGAGCTCAAGCTGTCCTCGGCCTCCCCGGACATCATGGGCGGGGCGATCATCAACGGCACCGCGACCGAGGTGCTGGATGTCGCCCATTTCGTGCAGCGCGCCTTCGGCGAGAGCTTCGACATTCCCGTCGGGCATGGCCATGAGCGCAGCGGCCGGCTGCTGCTGGTGGACGACAACGCCTTCCATCGCGCCATGCTGGAACCGGTGCTGAAGGGCAATGGCTATGCCGTGACCACCTGCACCTCCGCCAGCGAGGCGCTGGAGAAGCTCTCCGGCGACGCCCGCTTCGACGCGGTGGTCAGCGAGGTCGATCTGCGCGGCCTCGACGGCATCGGCTTCGCCGAGCGCGTGCGCAGCGAGCTGCACATGGAGAACCTGCCGATCATCGCCATCGCCACCGGCGGCGACGCGGATTCCATCGAACGCGGCCGGATGGCCGGTTTCACCGATTATGTCGCGAAGTTCGACCGCAACGGCCTCCTCGCCGCGCTGCGCGAATTCGCGGTCCACGAGGATGAGGAGAAGGCGGCATGAGCACGGCAGCTGCCAATGTGGAAGGGCGCAGCGACGCCCATCAATATGTGACGGTCCGCGTCGGCGGACAGCTCTTCGGCCTGCCGATCTCGTCGGTGAACGAGGTGTTCGTCCCCGATCGCATCACCCCGGTGCCGCTCGCCTCGCGCGAGATCGACGGGGTGCTGAACCTGCGCGGCCGCATTGTCACCATGATCGACATGCGCCGCCTGCTCGGCCTGTCGGACGGCACCCTCGCCCGCATGGCTGTGGGCATCGAGCGCACGGGCGAAGCGTTCGCCCTGCTCATCGACGGGGTCGGGGACGTGCTGCTGCTCGACCCCAGCACCTATGAGAGCAACCCGCCCAATCTCGAGGAAGAGTGGACGCAGTTCGCCGAGGGCGTCCACCGCCTGGAGACGGAGCTGCTCGTGGTGCTCGATGTCGAGCGTGTGCTCGCCACCGTCGGTGGCGTGCGCAGCGCGGCTTAAGCGTACGGAGCCGGGAACGAAGCCGATGAAGACGTTTCTTGTCGTTGACGACTCCAGCGTGGTGCGCAAGGTCGCGCGGCGAATGCTGGAAGAATGGTCGTTCGAGGTCGACGAGGCTGAGAACGGCGCCGTGGCGCTTGTGCGCTGCCGCCAGCAGATGCCTGACGGCATCCTGCTCGACTGGAACATGCCGGAGCTCACCGGCGTCGAATTCCTGGAGCAGCTGCGCAGCGAAGCCGGCGGCACCGCGCCGCGTGTGGTGTTCTGCAGCACCAATAACGATGCCTCCCATATCGCCTCGGCCCTCTCGGCCGGCGCGGACGAGTACATCATGAAGCCGTTCGACGCCGACATCCTGCGGGAGAAGCTTGTCGAGGTCGGTCTGCTGGAGGAAGAGCCCACATGACGCTCGCACGCCCCCCGGGCGCCCCCGCAACGCCGGCGCAGGCGCAGCCTTCCGGTCCGCCGATCAAGGTGATGATCGTCGACGATTCGGTGTTCATGCGCGGCATCCTCAGCAAGTGGCTCGGCGAATCCGGCGAGTTCACCGTGGTCGGCACCCATCCCAATGGCCGCCGCGCCGCCGACGATGTCCAGAGTTCGCAGCCGGACGTGGTCATCCTCGACCTCGAAATGCCCGACATGGACGGCCTCACCGCCCTGCCGCTCATCCTTGAGCGCAAGCCCAACACCGCGGTGCTGGTCGCCTCGGCGCTGAGCCGCCGCGGCGCGGAGGTCAGCCTGCGCGCGCTCACCCTCGGCGCGGCGGACTATCTGCCCAAGCCCGACAGCGCGCGCGGCCCGGTGGCGGCGGAGGAATTCCGCGCCGAGCTTCTGGCCAAGGCCCGCAGCCTCGGCCAGCGCGTGCGCCGCCGCTCCATGCCGCGGCCGCCGATCGGCTCGACGGCCGGCACGCCCGCTGCGGGCGCGCCCGCGACGGCCCCGGCCGCCGCCCCGGCGAAGATCCCCGGCCTCGGCCGTCCCGATGGCAAGCTGCGCGCCTATTCGCGCATGCCGCCGGCTCTCCTCGCCATCGGCAGCTCCACGGGCGGGCCGCAGGCGCTGACAAAGCTGTTCGCCGATATCGGTCCCTTCATCGGCCGCGTGCCGGTGCTGGTGGTGCAGCACATGCCCCCCACCTTCACCGCCATCCTGGCCGAGCACATCGCCCGCGCCTCGGGCCGGCGCTGCGCCGAGGGGCGCGACGGGGAAGACCTCGTCGCCGGCCAGATCTATGTCGCGCCGGGTGGCCTGCACATGGATGTGGTGCAGAGCGGCGGCGTGAGCCGTATCCGCCTCTTGGACAGCGCGCCGGTGAATTTCTGCAAGCCCGCCGTCGACCCGATGTTCGAATCGGTCGCCGGCATCTATGGCGCCGCGGCACTGAGCGTCGTGCTCACCGGCATGGGCAGCGACGGCGCGCGCGGCGCGCTGAAGATCGCCGATCTCGGCGGCAGCGTCATCGCCCAGGACGAAGAAAGCAGCGTGGTCTGGGGCATGCCCGGCGCCACGGCGGCGATCGGCGCCTGCGCCGGCATCCTGCCGCTGGTGGAGATCGGTCCACGGGTCAACCGGCTGCTTACGGGAGGCCGCGAATGATCGCGCCCGCCGAATTCGACTTCCTCCGTCGCTTCCTCAAGGAAAAATCCGGTCTCGCCCTCTCCGACGACAAGCACTATCTGCTGGAGACACGGCTCGACCCGGTCATGCGGAAGGCCTCGATCCCCAATGTGGCGCATCTTGTCGGCGCCCTGCGCGAGCGCGGCACCTCCCCGCTCGCCGAGGCCGTGATTGAGGCGATGACGACGAACGAGTCGCTGTTCTTTCGCGACAAGCGGCCCTTCGAACAGCTCGCCTCGCTGTTCCTGCCGGGCATCGTCTCGCGTCGCCCGCCGGGCCAGCCGCTGCGCATCTGGTGCGCCGCGGCCTCGACCGGGCAGGAGCCGTATTCCATCGCCATGCTGCTGCGCGACAATGAGCGGCTGCTGGGCGGAAGGCGGGTGGAGATCGTCGCCACCGATCTCTCGGGCGAGGTGATCGACCGGGCGAAGGAGGGGCTCTACAGCCAGTTCGAGGTGCAGCGCGGCCTGCCGGTGCAGTATCTGCTGAAGTGCTTCAACCAGGAGGGCGACATGTGGCGCATCAATGCCGACATACGCTCCATGGTTCGCTTCTCCCGACTGAACCTGCTGCAGCCCTTCGGCCATCTCGGGCAGTTCGACGTCGTGTTCTGCCGCAACGTGCTGATCTATTTCGACGCGCCGACGAAAAGCGACGTGCTCAGCCGCATTGCCAGCATCATGGCACCGGACGGCTATCTCGTGCTCGGCGGCGCCGAAAGCGTGCTGGGCCTGTCCACCGAGCTGGTGCCCGGCAGCCAGCACGGCTTCTACATCCGCAAGAACTGACGCGGCTCCGGCCGTCGCGGCGTTCTCGGCCCTCCCGAGGAAGGAGAACGCGCGCCCGGGCCGGACAAGACAGGCAAGCCGCACACAAGGAAGCCGCCCACGGGCGGCTTCCCTTCAACGCCGACGTGGGCTCACAGCAGCGATTTGCGCAGCAGCATGTGCACGCCCTTATTGCCGTCCACCATCTGCGTCACCCGCAGATTTCCGGCCAGCGAGCACAGCATATAGGCCTGGTTGCGCGAGAGATTGGTGCGCTCGCACACATGCTTGACCATCTCGCGCGTCGCCTGCTTGGCGGCGTCGTCGAGATCCTCGTCGAGACCGATCGACATCAGATGCGTCGCGCTCTCGGCGAAGGGCCAGTCCAGCGCCATGTCCTTGCGCACGGTGAGGCGGAACGTGCCGGTGACGCCGGTTTCCAGCGCCGTGATGCACACTTCGCCATCGCCCTGCACGCCGTGGCCGTCGCCGGCGAAGAACAGCGCACCCTCGTTGAAGACCGGCAGATAGAGCGTGGTGCCGGCGCGCAGCTCCTTATTGTCCATATTGCCGCCAAAGGCGCGCGGCACCGGCGAGCCGCAGCGCCCCCAGGCCGGCGGCGGCGCCGTGGCGATGATGCCGAAGAAGGGGTCGAGCGGAATCTCCGTGCCCCACGGCATCACGCAGACATTCTTGGCGTGGTCGACCACGGGGTGGATGGTCTCGTAATCGGTGAACTCGTCCGGCAGCGTGCCGAGCAGCGGCAGGATGGAGACGAAGCCCCAGTCCTGGCGCACCTTCACGTCGAGAATGTCGACCTGCAGCGCGTCGCCGGGCTTGGCGTCCTTCACATAGATCGGGCCGGTGATGAAATGCGGTCCCGGCCCCTGCGGCAGCGTGTCGAGCGCCAGCCGGTAATCCTCGGGAACCGGCAGCGTCTCGGGCAGCGTCTCCTTGCCGCCGGCGGGGAAGGAATGCAGCGTGACCACATCCCCCGAGGCGACTTCGAGCACGGGCGGGGTCTGGCTGTCGAGATAGCCCCAGACCATGTTTTCCGGAGTGGCCGGGATTTCAAAGCGGCGCGACATGGGGAACTCCTGATGCGAGGCGCGAGCGCGTGTCAGACGGCGATGAAGCGGGTGAGATGGGCGCGGCTCATCGCCTCGGCGCGGCCGCTCTCCACCACGGCCCCGCGCGAGAGGATGAGGAAAGCGTCGGCGGTCTCGATGGCGAAGTCGAGATATTGCTCGACCAGCAGGATGGACAGCCGGCCTTTCAGCGCGCGCAGCACCTCGCCGATGGCGGCGACGATATTGGGCTGGATGCCCTCGGTCGGCTCGTCGAGGATCAGGAGGCGCGGGCGGGTGACGAGGGCGCGGGCGATGGCGAGCTGCTGCTGCTGCCCGCCCGACAGCGCGCCGCCGGGGCGCTTCCACATCTCGGCCAGCACCGGGAACAGGCTCACCGCCTCCTCCATCGCCGCCGTGCCATAGGTGCCATGGGCGCGGGCGGCGGCCTCGATGTTCTCGCCCACCGTCAGCTCCGAGAAGATCTCGCGGCCCTGCGGCACATAGGCGATGCCGGCGCGGGAGCGGCGGTTGGGCGACCAGCCGGTGATGTCGGCGCCGTCGAGCAGCACCCGCCCCGCGCTCGGCGCGATCAGCCCCATCACGCATTTGAGCAGCGTGGTCTTGCCGGCGCCGTTGCGGCCGAGAACGGCCAGGCATTCGCCCGGCGCGATCTCCAGCCCCACTTGGCGCAGCACCTGCGAGGAGCCGTAATGCTGGTCGAGTGCCTCGATACGGAACTGCATGCTCAGCGCCCCAGATAGACCTCGATGACGCCGGCATCGGCGCGGACCTTGTCCATGGGCCCTTCGAACAAGGTGCGGCCCTCATGCAGCACGGTGACGCGGTCGGCGATGCGCTCGACGAAATCCATGTCGTGCTCGACCACGATAATGGCGCGGTCCGGCCGGTTGAGCCGGCGCACCAGCTGCGCCGTGCGCTCGGTCTCCTCATCGGTGAGGCCGGCGACCGGCTCGTCCAGCATCAGCACCTTGGGGTCGGAGGCCAGCACCATGCCGATTTCCAGCCATTGCTTCTGGCCATGGCTGAGCTGGCCGGCAAGGTGGGTGGCGTGACCGGCGAGGCCGACCGTCTCCAGCACCTCGCTCACGCGGTCCTCCAGCGCCGGCGCGTCGAGGTCGCGGCGAAAGCCGGCATCCGCGCCGATGGCGATGTGCTGGCGCACGCTCAGCCCCTCGAACACGCTGGGCTTCTGGAACTTGCGGCGGATGCCGGCGCGGGCGATGGCGGAGTCGCTGGCCTGCGTCAGGTCGAACGCGCCGTCGAACAGTACCCGGCCCTCCTTCGGCCGCGTGATGCCGGAGATGACATCGAGCAGCGTGGTCTTGCCCGCGCCATTTGGGCCGATTACCGCGCGCACCTCGCCATAATCAATGGCGAGCGACAGGGCGTCGATGGCGCGGTAACTGCCGAAGCGCACAGTGAGGCCATCGACAAGGAGAGCGGTGACCGCCATCAGCGCCCCTCCTCCAGCGCGGCGGCCGCGCGCCGCGGGCCCATGGGGCGGACGAGTTTGAACGTCGCCAGATCCATCAAGCCATTGGGGAAGACCAGCACGACGAGCACGATCAGCCCGGAGAGGATGAACGGCCAGATGTCCGGCGCGGCAAAGGACAGCCAGAACTTCACGGCGTTCACCAGCAGCGCCCCGATCACCGCGCCGACGAGATGGCCGCGCCCGCCGATCGCCACCCAGACCGCGATTTCCAGCGACAGTTCCGGCGAGAGCACGCGCGGATTGATGATGCCGACCTGCGGCACATAGAGCATGCCGGCCAGCATGGCGATCAGCGCCGACAGGCACCACACGCCGAGCTTGAGCCGCAGCGTCTCATAGCCCAGCGTGCGCAGCCGGGTTTCGTCGTCGCGCGTCGCCAGCATCAGCGCGCCGAAGCGGCTGCCGACGAGCAGGCGGCAGCCCACCAGCACGCCGGCCAGCACAAGCAGCGAGGCAATGGCGAGCGCGGTGATCATGCCTGATGTGCCCATCGGCCAGCCGAACAGCACGGCAAAGCCGGTCATGCCATTATTGCCGCCAAAGCCGGTGTCGTTGCGGAACATCAGCAGCATGGCGACATAGACCAGCGCCTGGGTGATGATGGCGAAATACACCCCTCCCACCCGCGAGCGGAACGAGACATAGCCGAAGATGCCGGCGATCAGCCCGGTGACTGCCACGGCGACGAACAGTGCATAGGGGAAAAACTCGAAGCCCGCCCAGTAGAAGGGGAAGTCCTTCCAGCCCATGAACTGCAGGAAGTCCGGCACCGTCCCCGTCACGACGAAGGAGTGCTTGAGCAGATACATCGCCATGACATAGCCGCCAATGGCGAAGAACAGGCCATGGCCGAGCGACAGGATGCCGAGATAGCCCCAGATGAGGTCGAGCGCCATCGCGAGCACCGCGAAGGCCGCGAGCTGGCCGATGGCGTTGGCGAGATAGCGCGACAACGCGAAGGGCGTGCCGGCGAGCAGCCCCATCACCAGCGCCACGCCGACCAGCGCGAGCAGCAGCGCGAGTTCAGCCGGCCTTCCAGATTGGCCATGGTGCCGGAGGAGGAGAACAGACAGCCGAGCTTCACCGGACCGGCGGCGCGGGCGCTGCGCAGATAGGCCGGCATGGCGAGGGGAGACGCGAGGCCGGCGGCCGCAACGCCACTCGCCTGCAGGAAGGAACGCCGCGAGAACTTGACCATGGGACGGACACCTCGATGAGCGGAAGATGCCGCGAATTCTGGTGAACCCCGGTCCCGGCGCAACTTCATATAATGTTCAGCCCTGCCCAATGGCGCGGCACCGGGCCTGCCCTCGCGCCGTTTCTGGCAGGATTGCCACTTGTGGACGCGCGCCCCTGCCTGCCCGCCACCGCGCGGGCCAGGGCGGCAACCGCCCGCGCCCGCCCGCGCCGCCAAGCCCGAGGGCCGGCTTTGACGCGGCGCAGGATTTCGGTCGCCGCGCGGGGCGAGACGCGGTACTGTGCTCATATTAAGCGCATGCTTATCTGATGTGCGGCTGACAGCCGCGGCGCCAGATGACCGGCTTGGGGTGTGGGGACAGGTTCGACCGTTCGATCCGTCAACGTTCATGAGGACGATCCGATGCGACGTTCGCAGTTCACCGAAAGCGAGATCATCCACCTGATCCAGGAGGCGAATGCCGGCGTGCCGGTGGACGAGATCTGCCGCACCGCCCAGGTCTCGCTGCGCACCTTCTACCGCTGGCGCCGCCGCTTCGGCGGACTGAGCGCGCCGGCGGTGATGCAGATGAAGGAACTGGAAGCGGAGAACCGCCGGCTGCGGGCGCTGGTGTCGAACCTGTCGCAGCAGTTGCACGAGCCCCCGCGCACCGAACCGCCCGGCGAGCGGCCGCATCGTCCCGGTCGCCTTCCCTTGCCGCCCGGCGCGATGCCGCCGCACCGCGCCTCGATGCTGGCGGCGGAGCGCTGCGGCGGGGCGGTGGTCGGCCGCTTCGCCTCGGTGCGCGTCACACGCTGAGGCGCTGCCGCTTGTTTAGGCGCGCCAAATGGCAAAACTGACAGAATGATCCGGGCCGCGCGGCGGAAATAATCATTTCGCCGACTGCGTGTGCGCGACGCGGCCGCGAATGCTGCGACAGCATCGCTGAAGCGCCGCTTTCGGTGACGCACCAAGAACATGCCCCTCCCGGCGGCAGATTACTGCGCTCTATTTGCGCTTGCGCCACGCCGCACCCGGTCTTTTCCTTTCCGCCGAGGCTCATGCGGCATTCAGCACGGTGGAGAGCAACCCATGTCCCGGATTACAACCGACGGCTTCAACCGTCGCGGCTTCCTCAAGACCTCGGCCCTGATCGGCGGCGGCCTCATCGCCGCGCCCTATCTCGGCGGGCGCGCCAGCGCGGCGGCGTTGAAGACGGTGAATTTCAGCGAGGCGGTGCACAACCTCGGCTACATTAATCTCTATGTCGGCATGCACGCCGGCATTTTCGAGAAGAACGGCCTCGACATGAAGGTCTCCGCCGCCGGCGGCGACACCCAGACCTTCGCCGCCGTGCTCGGCGGCTCGGCCGATTTCGCCATTGGCGACGCGACCATGGCGCAGATCTCGCGCGAGAATGGCGGCCCCGGCGTGGTGGTCGGCACAGTGGTGCAGCGCGCGCATTATTTCGGCGTGTCGAAGACCATGGAGCCCTTCACCGACCCGATGGCGCTGAAGGGCAAGAAGGTGGTGACCTCCCCCGAGCCGAACACCAATTATTCCGTCACCAAGCGCATGGTGGAAAAGGCCGGCATGAAGCTCGGCACCGATGTCACTATCGTGCCGGTCAATCCCGGCACCGAGATCGGCGCCATGCTCGCCGGACAGGCCGATATGGCGGTGGCCTATCAGCCGAGCGTCGCCGCCGCCGAGGCGCAGGGCTCCAAGGTGGTGTTCGACTTCTCCAACTATATCGGCCCGTTCTGCAACACCGGCATCATGGTGCTGCCCTCCACCATCGCCAAGGACCCGGCCATGGTGCAGGCGCTGGTCACCTCCTTCGAGCAGGCCTCGCGCATGACCTATGCCGACCCCGCCTTCGCCAAGAAGGTGGCACGGCTGGAATTCCCCGATCTGCCGGGCGATGTCGTCGACAAGGCGATCGACGCCGAGCTGAAATACCTCATCCCGGCGCAGTCGGTGATCACCAAGCCGGACCAGTGGGCCAATCTGATGGACATGCAGCTCTATCTCGGCAACATCAAGGGCACGGTGAAGTTCGACGAGATCATCGACAATTCCTTCGCCGAGAAAGCCATCAAGCAGCTCGGGTGAGCGCGGTGGCTCCCCCCGCCATCGCGGGAGGGGCGGCCGCGCCGGCTGGCGCGCCGCCTCTCGTCGTCGAGCACGTGGCCAAGAGCTACGACGCGGACGGGCGCATCGTGCCCGTCATCGGCGATCTGTCGCTGAACCTGAACGAGGGCGAGATCGTCGCCATTGTCGGCCCTTCCGGCTGCGGCAAGACCACGCTGCTCAACACGCTGTGCGGGCTCATTTCCGCCGATGCCGGGCGCATACGCTGGCACGGCCGCGAGATTGCCGGCCAGCCCGCCGGCGTCGGCTACATGCTGCAGAAGGATTTGTTGCTGCCCTGGCGCACCGCGCTGCGCAACGTCATGCTCGGGCTGGAAATACGCGGCGTGCCGCTTTCCGACGCCGAGGAGCGCAGCCATGTGGTGCTCGACAAGCTCGGCCTGCACGGCTTCGCCGAGCATTACCCCACCACCCTCTCTGGCGGCATGCGCCAGCGCGTGGCGCTCGCGCGGACCCTCGTCAACGAGCCGGACGTGCTGCTGCTGGACGAGCCCTTCGCCGCGCTCGATTTCCAGACCAAACTGCTGATCGAGAGCGACACCGCCCGGCTGGTGCGCGAAAGCCGCCGCTCGGTGCTGCTCATCACCCATGACATCGAGGAGGCGGTCTCCATCGCCGACCGTGTCATCGTGCTGACGAAACGGCCGACGCGGGTGAAGGCGGTGTACGACATCGCCCTCGACAGCGACCGCACCGACATGATCGCCGCCCGCGAGAGCCCCGGATTCGTCGACTATGTCCGGCGCATCTGGGCCGATCTCGACGTGGCGCGGAACTAGGAGGAGCGGCATGGACGCATCCGCCCGCTTCATCCCGACTGATACCGGCGCAGCCGACGACCATGCGGCGGCGCGCCTCGCCGCCCACCGGCGCGCCCGCCGGCGCGCCACGGCGCTGGTGCTCCTCAGCCAGATCGCCCTGCTCGCCGCCTTCATCGGCTTCTGGGAATACATGACCGCCTTTGACCGGCAGGCGGCCTTCATGTTCGGCTCGCCCTCGGCCATCGCCGGCTTCCTCGTGACCATGGCCAGCGACGGCAGCCTGTGGCGCGACACCTATGTCACCGGCGTCGAAACGCTGCTGGGCTTTGCCGTCGGCAATGTCATCGGCACGCTGATCGGCCTGTCGCTGTGGTATTCGCGCTTCGTCTCCCGCGTCATCCAGCCCTTCGTCATCGCGCTGGGCTCGATCCCGATCATCGCGCTGGCACCGATCATCATCATCTGGTTCGGCACCGGGCTGATGTCGAAAATCGCCATGTCGACGCTCTCGGTGGTGATCGTGGCGCTGGTCACCTCCTACAAGGGCGCCATCGGCGTCGATGAGGACCAGATCAACCTGATGCGCACGCTCGGCGCCTCGAAATTCCAGATCTTCCGCAAGCTGGTGGTGCCGGCCTCGCTCACCGACATTTTCGCCGGGCTGAAGCTCACCGTCGGCTTCGCGCTGATCGGCGCCATTGTCGGCGAGTTCATGTCGTCCTCGGAAGGGCTCGGTCACGCCATCTTCAAGGCCGGCTCGCTCTACATCATCCCGAAAGTGTTCGCGGCGCTGGTCGCCACCATCGCCCTCGCCCTTCTCCTCACCTTCCTCGTCGGCAAGGTGGAAAAGCGGCTCATGCCCTGGCGCCGCCTCGGCTGAACCGCCCGCCCCTGCCCCAGTGCCCAACGGAGTGACCATGACCCAGCGTGTCGCCAAAGAAGGCAACATCAAATACGCCCTCTCCGCCGCCGACGCCTTCATCGCCCGCGTCGTGCCCGGCGAGACCTTCGTGGTGGAGTGCGCCATCAACGCCAATGACGGCACCATCCGCCATGTCGGCCAGCAATTGACCGAGGCGGACGTGACCCTGCCCTTCGTCAACGGCGCCACCGGGCCGATCGAGGTCGGAGGCGCAAAGCCCGGCGACATGCTGGTGCTGGAGATCGTGAAGATGGAGGTGGACACGCTCGGCTTCACCGCGCTGTGGCCCGGCATCGGCATGTTCCCGGACTGGGTGCGGCAGAAGGAATTCGGCCTGCGCACCCATGTGGTGGAGATAAAGGACGGGGTCGTCCACTGGAGCGACAAGGTGAAGCTGCCGGTGCGGCCGATGATCGGCGTCGCCGGCGTCGCCCCGGTGCATGGCGCGGTGCTGACCGTCGACAACGGCACCCATGGCGGCAATCTCGACGTGCAGGAAATCACCGCCGGCAACAAGGTGATGTTCCGCGTCAACCATGCCGGCGCCCATCTCTTCCTCGGCGACTGCCACGCGCTGCAGGGCGATGGCGAAGCCAATGGCATGGGCGCCATCGAGGTGGCGGCGACGCTTACCGTGCGGGTGACGCTGGAAAAGGCCCCGGCACGGCTCACCCATCCCCGCATCGAGACGCCGACGCATATCTGCACGCTCGGCTGCGCCCGCCCGCTGGAGGATGCCATGCGCACCGCCTTCCAGGAGATGATCTACTGGATGGAGGACGAGTACGGCATCCCGGCGCCGGAGGGCTACATGCTGCTCGGCCAGATCGCGGAGGCCCGCTGCACCCAGGTGGTGAACCCGAAATACACCTATATCTGCAAGGTCGACAAAGCGATCCTCGCCCAGTTCGCGCCGTGATCGGGCGCGGCGGCGGCTTTCACCGCCAGCCGCCGCGTTTGGCACATGCGCGCTAGAGCCTGATCCGATCAGGTTGAATCAACCTGATCGGTAAAACGTTCTCTAGCGCGCCGTCCAGCCGCCATCGACACGCAGGCTGTCGCCGGTGATGAAGCGCGCCCCCGGCGACACGAGGAACAGGATGCCCTCCGCGATATCCTCGGGCGTCGGCAGCTCGTTCAGCGGCACCATGTCGTAGACGAAGCGCCGGAACTCGGCATCCTCGAACATGCCGTGGGTCATCGGCGTCATCACGAAGGTCGGCGCGATCGCGACGACCCGGATGCCGCGCGGGGCGAGTTCCACCGCCATCGCCTTGGTCAGCCCCTCCACCGCATGCTTGGTCATGCAGTAGACCGTGCGCTTGGGCGAGCCGACATGGCCCATCTGCGAGGACATGTTGACGATGACACCCCCTTGGCCCATCGCCCGCGCCGCGGCCCGCGCCACCCGGTAGACCGAGCGGATATTGAGGTCGATCATCCAGTCGAGCGTCTCGTCATCGACATCGACCATCAGCTTGGGACGATTACCGCCCGCATTGTTGACGAGAATGTCGAGATCGCGCATCGCCTCGATCCGCATGAGCAAGCCCGCGTCGCGCACATCTGCGGCCCATGGTTCAATGCGACCGCCGCCCTCCTGCGCGAGGTCGTCGAGATCGGCCTGCGTGCGGGCCACTGCGATGACCTTGGCTCCCGCCTTCGCCAGGGCGAGCGCCGTCGCCCGCCCGATGCCGCGGCCGGCGCCGGTGACCAGCGCCGTCTTGCCCTGCAGCCGCATCGCTCAGCGCTCCTCGATATCCGCCACGAGACCGGCCGCCTCGATGCCGGCGACCGCGCAGAATTCGTCGACATCGGAGGTATCGCCGCTGATGCCGACGGCGCCGATGATCGGCCCGTCCGCGCCGGCGCGCACCAGCACGCCGCCGGGCACCGGCACCATCCGCCCCTCGGTCGCCGCGGCGAGCGCGGTGAAGAAGCCGGGAGTCTTCGCCGCCCGCACCGACAGGCCCCGCGAGGAAATGCCCATGCCCAGCGCGCCCCAGGCCTTGCCGAAGGCGATGTCGAATCGCGCGATCCCGCTGCCATCCTCGCGGCGCACCAGCGTCACATGGCCACCGGCATCGAGAACCACCACGGTCAGGGGCTTGGCGTCGCGCCGCCGACCGTCCTCCAGCGCGACACGGCCGATCACATCGGCCTGAGCCAGGGTGAGACCGGCCATGTTACTCTCCCTTGTCGTGCGGCGCGGTCATGCCCTTCAGCACGGCGAACAGCGAGGCGGTGTCCTGCTTGCCACGGCCCTCCGCCAGCGCCGCGTAATAGAACGGCAGGCTCGCCGCCATCAGCGGGGTGGGCGTGCGCATGTCGCGGGCGAAGTCCATGATGAGCTGCAAATCCTTGATGTAGATATCCATCTTCATCGTCGCCGGTTCGTAGCGGTTCTCGATCATCATCGGCGCGCGCACGTCGAACATGCGCGAACCGCCGGCCCCCGGACGAATGGCGTCATAGACAAGGTTGAGATCGAGCCCCGCGCGCTCGGCGAGCAGCAGCGCTTCGGCGGTCGAAAGATTGTGGATCGTGACCAGCAGGTTCGCGATGTATTTCAGCTTCATTCCAGTGCCGAAACTGCCGCAATAGCGCACGTCTCGGGCGAAGGCGGCGAAGGACGCTTCAACCTTCCGGAAGGCGGCCTCGTCGCCGCTGGCATAGATGGAGAGGTCGCGTCGGGCCGCCTGCGCGCCGGTGCCGCTCACCGGGCAATCGAGCACATCGGCACCCTTCGCCGCCAGCGCGACGCGGCACGCCTCCTTCGCCTCGATCGGCAGGGTGCCCATCTCGCAGGCCACCGCTCCGGGTCGGATCGTGTCGGCGATCTCGGCCGTCACCGTCTCAAGTGCCTTCACCGAGGGCAGGGCGAGCAGGAGAATATCGGCACCCGCCGCCACCTCCCCGGCCGAGCCGACCGGATGGCCGCCCTGCCCTGCCAGCGCCGTCCTCGCGTCGTCGGCAACATCGGTGCCGATCACCCGAAAGCCGTCCGCCAGCAGATTAGCGGCATAGGCCGAACCCATAATGCCGAGACCGATGATGCCAACGGTCGCTTTGGTCTCGCTCGTCACGCGTCTCACTCCGCCGCTTGTCGGGAAATGTCGAGAAAATCGCCGACCGCCCTGTTGAAGCCGGCCACGTCTTCCATGTTGGCGATATGCGCGACGGCCGGCAGCATCTCGAACCGCCCGCGCGGCGTTTCCGCCGCCATCTGACGCATCGCATCGGCCGGCGCGGCGCCATCCTCGGCACCGACGAGGTAGAGCGTCGGCGGCTCCATGCGCGAGAGATGGCGCAGGTAATCGAGCCCCTTCAACGCATTGGCGCAGCCGATATAGCCAACCGGCGCGGTCGACAGCACCATGCGTGCCGCGCGATCGACGACCTCCGGCCGCGTCTCGCGCGTCGCGGCGGTGAACCAGCGCTCCAGGGTGCCCGAAAGGATCGCCGCCATGCCGCCGGCTTCCACCGCCGCGATCCGCTGATCCCACCCGGCCACAAAGGCCGGCGGCGCATCGGCGCGGGCATCGGCGCAGATCAGCCGGCCGACGCGCCCGGGGGAGCGCAGGCCAAGCCCCAGCGCCGTCATGCCGCCCATCGACAGACCGAGAATATCCGCCCGTTCGATGCCGAAATGGTCCATGACCGCGACGAGATCGCCGACGAGACTATCGAAGCTGTAGGGCCCGGCCGGCGCCGAACTCTTACCATGGCCACGGGTGTCGTAGCGCAACACGCGGTAGCTGCGGGTGAGGAACGGGATCTGGTCGTCCCACATGCTGAGATCGGCGGCGAGCGAGTTCGACAGCACGATCCAGGGCAGATGCGCCGCCCCATCGATGCGAACGGCGATCTCGGCATCGCCTGAGGTGACGAAGTCGGTCGTCATGGGCGGCTCCTCTCCCTTTGTCTTGCCGGGGCGTTGGCCGCCTCCGGTCCGGGTGAACGCTAGCGACCTCCCCGCCGGGCTCGAAACCATGAGTTCTGATCCGGTCGATCATCAATGCTGATCGCCCGCGATGGTGGCTCCGATCCACGGTGGGCGATTGACAAAACCGTCACGCCACCCTGATATTTATCGAACGATAAACAAACCGTACAGGTTTGAAAAGCCCGGACGTGACTGGCCCTGCCGAGAAAAGCCCTCCGCGTGCCTGACCCGCCACCGGCCAACGCCACTTCTCCGGGCCGGAGATCAAGAACCAGAAAAAGTGAGGAAACCCATGGACATCAATGTCGGCCTTGCCGCCATCGAAGAAGCCTCCCGCACGCTCTCCAACTGGGGGCGCTGGGGCAAGGACGATCACAGCGGCACCCTCAATCACATCACGCCGCAGGACATCATCGACGCCGCCGGGCTCATCAAGACCGGCCGTGTGTTCTCGCTCGGCATCCCGCTCGATCGCGAGGGGCCGCAGAACGGCCTGTTCGGCGGACGCTTCAATCCGATCCACCAGATGCTCGCCACCGGCACCGATGCCATCGCCGGCCAGCAGGACTGGAACAAGATCCGCTATGCCGACGACACGCTGAATCTGTGCGTGCAGGGCGCGACCCATTGGGATGCGCTCGGCCATATCTTCTATGAGGACAAGGCCTATAACGGTCACGATCCCCGCCACATCAATGCGCGCGGGCTCAACGTTCTCGGCATCGAGCACTCCAAGTCGAAGATGACCGGGCGCGGCGTGCTGCTCGACATCGCCCGCTTCCGCGGTGTCGACTGGCTGCAGGACGGCGAATCCATCTCCAATGACGAACTCGACGCCTGCGCCAAAAAGCAGGGGGTCGACATCCGCCGGGCCGATTTCGTGATCCTGCGCACAGGCCAGATGGAACGCTGCCTCGCCGAGGGCGAATGGGGCGGCTATGCCGGTGGCGACGCGCCGGGCGTGAAGTTCGAGAACTGCTACTGGTGCCACGAGAAGGAAATCGCGGCGATCTGCTCCGACACCTGGGGTGTCGAGGTGCGGCCGAACGAAACCACGGAGGCCAACCAGCCTTGGCACTGGGTGGTGATCCCCGCCATGGGCCTGTGCATGGGCGAGATTTTTTACGTCAAGGAACTCGCCGAGGACTGCGCCAGGGACGGCGTCTATGAGTTCTTCTTCTGCGGCCCACCGCTGATCATCACCGGCGGCACCGGCTCGCCGATCAATCCGCAGGCGATCAAGTAGCGCCGCCGCCTCGGCCGATATCGCAGGGCGGCGCAGACCCGCGCCGTCCCCTCGCCTCTCGCCTCACTGGAGCCGATCATGGCTGCCGCCCGCAAGGTCATCGTCACCTGCGCCTGCACCGGCGCGATCCACACGCCTTCCATGTCGCCGCATCTGCCGATCACGCCGGACGAGATCATCGCCGACGCCATCGGCGCCGCCGAAGCCGGTGCCGCGATCCTGCATCTTCACGCCCGCGACCCGGAGACGGGCAAGCCGGACCAGACACCCGAGGCGTTCGGGCGCTTCCTGCCGCAGCTGAAGCAGCGAACCTCGGCCGCCATCAACATCACCACGGGCGGCAGCCCCTATATGAAGGTGGAAGAGCGTGTGCTGCCCGCGGCGCGGTTCAAGCCGGAAGTCGCCTCACTCAATATGGGATCGATCAATTTCGGCCTGTATCACCTGCTCGACCGCTACAAGGACTTCAAGTTCGCGTGGGAGCGCCAGCACCTGGAAGCAACGCGGGATCTGGTTTTCCGGAACTCCTTCAAGGACATCGAGTACATACTCCAGACCTGCTACGGCAATGGCACGCGCTTCGAGTTCGAGTGCTACGACATCGCCCATCTCTACAATCTCAAGCATTTCCTCGATCGCGGCCTGGTCAAGCCGCCGCTCTTCGTGCAGTCGGTGTTCGGCATTCTCGGCGGCATCGGCACACATCCCGAAGACATCATCCACATGAAGCGCACGGCCGACCGGCTGTTCGGCGACCAGTATCGCTGGTCGGTGCTCGGCGCCGGGGCCTCGCAGCTTCGGGTCGCCGCCATGGCCGCCTCGATGGGGGCCAATGTCCGCGTCGGGCTGGAGGATTCGCTGTGGCTCGGGCCGGGCGAACTCGCGCCGTCCAGCGCTGCGCAGGTGCGCAAGGCACGGCAGATCCTCGAAGGCATGGGTCTTGAACTCGCCACGCCCGAGGAGGCCCGCGACATGCTCGCGCTCAAGGGCGCGGACCAGGTGGATTTCTAGGCGATGCTGCGCACCGCAATCATCGGGCTCGGCCGCTGGGGCCAGTCTCTCGTCCGTTCGGTGCAGGGGAAAAGCGACCTCATCCGCTTCACCTGCGCCGCGACCGGGACCCGCGCCAAGGCGGAGGGCTTCGCGTCCTCCGCCGGCCTCGAACTCAAGGACAGCCTTGAGGCCGTGCTCGCCGACCCGTCGGTCGAGGCGGTGGTGCTGGCGACGCCGCATCTCCAGCACGCCGAGCAGGTCGCGCGGGCGGCGGAAGCGGGCAAGCACATCTTCGTCGAAAAGCCCTTCACCCTGACGAAGGCGAGCGCCCAGCACGCCGTGGCCGCAGCGGAGCGCGCCGGGGTGACGCTGGCGCTCGGCCATAACCGGCGCTTCCATCCCCACATGAACCGGCTGCGTGCTCTCGTGCGGGCGGGCGAACTCGGCACGGTGCTGCATTGCCATGGCGAAATGGCCTCGCCGACCGGGCTGTTCCTGCCGCCCGGCGGGTGGCGCACCGATCCCGATCAGTCGCCGGCCGGCGGGATGACCGGGCTCGGCATCCACCTCGTGGATGGCATGATCGACCTGTTCGGCGCGGTGGAGGCCGTGGCCTGCCAGAGCGTTCACCGCGCCGCGCCCTCGGGCACGGACGATACCACCTCGGTGCTGCTGCGCTTCCGGAGCGGACAGACCGGCTCGCTGCTCGCCTTCACCACCGCGGCGCCGACCTATCGCTTCATGGTCGCTGGCTCGGCCGCGACCGCGACCATTACCGGGGCGACGCTGGACGATTTCAGCCTGCAGCCGGTACCGGCCGCATCCGGCGCGCCGGCGGCGCCAGCGACGCAGGACACGATCGCCGGCTTCGATACGTTGCGGGCGGAGCTCGACGCCTTTGCGCGGGCCGCCCAAGGCGGCACGCCTTATCCCCTGACATCCGCCGAGATGATCCACGGCGTCGCGGTGCTGGAAGCCATCATTGCCGCCGTCGGCACGGACCGCTTCGTCGCCGTCGCCTGAGGAGGAGCGCCATGCCTGCATCCGCCATGCCTGTATCAGCCATGCCGTCATCCGCCGCGCCGCGAACCCTCATCGTCACGGGAGGCTCCAAGGGCATCGGTGCGGCCATCGCCCATGCCGCTGGTGCCGCCGGTTACCGGGTCGCCCTCACCTACAAGGAGGACGCGGCCGGCGCCGAAGCGGTTGCCGAGGCCGTCACGACGGCCGGCGGCGACGCGTTCATCGTCAAGGCGGATATCGCCGAAGAGGCCGATGTCCTCGCGCTGTTCCGCACGGTGGAGGCCCGGTTCGGCCCGCCCGACGTGCTGGTCAACAATGCCGGCGGTGTCGGCCCGCTCGGCCGGGTCGAGGCGATCACCGCCCGCGCGCTGACCGACATCATGGCGGTGAACGTCGTCGGCAGCTTCCTGTGCTGCCGGGAGGCGGTGAAGCGCATGTCGACGCGCCATGGCGGGCGCGGCGGTGTCATCATCAACATGTCCTCGCGCGCCGCTGAACTCGGCGGTGCCGGCGAGTGGGTGCATTATGCCGCCAGCAAGGGTGCGGTGGACAGCCTCACCATCGGCCTTGCACGCGAGGTGGCGGCGGAAGGCATTCGCGTCAACGCCGTCGCGCCAGGGCTCATCGCCACCAATCTGCACGCCGCCGCCGGCGCGCCCGAGCGGCTGGAGCGGCTCGGGCCGCTGATTCCGATGCAGCGTCCCGGCACGGCAGGGGAAGTTGCCGATGTCGTGATGTGGCTGGCCTCGCCGGCCAGCGCCTATGTCACGGGCGCGATTATTCCCGTCGGCGGAGGACGTTAGCCGGCGTCGCGATCAGGCCATACGGCTCGCGAACGAGCGCGGGATCGTCATGCATCGTTGACATGATCGAAAATCAGAGCGATTATCAATCGATAAATAAGCAGGAACTGCCGCGCAAAGAACCAGCGGCGGGTGACGCCAAGCCGACCGGGACGCTCGCCTCTCCCGCGCGGAGTCCGTGGGACGCCCCGATCTTCTCTGCTCAGAAACACGTGATCCGGCCAAAGCCCGGGCGCATCGGGAGAAAACGATCATGGCAACACGACGCGGCGCCCTGGCGCTCGCGGCCGCGATGGCGGCCCTCATCCTCGCCCCCGGCGGGCTGACCCCGGCAAAGGCGGACCCGGTCAAGATCCGCATCGGCTGGTCCACCATGCCGGGCCATCTCATTCCGGTGCTCTACAGCAAGCCGGACATCCTCAAATATTACGGCAAAAGCTACACGGTGGAGCCCATTCGGTTCCGCGGGTCCTCGCCGCAGATCACCGCCATGGCGGCGAACGAGATCGACATGGCCGCCTTCGGCCCGCTGGTGCTCGCGCTCGCCGCGACCAATGCCCGGCTCGACGTGAAGGTGGTGGCCGACATCATCCAGGACGGCGTCGGCGACAGCCACAGCGAGACCTTCATGGTCCGCGCCGATTCCGGCATCAACAGCATCGCCGACATGAAGGGCAAGCGGGTCGGCACCAACGCCATCGGCTCGGCGTCCGACACCGGCATCCGCGCCATGTTCCGCAAGAACAACATGCAGGACAAGCGCGACTACACGATGGTCGAGGTCGCCTTCCCCAACATCCCGGCGATGCTCGACGAGAAGAAGATCGACCTCGGCACCGTGCTGCAGCCGATGTCGAAGCAGCTGCTGGCCACCGGCAATTACAAGGTGCTGTTCACCTCCAAGGATGCGATGGGGCCGTCGCAGCTCGTCTTTCTCGTCGCCAATGGCAAATTCCTCGCGGATAACCGCCCGGCGATGATGGACTTCTTCGAGGACCATGTGCGCGCCGTGCGCTGGTTCACCGACCCGAAGAACCATGACGAGGCGGTGAAGATCATCGCCAACTTCATGCAGCAGCCGCCGGAGTCGCTGAGCTACCTGTTCACCAACGAAGACTATTTCCGCGATCCCTTCATGGTGCCGAATGTGAAGGCGATTCAGGAAAGCATCGATATTGCGGTCGATCTCGGCCTCGCCCAGCGCGGCATCAAGGTCGAACCCGATTATGTCGACCTCAGCTTCGTCAAGGAGGCACAGAAGCGGATCGAGGCGAGCCAATGAGCAGGACCGACGCATCGGCCGCCCCGCGACAGGGCGCCCATCTCGCCAGCGGCATCTCGATCCGCGATGTGTCGCACAGCTATGGCGGGCAGGGCGGCGGGGTGTTGGCTCTGGACGGCATCAATCTCGAAATCGGCGATGGCGAGTTCCATTGCCTGCTCGGCCCCTCGGGCTGCGGCAAGAGCACGCTGCTCTATCTGGTCGGTGGCTTCATCCCGGTGCAATCCGGGACCATCTCCACCGCCGCCGGCCCGGTGACGGCGCCGGGGCCGGACCGCAGCATCGTGTTCCAGAACTTCGCGCTGTTCCCGTGGAAGACGGTGAAGGACAATGTACTCTACGGTCTGAAGAAAGCCGGCTATCCCAGCGCCGAGCGCGGGCCACGCGCCCAGCACTATATCGACATGGTGCATCTCAGCGGCTTCGAGAACGCCTACCCCTCGCAGCTGTCCGGCGGCATGCAGCAGCGCGCCGCCATCGCCCGCACGCTCGCGGTCGATCCGGGTATCCTGCTGATGGACGAACCGTTCGGCGCGCTCGACGCCCAGACAAGGCGCGTGATGCAGGAAGAGCTGCGCGCGATCTGGCGCGAGAGCCGCAAGACCGTGGTGTTCGTGACCCATGACGTGCAGGAAGCGGTGTTCCTCGCCGACCGCATCTCGATCATGAGCGCGCGGCCGGGCCGCATCCAGCACGTCATCGATGTCAACCTGCCCAAGGAGCGCGGCGAGGAAATCCTCGAAAATCGCGACTTCATCGGGCTCAGCGAGCACATCTGGCGTCTCGTGCGCGAGCAGGCAGTGGCGGCGACGCGGGGGGTGCATTGATGAGCGACATCTCCGCCGGCCGGCGGCGCTCCGCCGACTTTGGCTACACCCTCATCGACACGGCGTTCCGCTTCTCGCCGCTTCTTCTGCTGGCGTTCTTCTGGGAGTTCCTGGGCCTCAGTGGCATCGTCTCGCAGCAGATGCTGCCGGGGCTCGGCGAGGTGTTTTCCGCCTTCGTCGAGATGCTGGTCAATGGCGACCTGCCCTACAACACCGCCCGCTCGATCAGCCGCGCGGCGGCAGGACTGGGCGGTGCGGTGATTGTGGGCGTGATCGTCGGGCTGATGATGGCGCAGTTCCGCCCCGCCCGGCTGCTGGTCAATCCGATCGTGCAGATCTTCTATCCCATGCCGAAATCCGCTCTGATCCCCGTGGTCATGATCTGGCTGGGCCTCGGGGATTCCTCCAAGATCCTGCTGATCTTTCTCGGCTGCCTGCTCCCGGTCGTGGTCGGCACGTATAATGGCGCGCGAGGCGTCAACCCGTTCCTGCTGTGGTCGGCGGCAAGCCTCGGTGCCTCGCGCTTCGACGTGCTGCGTGAAGTGGTGCTGCGCGGGGCGATGCCGGACATTCTCAACGGCTGCCGCACCGCGCTCGCCTTCTCCTTCATCCTGATGGTGAGCTCGGAATTCGTCATCGCCACCGACGGCGTCGGCTTCATGATTTCCTCGCTCGGCGATGGCGGTCAGTATCCGGCCATGTTCGCCGCCATCTTTTTCGTCGCCGGCATCGGTTTCGCGGCGGATCGCCTGTACGCGATGTTCGCCCGGCGTTCGCTGCGCTGGAGGGAGGCGTGATGACCATGGCTCAGGCCCGCGACATCGCTCCCGACAGGCCCGCCGGGAAGGTGACGGCGCCGCGTCCGGCACGCGCGGTCTCAGCGAAGACGGTCGACACCCTCGTTCAGATCGCGGTGGTCGCCCTGCTTGCCGGCATCTGGGAGTTCGGCGCACGCTTCGGCGCGCTCAATCCTTTCCTGCTGCCGCCACTTAGCGTGGTGCTGGGGCGGATCTGGGAGGATGTGCTCGCGGGCACCGTGCTGGTCGATCTCGGCCTCACGCTCTATCGGGCCCTGCTCGGCTTCGTCATCGGCGCGGCGATCGGCATTCCCGCCGGCATTCTCATGGCGCGCTCGGCGGTGATGCGCTGGTTCCTCGACCCGCTGGTGTCCGTCGGCTTCCCGATGCCGAAGATCGCCTTTCTGCCGATCTTCATCCTGTGGTTCGACATTTACGACACGTCGAAGATCATCATGGTGGCGTTCTCCTGCTTCTTCCCGATCGTCGCGGCCACCTATGCCGGCTGCTCCGGCCTCGACAAATGGCCGATCTGGTCGGCCCGGTCGCTGGGCGCCAGGGAGCGCGCCTTGCTGTGGGAGGTGTATCTGCCCATGGCCATGCCGCAGATCATCACCGGCCTCCAGGTCGCCTTGCCGACCGGCATGATCACTACCATCGTCACAGAGATGCTGATGGGTGGACGCGGGGTGGGCGGCTCGATGATCATGGCCGGGCGCTTCGCCGACTCGGTCGGCGTGTTCGCTGGCATCGTCCAGATCATCCTTCTCGGTTTCATCGTGGTGAAGAGTCTCGAAATCGTCCGCCGCCGCCTGCTGGTCTGGCATCCCGAGAGCCGGCGGTGACGGGCCGTCTACCCACCCTCGCCGGCGCGCCGCCGCTCGTCGCCTATGGCGTCGAGAAGGCACCGGCCAATGGCTCCCTCGACGGTTTCCTCCGGATGCCCGTGCGTCCGGGGGAATTGCTGCGTCTCAATGACGAGGCGCTCGATCTGCCACCGCCCGCGATCGGACAGGAGACCACGCCGACGGATGTGCGGCTGGCCGAGCATCTGAAGCGGCTGGCGGGTGGCTGGAACCGCAGCGCCGGCCTGTTCATCGACGTCTATTTCGCGCATCTGCGCTCGCTCATCGCCCGCCATCGCGAGGAGATCGACGAGCGTTTGGGCGGGATGGCCGGGCTCTTCGCGCCGGAGGACGTGCTCTACGCCGCCCCCCTGCCGCTGCCGCGCGCCCTGGTGCCGCTGGCCGCTGGGGTGCAGATCCCGGTGGACATGTTCCTGTGGCTGGGCGAGACCGCGCTGGCGGTGCTTTTCGACCCCTCGCCCCTGCTTCCGTCGGCCGAGCGCCGGCGGCAGGAACACCTCGCCGCTGCGGGGATAGTGGTGCGCAGGATCAGCGCCGCCGATCTTAGCCGACCCGACCTCTTCGCCGAACTGCTCGGCGAGCGCGGCAACGGCTTCTGGCGCGACAATGTGCTGCCCATCGCGCCCGGAGCGCCCCGGCTGCCGAGCTTCTAGAGCACGCCTTAACGGCTCGCCGTGCGATACCAATCGGCGATCGCCTCGCCGGTCATCATCGCCACCTGCGGCCGGGTCCGCACATAGTCCAGCAGCTGTTCGAAATAGCCGATACGGTGCGGCACGCCGGTGAGATAGGGGTGGGTGCTGATCGCCATCACCTTGGCGTTCTCCGCGCCCTCCTCCCACAACCGGTCGAACTGCAGCGTGCAGCGGCGCAGAAAGGCGTCGGAAGGCTGATGCTGCACGGCATGCACGACGATGTCGTTGGTCTCCACCGAATAGGGCACCGACAGCATCGGCCCATGGGCGGTGGCGAGTTCCAGCGGCAGGTCGTCGATCACCCAATTGGCGACATAGCCGACGCCCGCCTCCTTCAGCAGGTCGAGCGTCGCCTCGTTTTCGGTAAGGCCAGGACTCTCCCAGCCCGGCGGCGGGCGGCCGGTGAAATCGCGGATCGCCTCCACCGTGTCGAAGATTGCTTTGCGCTGGTCCTCCGCCTGATGCATGGGCTGCTGCACATAGCCGTGGCCCATGAACTCCCAGCCGGCATCGCGCGCCGCCCGCGCCACCCGCTCATAGGAACGGCAGACATGGCCGTTCACCGCGAAAGTGGCGCGCAGCCCGCGGGATTCGATGGCTTTGAGCAGCCGCCAGAAGCCGACCCGCATGCCGTATTCATGCCAGGCCCAGTTGGGCAGATCGGGCATCAGCGGCTGACCCATGGGCGGCGGCAGCACGGTGCGCGGCATGGCCCGGGCGATGGACCA
Organism: Ancylobacter polymorphus; assembly: GCF_022836935.1. Taxonomy (NCBI): domain Bacteria; kingdom Pseudomonadati; phylum Pseudomonadota; class Alphaproteobacteria; order Hyphomicrobiales; family Xanthobacteraceae; genus Ancylobacter; species Ancylobacter polymorphus. The sequence continues at coordinate 1,782,687 of NZ_CP083239.1, read as the reverse complement.
TTCCTCGACATTGACGATGATCCACACCGCGACGCGGGCATCATCGGGCAGATGCAGGCGCGGCCGGTCCGGAAAGGCGAGATAAGGCGCGCGTTCGCTGAGAAGACTCATGCTGCGGCTCCGGGCATGGCAGAGGGAATCCGAGGGGCGCGGCAGGCCGGCATCACCCGACCCCGGGGGCCGCCGCCGCCGCATAGTCGACATTGCCGCCGCCATAGCGGCGCACCCGGACATTGGCCTGCTCGGCATGGCCGAGGAAGCCTTCGAGCACGCAGAGCCGCGAGCAGTACGCGCCGATTTCCGCGCTCGCCGCGTCGCTGGTCACCTTCTGATAGGTGCAGGTCTTGAGGAATTTGCCGACCCAGAGCCCGCCGGTGTAGCGCGCCGCCTTCTTGGTCGGCAGCGTGTGGTTGGTGCCGATCACCTTGTCGCCATAGGCGACATTGGTGCGCGGGCCAAGGAACAGCGCGCCGTAATTGCGCATGTTGTTCAGGAAGTAGTCGGGGTCGGCGGTCATAACCTGCACATGCTCGGATGCGATGCGGTCGGCTTCCGCCACCATCTCGTCGAGGCTGTCGCAGACGATCACCTCGCCGAAATCGCGCCAGGACGCCGAGGCGATCTCGCGGGTCGGCAGGATGTCGAGCAGTCGCTCAATTTCCGCCAGGGTCGCGCGCGCCAGCGTCTCGGACGTGGTGAGCAGCACGGCCGGTGAGGTCGGCCCGTGTTCGGCCTGCCCCAGAAGATCGGTCGCGCAGATCTCGGCATCGACGGTGTCGTCGGCGATCACCAGCGTCTCGGTCGGGCCGGCGAACAGGTCGATGCCGACGCGGCCATAAAGCTGACGCTTGGCCTCGGCGACGAAGGCGTTGCCCGGCCCCACCAGCATGTCGACCGGGGCGACCGTCTCGGTGCCGAGCGCCATCGCGGCCACGGCCTGAACGCCGCCGAGCACGAGAATCTCGTCGGCTCCCGCCAGATGCATCGCCGCGACGATGGCGGGATGCGGTCCGTTGTGGAAGGGCGGGGCCGCCGCCACGACGCTCTTCACGCCGGCGACCTTGGCGGTGACCACGCTCATATGGGCAGAGGCGACCATGGGATATTTGCCGCCCGGCACATAGCAGCCGACACGCTCCACCGGCACATTGCGGTGGCCGAGAACCACGCCCGGGAGGGTTTCCACCTCAAGGTCGGTGATGCAGGCGCGCTGCTTCTGGGCGAAGTTGCGCACCTGTGCCTGGGCGAAGCGGATGTCGTCGAGATCGGATTTCGAGACCTTCGACAGCGCCGCTTCGATCTCCGGCTCGGACAGCCTGAAGCTCGCCGGCGACCATTTGTCGAAACACTCGGAATAGGCGCGGACCGCCGCGTCGCCGCCGGTCTCGATCTCCTTCAGGATGGTCTCGACCGTGGCGCGTACCTGCGCATCGGCGTCGGCCCGCTCCGCGCTGGAACGGGCGGTCTTCAAATGGCGGGGCATGTTTTCCTCCTGGCGCCGCGCGGGGCCAAACATTCACGCGAGCGGCGAGGCTCGGCGCGGCCCATCGCTATCTGCTCTTATTTATCGAGTGAAAACTAGATCGCCGATAAGTGTCAAGCCTTGCCGGGGTCCCTCAGCCCATGTTATTTATCATTCGATAATTAAAAGCAGAGCGAACGCCATGCCCGCCACCGGCCTGAACCATCTCTCGATCGGCGCCCGCGATGTCGAGGAGTCCGTCCGCTTCTATGTCGAGCTGTTCGGGATGGAGATCATCCCGACCTATAATTTCGGCTTCCGCACCCAGTATCTGCGCTGCGGAAACCAGCAGCTGCACATCTTCGGCCTGCCCGACACCACGCCGCACTACCAGCATTTCGCTCTCAACGTGGACGACTTCATGGGCGTGTATGAACGGGCGCGCGACTCGGGCCTCATCGACCACACGACCTTCGGCAATGGCGTGAACGAGATGCCCGACGGCACGGTGCAGCTTTATCTGCGCGACCCCGGCGGCAATCTCGTCGAGGTCGACTGGCCGGATGTTTCCAGCCTCGACACCTCGCGGATTCCCGAGCTCAAGCGCCTCGCCGACCGCTTTGAACAGGTCGGCGAAAATCTTGAGGCGACCCTTTACCTCGACCGCCGCCGGCGCGTGTGAGGGAGGCGGTGATGCGCGACACGATCTCGGCGCCCGCCCTCGCCCGCTCGCCGGTGGAGCGACGCCACGATGAACTGCTCGGGCGCGCCGTCGAGCTCGCCTCGGTGTTTGCCGAACGCGCCCCGCGCACCGAGGATTTGCGGCGCCTGCCACCGGAGAGCGAGCGCGATCTGCATGAGAGCGGCCTCTACCGGATGCTGCAGCCGCAGGCGGTCGGCGGCGCCGAACTCGGTTATGAAAGCCTGATCACCATCGGCGCCGCGCTCGCCGCCGGCTGCGCTTCGACGGCGTGGAACCTCACCAACCTCGCCAGCCATCACTGGATGCTGGCCATGTTCCCGCCGGCCGCGCAGGACCGCGTCTGGAACGAGGACCGCGACGCGCTGATCGCCTCCTCCTTCGTCTTTCCCGCCGCCAGGGTCGCCAAGGCGCCGGGCGGCTATGTGCTTTCCGGGCGCTGGCCCTTCTCCTCGGGCGTCGATGTCTGCGGCTGGAACATGCTCGCCGGCATCGTGCGCGAGGACGGCGCGGCGCCGGACCACCGCGTGTTCCTGCTCCCCCGCACGGACTATCGGATTCTCGATACGTGGCAGGTCACGGGGCTCAAGGGCACCGGCTCCAACGACGTGGTGTGCGAAGAGGTTTTCGTGCCGGAGGAGATGACCGTCTCCGTCGCGCATCTGAAAGGCGGGGGCACGCCGGGCGCCGAGCGGCATCCCGCGCCGCTCTACCGCCTGCCGGTGTTCGCCCTGTTCCCGGCCATCCTCTCGGGTGTCGGGCTCGGCAATGGCGAAGGCGCGCTCACCGATCACGTCGCGTCCACCCGCATGCGGGCGGCGCGCTACAGCGGCGCGCGGCTGGCCGAACTGCAGAGCGTGCAGATTCACATTGGCAGCGCCGCGACCCGGCTGTCCCACGCCCGGCGCATGATGCTGGCGATCTGTCAGGAGGCGATGCGCGATGCCGCGCGCGGGCATGTCCCCGACCCGGTGACGAAATTCGCCTATCGCCGGGATCTGGCCTTCGCCACCGGCTTGACGACGCAGGCGGTGGACGAAATCAATGGCGCAGGCGGCGCGCAGGCGCTCTATCTCTCGGGCAGCGCGCAGCGCCGCTTTCGCGACGCCCATGCTATAAGCGCCCATATCGCCTTCAGCACCGATGTCGCAAACGCCGCTTTCGGCCGCCTTGCGCTCGGTATGGAAGCCGACAACCCGGCCGTGTGAGACACGGCCGCGACAAGGATATCGACGCAAGATCAATGGACGGCTCGTCATCTCCCTCCGCTGAGGCCGCCGGCCCGGTTCGCGCGGCCCGGCGCACCCGCAACAAGCCCGAGGACCGGCATCGCGAATTCGTCCGCAAGGCCATCGAGCTGTTCGCGGAGGTCGGGTTCGAAGCCGGCACCCGCGAACTCGCCCAGCGCCTCGGCGTGACCCAGCCGCTGCTCTACCGCTATTTCCCCAGCAAGGACGACCTGATCGCCGCCGTCTACCAGGAGATCTACGTCAATCGCTGGAAGAGCGAATGGCGCGAGGGGCTGATGGACGAGAGCCGTCCGATCCGCGAGCGCATCGTCCGCTTCTATGAGGACTACACGCGCACCATCTTCACGCCGGAATGGATCCGCATCTACATCTTCGCGGGGCTGCGCGGCGTCGACATCAACCGGCGCTATGCGGCGAAGGTGGAGAGCGAAATCCTCCGGCCCATCGCCTTGGCGACCCGGCAGAGTTTCGGGCTCAGCGGGTCCGAACCGCCGAGGCCGGAAGAGGTCGAATTGGCCTGGACCCTCCAGGGCGGCATCTTCTATTACGGCGTCCGCGAGATCGTGTACCAGTTCCCGATGCCTGTCGACCGGCCGACCATGATCCGCAATGCGGTCGACACCTTCCTCGCCGGCGTCGGCCCGGTTCTGACGCAACTCGCCGATCAGGAAACCGAGGATAACGCCAAGCGCTAGACGATTGGCCAAGCGCGCCTCGAACATCTTCACTTTGATCGAACGTCCCCCGCGCGTATGATCCACCGGTAATTGTAGCCGTGGAGAGTGCCCTGTGTCCCTTCAGCCCGTCGCAGTCGCGGACGACGAATCGACAACGCTCGGCATCGAGATTTACGCCCGGCTGCGCCGCGACCTGATCGCCGGACATCTCAAGCCCGGCGAGCGGCTGCGCTTTCGCCAGCTCAGCGCGATCTATGGGGTCGGCATCGCGCCGCTGCGCGAGGCGCTGTCGCGTCTGGTGTCCGACCAGCTGGTGCGTTTCGAAGGCCACCGTGGCTACACCGTCGCCCCGCTCTCGCTGTCGGACCTGCATGATCTGTGCGCGCTGCGCACCGAGTTGAGCTGCAACGCCCTGCGCCGCGCCATCGCCCGTGGCGACGAGGATTGGGAGGCGGAGATTCTTGCCGCCCTGCACCGGCTGGAGCGCACGCCGGTGCCGCATTCGGTCGAGGACCGCAAGACGGTGGACGAATGGGAGCTGCGGCACGACCGCTTCCATTACAGCCTGATCGCCGCCTGCGACTCGCCCTGGCTGCTGCATTTCTGCGGGGCGCTGTCCGATCATTTCCAGCGCTATCGGCGCGGCGTGATCGTCGTCACCTCCTCGTCGCAGGAACTGCTGAAACGCGTGCGCGACCAGCATCGCACCATCGCGGAAGCCGCGATCGCCCGCGACGCGGAGCGCGCCACCGCCGTGCTCGCCGAGCATTTTCAGGGCAGTGTCGAGGTGGTGGTCCGCAACTATGAGGAGGTGTCCCGGAGCCTCTCGGCGGGCAATGGCGACGACGGGAACTAGCCGAGCAGCGAACAAACAACAATCATCTTTATTGACATAGCAGCTTTGTTCGAACATTTTTCTGATTAACAATCAGAAGGACCGTTCGACGGGTCGTGTCCGCGTGGGTCCATCCGGGAGGACCGTGCATGCTCGACCACACCAGGGTTGCCGACGTTAAGATCGACCTGATCCACGGCATGAAGCTGATCGCTCATGATCCGATCGCCGGCTTCGGCGGCATCGGCGAGGGCATGTCGCTCCAGAAGGCACCGGACGGCCGCCGCATTCTCTGGCTGGCGCATGAAGGCCCGCCGAAGAACTTCACCGGCGTCGACGTTACCGATCCGGGCCGCCCCAAGGTGATCGTCCAGACGGATCTGCCGCATAACCGGGTGCGCTCGAACTCGCTGGAGACCTCGGGCAATCTGATGGCGGTGGCCTATCAGACCTATGAGCACGGCGCGCAGCCGGCCGGCATCGAGCTGTTCGACATCTCCGTGCCGGAGCATCCGCGCTCCGTCAGCTTTTTCGACTGCTCCGGCCCGCATTCGCGCGGTGTGCATCAGGTCTGGTTCGTCGATGGCGAATTCGTCCACTGCGCCGCCGGGGCGCCCGACTTCACCCCGCGCAACCCGCTCGACGACCAGCCCTACCGCATCATCGACGTGCGCAATCCCTCGAAGCCGGTCGAGGCGGGCCGCTGGTGGATGCCCGGCACGGCGGAAGGCGATGACGCCCCGCCGCCGCCGCGCCTGAAGATCGACACCGGCATTCGCTGCCACAACACCAATGTCTATCCGGCCCGTCCGGACCGCGCCTATGTCGGCTATATCGACGGCGGCTTCTTCGTGATGGACATTTCGGACAAGTCGCGCCCGACCGTCATCTCCCGATTCAGCCCCAATCCGCCCTTCCCGGGCTTCGCACATACGCTGATGCCGCTGTTCGGCCGCGATCTGGCGGTCGCAAGCCATGAGTGCATCCATGATGACGGCTTCGACTGGCCGAAGCTCACCTGGCTCCTCGACATACGCTGCGAGGACAACCCGGTGCCGCTTTCGACGCTGCCCATGCCCTCCTTCGACGAATATTCCCGCAAGGGCGGCCGGTTCGGCTGCCATAATCTGCATGAGAACCCGCCGCGCGAGACGGCGCTGCATTCCGAGACCCTTTTGTTCTCGACGCTGTTCAATGGCGGCCTGCGCATCCACGACATCAGCGACCCGCTGATCCCGCGCGAGGTCGGGGCGTTCGTGCCCGCCGCGGCGCCCGGTGCGCGCGTGCCCGCGACCCAGATCAACGAGGTCTATGTCGACGAGAACGGCATCGTCTATTGCGCCGACCGTCACGCGGGCGGGCTCTATATCCTGGAACTCGACCTCTAGGGGGAGACGTCGCCATGATCCCCGTCGTGCTGATCACCGGCTTTCTCGGCAGCGGCAAGACCACGCTGCTGAACCATTTGCTGCGCGATCCCGGCATGGCGGACAGCGCGGTGATCATCAACGAGTTTGGCGATGTCGCCATCGACCATCTGCTGGTCGAGAGTTCGATCGAGAACACGGTCGTGCTGCAAAGCGGCTGCATCTGCTGCACCGTGCGCGGCGACCTTGTGGACACGCTGGACGACCTGACCGGCAAAGCGGCGCGGGGTGAGGTGCCGGCCTTCTCGCGCATCGTCGTCGAAACCACGGGCCTGGCGGACCCGGCCTCGCTGGTGCAGATGTTCCTGACCGAGCGCACGCTGACGGAGCGCTTCGCGCTGCGCGCGGTGATCACCACGGTGGATGCCGCCAATGGCGCCGGCCAGCTCGACGAGTTCGAGGAATCACGGCATCAGGTGGGGCTCGCGGATGTGCTGGTGCTCACTAAATCCGATCTCGCCACGCCGGAGGCGATCGCAACGCTGCGCGAGCGGCTGAGAGCGATAAATCCCGGCGCTGAAATCCTGACCGTGGTTCAGGGACACATCGCCCCGGACGATCTGTTCGCCCACGCCGCGCGGGCACCGACGCGCGACAGTGGCGACGTGCTGGGCTGGCTGAACGAAGCCGCTTTCGCAGCCGCTCACGCGCCCCACGCACCGGCCGGGCATAGTCCTTCCCACCACGACAAGGGCATCCAGGCCTTCGCGATCACGCTGGATCGTCCGGTCAGCCGTGAGGCGCTGCGCGGATGGCTGCGCGCCATCCTCTCGCTGCGCGGCCGCGATCTCCTGCGCATGAAGGGCATCGTGGCGCTGCGCGGCGAAGCGGCGCCTCTCGTCGTCCACGCGGTGCAGAACGTGCTGCATCCGCCGGTGCAGCTGGAAGCGTGGCCGAGCGCGGACCACACCACGCGGATCGTTTTCATCACCCGCAACATACCGCCCGCCGCGCTACAGCGGAGTCTGGACACCCTCGCGATGGGAAACGCCGCTTGATGCCGGATCGCGCCCTCTGGAACGGCCCACCGCCGCGCCCTCATCGGCCACGATACAGTGCGACGCTCCAGTAACGATCAAGCATTGGTATACATAATTCACGAACTTTGTCAGTAGTGCTGACATTTCTGCTTCCTCCGGACTTCGTTTTATTTTTCTTATATTAGCACGTGAAATTTCTCCTTCAAAGAATATCGACCGTCAATTTCTGATTCGAGCGCCAAAAGCGCTCCAGTTGACCGAGAGACCAACGCACCTCCGGACCAAGGGGCGCGCTGTCAGACCGCGCGCCAATGGCAGCCAGACATTAGAACACAACATGAATTGGATACTTTACATCGCACATACATAATCAATGCCGATTTGTACTATACCAATGCCGTTTCGACATGGATCATCGAGCGTATTTATTTCATTTTAACTTGACATCACCGGATAGTCGCCATTTCCTCTGCACCACAAGACGTCAAAAGACGCTGTGCCGCCGCAAGCCTGGGAAGGAACGCCACATGATCCAGACACACACTGAGAGGCGGCCGCACGTGCCGCTTCATCTGCGCCTGAAGCACACCGCCATCGCGTTCGCGCTTGGCGCCGCCTGCCTCGCCGCGCCCACCGCCCTGCAGGCGCAGGGCGCCCCCACCGGCCCGATCGAAATCACCACGGGCACCAGCCCGGGTGGCACGCCTGATGTGCTGATGCGCCGTGCCGCCAAGATCCTCAACGAGCAGAAGATCATCACCAACCCGCTGGTGGTGCAGAACCGCACCGGCGGCTCGTGGATGGTCGCGGGCAATTTCGTCATGGGCAAGCAGGGCGACCGCAACGTCGTGCTGTGCATCGCCCAGCCGATCCTGACCACGCCGATCACGCAGGGCCTGCCGACGCTCTATGACAAGCTGACCCCGATCAGCATGTTCATCCAGGGCGATCTGGTTCTGGTCGTCCCGGAAAGCTCGCCGATCAAGGACATGAAGCAGCTCGTCGAGCTGGCCGCCAAGCGCGAGCGCTCGGTCAAGGTCGCCGGCGCCCAGTCGGGCTCGACCGACCATATGGTGTCCGGCCTGGTCGAAAAGGCCGGCAAGGTGAAGCTGAACTATGTGCCGTTCGACGGCGGCGGCGCCGCGCAGGCGGCCTTCCTCGGCGGCAATGTCGACTTCATGACCCTGACGCCGGGCGAGGCCCTGCCTCTGGTGAAGGCCGGCAAGGCGCGGATCATCGCCATCCTCGCCAGCGAGCGCCGCACCGCGCCCGAGCTTAAGGACATCCCGACCGCGAAGGAGCAGGGCTACGACGTGGTGTGGGGTCAGGCCTGGGGCCTCGCCGGCCCGCCCGGCCTCGACGCCGAGACCGTGAAGTTCTGGGACGACGCCATCGCCAAGCTGGTCGCCAACCCGGAATGGCAGGCGAGCCTGAAGGAGAACTTCCTGCGCAGCCAGATGATCCCGGCCGCCCAGGTGAAGCCCTACATGCAGAAACTGCATGACGAGCACCTCGCCCTGCTGCGCGATCTCGGCCTCGCCAAGCAGACGACAGTGCAATGAGAAGCTGACCCGGCGGGCCGGGCGATCCCCGGCCCGCCATTCTCCGTCGTCACGCAAGGGTTCGGCATGCGCTCAACCAACATCATCGCCGCGCTGGTGCTGCTCGTCCTCTCCGCCGTGGTGCTGCTCGGGACATGGCAGTTGCCCTATTGGGCGGACTTTGCTCCCGGCTCGTCCTTCGCCGCGTTCTGGGTCGGCGTCATCGGCGTCGTTCTGGGGCTCGGCCTGCTCGTCACATCGGTGATGGAGGACAGCACCGAGCCTCACAGCTTCCCCGGTCGGTCCGGCCTCCTGCGCATTGGCGCGCTCACCGGCGGGCTCTGGCTGATGGTGCTGCTGATCCCGTCGCTGGGCTTCGTCACCGCCAGCGTCCTGTTCTGTCTGTTCCTGCTGCTCGGCATCGAGCGGCGCCCGGTCATGGCCAGCCTGTTCACCACCGTGATCGTGGTCGGGCTGGTCTATGGCGTCTTCATCGCGTGGCTCGGCATCGCTTTGCCGACCGGCCCGCTCGGCATCTGAGGCGAGGGACCGCACATGGACGCACTCGTCTCGCTCGCCAACGGTTTCGCCGTCGCGCTTACGCCCACCAACCTGCTGTTCGTGCTGATCGGCGTCACGCTCGGCCAGCTCATCGGCGCGCTGCCCGGCATCGGGCCATCGGCCGGCATGGCGCTGCTGCTGCCCATCACCTTCGGCCTCGATCCCGTCACCGCGCTCGTGATGCTGTCCGGCATCATGTATGGCGGCATGTATGGCGGCACGCTCACCTCGGTGCTGGTGAACGTGCCCGGCGAAGCCGCGAGCGTCATGACCGCGATCGACGGCAACCAGCTCGCGAAGCAGGGGCGCGCCGGGCAGGCGCTGGCCGTGGCGGCCATCGGCTCGTTCCTCGCCGGCATCGGCTCCGTCACCGCGCTGGTGTTCCTCACCCCGGCGCTCAGTTCCTTCGCGCTCAATTTCTCCGCGCCGGAATATTTCCTGCTGGCGCTGCTCGGCATCACCGCCACGGCGAGCCTCGGCACCGGCTCGGCGCTCAAGGCGATGATCGGCGCCACGCTCGGCCTGATGATCGCCCTTGTCGGCACCGACCCGATCCAGGGCACGTCGCGGCTCACCTTCGGCTCGCTGGATCTGCTGGAAGGCATCGATTTCCTTCCCGTCGCCATCGGCGTGTTCGGCATCGCCGAGATCCTGGTGTCGATGGAGCAGACCCAGTCCGGTCAGGTCATCCGCACCCGGCTCAAGGATATGTGGCTGACGAGCAGGGACTGGGCGGAATGCCGGATGGCGATCGCGCGCGGCGGCTTCATCGGCCTCATCATCGGGCTGATGCCCGGCGCGGGGCCGACGGTTGCGGCGCTGCTCGCCTATGTCGTGGAGAAGAAGGCGAGCCGCCACCCGGAGAAATTCGGCCATGGCGCGCTCGATGGCGTGGCCGCTGCGGAATCCGCCAATAATTCGGCGGCGCATGGCGCGATGATCCCGATGCTCGCGCTCGGCATTCCCGGCTCGGCCTCGACCGCCGTGCTGCTCGCCGCGCTGGTGCTGCTCGGCATCCGGCCGGGGCCGATGCTGCTCACCGAGCAGGCCGATCTGGTCTGGGGCCTCATCGCGTCGATGTTCATCGGCAATGCGATCCTGCTCATCATGAACCTGCCGCTCGCCCCGCTATTCGCGAGCGTGCTGCGCATCCCCTATTCCTATCTCGTCGCCGGCATCCTCATCGTGTCGCTGGTCGGCGCCTACGCCATCAGCCTCAGCCTGTTCAATGTCGGACTGACGCTGCTGTTCGGCATGATCGGCTATCTCATGATCCGTGCCGACATACCGCGGGCGCCGCTGGTGCTCGCCGTGGTGCTGGCGCCGATGATGGAAAGCGCGCTGCGCCAGAGCCTGATGCTGTCGGAAGGCAGCGCGGCGATCTTCGTGCAGCGCCCGCTCTCCGCCGTGCTGGCCCTGCTGGTCATCGGCTCGCTCTGCCTGCCCCTGCTCAGCTTTCTCCTCGCCCGCCGCGCGGCGCGCCGTGCCGGCGTCGCCGAGGCCCTGTCGCATTCCTCTGACTAGGATATAAGCATGACCCCTCTCGCGCCTGCCGCTCCCGTCATCGACGTTCACGCCCATATCCTCACCGAGGACATGATGGCCCGCATGCGGCGCGAGGCGCCCGAGATCGGGCCGACACTCTCGGAGGTCGACGAAGAGGGCGGCGTCCTGAAGGTCGGCGACATCGTGCAGCGGCCGTTTCCGCGCGGCGGCTGGGATCTCGACCGGCGCCTGGCCGATCTCGATCATGCCGGCTTCGATCTTCAGGTGCTCTCCAACTGCCCGCAGACCTTCCTTTATGAGCGCGAGGCGGCGCTGACCGGGGCGCTGTGCCAGATTCAGAACGAGGCGATTGCCGATCTGGCGCGGCGCCACCCGACCCGGTTCCTCGGCATCGCCACCCTGCCGATGCAGGATCCCGCCCGCGCGGCGGACGAATTGCGGCGCGCGGTGACCAAGCTGGGGCTGAAAGGCGCGCAGATCGGCTCGCATATCGAAGGCAAGAACCTCGACGATCCGGCGCTGGAACCGGTCTGGGCCACCGCCGAGGAACTCGGCGCCTTCATCCTGATCCATCCGCAGAAGACCGCGGCCGCGAACCGCACCAACGAATTCTATCTCAAGAACCTGATCGGCAACCCGCTGGAAACCACCATCGCGGCGGCCTCGCTGGTGTTCGGCGGCGTGCTGGAGCGCTACCCCGACCTGAAGATCTGCCTGGTGCATGGCGGCGGCTTTCTGCCGTTCCAGACCGGCCGCATGATTCATGGCTGGAAGGAGCGGCCGGAATGCCGGCGCTTCATCAGCGAGAGCCCGGAAGTGTCGATCCGGCGGCTGTATTTCGACACGCTGACCCATTTCGGCCCGGCGCTGCGCTATCTCACCGATACGTTCGGTGCCGATCATGTGCTGCTGGGCAGCGACTACCCGTTCGACATGGGCACGCTGGAAGGCGCCCGGCAGGTCCGCGCCGCCGGCCTGTCGAAAGCGGACGAGACCGCGATCCTCGGCAGCACCGCCGCCGGCTGGTTCGGCCTCGACGCGCAGACCCGCAAGGCGGTGAACGCATGAGCACGCTGCCCCCCGCCCCCGCCATCCTGCGCCCGAACGACCTGCCCGTGACCGAGCGTGGCGGCGGTGCCCGCACTGTCCGGCTCGTCACCGCCGAGATCGGCTCGCAGAAGCTGCTCAACGGCATCACCCGCTTCGGGCCGGGCGCCTCCATTCCGCTGCACAGCCATAATTGCGAGGAGAGCGTGATCATCCTCGAAGGCGACGCGGTGTTCGAGATCGACGGCGTCACCTATGCGCTGTCGCAGCACGACACGACGTGGATTCCCCCTGATGTGCCGCACCGCTTCCGCAACGCCTCGGACAGCGCGCCGCTCGCCATCTTCTGGACCTATGCCGATGTCGCGGCCACCCGCACCCTGACGGCAAGCGGCGAGACCCGCTCCATCGCTTCCGAACATTCGGCAGGCCCGAAAACCCCTTCCGCAGGTACGCCCCAATGAATGCCGCCGTGAAGCCGGATTCCGGCGCCCCCGCCACTCTACCCCCGGCCGCGCTTGAACGCCTGATCACCGACGCGATGCGGGTGTGCGGCCTGCCGGCCACGGACGCGCAGCGCGTCGCCACCCTCATGGTCGAGGCCGACCTTACCGGCGCCGACGGCCACGGCATCTTCCGCCTGCCGCAATATGTGCGGCGGCTGAAGGGTGGCGCGGTCAATCCGACCCCGACCATTTCCGTCGCGCGATCCGCCCCCGGCGTCGCGCTGGTCGATGGCGACAACGGCATGGGTCACCTGGTGATGTCAACCGCGGCCGACACCGCCGTCGCGATGGCCCGCGAGATCGGTGTCGCCTGGGTCGGCGTGCGCCGTTCCAACCATGCCGGCCCGGCCTCGCTCTATGTCGACATGCTGGCAAGGCGCGGCATGGTCGGCATCTACTCGGTGGTCGCGAGTTCCAACCATATGGCGATCTGGGGCGGCACCTCGTCCCTGCTAGGCACCAACCCGCTCGCCATCGCCATTCCCGCCGGCGAGGGCAAGCCGCCGGTGCTGCTCGACATCGCCACCACCGTCGTCTCCTATGGCACGGTGAAGAAGCACCTGTTGAACGACGTTCCAATGCCGGAAGGCTGGCTGGTGAGCAAAGCCGACGGCAGCGCCATCACCGACCCCAAGCGCAGCGGGGAAGGCCTGCTGCTGCCGATCGGCGGCTATAAGGGCTCCGGCCTCGCCCTGATGCTCGGCCTGCTCGCCGGCACGCTGAACGGCGCGGCCTTCGGCAGCGAGGTGGTCGACTTCAACGCCGATTCCTCGACCGAAACCAATACCGGCCATTTCATCCTGGCGCTGGATGTCGCCCGCTTCATGCCGCCGGAAGCCTTCGCGGCGCTGCTGGCGAGGCAGCTCGATGAGCTGCGCAACGACACCCCGCTGCCCGGCACCGAGGGGGTGCGCATTCCCGGCGATCGGCGCGCCGTGCTGCGCGAGGCCCGCGCCCGCGAGGGCGTGCCGATGCCGGCCGCACTGCGACGCCAGCTCGACACGCTCGCCGCCGATCTCGCCATTCCCCCGCTTGCCGGTCCGGTGTGACGGAACCCGGCAGCCCGCGACGGCCGACGCCCAAACCATCGACAACGGGGCCTTCAAGCCCGGCGACGCGATGACCGGCGGTCACGACGACACGCCGGCATCTCCATATAGCCCGGCGCGCTCGCCCCAGACCCGGCCGATCCGCGCGGTCTCCTGCGCGAGGATATCGAGAAAGGCCGCCGCGGCCGGGTCCAGCGACCGCCGCGCCGGCTCGATCTGCACGAGGTCGATGCCGAGCGGGGGCGCGTCGATCGGATTGACGGTGAAGCGGCGCATGGCCTGCGCTCCGGCCGACCATTCGACCTCCTGCGCCATCATCAGCCCGGGCAGGATCGCCACCCAGTCGGTCGAGGCGACGAAGTCCAGCGTGCCCATCATGGCATCGAGTTCGAGCCGCTGCTCCACCGCGACGCCGTTGGAGGCGAGATAGGTTTCGATGCTGGCGCGCCGGGCGTTCTGCGCGCTCGGCACCACCACTTTCAACGGGCCGAGATCGGCCAGTCGCACCGGCCGCATATGCTCCCGCGCCGCGTCCGCCGCCGAGACCAGAACTTCCGGCGTATAGGCGAAGCGCGTGGTCTTCACGCCCACCGTCGCGGTCGAGGCCGGCACGATGGCAAAGGCGAGCTCGCCGGCCCGCACCTGCTGGGTGAGGGTCGCCGAATAGGCTTCGGTCACGCGCACCACGACATTGGGATGCAACGCGACGAAGCGGGCGAGCGCCGGGGCCAGCACGGAGCGGGTCATGGTCGGCATCAGGCCCACCACCATCTCGCCGTCGAGACCGGTGCCGAACCGGCCCACCGAGCGATTGGCCGCCTCGTTGAGCCGCAGCAGCTCGATGCAGTGCCGGTAATAGCTCTCGCCGGCCGGTGTCGGCTGCACCGTGCCGCCACCGCGCGCGAAGAGCTTCACCCCGAAGCGGTCCTCGATCTTGCGGATGTGCTGCGAGACGCCGGACTGGGTGGCGTTTTCCCGCTCGGCGGCGGCGGTGAAGGAGCGCTCCTCATAGGCCGCCACGAACAGTCGGATATCCCGCAGGGTCTCGCTCATCGCCATTATGTTTCCTGATGGAGGCGAGCATATCATATCATTTCTACAGCGAGCGCGACCGCCTTAACGTCGTCCTCATGAGCGAACATGTCATCGATTTCCGATCCAGCGACGATCATGGTCATTTCCGACGGGCGCTCGGGCGCTTCGCCACCGGGGTCACCGTCGTCACCACGCGCACGGCCGACGGAAAGCTCGAAGGGCTGACCGCCAACAGCTTCTCCTCGGTCTCGCTCGACCCGCCGCTGGTGCTGTGGAGCCTGCGCCGGCAGGCCCCTTCCCTCGCGAATTTCACGATGGCGGGCCATTTCGCGGTCAATGTGCTGGGCACGCACCAGAAGCATCTGTGCCGGCATTTCGCGACGCCGCAGCCGGACAAGTTCGAAACCGTCGCGCACCGCATCGGTGATCACGGCGCGCCGCTGATCGAGGAGGCGATCGCCCGTTTCGAATGCCGCACCGAGCAGATCATCGAGGCCGGCGACCATCTCATCTTCCTCGGCCGGGTGCTGCGCGCCGCGCATCGCGACGGTGAACCGCTGATTTTCGCCACCGGCGCCCTTTGCAGCGCCGCCACTCTGCCGGCCGACGCGCCGGCCCATGACAGCACCGCGAACAACGCTTTCGCGAACCGGGAACGCGCATCATGAAACTCGGCTTTTTCACCATGCCGATCCACCCGCTGCACCGTCCGCTGAGCGAGACGCTGCAGGAGGACCGGGAATTCTGCCTCATCGCCGAGAAGCTGGGGTTCTGCGAGGGCTATTTCGGCGAGCATGTGACCGACGGCGCCGAGACCATCACCTCTTCCCTCATCTTCATCGCCTGGCTGCTGAACGAGACCAAGACCATCAAGCTCGGCTCCGGCACCATCAACCTGCCGAACCAGCACCCCGCGCGCGTGGCCGGCGAGGTGGCGATGCTCGATCACATGGCCAGGGGCCGCTATCTCATGGGCATCAGCCCTGGCGGCCTGCTGTCCGATGCCGAAGTGTTCGGTAATCTCGACAAGAACCGCACCGAGATGTTCGTCGAGGCCATCGACCACATCCTCGCCATCTGGTCGGGCGAGCCGCCCTACAATCTGCAAGGCAAGTACTGGAACATCACCACCGAGCGCACCTACATCCCCGCGCTCGGACAGGGGGCGATGCACAAGCCCTATCAAACGCCGCACCCCCCGATCGTCATCACCGCGGTCGCGCCGTTCTCCAAGGGCGTAACCGAGGCCGCGCAACGCGGCTGGGACCCGATCTCGGCGAATTTCCTGCTGCCCTGCTGGGTCAAGACCCACTGGCCGCGCTATGTCGAGGGCTGCGAGAAGGGCGGCCGGCCGGCCGACCCCGCCAACTGGCGCGTGGCCAAGAGCATCTTCGTGGCCGATGATCTCGCCACGGCGAAGCGCTACGCGACCGAGCCCGGCAGCCCCTATTATGCCTATTACAACTCGCTGGCGACCAAGCTGGTGAGCAATGGCCGGGCGAACCTGTTCAAGCGCGACCCGAACGCGCCGGACAGCTCGGTGACGGTCGACAGCGTGCTGTCCGATCTCGTCATCTGGGGCACGCCGGACAAGGTTGCCGACGAACTCGCCGCGTTTCAGGATGAGATCGGCGAATTCGGAACCCTGCTCTATGCCGGCCATGACTGGGCGGACAAACAGCTCGCCATACGTTCCCTGGAACTGATGGCGGAGAAAGTGATGCCGGCGGTGAATGCCGGGCGCCACTCCGCAGCCGCCGAATAGCAGTCTCAAGATCAGAAGCCGCCGGTCAAGGCGGCAGGGGAGGACCATATGATCCGCGCCGCAATTGCCGGCCTTGGCTGGTGGGGCAAGCACATGATCCGTCGCATGGCGGATTCCGACCAGCTTCGCATCGTCGCCGCCATCGACACATCGGATGCGCAGGCCGCCTTTGCCGCCGAGCATGGCATCCCGCTCACCACGAACTGGGACGACGTGCTGTCCGATCCCTCGATCGACGCGGTGATCCTGTGCACCCCGCATTCGCTGCACACCGCGCAGGTCGCCATGGTCGCGCAGGCGGGCAAGCATGTGTTCTGCGAGAAGCCCCTCGCTTTGACCCGTGCCGACGCCGAACGTTCGGTCGCCGCCTGCCGCGCCGCAGGTGTCCGGCTCGGCATCGGCCATGAGCGGCGCTACGAGCTCGCCATGCTGCAGATCAAGGAGCTTGTGCAGTCCGGCGCGCTCGGCACGATCATGCATGTCGAGGCGAATTTCAGCCATGACAAGCTTGCCGCCGTGCCGAAGACCGACTGGCGCGCCTCCACAGTGGACGCTCCCGCCGCCGGCATGACCGCCATGGGCATTCATCTGACCGACGGTTTTCTCGAACTGTTCGGTCCGATCCGCGAGGTCTATGCCGCGACCTCGACGCGGGCGACCGACCGGCCGAATGGCGATGTGGTTTCCGTCCACACGCGCTTCGCGTCCGGCGCCACCGGCTATCTCAACGCCATTCTGGTCACGCCGCTCTATATCGGCATCACCGTGTTCGGCACCGAGGCCTGGGTCGAGGCGCGCAACCAGACGCACCCCGACACGCCGGGCCCGACGACGCTGACCGTCCAGCACAAGGACGGACGGCGGGATGTGCGCGAATATGAGTGGACCGACACGGTGCGCGCCAATCTCGAAGCCTTCGCCCGCTCGATCGAGACCGGCGCGCCCTATGTGTTCACCGACGAGCAGAAGGTCGGCAACATCGCCGTGCTTGAAGCGATCTGCCGCTCGGTGGCGACCAACATGCCGGTCACGGTCGAGGCCGCCGCGCCGTCCGGCCGTCCCTCCCTCGCCGCCAGCGCCTGAGGAGGTGACATGAACAGCCAGACCGGCACTCCCCCGCGCTATCGCGAACTGAACCCCGCCGATCTCGACGCCGAGCAGCTCCGCATCTTCGACGCCATCGGCCGTCCGCGGGCCGGCGCGGTGCCGGCGCCGTTCCACATCTATGTCGAGAGCCCGGAGCTGGCCGAGACCGCGCAGGCGGTCGGCGCCTTCTGTCGCTATCGCACCGGCCTTCCGCCGCGCCTGTCGGAACTCGCCATTCTCACCACCGCCTCCTTCTGGGGCGCGGAATATGAGTTCGGCGTGCATGCCGGCGAGGCGCGCAAGGCCGGGGTGCCGGAGTTCGAGATCGAGGCGCTCGCCGACGGACGCCGTCCGGATTTCACGGATGACGACGCCGCGCTGGTGCATGATTTTTCCGCCGCGATCTACCAGCACAAGGATGTGCCGGACGAGCTGTTCGCGGCGGCGGTGACGCGCTTTGGCCGTCGCACGGTGATCGAGTTGACCGGCTTGCTCGGCTACTACTCGATGCTCGCCATCGCCCTGCGGGTGTTTCGGGTTCCCTCGCCTGCGTGAGAGGATTTTTTGCGTTCAGCACGAAGGGCGCGCCACAAAACAACAGGCGCCCTTCCCGGAGGAAGACGCCATGGAATTGCGTAGCATCGAAGCCTTCGTGCGCGTTGCCGAACTTGGCAGCATCACACGCGCCTCCCGCGATCTCGGTATCGTCCAGCCGGCGCTGAGCCGGCATATCCAGCGCATCGAGACGGAAATCGGCGCCCAGCTCCTCGTCCGGTTGCCGCGCGGGGTACAGCTCACCCTGGCGGGTCGTCGTTTCCTCCAGCACAGCCGCCGCATCCTCCAGGAAGTGGCTCACGCCGCGCAGGAGATGAACATTGGCGGCGACGGCGTGTCGGGCAAGGTGGTGGTCGGCATCTCGCCGACCCTGTCCTCGCTTCTCGCCCCCGGCCTCATCGAGCGCTGTATCGCGACCTACCCGGCGATTAACCTCACCATCGTCGAGGAATTCACCCGGCGGCTGCAGGTCGATCTGGTCAATGCCCAGGTCGATCTCGCCCTGCTCACCAACCCGCCGCCGAACCGTGCGCTGCGCTTCACGGCGGTGCTGACCGAGCCGATCGTCGTGGTCATGCCGCGCCAGCAGCGCGGTGTCTCGCCGGTGGTGACGCTGGATGAGCTGGCCTCGACGCCCATGCTGGTCACGCGCGGCATCCGCGCGCTGGTCGACGAGCAGCTCGCCTCGCACGGCGTCTGCGTCGAGGTGGATTGCGAGATCGACGCGGTGGAAGCCATTCGGCGGATGCTGCTGCGGGGGCGTGGGGCCTCGATCATGCCGATCTCGACCTTTCGCAAGGAGATCGACGAAGGCCAGCTCACCGGGCTCGCGGTGGGCGGCGTCAATCTCAGCCGCACCATCATGCTCTCGCATGTCGGCGACAAGGTCAGCCCGGCGGCACATGCGGTGATGGGACTGCTGCGCGCCGAGATCGACGCCCTGGCCCAGCGCGGCCTCTTCAGCGCGCTCCCGGACACCAACGCCTCGCACTGGGCGGCACCGCAGCGCCGGACCCTTGCCGGCGTCGCCTGATCCTCTTTCCGCCTCCCAACGCAAAACGGCCGGGCTCCCTGCCCGGCCGTTGTCGTTTGAGCCGGAGAGCAGCTCCTAATCCGTGCTCTCCTCAAAGGCACGCTGGCGCGTCATGCGGATCATCGGCGCCACCAGCACGATCAGCAGCAGCACCGTCAGCACCAGGAAGCTGAGGCTGATCGGCCGCTGGACGAACACCATCGGGTCACCATGGGAGATCAGCAGCGCGCGGCGCAGCGTTTCCTCGATCATCGGGCCAAGGATGAAGCCGAGCAGCAGGGGCGCCGGCTCGCAATGCAGGCGCTTCATCAGATAGCCGAACGCACCGAACACCGCCGCCAGCACCACATCGAGCGCATTATTGTTGATGCTGTACACGCCGATGCAGCAGAACAGCATGATGGCGGGATAGAGCATGCGGTAGGGCACCGAGAGCAGCTTCACCCAGATGCCGACCAGCGGCAGGTTGAGCACAACCAGCATGAGATTGCCCAACCACATCGAGGCGATGAGGCCCCAGAACAGATCCGGCCGCTGGGTCATGAGCTGCGGGCCGGGCGACAGGCCCTGCATCATCAGCGCGCCGATCATCAGCGCCATCACCGCGCTCGACGGCAGGCCCAGCGTCAGCATGGGAATGAAGGCCGTCTGCGCCGCGGCATTGTTGGCCGCCTCCGGCCCGGCGACGCCGGCGATGGCGCCCTTGCCGAATTCGCCGGGGGTCTTCGACAGCTTCTTTTCCAGCGCATAGGTGGAGAACGACGCCAGCACCGGCCCCCCGCCCGGCAGCAGGCCGAGCGCGCCGCCGAGCAGGGTGCCGCGCAAGGCCGGCGGCACGAAGCGGCGGAAATCCGCCCAGCGTGGCCAGAGCCCGCGCACCTCCTTCACGAAGCTGCGCTCCTCGTCCTTCTGCGTGAGATTCGAGATGGTCTCGCCGATGCCGAACATGCCCATGGCGATCACCGCGAAGTCGATGCCATCGGCAAAAGCGGGAACGCCGAACGTGTAGCGCTCCAGGCTGGTATTCGCGTCGATGCCCATCGTCCCGAACAGGATGCCGACGAGGATCATCCCCACCGCCTTGACGACCGATCCGTGCGCGAGGATCACGGCCGCCACCAGGCCGAACAGCATCAGCGAGAAATAGTCGGCCGGCCCGAAATCGAGCGCGACCTCCGCCAGCGCCGGCGCCGCCACCGCGATCACGACGGTGGCCAGCGTGCCGGCAATGAAGGAACACAGCGCCGCCGTAGCGAGCGCCAGCCCGGCCTGTCCCTTGCGGGCCATCTGGTAGCCGTCAATGGCCGTCACCACCGAGGAACTTTCACCGGGAAGATTGACGAGGATCGCCGTGGTCGAGCCGCCATATTGCGCGCCGTAATAAATGCCGGCGAGCATGATCAGCGCCGCCGGCGCCGGCAGCGCGAAGGTGACCGGCAGCAGGATCGAGATCGTCGCCACCGGCCCGAGGCCGGGCAGCACGCCGATGATCGTGCCGAGCAGCACGCCGAGAAAACCATAGACCAGGTTCGCCGGCGTCATCGCCACCGAGAAACCGAGGAAGACATCGTTGAAGAGTTCCATGACCGCCCCTCACCACAGATGCGTGGCGGGCAGATGCAGGCCCAGCCCATAGGAGAATAGGAGCACGCAGAAGCCGACCAGCCCGACCGCGAGCAGCCCGGTTTCCAGCGGCTTGTAATGCTTGCCGGCGATGCGCGCGCCGATGACGACCACCAGGCCGGCGACCGGGAAACCCCAGTCCTCGATCAGCAGGCCGAACAGCAGGATGCTGACGATCAGCAGCGCCAGCGGCCGGAGGTCGATCGAGCCGACCTCTTCGGTCTCGGTGAGGAAGGACCGCAGGACGAGGATGCCGCCGAGCAGGATCAGCCCGCAGCTGATCATCAAGGGGAAATAGCCGGCACCCATGCGGGCCGCGGTGCCGATGGGATAGTCGGAGCCGATGATCATGGCGACCGCGCCGAGGGCGCAGAAGAACAGCCCGGTCACGAAATCGGAGGAAATCCTGATGTCCATGCACAACCCCAATGGATGGTCCGCCGCAGCTTCAGGCCGCGTCGAGGGGGAGAGGATCGGTCGGAACCGGCGAGGGGCCGGTGCCCGGGGGCGCGGCACCTTCGCCGGCGGGACATCAATCGGCCTTGGCGCCGATATCCTTGATGACGGCGCTCCATTTGTCGGCGTCGGCCTGGATATAGGCCTTGAAGTCGGCCGGGCTGGGGCTCGACACCGCGCTGACGCCGGCCTCCGCCATGCGCGCCTTGATGGTCGGATCCTTCATCGCCTCGACGATGGCGGCATGCAGCTTGTCGATGATCGGCTGCGGCGTGCCGGCCGGCGCCAGAATGCCCTGCCAGGACGAGGACACGCTCTTGGGGAAGCCCTGCTCGGTCATGGTGGCCACGTCGGGCAGTTGCGACACGCGTTCCTTGGTGGAAACGCCCAGCGCCTTGAGCCGGCCGCCCTTCACATGGTTGATGCCGGACGAGATGGTCACGAACATCAGGCTGACATGGCCGCCCATCACATCGGCCGTGGCCGGGCCGGCACCGCCCTTATAGGGGACATGGATCATGTCGAGCCCCGCCTCGCGGCGGAACGCCTCCATCTCCAGCCGGTTCACCGAGCCGGTTCCGGGCGAGGCGAAATTCACCTGCCCGGGGCGCGCCTTCACATATTCCACCAGTTCCTTGACATTGTTCGGCGGGAATTGCGGGTTGGCGATCAGCAGGCCGGGCGTGTCGGCGACGATGGAGATCGGGATGAAGTCCTGCAGCGGCTTCACCCGCAGGCTGGAGAACAGCGACGGGTTGATCGACACCGTGCCGACATTGCCGAGGAACAGCGTATAGCCGTCGGGCTTCGCCCGCGCGGCGAAGTCCATGCCGACATTGCCGGCCGCGCCGTCACGGTTTTCGATGACGATCTGCTGACCGAGGATTTCCGAGAGGCGCGGCTGCAGCAGCCGGGCGGCAAAGTCCGACGCGCCACCGGGCGCGAAGGGCACGATCAGCGTGATCGGCTGGTTCGGATAGTCGGACTGTGCCGATGCGGGAAGCGAAGTGGCGAGGCCGACGGCGAGTGCGGCGGCGGCACACACGGCTAAGGAATTAACGGCACGGCGGGTGACGGACATGTTCATCGTTCCCTCCCAGGATAGCCGCGCCGCTTATTGTTCTGGCTGACGCCGGCTCGCTTTGGCGATGTCAGGCACGGCACTTTCAGGCCATGACGGCCTCACGCATCATCTCGCGCTCGCCTTCCACTTCGAGCGGCAGCTTCACCGGACGCCTGAGCTTGGCGGAAAGATCGAGCGCCTTGGTCAGCATGAGCCGGTTATGCGCCTCGGCCGCGGTCGCGTGCTGGGTCGGAAGGTCGAGCGCAATGCGGTTGAGCCAGGATTCGGTCTCGGTACGCATCGGGCCGCGCAGCTCGCCAAGGGCCATGTCGCCCGGCGGATAGCTGCCCATGAAGTCGACGAGCCGGGTCTTGTCCGGCAGGTAGCCCTCTTCCTGCGGCGCCGAGACCGCCAGCACGATGTCGCGATGGGTGTCGTCGATGGTGAGCACGCCGGTGGTGCCAACGATGCCCACCTCAAGGCTGTAGACCGCGCCGGGCCAGGTCACCGGCAGCGCCCACGAGATGGCGAGGTGATAGACCGAGCCGTCGCTCATCATGATCATGCCGGCCGTGCCGTCGATGCCCTGCCAGTCGGTGCCGAGCACCTTGTCGACCGAGCGGGCATAAACCTCGACCGGGGTCTTCGCCTCCAGGTACCACATGACGATATCGAGCGCGTGGGTGCCGGAAATCACCATGGGCGAGATGGTCTTCGGCGCATCGGAGCGCCGGTAATTGTCGATGGCGACCAGCCGGTTCATGAAGGCGCGCGAGGTCACCATGGTGACGTCGCCAAGCGCGCCCGTGCGTACCTTTTCCTTGGCGGCGAGCCAGCGGCGGCGGAAGCGCTGCGTATAGCCCACCACCGCGTCGACACCGGCGTTCTCGATCTCGCGCAGCACGCGCAGGGAATCGTCGAGATGGGTGGCGAGCGGCTTTTCGATCAGCATCGGCAGGTTGCGTTCGAGCGCCGCCATAACAGGATCGACATGCAGATGCTCGTCGGTGGCGACGATCACCGCCGTCACCTCGGGCCGCTTCAGCAATTCGCGATGATCGGTGGTGATGAAGTCGGCGTCGATCTCGGCGCCGACGCGCTGGCCGCGCTCGGGATTGATCTCGGCGAGGCCGATCCAACCCACCGCCGGATGGCGCGCGGCGACCGCGCCGCGAAACAGGCCGACACGTCCGGCGCCGATAATGGCGAGGCCGATACCCTTGGGAGACTGCCGGCGCATCACCGCGCTCCCTCTGCCGCCGCCGCATAGACTTCGCCCTGCGGACGCGCATTGATGGCGTCGTCGTCCATGTTCCTCATGGTTTCCACCCGTTCAATCATTGTTGTTGAGGGTGAGCGGACCATGCGTTTCCAGGCCGCGCAAATGCTCTTTCGCCATTGGGACATAGTGAAAGGGCATGGATGCAGGACCGGCACCAAGGTCGGAGCGGCACCTCCGGGTGACAATTCGACAATTCGTCGGAATTTATTGACTTATGAGAAATGTTCAAACATCGTTCATATGTTAATCTGATCCGGCACGGCGCATCCTTCCGCCTGGAGCGTGCGCTCAACACGTCCGGACCTTGATCCTGACACGGCAAACCGAGAACGAGCCGGCGGGACTGCAACGGGAGGAAGCCACACATGTCCGCACAAGCCGCCATGTCGCGTGAAACCAAGAACGAAGGCGCGGTGAAAGCCGGCGAAGGCGCCTATATTTTCGACCTGCTCACCCTCGACAAGATGGAAGCCGGCCCGACCTACAGCACCGCCATCGGGCCTGTGGTCGAAGGCGAGCGCACGCAGGTCGGCTTGATGCGCAAGGCGCGCGGAACCGGCGCCCGGCCGCATTCACACCCCAATGAGCAGTGGAACTACGTCATTCAGGGACGGCTGCGCGTGAACATCGAGGGCGAGCCGGAACGGATCGCCGGACCCGGCACGCTGATCTTCTTTCCCGCCAACAAGATCCATTCCACCGTCGCCCTGCCGGACGAAGACGTGATCTTCTTTGTCGCCAAGGACCTGTCCTTCGGCATTGCCGGTGTCGCCGCCGACGGCAAGAACACCGGCGCTTTCTATGAGAAGGGCTTCGAGCCCAAGGCCTGATGCAAGCCTGATCGCCCGGGAGACGCGGCTGCGCCAACACCCGCGTCTCTTCTCGACCGCCCGCACCGCACCGGTGCGCGCGGGCCGGCCAGCGCACAAAAACCGCGCGGCCAAAACCTGGGAGGATACCACATGATCAAATTCGCCGCCGGCCTCGCGGCCGTGATGCTGTCTGCCGTCGCCGCCCCGGCGGCGCAGGCGCAGACCTACCCCACCAAGCCGATCGAACTTGTCTGCTCGACCTCGCCCGGCTCCACTGCGGCGCAATGGTGCCAGCTCATGGCGCAGGTGCTCGCCAAGCCCGACGTGCTCGGCAAGCCGGTGAACGTGGTCTACAAGGGTGCCGGCTCCGGCAATGAGGCGGCGGTCTATGTCATGAGCCGCCCCGCGGATGGCTACACGCTGCTGCACGCCAGCGCGAGCTTCTCGGGCTACATGAACCTGCCGACCTTCTCCGCCAAGCCGGACGATTTCGAGTTCCTGGTGAAGGTCGAGAAGTTCGTCTACGGGCTCGCCGTCCGCTCGGACAGCAAGTACCAGACCTTCGGCGAGCTCGTCACCGCCGCCAAGCTGGCGCCGGGCAGCATCGGCGTCGCCGGCAACAAGATCGGCTCGATCCACCACAAGCACATCCTCTCGGCCTTCACGGCGGCGGGCGCCACCGTCAACCACATTCCCTATGAAGGTTCGGGCGACGCGATCCGCGACCTGCTCGGCGGCCATGTGCCAGCGGGGCTCGGCACGATCGGCCAGATCATGCCGCATCAGGAGGCCGGCAAGCTGCGCACCCTCGTGGTGCTCAACGAGACGCGCTCGCCCAAAATGCCCGATGTACCCACCATTCAGGAGCTGGGCTACGTCTACCCGATCTCGCATCAATGGCAGGGCATCTTCGTCAAGAAGGGCACCCCCGAGGACGTCAAGGCCAAGGTGCGCGCCGCCTTCCAGAAGGTGGTCGATGGGCCGGAATATGCCGAATATCTCAAGAACAGCCCGCATGTCGAAAAGGCGTTCGAGACCGATGGCGCCAAGCTGAAGAAGTCGTTCGACGAAGAACGTGAGGGCTACCGCACCTTCATGCAGCAGAACGGCATTCTCTGAGCCACGCCCCTTCTGTCCGCGCCCGGCCAAGGGGCGCGGACGGCCTGTCAACGGCCCCGATCCAAGGGAGCATCGCTATGGAAGAGCGTGGCATCGTCCGTATCAATCGCGGCGTCGCGGAGGTGGTCACCGCCCTCGTGGTTCTCGCCGCCGTCATCGCCCTGTTCGTCAACAGCCTGAGCCTGCCGCCCTCGCCCATGCGCGGCTATCCCGGCCCCGGCTTCATTCCCCGCATCATCCTGCTCTTCACCGGCGCCTTCGCCCTGCTCTGGCTCGGCCGGCTCTATCTCGGCCGGGGAGGCCGTCGGCATGATCCCGGCTCGCCCGAAGCGGAAGCGGAGGCGGCGCCGATCGTCTTCGAATATCGCGATTTCGCCCTCGCCATCGGCGCAGGCGCCCTGTTCGCGGTCGGTCTCGACACGGTCGGCTTCGAGATCACCTGCGTGGCGATCACCTTCGCGCTGCTCTATCCGCGGCTGGATTCCCCGGCGACGAGCGCCTTCGCCGCCGTCGCGACCATGCTGACGATCTATCTCGTCTTCGTGCTGGCCCTCGGCGTGTCGATCCCGCTGGCCTTCCTGCCCAGCTACATCACCTTCTGAGGAGGCCGCGATGGAGGTTCTACTCGACAACCTGATCCCGGCGACGCTTCTGGTCCTGTCGCCGACCAATATCCTGATCATGCTGGCCGGCGTCGTCGTCGGCACGGTGCTGGGCGCCCTGCCCGGCTTCGGCGCGGCGCAGGCGCTGGCGCTGATGTTCCCTTTCACCTTCTTCATGTCGCCGGAAGCGGGAGCGCTGTTCTTCATCTCGATCTATGCGGCGGCGGAATATGGCGGCTCCATCCCGGCGATCCTGATCCGCACGCCCGGCACCGCCGCGGCGGCGGTCACGCTGCTCGACGGCTACCCGATGGCCCAGCAGGGCAAGGCGGCGCGCGCGCTCAAGATCTCGCTCTATACCGGCGTGGTCGGCTCCATCGCCTCCAGCCTGATCTTCCTGTTCGCCGCGTCGGGCCTGGCCTGGATCGGCCTGCAGTTCGGCCCCAGTGAAATGTTCGCGGTCGGCGTGTTCGGCCTGTCGATGATCGGCTCGTTCTTCGGCAACAGCCCGGTGAAGGGCTTCGTCGCCACCGGCATCGGCCTGTTCCTGGCGACCATCGGCAGTTCCGGTTTTGCCGGCCTGCGCTTCACCTTCGGCCTGGAATCGCTGATGGAAGGCCTGCCGCTGATCGTCGTCATCACCGGCCTGATGGCGATGCCGGAAGCGTTCCGGCTGCTGATGGCGCGCAAGGGCGAGGCCGGGCTCGACCTGCAGTCGATCAAGGGCGCGGATCGCGAGAAGAACCATGTCGGCTGGAAGGAGATGAAGAAGCTCTCGCCGACCATGCTGCGCGCGACGGTGATCGGCACCGCCATCGGCTCCATTCCCGGCCCCGGCGCCACCGTGTCCTCGATTGTCGCCTATAATGAGGAACGCCGCGCCTCCAAGCACCCGGAGAAATTCGGCACCGGCTGCGATGAAGGCGTCGCCGCGCCGGAGACCGCCAACAACGCCATCGTCGCCGGCGCGCTCATTCCCTCGCTGGCACTGGGTGTGCCGGGATCGGGCGCCATCGCGATCCTGCTCGGCCTGCTGATCTCCAAGGGTGTGGTGCCCGGCCCACTGCTGTTCGAGCGCAACGGATTGCTGGTGATGGCGGTGTTTGTCGGCCTCATCGCCTCGGCGCTGCTGATGCTGCTCGTCGGCATGGCGGGTGTCCGCGTCTTCGCGCTCGTCGCGCAGATTCCCCGCTACATTCTAGGCCCGTTCGTGCTCATCCTTTTGATCATCGGCGTGTTCGCCGACCAGACCTATACCCCGCACATCATCATGGCGCTGATGCTTGGGGCGGTCGCCTTCTGGTTCGACAAGATCCAGATGCCGGTGATCCCCATCGTGCTCGCCTTCGTCATGGGCCCCATCGTCGAATCCAATCTCAACCGGGCCATGGTGATCCATGGCGGCGATCTCAGCTTCATGCTGACCCGACCGATCACGATGGGCCTGCTGCTGATCGCCCTGATCACCGTGGTCCTGGCGTTCCGGCGGTCCAGTCAGGCGCGCCGGAGCGGCACGCGCCCGGCGACCGCCTGACATGAGACGACCGGCGCCAAGGGCGCCGGTCGCTGGCCGGCATCGCTTTGTTGGAGGTCAGGAAGCGGCGATCATCGCCGCTTTCAGATCGTTGATCTGGGCGATGGAGCGGTTCGACAGCGGCAGATCCACCGGCTCGTTGACCGCCGCCGAGAGATCGGCCGCCAGATAGCTCTCCATCACCATGCGGGCATGTTCGGGCGCCACCATGGGCGCGCGGTCGAGCAGCACCGATTCAAGGAAATGCAGCGTCTCCGGTCCCATCTGGCCGGCAAAGACATGATCGACCTGCTCGCCGGGCATGGTCGACATCGGGAAGCGCGTGCCCCCGCTCACCGTGCTCAGCCAATTGTCGCGCTGCGTGTCGTCGAGGATCAGCGCGCCCTCGGTGCCGGTGATCTCGATCCAGGTGCCGCAATAGTTGGGATAGGCCGGCGGCAGGTTCCAGCCGCCGCCGATCACCACCAGCATGCCGTTATCCATGGTCACGGTGGACCACATGCAGTCATAAGAGCCGTTGACGGCCTGCATGTAGCCATAGGCGCCCTGCGAATAGACGCGGACAGGCTTGGCCGGCTCCAGGAGCCAGAACACGAAATCGAGGTCATGGGTCGATTCCATCGCGGCCGGCGACAGCTTCACCCGCGAGGCGATCTTCTTGCCGAGGCTGCGCGACAAATGGCGCGACACCATCACATTGACCACGCGCCCCAGAGTCCCCTCGGCGATCTGCTTCTTGGCGTAGGCGATCTTGGGGTTGAAGCGCTGGGAATAGCCGATGGTGAATTTCACCCCGTTGCGGTTCGCCAGCTCGATCAGCTCATTGGCCTCCCACAGCTCCATCGCGATCGGCTTCTCCAGCAGGACATGCTTGCCGGCCTTGAGGCAGTCGCGGGCGATCGGGTAGTGCGTGCTCTCTGGCGTGGTCGAGATGTAGACCACCTGAATGGCGTCGTTCGCGACGATGTCACGATAGTCCAGCGTCGCCGTCGCCGCGTTGGTGAGGGTGCGCACCTCCGCGAGCCGCTCGGGCCGGATGTCGCAGATGTGCAGCTTGTCCACCAGTGCCGATCGCGAAAGAGTCTCGGCGCGGATCCCGCCGCACCAGCCCGTGCCAATCACCGCTACCTCGACCTGCCGCATGACCTGATCTCCTTCCGACCCATCGCCCCCGGCGATCGGGAAGACTGGAGACTACCGGAGCTAAATGCCGTAGCGGCAATGCTTTTCAGGCATGCAACCATCAGATCCGGGCATGCGAGGCGCTTCAGCCGCGAGCGGGCGCGGACGCGGACGCCCGGCCATGAACGCAGCGGGTGGGTCGCGACGCGGCGTGGCGGAAGCGGGACGCCAGAACAACAAAACCCGCAGCCGAGGCTGCGGGTTTGTCTGTATCAGTGGTTGCGGGGGCAGGATTTGAACCTGCGGCCTTCAGGTTATGAGCCTGACGAGCTACCGGGCTGCTCCACCCCGCGTCAGAGACGGAAGTCGCCGTGGCGTCTTGCCGATGGCGGCTATCTAGCAATCCGCATGGCCAAATGAAAGGGGGCCGGGCTATCTTTTTGTCACCCTATCGTCGTCTCGGACGTTGAGAAAGCACCTAACAGACTGATTTGGAAAGGTCTTTCATGACGGAGAAGGTTTCGGACAGCGCTGCGGCGCCGGTGGATAGTCCCGCTCCGGCGGGCGATGCGCCGCCGACGCGCCTCGCGCTGGCATTGGACGACGCCTTCACCGAGGCCCACGACGCTCTTGCCCTCCGCGATCCGGAAGCGGCGGTGCACGGGGTGCGCAAGGGCTTCAAGCGGCTGCGGGCGCTGCTGCGGCTCGCCGAGGCCGCCCGCGCGCGCGCGGTCTCCCAGCGCGCCCGCGCCGCCCGGCGCGCCTTGGCACAAACCGCCCGCCATCTCGCCCAGGCCCGCGACGCGGCGGCGCGGGAGGACGCGCTGGACGATCTCGTCGCCAAGGCCGGCCTTGCCAAGGCGACGCGCCGGGCCGCCGGCCGCGCCCTCGCCAGCACCGACGCGCCGGTGCCGCAGGGCGATGGCGTCGGCGCGCATCGCGCCGCGCTGGAGGCAGAAATGGCGGCTCTGGCCGAAGCCCTCCCCCGGCTTGGCGCCGCGCTGGATGACGGCGCGCTGTGTGCGGCGCTGGCCGCCTCCTATGCCAAGGCGCGCCGCGCCGGCCGCGCCGTCGACCCACAAGACGACGAAAGCCTGCATGAGTTGCGCAAGGATGTGATCGCCCAGCGCTACCAGATGGAGCTGGTGGTCGCCGACTGGCCGGGGCTCGGCCAGTTCTGGGTCGACGAATTGCAGCGGCTGCGCGACAAGCTCGGCAAGCATCACGATCTCGCCGTGCTGCGCACGCTGGTCGAAGCGCATCCCGCGCGCGCCGGCCGGCGCCCGGCCTGGTGCGCCCCGCTGCTCGCCGCCATCGCCGCGCGGCAGGGCAAGCTGGCCCACACCGCCCTGCTTCTCCATGCCCGGCTGTTTGCGGAGAAGCCGAAGGCCTTTCGCCGTCGGCTTTCCGCCTATATGTCTGCTGTATCCGAGCGGAAATAGCGGGGCCGGGACGCCACGCCGCACCCTTGAGGAGCTTTGGAACCGCCCATGTTCGTGCGGCAGATGCACTATCTCGTCGCCTTGGCCCGCGAGAAGCATTTCGGCCGTGCGGCGGCCGCCTGCCATGTCACCCAGCCGACGCTGTCCGCCGGCATCCGCAAGCTGGAGCAGGAGCTCGGCGTGCCCATCGTCGCGCGCGGCCATCGCTTTCTCGGCTTCACCGCGGAGGGCGAGCGCGTGCTCGGCTGGGCTAGGCAGATCGCCGCCGATTATGAGAGCCTGAAGCAGGAAAGGGTGGAGACCGGCAGCAGCATAACCGGCACGCTGCGCGTCGGCGCCATTCCCGCCGCGACCGCCGCCGCGCCGGCCCTGCTCGCCCCTTTCCGCGACCGCCATCCCGGGGTGAAGGTGCAGATGCTCACCCTCTCCTCGGCGGCGATCCAGCGCGGGCTCGACGCGATGGAGCTCGACGCCGGCATCACCTATCTCGACAATGAGCCGCTGAACCGCGTGCGCCGCGTGCCGCTCTACCGCGAGCATTATGTCTTCATCACCCGCCCCGACGAGCCGCTCGCCCGCCGGCGCAGCCTGCGCTGGGCAGAAGCGGCGGCGCAGCCCTTGTGCCTGCTCACCCCGGACATGCAGAACCGCCGCATCATCGACCAGGTGATGGGTGAGGCCGGCCTCGCCTCCGCCCCTGTTATCGAGACGAATTCCTTCATGGGCGTGTGGTCCTTTGTGCGGCGCGGCCCGTGGAACAGCCTGGTGCCGGAGGCGAGCTTTCGCGGGCTCGGCGACGGCGCCGATCTCGCCGCCGTGCCGCTGGTGGACCCAGTGCACGTGCAGCCCATCGGGCTGGTGCTGTCCGAACGCGACCCGCTGAGCCCCGTGGCCGGCGCGCTGCACCGGCTGGCGCAGAAGCTGGCGCGCGAGGGGACGCTGGAAGGGCTGTTCGGCTGAGGCATGACGGGCGTGGCTGTTCCGCCCCGCCACCGGTGGCCCCGCGCGGGGCGAAGCGGCGCGCGAACCTTCATATCCGCCGTCTATCAATTGTTCAGCGCTTTCAATTTGAACCGCCGCCCCGCCCGGGCCAGTGTCCAGGGGCCGGCGAGAGGCGGAGCCGATCACCCCGCCCCACCCGGCACAAGGACGACCGCCGCGCCGTTTCGGGACGCTCTTCCGGACCGGCCACCCCTGCAGAGATCAAGACGCCGGCCCGTCCGGCAGGCAGGCTCTGCCGCGTGACGCGGCGGAAACGTCCCCGCTCAACCCCAAGCGAGGAAATGGCCCGATGGCAAAGGTTCTGTGCGTTCTCTACGATGACCCGATCGACGGCTACCCCACCACCTATGCCCGCGACGACCTGCCGAAGATCGACCATTATCCCGGCGGCCAGACCCTGCCGACGCCCAAGGCGATCGACTTCACGCCCGGCACCATGCTCGGCAGCGTGTCCGGTGAACTGGGCCTGCGCAAATATCTCGAATCCAATGGCCACACGCTGGTGGTGACCTCCGACAAGGACGGCCCGGATTCGGTGTTCGAGAAGGAACTGGTCGACGCGGATATCGTCATCTCCCAGCCCTTCTGGCCGGCCTATCTCACGCCCGAGCGCTTCGCCAAGGCGAAGAACCTGAAACTCGCGCTCACGGCCGGCATCGGCTCCGACCATGTCGACCTTCAGTCGGCTATTGATCGTGGCGTCACCGTGGCCGAAGTCACCTATTGCAACTCGATCAGCGTCGCCGAGCATGTGGTGATGATGATCCTGGGCCTGGTGCGCAACTATCTGCCCGCGCATGACTGGGCGCGCAAGGGCGGTTGGAACATAGCCGACTGCGTGAAGCACTCCTACGATCTCGAAGCGATGAGCGTCGGCACCGTCGCCGCCGGCCGCATCGGCCTCGCCGTGCTGCGCAGGCTCGCGCCCTTCGACGTGAAGCTGCACTACACCGACCGTCACCGGCTGCCTGAGTCGGTCGAGAAGGAGCTGAACCTCACCTGGCACGCCTCGCCCACCGACATGTACCCGCATTGCGATGTGGTGACGCTGAACTGCCCGCTGCATCCCGAGACCGAGCATATGGTCAATGAGGAGACGCTGAAGCTGTTCAAGCGCGGCGCCTATATCGTCAACACCGCGCGCGGCAAGCTCTGCGACCGCGACGCCATCGCCCGGGCGTTGGAGAACGGCACGTTGGCCGGCTATGCCGGCGATGTGTGGTTCCCGCAGCCGGCGCCGGCCGATCACCCCTGGCGCACCATGGCGTGGAACGGCATGACGCCGCACATGTCGGGCACCTCGCTCACCGCCCAGACCCGCTATGCCGCCGGCACGCGGGAGATCCTCGAATGCTTCTTCGAGGGCCGGCCGATCCGCGACGAATATCTCATCGTCCAGGGCGGCAACCTCGCCGGCGTCGGCGCGCATTCCTATTCCAAGGGCAACGCGACCGGCGGTTCGGAAGAAGCGGCGAAGTTCAAGAAGGCGGGTTAGAACGCGCGACACTAAGGCGGCTATCGGTCGCCCGCCACGAACGGGCGGCCGCTCTCCCAAAGACTTTGCTGGGCGTGTCGTGTGAACCACGGCGCGCCCTTTTTTCATAGCCGCACTCTT